>NZ_LMUW01000077.1 GCF_009765735.1 Xenophilus sp. L33
GCGGCCGGCACCGGCGCCGGCACGGGCGCGGCCGCCGCGGCCACCGGCCTGGCGACCGGAAGCTTGCCGCCGCCGACCGGACCGAGCAGGTCCAGCTCGATCAGCCTTTCGATGTCCTCGCGGGTGACGCCCATCGCTGCTTGCAGCACTTCTTCCATCGTCCGCTTGCCATCGCAAAGAATGAATGCGCTGCGCTGACGCGGGGTCAACGGGACCGAGCGGTCCTTGAGCACCCGTTGCCCGGCTTCAGTTTTGACAAGAATCATGGCTTCCTCGACGCGTAGCCGCAGGAAATGCCTGCCCGTGGCACTTCCCGAAGGCCTTCGAGTTTGCCAGCAAAGATTGCATTTGGTTGCAATCTAAAACCTGAATACCGAAGAATTAAGCTGCCGCCGTGACCAAAGTCGTTGCGCAGCGGTCACAGGACCGCCGCGCCCGCGGCTCACCGGCCGGCCAGCTGTTTCCAGGTGTCGATCACGCTGTCCGGATTGAGCGAGATCGATTCGATACCCTGCTCCGCCAGCCAGAGCGCGAAGTCCGGGTGGTCGCTGGGACCCTGGCCGCAGATGCCGACGTACTTGCCCTGGTCCTTGCACGCCTTGATGACCTTCGCCAGCAAGGCCTTGACCGCCGGGTCGCGCTCGTCGAAGTCGGCGGCCAGCAGTTCCAGGCCGGAATCGCGGTCCAGGCCCAGCGTCAGCTGGGTCAGGTCGTTCGAGCCGATCGAGAAGCCGTCGAAGAACTTCAGGAACTCCTCGGGCAGCACCGCGTTGCTCGGCACCTCGCACATCATGATCAGCTTGAGTTCGTTCTCGCCGCGCTTCAGGCCATGCACGCCCAGGAGGCCGGTCACGCGCTCGGCCTGGCCGAGCGTGCGCACGAAGGGCACCATGATCTGCACGTTGGTCAGGCCCATGTCGCCGCGCACCCGCTTGAGCGCCTCGCATTCCATCTCGAACGCTTCGCGGAAGTCCTCGCTCAGGTAGCGGGCGGCGCCGCGGAAGCCGAGCATCGGGTTCTCTTCTTCCGGCTCGTAGCGACTGCCGCCGATCAGCTTGCGGTATTCGTTCGACTTGAAGTCCGACAGCCGCACGATCACCGGCTTCGGCCAGAAGGCGGCGGCGATGGTCGCGATGCCTTCGGCCACCTTGTCGACGTAGAACGCGCGCGGCGAGGCGTGGCCGCGGGCCACCGACTCGACCGCCTTCTTGAGGTCGGCATCGACGTTCGGATAGTCGAGGATCGCCTTCGGATGCACGCCGATGTTGTTGTTGATGATGAACTCGAGCCGCGCCAGGCCGACGCCGTGGTTCGGCAGCTGCGCGAAATCGAAGGCCAGTTGCGGGTTGCCGACGTTCATCATGATCTTCAAGTCGATGTCGGGCATCTCGCCGCGCTGCACCTCGGTCACCTCGGTCTCGAGCAGGCCGTCGTAGATGAAGCCGGTGTCGCCCTCGGCGCAGCTCACGGTGACCAGCGTGCCGTCCTTGAGCAGGTCGGTGGCGTCGCCGCAGCCGACCACCGCCGGGATGCCCAGTTCGCGGGCGATGATGGCGGCGTGGCAGGTCCGGCCACCGCGGTTGGTGACGATCGCCGAGGCGCGCTTCATCACCGGTTCCCAGTTCGGGTCGGTCATGTCGGTGACCAGCACGTCGCCGGCCTGCACCTTGTCCATCTCGCTGATGCTGTGGACCAGCCGGACCGGGCCGGTGCCGATCTTCTGGCCGATCGCCCGGCCTTCGGCCAGGATCGCGCCGCGGCCCAGCAGCTTGTAGCGCTGTTCGGCCTTGCCCTGCTGCTGGCTCTTCACCGTCTCCGGGCGCGCCTGCAGGATGTAGAGATGGCCGTCGGTGCCGTCCTTGCCCCACTCGATGTCCATCGGGCGGCCGTAGTGCTCCTCGATCACCAGCGCGTACCTGGCCAATTGCTCGACGTCGGAATCGGTCAGCGAATAGCGGTTGCGCTGTTCGGCCGGCACGTCGGTGGTCTTGACCAGCTTGCCGCTGGCCGCCTTCTCGGCGGCGCTGGCGAATTCCATCTGGATCAGCTTGGAGCCGAGGTTGCGGCGGATCACCGCGCGCTTGCCGGCGCGCAGGGTCGGCTTGTGGACATAGAACTCGTCCGGGTTGACCGCGCCCTGCACCACCGTCTCGCCCAGGCCGTAGCTGGAGGTGATGAAGACCACCTCGTCGAAGCCCGATTCGGTGTCGATCGTGAACATCACGCCGGCGGCGCCGAGGTCGCTGCGCACCATGCGCTGCACGCCGGCGGACAGGGCCACCACGTCGTGGGCGAAGCCCTTGTGCACGCGGTAGCTGATCGCGCGGTCGTTGTAGAGCGAGGCGAAGACCTCCTTCATCTTGTGCAGCACGTCCTCGATGCCGACCACGTTGAGGAAGGTTTCCTGCTGGCCGGCGAAGGACGCGTCGGGCAGGTCTTCGGCGGTGGCCGAGGAGCGCACCGCGAAGCTGGCCTGCGGGTTGCCGGCCGACAGCTTGGCGAAGGCATCGGCGATCGCCTTCTGCAGGTCTGCCGGGAAGGGCTGGGCCTCGACCATGCCGCGGATCTCGGCGCCGGCCACGGCCAGCGCGCGCACGTCCTCGGTGTCGAGCTTGGCCAGCCGGGCCGAGATCTTGTCGGCCAGGCCGTCATGCGCCAGGAACTGGCGGAAGGCATGGGCCGTGGTCGCGAAACCGGTCGGCACGCGCACGCCCTCGGGCAACTGGGAAATCATTTCGCCGAGGCTGGCGTTCTTGCCGCCGACCGACTCGACGTCGGTCATCCTCAGTTGTTCGAACGGTACGACCAGGGCGGTCGCTTCGAAGAGTGCAGACATGGGAAAGCTCCAGAAGTTGAAACGGGTGCCGGATACAGGCGGCGCGACGCGATCGTTGTCGTGGTTCTGGGCGTCGAACGGGCCTGCATGGAATGCATGAAGTGCAAGGAGGAATGGGTGCGGACAAGCGGATTCTGTCCGAGGAAGCGCTCGCAACAGCGTGCACATTCCCGATAATCGGCCGAATTGTAGGCGCGCCCCGAGCCGGCGTGCCGCAGGACAAGGCCGCCAAATCATGCATGCACGCACCGTTTTCTTCGTCTCCGATGGCACCGGCATCACCGCCGAAACCTTCGGCAATGCCGTCCTGGCCCAGTTCGAGATGAAGCCCCGGCACGTGCGCCTGCCCTTCACCGACACGGTCGACAAGGCCCACCAGGCAGTCCGCCGCATCAATCACACGGCCGAGATCGAGAACCAGCGGCCGATCGTCTTCACCACGCTGGCCAACATGGAAGTGCTGGAGGTGATCGAGACCGGCTGCAAGGGCATCCTGCTCGACATGTTCGGGACCTTCGTGCGACCGCTCGAGATCGAGCTGAACATGAAGTCGAACCACCGCATCGGCCGCTTCGTCGACGTCAGCAAGAGCAAGGAATACGACGCCCGCATCGCCGCCATCGACTTCAGCCTGGCCCACGACGACGGCCAGAGCAACCGCGACCTCGAGGGCGCCGACGTGATCCTGGTCGGCGTGAGCCGCAGCGGCAAGACGCCGACTTCGCTCTACCTGGCCATGCAGCACGGGCTGAAGGCCGCCAACTACCCGCTCATCCCGGAAGACTTCGACCGGCGGCAACTGCCGCCGGCGCTGCTGCCGCACCGCAAGAAGATCTTCGGCCTGACCATCCAGCCGGAGCGGCTGGCCGAGATCCGCAACGAGCGCCGGCCGAACTCGCGCTACGCGAGCCTCGAGAACTGCCGCAACGAGGTCAGCGAGGCCGAGGCGATGATGCGGCGCGGCGGCATCCGCTGGCTGTCGACCACCACCAAGTCGATCGAGGAGATCGCGACCACCATCCTGCAGGAGCTGCGGCCGGAGCGGCTGACGTATTGAGTCAGCCGCCGGGCCGGGCCGGTCTTCAGGCGGCGACCGCTTCTTCTGCCGGCGCCGTGGTCCGGATCAGGTGGTCGAAGGCGCTCAGCGCCGCCTTCGCGCCGTCGCCGGCCGCGATGATGATCTGCTTGAAGGGCACCGTGGTGGCATCCCCCGCCGCGAAGACGCCGGGCACCGAGGTCTGGCCCTTGCTGTCAACCACGATCTCGCCGTGCCGGGACAACTCGACCGTGCCCTTAAGCCAGTCGGTGTTGGGCACCAGGCCGATCTGGATGAACACGCCTTCGAGCGGCACCGTGCGGCTCTCGCCGCTGGCGCGGTCCTTGTAGACCAGGCCGTCGACCTTCTGGCCGTCGCCGGTGATCTCGGAGGTCTGCGCGTTCACGATGACATCGACGTTGCCCAGGCTGCGCAGCTTGCGCTGCAGCACCGCGTCGGCGCGCAAGGCGGTGTCGAACTCGATCAGGGTCACGTGGCCGACGATGCCGGCCAGGTCGATCGCGGCCTCGACGCCCGAGTTGCCGCCGCCGATCACCGCGACGCGCTTGCCCTTGAACAGCGGGCCGTCGCAATGCGGGCAGTAGGCCACGCCCTTGTTCTTGTATTCGTGCTCGCCCGGCACGTTGATGTTGCGCCAGCGCGCGCCGGTCGAGATCACCACCGAGCGGCTCTTCAGCGAGGCACCGCTCTCGAGCTTGATCTCGATGAACTCGTCGCCCGGCACCAGCGCGGCGGCACGCTGCAGGTTCATGATGTCGACGTCGTAGTGGCGCACGTGCTCCTCGAGCGCGAGCGCGAACTTCGGCCCTTCGGTCTCCTTGATCGAGATGAAGTTCTCGATGCCCATGGTGTCGAGCACCTGGCCGCCGAAGCGCTCCGACGCCACGCCGGTGCGGATGCCCTTGCGTGCCGCATACACGGCGGCCGCGGCACCGGCCGGGCCGCCGCCGACGATCAGCACGTCGAACGGGTCCTTGGCGGCGATCTTCTTCGCTTCGCGCTCGACGCCGCTGGTGTCGATCTTGGCGAGGATCTCTTCCAGGCTCATGCGGCCCTGGTCGAATTCGGTGCCGTTGAGGAAGACGGTCGGCACCGCCATGATCTGGCGCTCCTTGACCTCGTCCTGGAACAGCGAACCGTCGATCATGGTCGTGCGGATGCGCGGGTTCTGGATCGCCATCAGGTTGAGCGCCTGCACCACGTCCGGGCAGTTGTGGCAGGTGAGCGAGATGTAGATCTCGAAGTCGAAGTCGCCGTCGAGCGCACGGATCTGCTGGAGCACCTCGTCCTCGACCTTGGGCGGATAGCCGCCGACCTGCAGCAGCGCCAGCACGAGCGACGTGAATTCATGGCCCATCGGCAGGCCCGCGAAGCGCGGGCCGTGATTCTCGCCGGGCCGGTTGATCGAGAACGAAGGCTTGCGGTGCCCGTCGTCGCGGCTCTCGGTGACGGTCACCAGCGCCGACGATTCGGCGACGTCCTTCAGCAGCGACTGCAGTTCACCCGACGCCTCGCTGTCGTCGAGCGAAGCGACGATCTCCACCGGTTGCGAGATGCGGTCGAGATAGCTTTTCAATTGGGACTTGGTGCCGGCGTCGAGCATGGTGAACTCTCTCTTCTTCAAATGCGATGGGAAACAAAAAAGCCCGGGTGCAGGCGCGCCCGGGCTTGGGCAGCGAACGCGACTTAGATCTTGCCGACCAGGTCGAAGGACGGGGCGATCGTCTTGGCGCCTTCGTTCCACTTGGCGGGGCAGACTTCGTTCGGGTGAGCGGCCGTGTATTGCGCGGCCTTGAGCTTGCGCAGGGTTTCCTTCACGTCGCGGGCGATCTCGTTGGAATGCACTTCCATCGTCTTAATGACGCCGTCCGGATTGATGATGAAGGTGCCGCGCAGTGCCAGGCCCTCTTCGGCGATGTGCACGTCGAAGGCGTTGGTCAGTTGGTGCGTCGGATCGCCGACCAGGAAGAACTTGGCCTTGCCGACCGCCGGCGAGGTCTCGTGCCAGACCTTGTGCGAGAAATGCGTGTCGGTGGTGACGATGTAGACCTCGGCACCGGCCTTCTGGAATTCGGGATAGTTGTCGGCAGCGTCTTCGACTTCGGTCGGGCAGTTGAAGGTGAAGGCGGCGGGCATGAAGATCAGGACCGACCACTTGCCTTTGAGCGTGTCCTGCGTCACGGGCACGAACTTGCCGTTGTGATAGGCCTCGGTCTTGAAAGGCTTGACTTGGGTATTGATCAGGGACATGCGGTTTCCTTGGTGGCTGATGAAATGTGCGAGTGATTAGTATAACTACCAATCGCCTGTTGTCGATAGTAATGTGCTATGAAAAACCAGGCACCGGACTATCGGTCCCGCACGTTACCGGACGAATACGAACACCTATCACCCTCACCCGCATCCAGACCGTTCCTGCATGGGTTTGCTTGGCGAAGCGGCGCGGCCGCACCGACAATCGACCCTCTCAACAATAAGGAAATACCATGAAGGGCGACCCACAAGTCATCGGCCACCTGCAGGCGCAGCTCAAGAACGAGCTGACCGCGATCAACCAGTACTTCCTGCACTACCGGATGCTCAAGCACTGGGGCCTCGACAAGCTGGCCAAGAAGGAATACGAGGAGTCGATCGGCGAGATGAAGCACGCCGACAAGCTCATGAGCCGCATCTTCATGCTCGACGGCCTGCCGAACCTGCAGGACCTCGCCAAGCTCAACGTCGGCGAAGACGTGCCCGAAATCCTCGCCTGCGACCTGCGCGCCGAGACCGGCGCCCAGGCCACCATCAAGGACGGCATGGCCTATTGCGAATCGGTCCGCGACTACGTCTCACGCGACCTGCTGCAGGAGATCCTCGACGACACCGAGGAACACATCGACTTCCTGGAAACCCAGATCGACCTGGTCGGCAAGGTCGGCCTGCAGAACTACCTGCAATCGCAGATGGGCGAGCTCGAGTAGGCGCAGCGCCAGGTTCGATGAAGCGGGGCACGTCCCCGCTTTTTTTCGCCCGCGGCCTGGATGTAAATGAAATTCATTCTCATTTGAAAGCTAGAATCCGCGGCGCTGATGAATGCCGCCACACCCGACAACCGACGCCGCGCCTGGTGGCTCAAGACCCTGCATGAGTGGCATTGGGTCAGCTCGGCGCTCTGCCTGGTCGGGATGATCCTCTTCAGCGTCACCGGCTTCACGCTCAACCACGCCGCCGGCATCGAGGCGCATCCCAAGGTCAGCTCACGCACCGGCACGATCGACGATGCCGTGCGCCGGAGCCTGGCCGCACCGCTGGCGCAGGCCCGCGACCACAAGGGCAAGGCCGAGCTGCCACCCGCGCTGCAAGCCTGGATCCGTTCCCACTGGGACGTCGACACCGCCGGCCGCCTGGCCGAATGGAGCGACGCCGAGATCTACCTGTCGCTGCCACGGCCCGGCGGCGACGCCTGGCTGCGGCTCGATCCGTCCGACGGCCAGATCGAATACGAACGCACCGACCGCGGCTGGCTCTCCTACGCCAACGACCTGCACAAGGGCCGCAACACCGGCGCCGCCTGGAGCTGGTTCATCGACCTCTTCGCCGGCGCGGCGCTGGTCTTCTCGATCACCGGCCTCTTCATTCTCAAGATGCACGCCGGCCGCCGGCCCTTCACCTGGCCGATGGTCGGGATGGGGCTGGTGCTGCCGCTGCTCCTGATGCTGCTTTTCATCCACTGACCCTCTGAGGATCCTTCGTGCAAGTTCGCTATTCCCTCGCGCTGGCCGCCCTGGCCGGCGCACCGGCCTTCGCGGCCGGTCTGTCCCTCGACATCGAGGTGCCGCGCCTCGACGTGGCCGAATACCACCGCCCCTACGTCGCCGCCTGGATCGAGCGGCCCGACCAGTCGGTGGCCGCGACGCTGGCGGTCTGGTACGACCAGCGCACCCGGGGCAACGCCGAAGGCGAAGGCAGCAAGTGGCTCAAGGACCTGCGCCAATGGTGGCGCCGCACCGGCCGCGACCTGCAGATGCCGGTCGACGGCGTCAGCAGCGCGACCCGGCCGGCGGGCGTGCAGCAACTGAACATCGTCGAAGGCAGCCCCGCGCTGCCCAAGCTGGAACCCGGCGCCTACAAGCTCTTCGTCGAGGCGGCCCGCGAGAGCGGCGGCCGCGAGATCGTCAGCCTGCCCTTCCAGTGGCCGCTCGCGTCGTCCGACGCGCTGCAGGTCGCCGGCAGCAGCGAGCTCGGCAAGGTCCGGCTCCAGTCCAAGCCTTGAAACCCCCTTTCCCTTCCTCGTCATGAAGCTCCCTTCCCTTCGCCACCTCGCCCTCGGGCTGGCCTTCGTCACCACCGCCATCCAGGCGCACAACCTCTTCCTCGTGCCGTCGAGCACCGTGCTGTCCAAGGCCGACTGGATCACGGTCGACGCGGCGGTCTCCAACGACCTCTTCTTCTTCAACCACATGCCGCTCGGCCTCGAGAACCTGGTGGTGTCGGCGCCCGACGGCAGCCAGTTGGCGCCGGAGAACGCGATGAAAGGCAAGCTGCGCAGCGTCTTCGACCTGAACCTCGCGCAGCCGGGCACCTACCGCATCGCGGTGGTCAACAACGGCCTCTTCGCGCGCTGGAAGGACAAGGCCACCGGCCAGCCGCGGCGCGCCCGCGCCACGCCCGAGAACCTGGCCAGCCAGGTGCCCGCCGATGCGCAGGACCTGCAGGTCACGCAGTCCGCCGGCCGGGTCGAGACCTTCGTCACGGTCGGCAAGCCGAGCACCTTGCGCCCGAGCGGCAAGGGCCTGGAACTGGTGGCGGCGGCGCCGACCGACCTGGTGAAGGGCGAGGCCGCCCACTTCGCCCTGCAGATCGACGGCCAGCCGGCAGCCGACCTCGAAGTCACGCTCACCCGCGGCGACACCCGCTACCGCGACAAGGTCGAGGAGATCAAGGTCAGGACCGATTCAAAGGGCCACTTCGTCGTCACCTGGCCGCAGGCCGGCATGTACTGGCTCGAGGCCGCCAGCACCGACGCCAAGACGACCACGCCACTGGCGACCGAGCGCCGCCTGAGCTACGCGGCCACGCTGGAAGTGATGCCCTGAGATGCCGGCGAGCCCGCGCGGCCCGTCGCCGGCGACGCCTTCCTTCGTGGCCTGGGCCGCGGGCGGCTACGCCAACGATCCGCTGCCCCGGCGGGCCGACCCGTCGCGACTGCAGAACCTCGGCGGCCCGACCATGGGCACCCGCTGGTCGCTGCGCCTCGACAACCCGCATCTACTGCCGCTGGATGCGGTGCGGGGCACGGTCGAGGGCGCCCTGCAGCGCGTGGTCGCGCAGATGAGCCACTGGGAACCCGATTCCGACATCAGCCGCTTCGGCCGTGCGGCCGCCGGCAGCCGGTTCCCGCTGCCTTCCGCATTCGCACAGGTGATGGCGTGCGCGGTGCATTGGGCGAAGGCCAGCGGCGGCGCGTTCGACCCGAGCATCGGGCCGCTGGTCGGGCTCTGGGGCTTCGGGCCGGACGCGGGCGCCGGGTCGGCGTGGCTGCGCGACGACGACCAAGCTGCCGCGCACGCCGCGGTCGATTGGGAGCGTCTCCGCTTCGACCCCGCCGCCCGCACGATCGAGCAGCCCGGCGGCCTCGCGCTCGACTTGTCGGCGATCGCCAAAGGCTTCGCGGTCGACCATGCGAGCGAGGCCCTGATCGCGCTGGGCCTCTCCGATTTCCTGCTCGAGATCGGCGGTGAACTGCGCGCGGTCGGGCATCGGCCCGGCGGCATGCCCTGGCAGGTGCAGGTCGACGTGGAAGGCGGCGGGCCGCGCCGGCTCGCCTTGAGCGACATGTCGATCGCCACCTCGGGCGACCGATGGCACCAGCGCTCCGAGGCGGGCAGGCACTGGTCGCACACCATCGATCCGCGCAGCGGCCGGCCGGCCAGCGCGAAGGTCGCGGCGGTCTCGGTGCTGCACCGCAGCTGCATGGAAGCCGATGCCTTGGCGACGGTGCTCGCGGTGCTCGGTCCGGACGACGGACCGGCCTTCGCCGAACGCCATCGGTTGGCCGCCCTCTTCCAGTTGCGCGGCGCCGACGGCCGACCGAGCGCCCGGCCCAGCGTGGCCTGGATGGCCGCCGACCCTGCCCGATGAACGAGCCCGCGCTGCGCGCGCTGGCCGCCTGCCTGACCGTGCTCGCCTACCTGGCGATGTGCGGCGCCTTCTTCGTGCGCGAACGGCGCCGGCGCGCGCGGGATGCGCAGCGCGCCGGCGTCCTCGCCGCCGCGTCGGGCCAGGCGCCGGCCACGCTGGTCCTGCATGCCAGCCAGACCGGACACGCCGAGGCACTCGCCTGGCGCACCGCGCGCTGGCTCCACGACGCCGGCATGCCAGCGCGGGTGCTGCCGCTCGACCGGGCCGACATTCCGACGCTTCGCGATGCAGGTCATGCGCTCTTCATCGTCAGCACCTACGGCGAGGGCGATGCGCCGGACTGCGCCAGCCGATTCGCCGAGAAGGTCATGCAAGCCGCCCTGGAACCGACCGCGCTGGCTTCGCTCGACTACGCGGTGCTGGCACTCGGCGACCGCCAATACACGCACTTCTGCGCCTTCGGCCACCGCCTCGACCAGTGGCTGCACGCGACCGGCGCCCGCCGCAGCTTCGATTGCATCGAGGTCGACGATGCCGACCCGGCTGCGCTGGCCGACTGGCAGGCGCGCATCGGCGGCGGCACCGATGCGGATCCCGAAGAAGTGCATCCCGCCCCGCCCTCGGGCTGGCGCCTGGCCGCGCGGACGCTGCTCAATGCCGGCAGCGCCGGCGCGCCGCTCTACGAGTTGGCCTTCCGGCCCGGCGATGGCCAGGCCCTCGACTGGCAGTCCGGCGACCTCGCGCGCCTGCGCCTGAAGAGCGAGCCCGGCCGCCCGCGCGACTACTCGGTCGCCTCGATCGCCGACGACGGCGAACTGCAGTTGCTGGTGCGGCAGGAGCGGCATCCCGACGGCCGGCTCGGCGCCGCCTCGGGCTTCCTGACCGCCGGGCTGCAGGTCGGCGACACCGTGCAGCTGCAGCTGCGACCCAATCGCCGCTTCCGCCTCACCGGCAACGAGGAGCGGCCGTTGATCCTGATCGGCAACGGCAGCGGCCTGGCCGGCTTGCGCAGCCACCTGCGCGCCCGCCTCGGCCGGGGCGACGGCGGTCATTGGCTGGTCTTCGGCGAACGCAACGCCCGCAACGACATCCTGTGCCGCACCGAGCTCGAAGGCTGGCGGCAGCGCGGCCTGCTGCGCATCGATCGGGTCTTCTCGCGCGACACGCCGCAGCCACGCTACGTGCAGCACCTGCTGCTCGAAGCGCATGCGGCGCTGCGCGAATCGGTCGACCGCGGCGCCGCCATCTATGTCTGCGGCAGCCTGCAAGGCATGGCGGGCGGCGTCGATGCGGCGCTTCGCCAGGTGCTCGGCGAAATGGCACTGCAAGACCTGACTGCCAGCGGACGTTATCGCCGGGACGTCTATTGAAGCGATCAAAAAGAAGCCAAAACGTCGCATGTATGCAACGCTTTGACCGCGTCTTCGCTCAATGTAAAGCTTGTATGAACGGAACATGAACAAACCTTATTGAGAGTCATTATCATTTAAGTCGGATCGCCGCTCGGCAATCCAGACTCACCCAGCCAGTCCCGCCTTGCGGCCTTCATGCCGATCGATGCGCCCTGACACGCCAGTCGAGTTCTCTCTTCCACTTCTACGAGAACCTTCATGGCCCCCATCAAGAGCCGCAAGCACGCCACCGTGCGCGCACTGCCCACCATCGGCACGGCAGCAGCCACCCTCTTCGCGCTGGCCGCGCCCGCCCTCGCACAGACAACGTCCAACACGCTGCGGGAAGTCCAGGTCGAGGAAAGCTTCGGCGACTTCAAGGTCGACCGGTCGGCCAACCCCAAGTTCACCGCGCCGCTGGTCGACACGCCGCAGACCATCCAAGTCATTCCCGAGGCGCTGATGCGCGAGCAAGGCGCCACCACGCTGACCGAGGCGCTGCGCAACACGCCCGGCGCCGGCGCCTTCTACCTCGGCGAGAACGGCAGCACCAGCACCGGCGACTCGATCTACATGCGCGGCTTCGACGCCTCCGGCAGCATCTTCGTGGACGGCATCCGCGACCTCGGCACCATCTCGCGCGACGTCTTCAACATCGACCAGATCGAGGTGGTCAAGGGCCCGTCGGGCACCGACATCGGCCGCAGCTCGCCGACCGGCTACATCAACCTGATCACCAAGAAGCCGCTCATGGAGAACAGCTTCACCGGCTCGCTCAGCTACGGCAGCGCCGACTTCGGCCGCGGCACCATCGACTGGAACCGCGTGATCAGCAACGCCGACGGCTCGGGCACCGCCTTCCGCCTGAACGCGGTCGCCGAGGACGGCGGCGTGGCCGGCCGCGACATGGTGAACAACAAGCGCGGCGCGATCGCGCCCTCGCTCGCCTGGGGCCTGAACACGCCGACCCGCGTCTTCCTCGACTACCTCTACGTCAAGCAGGACAACGTGCCCGACGGCGGCGTGCCGACCATCGGCCTGCCCGGCTACAGCTCGCCGGATGCCTTGCTGATCAATGCGCCGACGCTGCGCCGCACCTTTCTCGACACCGCGTCGCCGGTGGCCTCGTCGAACTTCTACGGCACCAGCTCCGACTTCGACCACGTCACCGCCAACATGTTCACCGCGCGGGTCGAGCACGACATCACGCCCGACATGACGGTGCGCAACATCACGCGCTACGGCAGGACCGACCAGGACTACATGCTGACCTCGTTCATGCTCGGCGGCCTGACCGCGACCCGGGTCGGCAACAGCAACACCTACCGCGGCACGGTGCCGGCGGTGAACAGCGGCTTCATCGCGACGCCGAACCCGGCCCTGCCCTCGACCTGGACCGTGACCCGCAACCAGCCCAACAACAAGGACCAGGAAAACACGATCCTGGTGAACCAGACCAGCCTGTCGTCGAAGTTCGACACCGGCAGCTTCAGCCACACCGCCAACATCGGCCTCGAGCTGATGAGCGAATCGCAGGAGGCCAGCAATTTCTTCGCGCCGGGCTTCGCGTCGGTCAACACCACCTTCGCGCCGGCGGGCTCCTGGCCGGTGGCCAACCTCTACAACCCGAACCCCTACGTGACCGGCTACAACCGGATCGCCAACGGCACCGGCTCCTACGGCAAGACCGACACGGTCAGCGTCTACGGCTTCGACACGATGAAGATCAACGCGCAGTGGCAGGTCACCGGCGGTCTACGCTTCGACCACTACAGCACCAGCTACTCGGCCACCGCGCTGGTGCTGCCCGCGCGCACCATCACGCCGACCGACCTCGACACCTCCGGCGACCTCTGGACCGGCAAGATCGGCCTGGTCTACAAGCCGGCCGAAAACGGCAGCGTGTACCTCGCCTACGGCACCTCGGCCCAGCCGCCGGGCGGTGCCAACTTCGCGCTGGCGGCCGCCGGCACCGGCAACAGCGCCTCGCGCACCGACTTCAAGCCGCAGGAATCGAGCACCACCGAGCTGGGCACCAAGTGGGACGTGCTGAACAAGAAGCTGGCGCTGACCGCGGCGCTCTACCGCACCGAGGTCACCAACGAAGTGGTGCAGGACCCGACCTCGCTGCTGTACTACCAGACCGGCAAGAAGCAGGTGCAGGGCATCGAGCTCGGCGTGGCCGGCGCGATCACCGACCGCTGGCGCATCAGCGCCGGCTACACGACCATGGACACCTCGATCACCAACGGTCCGGCCGTCACCGCGAGCGGCGCCGACGTGCTGGCCTACACGCCGAAGAACGCCTTCAGCCTCTGGACCAGCTACGAGCTGCCCTTCGGCCTGACGATCGGCGGCGGTGCCCGCTACAACGGCAAGCTCGAACGCGGCACCGACGGCGCCATCGGCACGCCGGCCTACACCGATGCCTATTGGGTCTTCGATGCGATGGCCTCGTACCGCCTGACCAAGAACCTCGACATCCAGCTGAACGTCTACAACCTGTTCGACAAGCAGTACGTGGCCTCGATCAACAAGAGCGGCTACCGATACCTGCCGGGCATTCCGCGCTCGGCCCGCATCACCGCCAACTTCGCGTTCTGACGCGCATCAGAAGACGAAGCTGCCGGTCAACCAGGTGGATCGGCCCGCACCGACCGACGCGTAGTGCGAGGTATAGGCCTTGCTGAAGTAGCTGCGGTTGGTGAGGTTGTCGATGTTCAACTGCAGTCTGAAGTTCCTGTTGACCGCGTAGCTCAGCATGGCGTCGTACTTCACGTACGACGGGATCCACTTGGTGTTGATCACGTTGCCGAACTGCCGCCCGACATAGGTCGCGCCACCGCCCAGCGTGAAGCCGGGCATCAGCAGGTAGCTGCTCCACAGCGTGGCGCCATGGCGCGGCACGTTGGGGAAACTGTTGCCGTTGGAAGGCGACGCGACGAAGCGCGACCCCGAGGCCACGAAGCCGTTGTCCTTCAGGGTCGCATCGAGGTAGGTGTAGCCACCGAAGACCTGCCACCGGGAAGTCAGCGAGCCGGCCACGTCGACCTCGAAGCCCTTCACTTGCTTCTTGCCGATGTTCTGCGACGTGCCGTCGGCCGCGGTCACACGGGCGTTGTTCATCCGCGTCTGGAACACCGCGGAGCTCAGCATCAGGCGGCGGTCCATCAGTTCCCATTTCGTGCCGACCTCGACGCTGGTGCTGTCCTGCGGCTCGAGGTTGCGGATCGCGGCCGAGAGGCCGTCGGAGCCGTCGCCGGCGTCGGTGCCGGGCGGCGTCGACGCACTGCCGGTCGACACGTAGACACTGCCGTTCGGCGCCGGCTTGTAGACCAGCCCGGCCTGGTAGTTGAGAAAGCGCGACTTGTTCTCCAGCGCCACCGCGGGCACCGTCGCGCCGATCGGGATGCTCCTGCTGGTCGAGCCCAGCGGCGAGGCGTCGGGAATCGCCACCACGGTGGCCATCGGTGCGCGGTAGGCCGGCTGGACCAGCCTCGTCCTGTAGTCGTCCCAGCGCAGGCCGAGGTTGGCGGACCACTGCGCGTTGAATTGCAGGGTGTCGAAGGCGTAGAGCGCCGTCGTGCGGGTGCTGACGCGGCTCTCGGCGGGCGATCGGGTCACCACGCCCGACCACGGATCGTAGGGATCCGGATTCAGCAGGCTCGTGCAGTTGTAGCCGCTGGCGGCGCCGACACCCACCGCGCAGTTGGAACCGGTGATGCCCGCGCGCGGGTAGGTCTGGAAAGGTGCGCCCGGCCGATCCTGGAACAGGTAGCTGCCGCGGGTCGTCTTCTCGTCGCCGAATTCCACGCCGGCGGTGTAGCTGTGCCCGATGCCGGCGGCCTGCAGCTGGCCGCTGAGGCTGGTCTGGTTGGCCAGCGCTTCGGTGTGGGCGTCGCGGTTGTTGGGCCGCCGCCAGACGGTGCCGTTCAGCAGGAAGTTGCCGCGGCTGTCGTCCGGCTGGCTCCAGATGTAGTCGTTGCTCGAACGGGTGTGGCGCATGACGTTGCGCAGCATCAGCGATCGGCCGAAGTCGTGGCGGAAATCGATCGTGCCGGCATCGACCTTCGTCTTCTGGTAGTCGCGATCGACCAGGCCGTAGTAGCTGTCGCGCGGCACCCGCAGCGGCTGGCCGCTGCCGTTGCGCCGGGCGTTGGGGCTGGTGGCGTTGAAGGGGTTGTCGTAGGGCACGCCGGAATCCGGCAGGTCGTCGGACTGGTAGTGGTAGTAGCCGAGCGTCAGCTGCGTCGGCGAACCGAGGCCGAAGGTCACCGAAGGCGCGACGCCCCAGCGCTTCTCGTGGACCGGTCCGCGCCCGGCGATGTCCCGCGCGAAGTCGACCAGGTTGAGCCGCGCCGCGATGCCGTCGGACAGCACTCGGTTGAGGTCGAGCGTGGTGCGCCGGAACGATGCCGTGCCCAGCCCGACCGTGCCGCTCAGGAAGTTCTCCGCTTCCGGTGCCTTGCTGATGATGTTGACCGCCCCGCCGGCCGAGCCGCGACCGCCGAAGACGGAGCTCGGCCCCTTGATCACCTCGATCGACTCGACGTTGAAGATCTCCCGCGTCTGCGAAGCGGCGTCGCGCAGGCCGTCGACATAGGTGTCGGTCTGCGCGTCGAAGCCCCGGATGAACGGCCGGTCGCCCACCGGATTGCCGCCCTCGCCTGCGCCGAAGGTGATGCCGGGCACCGCGCGGAGCGCGTCCGCGAGGTTGGTGACACCGGTCTGGCGGATCAGTTCCTGCGGAACGACCGTGACCGACTTCGGCGTGTCGAGCAGCGGCGCGGTGAACTTGTTCGAGGCCGACTTGCCGGCCTTGAAATCGGATTCCGCCTCGACCCTCACTTCGGGCAAGTTGGTCTCCGCAGAGGCACCGAAAGGCGCGCCGAGGGCCATGAAAGTTGCGGTGGCGCCGGCCGCGGCGCGACCTGGCAGATGGCGCGCAGGCGAATGCTTGCGGCTTTTGACGTAAGTCATGAACACTCCAATGACAGGCTGGACATCTCCCTTGGCTGGTCCAGGTGCTGGATTGGCTGCTCGAAGCTCTTCTACAATCGCGAACGAGTTTCATTCGCAGCGTCATATTCTGGTCGGCGGCCGGCGGCTTTGGCCCCCAACGCGGCGCTCGATTCAGCTCGGAAATTTCCGACCCAGCCGCACTTGAAGGACCTTTCCCATGATGTTGCACGTCCCCGATGTGCTGAGCCCCGAGCAGGTGAGCGCGCTGCGCCGCCGGCTCGACGAAGCCGACTGGGTCGACGGTCGTCAGACCGTCGGCGACCAGGGCGCCCGGGTGAAGCGCAACCGCCAACTGGCCGAGCAGTCGCCGGTCGCGCAGCAGCTCGGCCAGGGCATCCTGGCGGCGCTGGCACGCAACGCGCTCTTCTTCTCGGCGGCCCTGCCCTTGCGCTTCGTGCCGCCGCTCTTCAATTCCTACGAGGGCGGCGAGCACTATGGCTTGCACGTCGACGGCTCGGTGCGCGCGCTGCCTGGCACCCAGCTCCAGCTGCGCACCGACCTCTCGTGCACCCTTTTCCTGACCGACCCGGAAGACTACGACGGCGGCGAACTGGAAGTGGTGGACACCTACGGCACCCACGAGGTCAAGCTGCCGGCCGGCGACCTGATCCTGTATCCGTCCAGCAGCCTGCATCGGGTGCACCCGGTGACGCGCGGCGCCCGCATTGCATCCTTCTTCTGGGTCCAGAGCATGGTCCGCGACGATCGCCAACGCGCCATGCTGTTCGAGCTGGACCAGACGATCCAGAAGCTGCGCGCCCGCCTCGGCGAGTGTGAGGAGACCGTGGGACTGACCGGCCAATATCACAACCTGCTACGGATGTGGTCCGAGGTTTGAGGCGATCCGGCCGATTCGAAGACGATAGCGATTGCAAATGCGAAGAATTCGTATTTATAATCAAACCTTCATCAACCAGCCAGCCAAGGCGCCGTCACCACCATGATCGTTTGCGTTTGCCGCCGAGTCTCCGACCGCGAAATCGCACGTCATGCGCGCGCCGGCATGACCTTCGACGAAGTGCAGTTCGAACTTGGCGTCGGCACGCAGTGCGGTCAATGCGAAGGTTGTGCGCGCGACGTCGTCGCCCAGTGCAGCGCGTCGCACCCTGTCGCTGCCCTCCACCGCGAAACCGGTACGACGGCGATCCAGCTTGCCAATTCCATCAAGGAAAGCAACGCATGGAACTCTTCGCGGCACTTGTCGGCAGCCTGATCCTGGTCGCCAGCTCGGTCTGGTGGATTTTTCGCAAATAGACCGCGCAGCGGTTTTTTGCTGCGCCCGGGGCACTTTCATCGGTGCCCACTCTCTTACGTTCGATCGTGTCTGACCGTTTCGCCCCGCCCCCCACCGCCTTCGGCCTCTCGCGCAATGTCGTCATTGCCGGCAGCGT
>NZ_LMUW01000078.1 GCF_009765735.1 Xenophilus sp. L33
TCGGCGGCGGGACGCGCCGGCGCGCGCTGGCGCGTCTTCTTGTGCTGCTCGTCGCGCACCTGGTCCATCAGGTCCTGGCGGCGGATGTCGTCGGCGGTGCTGAATTCCTGCCACCACTCGCCGATCGCCTCGCTGACCTCGCCGACGTCGGCGCGCAGTCGCATGAAGTCGAAGGCGGCGCGAAAGCGCGCCTGCTCGACCAGGCTGTAGGGCGTGCTGCCGCTGCGCTTGTCGAAGCGCGGCTGCATCATCCAGATCTCGCGCATGTCGGCGGCCAGCTTGCCGCGACCGGAGACGTCGCCGATGCGGGCGTTGAAGACGTCGTCGATCGCGTCCTGCAGCGCCGGGAAGGCCGGTTGCGGTCGGTGGCCGTTGCGGCCTTCGGTGCGGTCGGCCCAGCCGTCGCGCACGTCGGCCCACAGCACGCAGGCCAGGAGGAAGCTCGGCGCCACCGGCTTGCCTTCGCCGACGCGGCGGTCGGTGTCGACCAGCGCGGCCTTGACGAAGGGCTGGTCGGCCCGCTCGACCACGACGTCGAGCAGCGGATAGATGCCGGTGCTCAGGCCCAGCTTGCGCAGCTGCGCGATGGTCGCGACCGAATGGCCGGTCTGCAGCAGCTTGAGCATCTCGTCGAAGAGCCGGCTCTGCGGCACGTCGGCCAGGAGGCGGCTCGATTCGATCAGCGGCGCCGCGGTCTTGGGTTCCAGGTTGAAGCCCAGCGCCGCCAGCTTGGCCGAGAAGCGGATCGCGCGAATGATGCGCACCGGGTCTTCGCGGTAGCGGGTGATCGGGTCGCCGATCATGCGCAGCACCAGCTTCTTGGCGTCCTTGATGCCGTTGTGATAGTCGACCACGATCTGGCTGGCCGGGTCGTAGTACATCGCGTTGACCGTGAAGTCGCGGCGCGCCGCGTCTTCTTCCTGCGGGCCCCAGACGTTGTCGCGCAGCACCCGGCCGCTGGCATCGACCGCATGCTTCATGCCGGCCAGCTCGCCCTTGCTGGTGCGCTCGTTGCCGGCCACCTGCTCGGCGCCGGCGGCGTCCATGTAGGCGCGGAAGGTCGAGACCTCGATCACCTCGTGCTCGCGGCCGCGGCCGTAGACCACGTGGACGATGCGAAAGCGCCGGCCGATGATGAAGGCGCGGCGGAACAGGCCCTTGACCTGCTCCGGCGTGGCGTTGGTGGCGACGTCGAAATCCTTCGGCCTGAGGCCCAGCAGCAGGTCGCGCACCGCGCCGCCGACCACGTAGGCCTCGAAGCCCGCGCCTTGCAGGGTGGTGACCACGTTGCGGGCCCGCTCATCGACCAGCGCCGGGTCGATGCCGTGGACCTCGGCGCTGACCTCCTGGCGCTTGCCGAAGCGGGCCTTGCCGACCGGGACGGCATCAGACTTGCCGAGGAGTTTGTCGAAGAATTTCTTGATCATTGAGAGAGCTAGCGGCGCCTGGGGCGCCTATTCGTTTGGGCGCCCGAAACGCCTATTCATTTTCCAGCATCGAGCGGATCAGCGGGATCGTGATCGCCCGCTGGGTCTGCAGGGCGTAGCCGTCGAGCTGCGCCAGCAGTTCCATCAGGCTGCCGAGGTCGCGGCTGAAGCGGTGCAGCACGTAGTCGATGACATCGTCCGACAGCATCACGCCGCGGCCGTCGGCCGCCTGGCGCAGCACCGCGCGCCGTTCGGCCTCGCTGAGGACCTGCAAGTGGAACACATGGCCCCAGCCGAGCCGGCTGCGCAGGTCCTCGCGCAGCTTCAGGTCGGCCGGCGGCAGCAGGCCGGCGGCCAGCACGCCGCGCTGCAGGCTCTGCGCGTTGACGAACCAGTTGAAGGCCGCGTGCTGCTGACCGGGCGTGTAGAGATGCACGTCGTCCAGCAGCACCGCGACCCAGCGCTCGTCGAATTCCGGCGGATCGGCCAGGCCCGCGTGCAGCCAGCCGACGCTCGCGCCCTGGTCGCGCAGGCCCTTGCGCACCGCTTCGAGCAGGTGGGTCTTGCCGCTGCCGGCCTCGCCCCAGAGGTAGGTCGGCACTGGCGAATGCACGGTCGGCGCGCGGCCGTCGCCGAGCCACAGCGTCAGGTGCCGCAACGCCGGCTCGTTCGGCCCGGCCAGGAACTGCGCCAGCGTCGGACCGGTCGCGATGCCGATGTCGAGCGCGAGCTGCTTCATGCCTGGGCCGCTGCCGGCCGCCATGGCGACGCGGATGACGCTGAATAGGGGTTCATGGGAAGGGTGGAGGAGCGCCCTTAAAATCGTGGCGAATTCTATCGGCCCGGTCGAATCGGTTGCCGGCGTCATTGTCCTCCTCCTTTCCGCTTCCCCTCTTTCAGCTCCTCCAGCACGGCCCGCCATGACCTCCAACTCCCCCACCCCGCTCAGCTACAAGGACGCCGGGGTCGACATCGACGCCGGCGACGCCCTGGTCGACCGCATCAAGCCGCTCGCGAAGAAGACGATGCGCGAGGGCGTGCTGGCCGGCATCGGCGGCTTCGGCGCGCTGTTCGAGGTGCCCAAGCGCTACCAGGAGCCGGTTCTGGTGAGCGGCACCGACGGCGTCGGCACCAAGCTCAAGCTGGCCTTCGAATGGAACATGCACGACACGGTCGGCATCGACCTGGTCGCGATGAGCGTCAACGACGTGCTGGTGCAGGGTGCCGAGCCGCTCTTCTTCCTCGACTACTTCGCCTGCGGCAAGCTCGACGTCGACACCGCCGCAGCGGTGGTCGGCGGCATCGCCCGCGGCTGCGAGCTGAGCGGCTGCGCGCTGATCGGCGGCGAGACCGCCGAGATGCCCGGCATGTACCCGGCCGGCGAATACGACCTGGCCGGCTTCGCGGTCGGCGCGGTCGAGAAGTCGAAGATCCTCACCGGCCAGGACGTCAAGCCCGGCGACGTGGTGCTCGGCCTGGCCTCCTCCGGCGTGCATTCGAACGGCTTCAGCCTGGTGCGCAAGGTGATCGAGCGCGCCGGCGCCGCGCTGCCGGCCACGCTCGACGGCCGCCCCTTCCGCGAGGCCGTGATGGCCCCGACCCGGCTCTACGTCAAGCCGGTGCTGGCGGCCCTGGCCGCGCATCCGATCAAGGCGCTGGCCCACATCACCGGCGGCGGCCTGCTCGAGAACATCCCGCGCGTGCTGCCCGAAGGCACCGCGGCGCACCTGGCCAAGGGCAGCTGGCCGCAGACCGAGCTCTTCGCCTGGCTGCAGCAGGTGGCCGGCATCGACGACATCGAGATGAACCGCACCTTCAACAACGGCATCGGCATGGTGGTGGTCATCGACGCCGCCGAAGCCGCCGCCTGCGCCGCGACCCTGCGGGCCGCCGGCGAGACGGTGCACGAGATCGGCCGCATCGCCGAACGCGGGTCCGGCGCGGCCGTCGTCGTCGCTTGAACCGCCTGCGCCGGCCGGGCGAAACCGGCCCGAT
The DNA here is from genome assembly GCF_009765735.1 of Xenophilus sp. L33. Classification (GTDB taxonomy): domain Bacteria; phylum Pseudomonadota; class Gammaproteobacteria; order Burkholderiales; family Burkholderiaceae_C; genus Variovorax. The sequence goes on from NZ_LMUW01000078.1 coordinate 3,423, forward strand.
CTCGTCCCGTTACGTGCTGGCCGCCAGCTACGTGCTGATCGGCGGCTTCCTGCTGCTGGTGATGTTCCTCGGGCTGCTGCCGGGACTGCTGGCGGTATGCATCGGCTTCCTCGGCACCCGCTGGATCATCCGCACGCTCGACGCCGGCCTGCGGCGCCGCCAGAAGATCAGCGCGAACGACCCCGCCTGGGCGGCAGCCCCGCCCACGCCCCGCATCGCGGCCGCGACGCTGGTGATGCTGGCGCCGATCCTGCTGCTGGCGATCGGCTTCGCCGAGGCGCGCGAATTCGTGCTGAACGCGCCGCAGCAATACCGCGAGCTGCTCGACTACATTGCCCGCACCGTGCTGGAGCTGCGCCTGAAGCTGCCGCCGGACATCGGCGCCTACCTGCCCGAAGGCTCGGTGGAGGTGCAGCGGGTCATCGCCGGCTACCTGCGGGCGCAGGCCGGCATGCTGGCGCTGACCGGCCGGGCCTGGCTGGGCGGCCTGCTCTTCGCCTATGTCGGGCTGATCGTCGGCTCGCTGGCGGCGATCGCCACCCGTATTCCCTCGCGCCGGCCGCTGGCGCGCGAGCTCAAGGCGCGCATCGTGCTGTTCGGCGAGGCCTTCGGCCAGATCGTCGCGGCCCAGTTCTGGATCGCCGCCTTCAACACCTGCCTGACCGCGATCTTCCTGCTCTTCCTGCTGCCGCTGTGGCACATGGAACTGCCCTACACGCCGGCGCTGATCACGCTCACCTTCGTCGCCGGGCTGGTGCCGATCGTCGGCAACCTGCTGTGCAACACGGTGATCACCATGGTCGGGCTGTCGGTGTCGCCGATCACCGCGGCGGCCTGCCTGGTGTTCCTCATCCTGATCCACAAGGCCGAGTACCTCATCAACGCCAAGGTGATCGGCAACCGGACCCAGATGGCGGTCTGGGAGCTGCTCGCGGTGATGTTCGTGGCCGAGGCCAGCTTCGGCCCGGCGGGGCTGGTGGCGGCGCCGCTCTTCTATGCCTACCTCAAGAAGGAATTGCAGGCGGCGGAGCTGGTCTGATGTCCTGATCGGATCGATTCCGGTCCGCGGGCGGCATGTCCGGACGCATTCGGCGTCTGCAGAATCGAGGCATCATCCACCTCGAACCGCAGGAAAAACCGCCATGAAGACTTGTCTGATAGTGATCGACGTCCAGGAATCCTTCCGCCACCGCCCGGCCTTCAGCGAACGCGACCTGGGCCCCTACCTGGCGGCGCAGAACGCCTTGATCGCCGGCTTCGCGGCCGCCGGCGCGCCGATCGTGCGGGTGCTGCACAGCGACGGCCCGGCGGTCGCCGCCAATCCCTTCGCGGCCGAATCCGGCCATGTGCGGCCGCTCGAAGGCCTCGCCGACTTCGAGGCCGCCGCCAGCTTCACCAAGCGCCGGCACAGCGCGCTGGTCGGCACCGGGCTGGACGTCTGGCTGACCCAGCAGGGCGTCGGCCGGCTTGCGATCAGCGGCATCCGCACCGAGCAATGCTGCGAGACCACCACCCGCCATGCGTCAGACCTGGGCTGGCAGGTCGACTTCGTGACCGACGCCACGCTGACCTTCGACATGGTGCAGCCCGACGGCAAGCCGCTGCCGGCCGCCGACATCAAGGCCCGCCCCGCGACCGTGCTGGAAGGCCGCTTCGCCCGCCTGTGCAGCGTCGACGAAGCCGTGGCCCGGCTGGCCGCATGAGCGATTCGCACGGCAACCTGCGCGTCGCCATCCTGGCCTTCGACGATGTCGAGGCGCTCGACCTGGCCGGGCCCTACGAGGTCTTCACCACCGCCACGCGCATGCATCGGCGCGGCGCGCCGGACGCGCCGCCGGCCTTCGAGGTCGCCTGCGTGGCCCGCAGCCTCGCGCCTGTCCGCATGCGCGCCGGCCTGCAGGTCCTGCCCGACCACGACTTCGCGAGCGCACCGCAGCCCGACCTGCTGATCGTCCCCGGCGGCGTGGTCGACGCGGCGCTCGACTGCCCCGAGACGCTGGCCTGGATCGCCCGCGCCGACCGCGGCGCCACGCTCAGCGCCTCGGTCTGCACCGGCGCCTTCCTGCTGGCCGCCGCCGGCGTCGTGGTCGACGGCCCGGTCACGACGCACTGGGAAGACATCGCCGACCTCCGCGCCCGCTTCCCGCGGCTCGAGGTGCGCGAAGGCCCGCGCTGGGTCGACCGCGGCCGCATCGTCACCTCGGCCGGCATCACCGCCGGCATCGACATGAGCCTGCACCTGGTGGCCCGGCTGGCCGGCGAGGCGCTGGCCCTGCGCACCGCGCGGCAGATGGATTTCGCATGGACGCGGGAGCCGTAGCCGCGCCCAGGCCGGACACGGGCGAAGCGCCGATCCGCGTCATCTTCGCCCTGCTGCCGAACAGCCTGGTGCTCGACTGGGCCGGTCCGGCGGAGGCGCTGCGCATCGCCAACCAGATGCGCATCGCCAGCGGGCAGCCGTCGCGCTTCGAGCTGGTGTTCGCGGCGCCGGCGCCGGATTCGACCAGCTCGGTCGGCGTCGCGCTCACCGGCCTGCAGCCGCTGCCCGTCGATTGGGCGCAGCCCAGCTGGGTGGTGCTGGTCGGCCTGCCGGGCGCGACCGTCGCGGTCGACAACCCGCCGGCGCAACAGCTGTTGCATTGGCTGCGTGGCCTGCGTCTGGCCCGCGGGCAGCTCGAACTCGTCACAGTGTGCGCCGGCACCCTGCTCGCGGCGCATGCCGGCCTGCTGGCCGGACGCCGCGCCACCACGCACCACCAGCACCTGGACGAGCTCAAGAGCGTCGAACCCCGTTGCGAGGTGGTGGCCAACCGGGTCTTCGTGGTCGACCCGCCGCTCTCCAGCAGCGCCGGCGTGACCACCGGCATCGACCTGGTGCTGCACCGAATTGCCGAGACCTGCGGCGAATCGCTGGCGGCGCGGGTCGCGCAAAGCCTGGTGATGCCGATGCGCCGCGGCCCGCACGATCCGGAGCTGTCGCCTTTCCTGGCCTATCGCAACCACCTGCATCCGGCACTGCACCGCGTGCAGGACGCGGTCAGCGAGCGGCCGCAGGCCGACTGGAGCGTGCCGCGCATGGCCGACGTCGGCCACACCTCGCCGCGGCACCTGACGCGGTTGTTCGAGGAGCATGCGGGCGTGGCGCCGCTGGCCTACCTGCGGCGGCTGCGGCTGGCGACCGCGCAGCTGGCGCTGCAGTCGGGCGCCAACGTGACGCGGGCAGCGGAGATGTCGGGCTTCGGTTCGGACACCCAGCTGCGCCGGGCCTGGCGCCAGTTCGGGCTGCCGGGGTCGCCGTCGAATCGCGCCTAGGAAGCGGAAGTCAGAGGTAGCCGCAGAAGCGCAGCACGTGCCCGTCGGGCTCGCGGATCGCGAATTCGCGCAAGCCCCAGGGCTGCGACACCGGCGGCTCGATCACGTTCACGCCGCGCTTCACGTAGGCCGCATGCAGGCCGTCGATGTCGCGGCCGACGTGGATCACGATCTCGCCGCGCCATGGCGCCGCCTCGCGCCGGCCGCACTGCCAGAGACGCAGGTAGACCGGGTCCCCGTAGCTGCGATCGCCCTTCTTCACGCGCGCGTAGCTCGGCGGCTCGCCGGCGATGAAGTCCAGCTCGAAGCCGAGCACATCGCAGAAGTAGCGCGCCGCACGGGCCGCGTCCGCCACCGGGAGCACCGGCTGGACGCCGTGGAATTGGTGCAGGGTCCCGAGGTCGGCGACAACGGCCTTGGCGCGCTCCATCAGTGGCCCGATCGCCGAAGGGTCGCGACCCGCTCGGCAATGGCGTCGATGTCGAGCGCATCCTCGGCGTGCGCGAGATAGGTCTCGAGGTCGCGGATCGCGACTTCCGTGTTGCCCTGCTCGGCATGCGCGATGCCGCGGTCGCGATGCTCGCCCCAGGCTTCGGGGAAGAGCGCGATCAGCCGGTCCTGCACCGCGATCGCGCGCTGCCAGTCTTCCTGCGCCTGATGGATTTCCTTCAGGTTGCGAAGCATGCGGCCGATGATCTCGCGCGGTGTCGCCGGCTGAAGGTAGAGGCCGAGCGGCACATCGAAGTCGCCAACCAGGCCGTTGCTGCGCTTGTAGGGCTCGAGCCGCTCGCTCAGTTCCTCGCGCGAGAGCGACTTGCCGGTGAACGGATCGATCACCACCTGGCCCTTCGGCAAGGTCACCTTGAGCATGAAGTGGCCCGGGAAGCCGACGCCGCGCGCCTGCAGCCCCAACCCTTGCGCCAGTTCCATCCACAGCACCGCCAGCGAGATCGGGATGCCGCGCCGGGTGCGCAGCACCGCGTTGAGGTAGCTGTTGTCGGGGTCGTAGTAGTCGTTGACGTTGCCGCCGAAGCTCAGGTCGTGGAAGAAGAACTGGTTGAGCGCGCGCAAGCGGTGCAGCGGCGCGGCGTCGGCCGGCAGCCGGCGCTTGAGGCGCGCCAACAACTGGTCGACGTCGCCCAGCACCTGCTGCACGTCGAGGTCGGGGTATTCGTCCTGGGCCAGGCTGGCGGCGGCCTCGAGCAGCGGGAATTGCTCGTCGCTCTTCACGAGGGATTCGAAATACTCGAGAGCGGTGGGCGTCGAGAAGCTGAACGTCATGTGGCTTTGTAGAGGAGCGGAGGGGGAGCGTCAAGGCGGCGGCGCGAAGAGCGCTCAACGGCGCACAAAACTGCGCAACTTGAGTCCGGTGACGGTCAGCACGGTGAAGTAGACCAGCGCCGCGGCGAGCATCAGCGCCGCCAGCAGGCCGATGCGCAGCAGCCGGTGCGCGGCGAGGCCGACCCAGTCGAAGTGCTGGTTGCCCCACACCAGCAGCAGCGCAAGCACCGCGGTCGCAGCGATCACCTGCAGCAGGAAGCGACCCCAGCCCGGCTCCGGCACGTAGCTGCCGCGGCGGATCAGCCCGGTCAGCAGCCAGCCGGCGTTGACCAGCGCGCCGATGCTGATGGTGAGCGTCAGCGCCGCGTGCTGCAGCAGCGGCACCAGGAAGAAGTTCAGCACCTGCGTCAGCACCAGCACGCCGATCGCGATCAGCATCGGCGTGCGCGTGTCCTGCTTGGCGTAGTAGCCCGGCGCCAGCACCTTGATCGCGACGAGGCCGACGAGACCGAGGCCGTAGCCCATCAGCGCCGCGGTGGTGCGCTCGACGTCGAGCGCACCGAAGGCGCCGTTGTTGTAGAGCACGGCCACCAGCGGCCGGGCGAACACCAGCAGCGCCAGCGCGCAGGGCACCGACAGCAGCACCACCAGGCGCAGGCCCCAGTCGAGCATCGCCGAGTAGCGCTGCTCGTCCTTGGCGGCGCGGGCGCTCGCCAGCTGCGGCATCAGCACCACGCCGAGCGCGACGCCGAGCATCGCGGTCGGGAATTCCATCAGGCGGTCGGCGCTGGTGATCCAGGTGACGCTGCCGATCGCCAGGCGCGAGGCGATCTGCGTGTTGATGAGCAGCGACAGCTGCGCCACGCTGACGCCGAGCAGCGCCGGCAGCATCAGCTTCATGACGCGGCGCGTGCCCGGGTCGGTCCACGCGGTGCGCAGCGCCGCCAGGCTGGCGCCGACGCGAGGCAGCATGCCGAGGCCGCGCAGCGCCGGGATCTGCAAGGCCAGTTGCAGCATGCCGCCGACCAGCACGCCGATGCACTGGGCATAGAGCGGCTCGATGCCGTGGCGCCGGAACCAGGGCGCGCCGATCACGATCGACAGGATGAGCGCGACGTTCAGCAGCACCGGCGACGCCGCCGGCACCGCGAAGCGCCGCCAGGTGTTCAGGATGCCGCCGGCCAGCGCCACCAGCGACATGAAGCCGATGTAGGGGAACATCCAGCGCGTCATGACCACCGCGGCGTCGAAGCTGCCCTTGGTCTCGAGGCCGCTGGCCATGGCCCAGACCATCAGCGGCGCGAAGACCACGCCGGCCAGGCAGACGATCACCAGCACCCAGGTGAGCAGCGTCGCGACGTGGTCGGCCAGCTGCCGCGCGCCCGCTTCGCCATGCTCGGTCTTGGTCGCCGCCAGCACCGGCACGAAGGCCTGGCTGAAGGCGCCCTCGCCGAAGACCCGCCGAAAGAGATTCGGGATGCGGAAGGCGACGTTGAAGGCGTCGGTCATCGCGCTGACGCCGAACACCGAGGTCATGAGCACGTCGCGGACGAGGCCGGTCACGCGGGAAGCGAGCGTCAGCAGCGAGACGGTGGAGGCGGATTTGAACAGGGACACGGGGACGAAGTGTAGGTGCCCACGTGGGTGCTCCCGGCGGCCGGAAAGGCTCCGGCCCGCCTGGCCTATAATGGAGGGCTTTGCTGCATCATCCCCAGACACCTTAAGGAACACGAACATGGCATCCGCCAAGCCCAAGAAGAAGAACCCGCGCCTCGCGTCGGGCCGCAAGCGCGTCCGCCAGGACGTCAAGCTCAACGCCGCGAACACCTCGCTGCGCTCCAAGTACCGCACCGCCGTCAAGAATGTCGAGAAGGCCGTGCTGGCCGGCGACAAGACCAAGGCGACGGAAGCCTTCGCGAAGGCCCAGAGCATCGTCGACACGGTCGCCGACAAGGGCATCTTCCACAAGAACAAGGCCGCCCGCGACAAGAGCCGCCTGTCGGCCAAGGTCAAGGCCCTGGCCCTCGCCCCTGAAAAGGCCGCCGCCTGACGTCATCAGGCAAGCCCGGACAGGTTCGCCCGTCCGCCGTTTGATCGGGGTGCGCTGCAGCAGAGTGACAAAAACCGCCTTCGGGCGGTTTTTTCATTGGGACACCGCCTTCGGGCGGTTTTTTCATGGGACGCCGCCTTCGGGCGGCTTTTTCATGGGCGACCGCCTACTTGTCCAGCTTGGTTTCCAGCACCTGCAGGTTGTTGTCCCGCGCGAAGTTCACGCAGAAGTCCCAGGCCATCGGCTCGGCATCCCGCAGGTCGCGATTGACGATCACGCACTTCACGCCGTCGATCACCGTCGGCACGCACCAGGGCGAATAGTTGAGGTGGCTGCCCGGCTGCGGGCCGCCCGGGCGGAAGGAGCACATGACACCGGCCAATCGTTCGGCCCAGTCGCTGGGGCGGAAGGTCCGGCCATCCTGGGTGATGCCCTGGATGAAGATCTCTCTGGCGTTCGGTGAAACCATCGGTGGGGAAGGACGCCCGTGAGGGAGTGTTGCGGTGCACAATCATTCTAGCTGCCGGTCACCTGCGCGACCCGTTCCGGGGACATTGCAGTGATGCGCAATCCTCACCTTTCGAAGCAAATTGCACGCCTAGAATCCGCGTTCCCTTTTTCGGAGAACCCGCCATGAGCGCCCCTGTCGCCCCGTCTTCGCCGCACGTCATGAACACCTACGGTCGCCTGCCGATCGCGCTGTCTCACGGGCAAGGCTGCCGAGTCTGGGACACCAACGGCCGCGCCTACCTCGACGGCCTCGGCGGCATCGCGGTCAACACGCTCGGCCACAACCATCCGGAACTGGTGCCGGCGCTGCAGGACCAGCTGACCAAGATCATCCACAGCTGCAACTACTACCACGTGCCCGGCCAGGAAGCGCTCGGCGCCAAGCTGGCCGAGCTGTCGGGCATGACCAATGCCTTCTTCTGCTGCACCGGCCTGGAGGCCAACGAGGCCGCGATCAAGCTGGCGCGCAAGTTCGGCCACGACAAGGGCATCGAGCGCCCGGAGATCGTGGTCTACGAGGCCGCCTTCCACGGCCGCAGCATCGCCACCCTGTCGGCCACCGGCAACCCGAAGATCCAGAAGGGCTTCGGTCCGCTGGTCGAGGGCTTCATCCGCGTGCCGCTCAACGACATCGAGGCGCTCAAGAAGGCCACCGAAGGCAACCCGAACGTGGTGGCCGTGTTCTTCGAGACCATCCAGGGCGAAGGCGGCATCCATCCGATGCGCTGGGACTACCTGCGCCAGGTGCGCGCCCTGTGCGACCAGAAGGACTGGCTCATGATGATCGACGAGGTGCAGTGCGGCATGGGCCGCACCGGCAAGTGGTTCGCCCATCAATGGGCCGGCATCGTGCCGGACGTCATGCCGCTGGCCAAGGGCCTCGGCTCGGGCATGCCGATCGGCGCGGTGGTGGCCGGTCCGCGTGCCGCCCACATCTTCGGGCCGGGCAACCACGGCACCACCTTCGGCGGCAATCCGCTGGCGATGCGGGCCGGCGTCGAGACCATCCGCATCATGGAAGAGCACGACCTGGTCGCGCATGCGGCCGAGGTCGGCGCGCACCTGAAGGCGGCGCTGGGGCGCGAATTCGAAGGCGTGGCCGGCGTCAAGGAAGTGCGCGGCCAGGGCCTGATGCTGGGCATCGAGCTGGACCGTCCCTGCGGCGTCATCCTGAACCGCGCCTGCGACGCCGGCCTCTTGCTGAGCGTGACCGCCGACAGCGTGATCCGCCTGGTGCCGCCGCTGATCCTCAGCATCGCCGAGGCCGACGAGATCGTCGCCATCCTGGCGCCGCTGGTGAAGAGCTTCCTGGCGGAGCCAAACTCGTGAGCGCACCGCCCATTCGGCACTATTTGCAGTTCTCGGATTTCGACGCCGACGACTACGCGTACCTGTTCGCCCGTGCCGCGCTGATCAAGAAGAAGTTCAAGGCCTACGAGCGGCACCAGCCGCTGGTCGACCGCACGATGGCGATGATCTTCGAGAAGGCCTCCACGCGCACCCGGGTGAGCTTCGAGACCGGCATGTACCAGCTCGGCGGCAGCGTGGTGCACCTCACCACCGGCGACAGCCAGCTGGGCCGCGCCGAGCCGATCGAGGACAGCGCCAAGGTCATCAGCCGGATGGTCGACCTGGTGATGATCCGCACCTTCGAGCAGACCAAGATCGACGCCTTCGCGGCCCATTCGCGGGTGCCGGTCATCAACGGCCTCACCAACGAATTCCATCCCTGCCAGATCCTGGCCGACCTGTTCACCTTCATCGAGCATCGCGGCTCGATCCAGGGCAAGACGGTGGCCTGGGTCGGCGACGGCAACAACATGGCCAACACCTGGCTGCAGGCCAGCGAGATCCTCGGCTTCAAGGTGCACGTCAGCACGCCGAGCGGCTACGAGGTCGACCAGTCGGTGGCGGGCCTGCGCTCGGGCGACAGCTACCGCGTCTTCAAGGACCCGATGGAAGCCTGCCGCGGCGCCGACCTGGTGACCACCGACGTCTGGACCAGCATGGGCTACGAGGCCGAGAACGAGACCCGCCGCGAAGCCTTCGCCGACTGGTGCGTCGACGAGGACATGATGCGCGTCGCCCGCCCGGACGCCCTCTTCATGCACTGCCTGCCCGCGCACCGCGGCGAAGAGGTGACGGCCGAGGTGATCGACGGGCCGCAGTCGGTGGTCTGGGACGAGGCCGAGAACCGGCTGCACGCGCAGAAGGCGCTGATGGAATTCCTGCTGCTCGGCCGACTGGCCTGAACCTGCTCCGCACCGGCTTCAGCGCTGTTTCCTTTCTGTTGGAAATAACCGACACCACGCTCCCACGCCCGGCGCTACCTTCGCGCCATGGTTTCAGCTTCACAGCCCCGCATCTGGGACATCTCGCCGCCGGTGCATGAAGGCGCGCCGGTGTTTCCCGGCGACACGCCCTATCGCCAGCGCTGGGCGGCGAGCATCGGCCCGGGCTGCCCGGTCAACGTCAGCGAGATCACGCTGTCGCCCCACGTCGGCGCCCATGCCGACGCGCCGCTGCACTACGACCCGCAGGGCGCCACCATCGGCCATGTCGACCTCGCGCCCTTCCTCGGCGCCTGCCGCGTCATCCACGCGATCGACTGCGGGCCGCTGGTCGAATGGCGGCACCTCGAACATGCGCTCGACGACCTGCCGCCGCGCGTGCTGGTGCGCACCTACCGCAAGGCGCCCGTCGACCGCTGGGACGGCGCCCTGCCCGCCTATGCGCCGGCCACCATCGAAGGCCTGGCCGCGCTCGGCGTGCGGCTGGTCGGCATCGACACCGCCAGCATCGACCCGGCCGACAGCAAGACGCTCGACAGCCACCAGGTGATCCGCCGCCTCGACCTGCGCGTGCTCGAGAACCTGGTGCTCGACGAGGTGCCCGAAGGCGACTACGAACTCATCGCGCTGCCGCTCAAGCTGGTGAGCGCCGATGCCTCTCCCGTGCGCGCGATCCTGCGCCAACTCCACCGCGACTCCCCATGACACTCGACGACTGCAAGCGCCTCGACGCGCAAGACCCGCTCGCCGCCTTGCGTGCGAACTTCATCCTGCCCGAGGGCGTGATCTACCTCGACGGCAATTCGCTCGGCGTGCTGCCGCGCGCGGCGCCGGCGCGCATCGCCGAGGTGGTGACGAAGGAATGGGGCGAAGGCCTCATCCGTTCCTGGAACACCGCCAGCTGGTTCGACCTGCCGCAGCGCCTGGGCGACAAGCTGGCGCGGCTGGTGGGCGTCGGGCCCGGCGAGGTGGTCTGCACCGACAGCACCTCGGTCAACCTCTACAAGGTGCTGTTCGCGGCCCTGAGCCAGGTGCTCGAAGCGACCGGCGACACGCGGCGCCGCACCGTCGTCAGCGAGCGCAGCAACTTCCCGACCGACCTCTACATCGCCGAGTCGATCTGCCGCGAACGCGGCTTCACGCTCAAGCTCATCGAGGCGCGCGAACTGCCGGCGGTGCTGACCGACGAGGTGGCGGTGCTGATGCTGACCCACGTCAACTACCGCACCGGCGCGATGCACGACATGAAGGCGATCACCGCGGCCGCGCATGCCGCGGGAGCGCTGACCGTCTGGGACCTGGCGCACAGCGCCGGCGCGGTGCCGGTCGCGCTGGCCGACGCCGGGGCCGACTTCGCGATCGGCTGCGGCTACAAGTACCTGAACGGCGGCCCCGGCGCGCCGGCCTTCGTCTGGGCCCATCCGCGGCATGTGGACCGCTTCGCGCAGCCGCTGTCGGGCTGGTTCGGCCATGCGGCGCCCTTCGAATTCACGCCGCACTACCGACCGGCGAGCGGCGTCTCGCGCTACCTCTGCGGCACCCAGCCGATCGTCGCGCTGGCCGGGCTCGAATGCGGCCTGGACAGCGTGCTGGCCGCCGAGCCGCTGGCCGGCGGCCGCGGCGCGATGGCGGTGCTGCGCGAGAAGTCGCTGGCGCTCACCGATGCCTTCATCGCGCTGGTCGAGGCGCGCTGCCCCGGCCGCTTCACGCTCGTCACGCCGCGCGCGCATGCCGAGCGCGGCTCGCAGGTCTGCCTGGCCCTGACCGAAGGCGCGGTCGGCGGCGGCGCCTACGCGATGGTGCAGGCGCTGATCGCGCGCGGCGTGATCGGCGACTTCCGGGCCGGCGACGCGCGCATGCCCGACATCCTGCGCTTCGGTTTCACGCCACTCTACGTGGGCTTCGAGGACGTCTGGAACGCGGTCGAGCAGATGGTGCAGATGCTCGAGGCCGAACAATGGAAGCTGCCCGAGTTCAACCAGAAGCTGGCGGTCACCTGAAGGAAACCCGATGAGCACCGAACGCATCGTCCACGAAGAAAAGGCGCAGCTCGACTTCAGCGCCTCGATGAGCTACAGCGACTACCTGGGCCTCGACCAGATCCTGAGCGCGCAGCATCCGCGCTCGACCTCGCACGACGAGATGCTCTTCATCATCCAGCACCAGACCAGCGAGCTGTGGATGAAGCTGATGCTGCACGAGCTGCGCGCCGCGATCCGCGCGGTCGCCGCCGACGACCTGTCGAGCGCCTTCAAGATGCTGGCGCGGGTGTCGCGCATCATGGAGCAGCTGGTGCATGCCTGGGATGTGCTGGCCACCATGACGCCACCCGAATACAGCGCGATGCGGCCCTCGCTCGGCAGCTCCAGCGGCTTCCAGAGCTGGCAGTACCGCTGCATCGAATTCGCGCTCGGCAACAAGAACGCCGCGATGCTCAAGCCGCATTCGCACCGGCCGGAGCTGCTGGCCGAGGTCGAGAAGGCCTGGCGCGCGCCCTCGCTCTACGACGAGGCACTGCGCCTCCTGGCGCGGCGCGGCCTTTCATTGCCGGCCGACCACCTGGAGCGCGACTGGACCCAGCCCTACGCGGAAAGCGATGCGGTCGAGCAGGCCTGGCTGGTGGTCTACCGCGATCCGAAGGGCCACTGGGACCTCTACCAGCTCGGCGAGGAACTGACCGACCTGGAAGACACCTTCCGGCTCTGGCGCTTCCGCCACGTCACCACGGTCGAGCGCGTGATCGGCTTCAAGCGCGGCACCGGCGGCACCGGCGGCGTAAGCTACCTGCGCAAGATGCTCGACGTGGTCCTGTTTCCCGAAATCTGGAAGCTGCGCACCGACCTCTGAGAGCCATCGAGGGAGACAGGCCATGAGCGCGCATCCGCACGAACCCTTCGGCGAAGCCGAACTGGAGATCCTCCGCCGGCACGGCATCGTGCTGTTCGCCCGCCGCGTGATCTTCGACGCCCGCGCGCCGATGCCGCCGGCGCGCATCGCCGCGGTCGAAGCCGCCTGCGCCGGACCGCTGCCGCAAGAGCTGCTCGTCCTCTGGCGCACCACCGCCGGCGGCCGCATGGACTACGACCTTCACCTGCCGATGAACGGCAACCAGGAATCGCTCGACTGGACCGAGCTGTTCCACGACGGCAGCGACGGCGAGCAGGATTTGCAGGCCTGGATCGCGCACGAGGTCGAGGGCGCCCGCGCCGCCGCCGCCGAGCCCGGCGCCGAACCCTGGGACGGCCGGCTTACCCTGCTGCCGATCGGCGGCGCCGAATCGCACGACCGGGTCTACGTGGTGGTCGAGCCCGGCGCCGACGAAGGCCACGTGCTGGCCTGGAAGCAGGGCCTGCCGCCCGCCTTCCCGCACGAGATGCACGAGGACGGCATGAGCACCCTCGCCCCCGACCTGCTGGCCGCCTTCGAGGCCCTGCAGTTGGACGAGGACCCGCTGGCGCCGGCCGGCGACTACTTCACCGGCCAGTCGCTGCTCGCCTGGCTCGACGACCGCCACCAGGCGCATGGCCTGGCGATCGAACTGGTCGACCGCGTCGTCGACTTCTACCGCCAGGCGATGGTCGACTGGCGCACGCCGCTGGCCGAGGGAACGCTGGCACAGGACGCCGCGCTCGCCCGCGTGGCCCTGCGGCACGCGATCGCCGCCGACGACGCCGAACTGGTCGGCCGCCTGGCCGCCGCCGGCGTGCCGCTGGACGGCCCGCTGCACGGCAGCGCGATCGGCACCGACTTGGCGATGAGCCAGGGCGCCCACGCCGCCGCGGCCGCGCTGGTGCGTGCCGGCGCCGCGGTCGAGCCCGACGCGCTGGAAGTGATCGACACCGAGATCTCGCCCGAACTGGTCGGCCTGCTGCTGGCCCGCGGCGCCGAGCCGAGCCCGCTGGCCATCGCCGAGTGCGTGGCCTGCGGCGCGCCGGATGCGGCCCGGCTGATCGCCGCGGCCTATGCGCGGAATCACGAAGACCTGCCGGCCGCCTTCGAGGCCGCCCGCCGCACGATGCTGGCCGAACTCGAAGCCTCTTTGGAGGCGGTGCAGAGCGGCGAACGCAGCCACTATCTCGGCCTGGCCGGTCTGACCCGGCGGATCGATCACCTGCTCGGCTTCAGGCTCTGAAGCCGCGGCTGCGTCTTCAGCCTTCGTAGAGCCAGGGCAGATCCAGCAGCCGGGCACCGAGGAAGCGCAAGGCGGTGTCGCGCCCCAGCCGCATCAGCCCAGTGGCATGGAAGATCTCGCCGTTGCGCCGCGCCCGCGATTGCACCGCCGCATTGCGCCGCCAGCGTGCCTCCGCGTAGCGGGCCAGCGCGGCCGGCACCTGCGCGCTGCCGCCGTCGTCGAGCGCCTCGGCCAGCGCCACCGCGTCCTCGATCGCCATGCCGGCGCCCTGCGCCAGGTACGGCAGCATCGGATGGCCGGCATCGCCGACCAGCGCGATCCGCTCGGTCGCCAATTCCTGCGGGCCGGTGAGCGGCGCGCGGTCGCACAAGGTCCAGCCGCGCCAGGCCGGCACCGCCTCGAGCAGCGCCTGCAGGCCGCCG
>NZ_LMUW01000079.1 GCF_009765735.1 Xenophilus sp. L33
CAGCCCAGGCCACCGGCCACGCCCGCCGCCAGCGCCGTGGCACACGCGCCCGCCAGCAGCACCGCCCGCGCGGCCAGCACGATCACGCGCGCGGTGTCGCCGGCGATCGCGTGGTCGCCCATGGCGTTCAAGATGTAGACGCCGGGCTTCGCCAGCCGGATGTCCAGCAGCAAGGCCATCGCCGCCATCGGCCAGCCGCTGTTGGGCGACGCGGTCCGTGCGGCTTCGCGCCACGTGGCGGACAGCAGCCCCGCACGCCCGCGCCGCGCCCGCCCGCTGCACAGGAGCAGCCCGGCCGTGAGCCGCGCCGGCAGCCACGACAACAGGTCGTCGGCCCGCGCCGCCCATTTGCCGGCCCATTCCCACTGCCGCCCCTCGCGCTCGCCGCGGTAGCCCCACATCGCATCCGCGGTGTTGGCGAAGCGATAGAGCGCCGCGCCCGGCAGCCCCAGCAGCGCGAACCAGAAGAGCGGCGCGACCAGCGAGTCGTTGAGGTTCTCCGCCAGCGACTCGATCGCGCTCTCGCGCACCTCGAGCTCGCCCAGCCCCGACACGTCGCGGCTCACCAGTCGCCCGAGCCGCGCCCTGCCCTCTGCCAGCGAATCGCCCAGCGCTGCCTCCACCGCCCGAACCTCGTCGCGCAGCAGCCGCCAGGCCAGGAGCGGCTTGAGGGCAAGACCCACGAGAAGCATGCCGGCCCAGCCCGGCAGCCGCCCGGCGAGCATCGCCAACCCGGCAGCGATCCCCACCACGCCCGCCGCGCCCACGCACCAGCCGACCGCACCACCCGCAAAGCCCCGCCAGTCGTGCATCCCCGCCGCCCGCGCGCTACCGGCAACCGGCGCGACAAGACGCCCCACCCACCCCAGATAGCGCCCCATCCACACCACCGGATGCCACCCCGCCGCCGGCTCGCCCAAAGCCAGATCGACCCCCAGCGCCACCCAGATCGCCCCGACAGAAATCCACCCTTGAACCGGCACCCCACCAGCCTCCGCCCAGTCAGCGCTGAAGGCGTGAAGCAAGCGTAGCGAGCGCGTCGAGCTTGCATCGAGGACCGGAGCCGTACTGCAGTACGGTGAGGACCGGAGATGCAAGATCGGCGCGCGCAGTAGCTTGATTCATGCCTTCAGTCTTCGATGCCGCGTTGGGCGGGGATGCCTGCCTTGAAGGCATGCTTGATCATCTTCATCTCGGTCACCGTATCCGCCAGCTCGACCAGCTCCGGCGGACAGCGCCGCCCGGTGAGCACCACGTGCACCTCGCGCGGCCGCGTCCGCAGCGCCTCGACCACGCCCTCGAGCGGCAGCCACCCGTAGATCAGCGGATAGGTGATCTCGTCCAGCACCACCATGAAATACGCGCCCGAGGCGATCGCGGCGGCCGCCTTCTCCCAGCCGTCGCGCGCCAGCTGCGCCGAGCGTTCCAGGTCCTGGCTCTTCCAGCTGAAGCCGTCGCCCAGGCCTTCGATCGGGATGCCGATCTGCTCGAACATCCGGTGCTCGCCGAAGCGCGCGCTCGGCACCTTCATGAACTGGAAGATCTTCACCGCCTTGCCGCGGCCGTGAGCGCGCAGCGCCAGGCCGAAGGCCGCGGTGCTCTTGCCCTTGCCGTCGCCGGTGTTCACGATCACCAGGCCGCGACGTTCGCCTTCGGGCTTGTCGTAGGGCTTCTCGCTGGGCGGGGTTTCGATCTGCATGGGATTCCTTCGTGAAAGGTCAGCGGGGCACGGCCAGCCACTGGTCGGCGACGCGGTGCACCGCGATGCGGTGGTCGAACACGGCTTCGAGCGCGCGGTGCGTCGCCGGCTCGGCGCAGCCGCCGTGGTGACGCAGCCGGCCTTCGGCCAGCACCACCAGCGCGTCGGCGGCCAGCGCGGCGTTCACCTCGTGCAGCACGCTCACCACGGTGCGGCCTTCGGCCACCAGCGCGCGCACGGTCTGCATCCAGTCGGCCTGGTGCGGCGGGTCGAGGTTGGCGAGCGGCTCGTCCATCAGCAGCAACTCGGCCTCGACCGCCAGCGCGCGGGCCAGCAGCACCCGCTGGCGCTCGCCGCCGGACAGCTGACCGAGCGGCCGCTCGCGCCACTCCCAGGCCTGCGTGCTGCGCAGTGCCCGTTCGACCGCGGCACGATCGGCGTCGCTCGGCGCGGCCAGCCAGGACTGGTGCGGCAGGCGGCCCAGCATCGCGACGTCGTGGACCAGCAGGTCGTCGGCGCTGCCCTCGCCCGCGCCGCCCTGGCCGAGCCACGACAGCTTGCGGGCCCGCTGGCGGGCGGACCAGTAGCCGATCGGCCGTCCCAGCAGCCGCAATTCGCCGCCGTGCGGCAAGAGGCCGGCCAGCACCCGCAGCAGGGTCGACTTGCCGGCGCCGTTGGGCCCGACGATGCTGGTCCAGCGGCCGGCCGCCAGCACCAGGTCGATGCCGTGCAACACCGGCGTCACGCCGAGCGTTGCGGTGATGGCATGCGCCTCCAGCGCCGGTCCGCCCGCGGCCCGGCCCATGCGCGGCGGCGCGTCGGAAAGCGGCGTCGACGACGGGCTCATCGTCTCGCTCCCGCGCCGCGCCGATGCATCAGCCACAGCAGGTAGCTGCCGCCGAGCACCGCGGTCAGCACGCCGACCGGCAGTTCCTGCGGCGCGATCAGCCAGCGCGCCAGCAGGTCGGCCGCCATCAGCAGCAGGCCGCCCATGAGGGTCGACAACAGGATCAGCCGCGCATGCGTGGTCTTGACCACCGAGCGCACCAGGTGCGGCGCGGCCAGGCCGACGAAGGCGATCAGCCCGGTCTGCGCCACGGCCGCGCCGGTGGCGAGCGCCAGCACGCCGACCAGCGCCGCGCGCATCGCGCCCAGCGGCAGGCCGAGGCTGGCGGCCGTGGCCTCGCCGAGCGCCAGGCCGTCGAGCACCGGCGCCAGCGCCCAGCCGAGCAACAGGCAGATCGCGCCCAGCGCCGCCATGACCGCGCAGGCGCTCCAGCCCACCAGCCCGGTGCTGCCGAGCATGAAGCCCTGCAGCGCCTGCAGGATGTCGGCTGAGGCGATCGTCAGCAGGTCCTTCAGCGCACCGAGCACCACGCCGACGATCACGCCGGCCAGCAGCAGCCGCAGGGTCTGCTGCACGCCGCGCGCCAGCAGGAGGGTCAGCAGCACCGCCAGCACCGCGCCGAGGAAAGCGGCGCCGGTCACGCCCAGCCGCACCGCCCAGGGCGTACCGGCCGCCGCCACGCCGAACAGGCGCAGCGCCAGCGCTACGCCGAGCGAGGCGCCCGACGCGCTGCCCAGCAGGTAGGGATCGGCCAGCGGATTGCGAAAGAGGCCCTGCGCCACCGCGCCGGCCAGCCCCAGCAGAGCGCCCGCCAGCCAGGCGCCGAGCGTGCGCGGCAGCCGGATGTCCCGGACGATCTGCAGCGCCACCGGATCGCTGCCGGCGGCCCACAGGTTCTCGAAGCCGGTGCTGCCGATGCCCGCGCCGAGCACCATCAAGGCAAGAGACAGGAGCAGCAGCGCCAGCCCGAGCCCGGCGGCGCGGCGGTGCGTGCCGGTCATCCGCGCCTCATCGCGGCTGTCCTTGCAGGCAATCGGCCATCAGCCGGGCGGCCTCGCCCATGCGCGGGCCGGGACGCACCAGCACGTCGGCCTGGTCGGCGTCGAAGCGGCAGATGCGGCCTTCGCGCACCGCCTGGATGCGGTCCCAGCCGGGTCGCTGCTCCATCCCCGGCGCGCCGCGCTCGCTCACCATGATGAGCGCCGGATCGGCCCGCACCACGAATTCCGGATTGAGTTTCGGAAACGGACCGAGCGCCGCCGGCACGATGTTCACCGCACCGAGACGCTTCAAGGTCTCGCCGATGAAGGAGCTTTCGCCAGCGGCATAGGGCGCGCTGCTGACCTCGAAATAGACCCGCGTGCCCTTGACCCGCGCCGGCAGCGATTGCGCGGCGGCCGAGACGCTGGCATCGATCTCGCGCCAGACCGCCTGCGCATCGTCCACGCCCAGCACCTGGCCGAGCGTGTCGAGCACCCGGCGGACATCGGCCGCGTTCTTCGGCTCCAGCGCCAGCACCCGGATGCCGAGCCCTTCCAGCCGCTCGCTCACGCGCGACGACTTGGCCACGAGCACCAGGTCGGGCCGCAGCGCGACGATCGCCTCCAGGTTCGGATCGAGCCCGCCGCCGACCTGCGGCAGCGCGCGCACCGAAGCCGGCCAGTTCGAATAGCGGTCGACGCCGACCAGCCGCGCGCAGGCGCCGAGCGCGCAGACCGACTCGGTCAACGAGGGCAGCAGGCTGACGATGCGCTGCGGCGACGCGGCGGGCGTTGCCGCCCCTGCCATGCCGGCGAAACCGCAAGCCAGCGCGAATGCCCAGGCCAGCCAGCAGCGCCGCAGCACGCGCGTCATGCATCGCCCTTCAGCGGCAGCGGCAGCCCGGCCACCATCAGCGTCACCCGGTCGCAGGCCGCGGCCACTTGCTGGTTGAGCCGGCCCAGCGCATCGACGAAGCGCCGCACCTGCGGCCCGAGCGGCACCACGCCGAGGCCGATCTCGTTGCCGACCAGCACCAGCGGGCCCTTCGCGGCGCGCACCGCGTCGACCAGCTCGGCGCTCGCGGCCTCCACCTCGTCGTCGGTCGAGACCGGCCAGCCCGGCGCCGGCATCAGCCGGTGCGTGAGCCACAGCGTGAGGCAGTCGACCAGCACCAGCGTGCGAGGGTCGCTGCGAAGGCCGATGGCGGCGGCGAGCGCCAGCGGCTCCTCGACGGTCTCGAGCGCCGGCACGCGCGCCGCGCGGTCGCTGCGATGCCGCTCGATGCGCGCGCGCATCTCGTCGTCCTCGGCCCGCGCGGTCGCCAGGAGCAGCGCGCGGTGGTCGGACGACGCCGCCAGCCAGTCGGCGGCCAGCATCTCGCCGCGGCGCGACTTGCCGCTGCGCTGACCGCCGAGGATCAGCTCGCGGCGAGGCTTCAACCCGGCTGCCACCGCAGGGTCAGGTAGGCGCCACGGCCGGCCTGGTTGTAGCCATAGGCGGTCTCGTAGTGCGCGTTGGTGAGGTTGGTGATGCGGCCCTGCACCGACCATTGCTTCGACCAGCGGTAGTCGACGTAGGCGTCGATGGTCGTGTAGGAATCGAGCACCACCGTGTTGGCCGAATCGTCGAAGCGGCTGCCGACGTACAGCGCCGAGCCGCCGAAGCGCCAGGGTCCTTGCGTGTAGTCGATCGACATCGTGGCCTGCTCCTTGGATCGCCGCGGCAACAGCGCGCCGGTGGCCTCGTTGCGCGGATCGAGCCAATCGTAGCTCGCGTGCAGGCCGATCTTGTCGAACTGGCCGTCGTAGCTCAGCGTCTCGCCGGTGATCTTGGCGTAGGCGATGTTCTCGGCGATCGTCGTGGTGGTGATGAAGTTGTCGATCTTGTTGTAGTAGCCGACCAGCTTCACGGTCTGGCCGCCCTGGCTCCAGGCGATGCTGGCGTCGGTGTTGCGGCCGGTCTGCGGCTTCAGGCCCGGGTCGCCGAAGTCCGGGTAGTAGAGCTGGTTGAACGAGGGCGCGGTGAAGCTGGTGCCCTGCGACACCGTGACCCGCCAGTTGGGTGTGAGGCGCAGGCCGTAGCCGGCATACCAGGTGTTGTCGTCGCCGAACTGCGAGTTGCTGTCGTGGCGCGCATTGAGCTGCCAGCTCTGCGCGCCCGAATCGCCGTTCAGGCCGACGAAGGCGGAGTTGATCGTGCGGTCGGTGACCGTGTATTGCGTGTCGCTGCGCACATTCTGGTCGCGGCTTTCCAGGCCCGCCACCACGGTGCCGATGCGGGTCTTGAAGTCGTTCTGCCAGAGGTACTGGTTCTCGTAGGTCTCGAAGAGGCCCGGCAGGTTGTACGACTGCGCCACGATGTTGCGGGTGTAGTCCTCGCTGTGCGAGTAGCACAGTTGCGTGGTCCAGTCCGGCGTCAGGTCGCCGGTGACGCCCAGGTAGCCGACCTCGGTGCGCACCGAGGCGCGGGTGTCCAGGTCCGGGCCGTCGTCGTAGTGGTTGATGCTGGTCGAGTTGAGGATGCCGGCGCTGAACTTCCAGTCCTTGTTGAGCTGGTAGCCGAAGGACGCGTTGATCGCGTTCTGCTGGAACGGGTCGTTGTCCGGGTTGTAGTTGCCGAAGGCGACGTTCGGGTTGGTCGCCGAGAAGCTGTTCACCGTGGTGCGCTGCACGTCCAGCGAATAGGTGGCCGCGCCGCTGGCGCCGCTGAAGCCGGCGCCGATCTGCGCGTAGTGGTCGCTGCCGATCGTGGTCGAGGCCCGCGGGCTGAAGAACGGATCGCTCGACGACCCGCGCCGCGTGAAGATCTGCACCACGCCGCCGACGCCGTCGCTGCCGTAGAGCGCCGAGGCCGGGCCCTTCACCACCTCGATGCGGTCGATCATCTCGACCGGGATGTTGTCCCAGACCGGCGTGCCGAGCGTGGCCGAGCCGTAGCGCACGCCGTCGATCAGCAGGATCGTGCTGCTCGCATCGGCGCCGCGGATGAAGACGCTGCTCGCCTCGCCCAGGCCGCCGTTGGCGGCGATCTGCACGCCGGCCATGCGCGCCAGGATCTCGGGCAGCGTGCGGCTGGCCTGCTGCTCGATCTGGTCGCGGGTGATGACCACGGTGTCGGACACCAGGTCGTTGACCGGTGTCGCCACGCGGGTCGCGGTGACGACGGTCTCGGGCAGCACCGGCGTGCCGTCGGTGCCGGCCGCAGGGTCGGCGGCCGAGCCGTTCGGCAACGGCGTGGATTGCGCCAGCGCCGCGACAGGCAGCAGTGCCAGCGAGAGCGACAAGGCGTGGACGCGCGCGAGCGGCCACGGCGCAGCGCGGCGGATTGCGCGCGAAGGAAAAACGCAGGATTTCATCGGGAGCCAGCAAAAGATCAAAGTCCGTCGCCGGCTTCCCCGCCGGCGTGTGGACGTCATGGCCACCGTCATGCTTCTCCACATGCGGCAGCCGCCTCGTTGGCCGGTATCCGGGCTGACAGTGCATCCCAGGTCGCCTTCCCAGGCGCCTGTTTCAGGGCGCCCAGTGGCTGTTGACGAGGGTGGCATCGCGAGATGCCGACTGCTTGACCGTTGCGGGGGCAGCGCAGGCTGGTCCGGCCCGATGGGCCTCGCCTCCTGCTTCCCGTTGAACTGCGAGGCGTGAACCGCATCGCGAGCACCAACGCGCGGAATTGTAGGGTTTGTCGGCATCCCCTCGCGAAATGGCGCTGCGATCAGGCGCGCGACGGAATCTACAATCGCCCCCCATGCCTGCAACGAGCCGTATTGACCAGATCGCCGAGCGCGTCGAACGCCTGCTCGTGCGCCACGAAGAGGTCCAGCGAACCAACGCGCTGCTGCAGGACCAGGTCGAGTCCCTCACCCGTGAGCGCGATTCCCTCAAATCACGGTTGGCCGCGGCACGCACCCGGCTCGACGCCCTGCTCGAGCAGCTGCCCGCCGATCCCTCCTCCGACCCGAACGCCTCCTGATGAAACAGATCGAAGTCCAGATCATGGGCCAGAGCTATTTGCTCGGCTGTCCCGAGGGCGGCGAGCCCCAGCTGCGCGAAGCCGTCGAGCGGGTCGATGCCGCCATGTGCAAGATCCGCGACGCGGGCAAGGTCAAGGCGCGCGACCGCATCGCGGTGCTGGCTTCGCTGAACCTGGCTTTCGACCTGGTGCAGCGCGAAGCCACCGCCGCCGAGCCCGCGCCCCAACCCGAAGCCGCCAAGGCCGTCGAGGCCACGCCGGACGCGAGCGCCGAGGACGAGCATGCCGCGCAGCTCATCCAGCGCCTCGACCAGGCGCTGACCGGCGACGGCCACCTGCTCTGACGCGCCGGCGAAGAAAACACGCTGCGCGAACGAAGGGCGTAAAATAGGCGCCGTCTGCGGTGCGAGGCTGGGCTCTATATTTCCTTGTACCAATGCTCTTCGGAGCAGGGCTTGGTATATCGCTTGGCAGGTGTGATCATCTCGCGTCAGATGAACCCGAAGTCTTGCTGCCCTCGCCCACCTGAACCCTGGTTCAGGATGCGGGTTCGGTCCACACTCGCAGACACCTTTTTCCAGAAGCCACGGCCCGCCAACGCGCCGTGGCTTTTTTTCTGCCTGCTTCACGCGCCGCCGGCCGGTGCCGTAAGCTCGGCATCCCATCCGAGGAGAACCGCATGTTCCAGCGCATCCTGGTCGCCACCGACGGCTCGCCCTTCTCGCAGAAGGCCGTGGCGAGCGCCATCTACCTGGCCTCGCAGAACGGCGCCGAGCTGCTCGTGATCACCGTCGTGCCGCGCTATCCGACCAGCTACCTGGACGGCGCCACGGTCTACGCGCCGGAAGACACCTCCCAGATCGAGGCCGCCTGGGCCAAGACCGCGCAGGCCACGCTGGACTCGATCGCCGCCGAGGCCGAAGCCGCCGGCGTGAAAACGAAGACCCTCACCGTCAACTCCGACCTGGTGGCCGAGTCGATCATCGCCACCGCCAAGGAGCACGGCAGCGAGCTGATCGTGATGGCCTCGCATGGCCGCAAGGGCCTGCGGCGCCTGCTGCTGGGCAGCGAGACCCAGCACGTGCTGACGCACTCCGAACTGCCGGTCCTGGTGCTGCGCTGAGCCGCGACGCCCGCGTGCCGGCATGAAGATCCTCGTCCCGGTCGACGGCAGCGCGCACGCGCGCAAGGCGCTCGACTACCTGGCCCGCCACCGCGCGCAGTTCGTCGACGGCCATTCGCTGGTGGTGGTGCACGTCTGCCCGGGCGTGCCCGGCCACGTGGCGCGCCACCTGCGCAAGGGCGTGATCGCCGACTACTACGCCGAGGAAGCCGCCAAGGTGATCGAGCCGGTCAAGGCGCTGCTGGCGGGACACGGCATCGCCGATTTCGCGATCGAATGCAGGCACGGCCGGGCGGCGCAGGAAATCCTGAAGCTCGCGGCCGCGAGCGGCGCCGACATGGTGGTGCTGGGCACGCACGGCCACGGCCTCTTCGGCCGGGCGCTGCTGGGGCCGGTGGCGACCCGCGTGCTCGGCCGCAGCGGCGTCGCGGTGCTGCTGGTGCCCTGAGGCACCGCGGCCTCGGCAGGTTCAGCCGCCGCTGAAGAGGCCCTTGTGCTGCTCGCGCAGCAGCGCCTTCTGCACCTTGCCCATCGCGTTGCGCGGCAGTTCGGGCACCACGAAGCAGCGCTTCGGGATCTTGAAGTTGGCCAGCCGCTCCTTCAGCTCGGCGATGATCGAATCGCCGTCGAGCATCGCGCCCGGCTTGGGGATCACGATCGCGACGCCGACCTCGCCGAAGTCCGCATGCGGCACGCCGACGATCGCGCTCTCGGCGACGCCGGGCATCTCGTTGATGACGCCCTCGATCTCGGCCGGATAGACGTTGTAGCCGCCGCTGATGATCAGGTCCTTGCTGCGCCCGACGATGGTGACGTAGCCCAGGCCGTCGATCTTGCCGACGTCGCCGGTCTTGAAGTAGCCGTCCGCGGTGAACTCCTCGGCGGTCTTCTCGGGCATGCGCCAGTAGCCGGCGAAGACGTTCGGGCCGTCGACCTGGATGTGGCCGATGTCGTCGGTGAGGCAGGGCGCGCCGGCGTCGTCGAGCACCCGCAGCTGCACGCCGGGCAGCGGGAAGCCGACGGTGCCGCCGCGCCGCTCGCCCTGCACCGCGTGGTACGGGTTGGAGGTGAGCATCGCGGTCTCGCTCATGCCGTAGCGCTCCAGGATGGTGTGGCCGGTGCGCTCGCGCCATTCGTTGAAGGTCTCGATCAGGAGCGGCGCCGAGCCGGAGATGAACACGCGCATGTGGCGGCAGGCCTTGCGGGTCAGGCCACGCTCGCCCAGCATGCGCACGTAGAGCGTCGGCACGCCCATGAAGACGCTGGCTTCCGGCAGCCGCGCCACCACCCGCTTCGCATCGAAGCGGTTGAACCAGATCATCTTGCTGCCGCTGATCAGCGCGCCGTGGATCGCCACGAAGAGGCCGTGCACATGGAAGATCGGCAGCGCGTGGATCAGCACGTCGCCGCCCTCCTCGGCGCTGCGCCAGCCCCAGTAGTCCTTCAGCACCTCGGCGTTCGACAACAGGTTGCGATGGGTCAGCATCGCGCCCTTGCTGCGGCCGGTGGTGCCGCTGGTGTAGAGGATCGCGGCCAGGTCGTCGTCCTCCTTCATCGCGATCGCCTGCTCGTCGCCGCATTGCGAGGCCACCTCGAGCAAGGTGCCGCTGCGGTCGTCGTCGAGCGTGAAGACGTGCTGGGTGCCGGCGGCCTGCGCGATCGGCCCGACCCAGGAGGCATTGGCGCTGCTGCAGACCACCACCGCGGGCTCGGCATTGCCGATGAAGTATTCGATTTCGGCGCTGCGGTAGGCGGTGTTGAGCGGCAGGAAGACGAAGCCGGCACGCAAGGTCGCGAGGTACAGCACCATGGCCTCGACCGACTTCTCGACCTGCACCGCGATGCGGGCGCCGGCGTCGAGTTCCAGCGCGTCGAAGAGGTTGGCGATCATCGCGCTGGCGCGGTCGAGGTCGCGCCAGCTGTAGTGCAGGCCGTCGTCGGTCTCGACCGCGATCCGGTCGAGGTCTTCGGGGAAGGCGGCGCGCAGGTGCGCGTAGAGGTTGGCGTTGACGGGCTCGCTCATCTTCTTTTGTCTCCGTGGATCTCCGTGGAATCGAGGGCAATCGGCGCGCCGTGGGCGCGCCGTGGGCGCGCCGCGCTCAAAGGAACAGGTCGTCGACCGCGCCCGACACCGCCACCTTGCCCTGCGCCAGCAAGGTGCGGTGCTTGTCCAGACGCTTCAGGTCGTAGAGGTAGTTGACCATCAGGCCGTAGGACTGCCTGAGGCCCTTGGGCGACGGGTCGCCGCCCCAATGGATGCGCTCGACCCGTGCGCCGTTGCCCAGGTGGAAACGCGCCACCGGGTCGACCGGCTTGCCGTCGGCGCCGGCACGGCCGAGGTATTCGGCCGCCGCGTTGAGCAGCAGTTGCCGCACCGGCGACCTGGCGTCGAGCGCGCCCGGCACGTCGGCCGCGGCCAGGAAGCGCTCGGCGGTCGGCGGCAGCGAGCCGACCACGCGGCCCAGCTCGGTGGCGCGCTTCTCGTCGAGCCGCTCCAGCAGCGCGCCGGCCTGCTTGACGAGCCAGGCGCGAAAGCCCGGGATCGGCGACAGGGTCGCGAACACCTTCAGCTTCGGCAGTTCCTGCTGCAGGGTTTCGACCACGCGCTTGATCAGCGAATCGCCGAAGCTCACGCCGCGCAGGCCGTTCTGGGTGTTGCTGATCGAATAGAAGATCGCGGTGCTGGCCCGCTGCGGATTGCCCAGGGCCGCCGCCTCGTCGAGCAGCGGCACGATGCCGCCGCTGATATGGTCGACCAGCGCCACCTCGACGAAGATCAGCGGCGTGTTGGGCAGGTTCGGATGGAAGAAGCCGTAGCAGCGGCGGTCGCTGTCCAGCCGGTTCTTGACGTCGGCCCAGCTCTTGATGTCGTGCACCGCCTCGTACTGGATCAGCTTCTCGATGAGGGACGCCGGCGAGTCCCAGCTGATGCGCCGCAGCTCCAGGAAGGCGACGTCGAACCAGGTCGAGAACAGCTGCTCCAGCTCGGCGTCGAGCGCGGCCAGGCGGCGGTCGCCTTTCAGGTGCGGCAGCAGCTCGGCGCGCAGCTCGACCAGGAAGCGCATGCCGTCGGGGTCGACCGCGAAGCGCTGCAGCAGGCGGGTGCGCGGCGACACCAGCGCGCGCCGCAGGGCGATCTCGGCGTGGCCTTCGTCGTCGGTGCCGACCGCGGCGCCGTGCTGGTCGCGCGCCGTGCTGAGCTTCTGCACGTCGGGCGCGAAGCGCTCGCTCATGAGCAACCAGATGTCGCGCCGCTCGTCCAGTTCGCGCGCTGCGTACCACTGCACCATCGCCTGCGCGCGTCGGCCGCCTTCGACCTCGCTGACGCTCGGGTCGACCACCGCCTGCAGCTCCTGCAGCGCGCGCCGCAGCGCCCGCGGCGCCAGCGCCTCGCCCGGACGACGCAAGGTGGCGTCGAGCCGCTCGGTGAGCGGCCTGGCGTTCGACGGGTTGCGGGGCGCCTTGGCGGCGGCCTCGCGCGAGGCGCCTTCCGGCGCATGGCCCGGGCGCAAGCGCGAAACGCTGCGCGTGATCCAGTCACTGGCACTCATGGGATGGGATTCTCGAAAGACAAGGCATCGAAAGAAGTGGCGGCCGCCGCGCGCTCGAAGTCGCGCGGAAGGTGCTCGGAGATTATGACGGGAAGCGGCCGGCGCAGCAGGCGCCCGGCGGCCCGAGATCCGGAGCCGCGCGGATAATGCCGCGCAGCAATTCCAAAGGAGACCGACCATGTCCTTGTTCTCGTTGACCGGCAAGGTGGCGATCGTCACCGGTTCCTCGCGCGGCATCGGCCGGGCCATCGCCGAACGGCTGGCCGAGCATGGCGCGAAGGTCGTCATCTCGTCGCGCAAGGCCGGGCCCTGCGAAGAGGTGCGCGATGCGATCAACCAGCGCCACGGCGCTGGCGCCGCCATCTCGCTGCCGGCCAACATCTCGTCCAAGGCGGAGCTGAAGGCGCTGGTCGAGGAGACCACGCGGCAACTCGGCCGCATCGACGTGCTGGTCTGCAACGCGGCCTCCAACCCCTACTTCGGCCCGCTCGGCGGCATCGAGGACGACCAGTTCCGCAAGATCCTCGAGAACAACGTGATCGCCAACCACTGGCTGATCAACTTCGCGGTGCCGCAGATGATCGAGCGCAAGGACGGCGCGATCATCATCGTGTCCTCGATCGGCGGGCTGCGCGGCTCGCCGGTGATCGGCGCCTACAACGTCTCGAAGGCGGCCGACTTCCAGCTGGCGCGCAACCTGGCGGTCGAATACGGGCCGCACAACGTGCGCGTCAACTGCATCGCGCCCGGCCTCATCAAGACCGACTTCGCCCGCGCCCTGTGGGAAGACCCCGACAACCTGCGCCAGCGCACCGCCACCACGCCGCTCAGGCGCATCGGCGAGCCGGACGAGATCGCCGGCGCGGCGGTATTCCTGGCCTCGCAGGCCGGCGCCTTCATGACCGGGCAGAGCCTGGTGATCGACGGCGGCGTGACCTGCTGACCTGTCGATCGGCTCAGGGCTTCGGCTTGGCCGCGTCGTCGCGGTAGCGGCCGTATTCCATCCGCGCGATCGAGCGCTTGTGCACCTCGTCGGGCCCGTCGGCCAGGCGCATGGTGCGCATGCTCGCGTACTGCTTGGCCAGGCCGAAGTCGGTGGTGACGCCGGCCGCCCCGTGCGCCTGGATCGCGTGGTCGATGATGCGCAGCGCGGCGTTCGGCGCGGCCACCTTGATCATCGCGATCTCCAGCCGCGCGGCCTTGTTGCCGGCCCGGTCCATCATGTCGGCCGCCTTGAGGCACAGGAGGCGCGTCATCTCGATGTCGATGCGGGCTTCGGCGACGCGCTGCTCCCAGACCGACTGCTCCGAGATGCGCTTGCCGAAGGCCACGCGCGTCTGCAGCCGCCGGACCATCTTCTCGAGCGCCGCTTCCGCACCGCCGATCGAGCGCATGCAATGGTGGATGCGTCCGGGCCCGAGCCGGCCCTGCGCGATCTCGAAGCCGCGGCCCTCGCCCAGCAACAGGTTCGACGCCGGCACCCGGACGTCGCGGAAGACCACTTCGGCATGGCCGTGCGGCGCGTCGTCGAAGCCGAAGACCGGCAGCATGCGCACCACCTCGATGCCGGGCGTGTCCAGCGGCACCAGGATCTGCGACTGCTGCGAATGGCGCGGCGCGTCGGGGTCGGTCTTGCCCATCAGGATCGCGATCTTGCAGCGCGGATCGCCGACGCCCGACGACCACCACTTGCGGCCGTTGATCACGTAGTGGTCGCCGTCGCGGCGGATCGAGGTCTCGATGTTGGTGGCGTCGGACGAGGCCACATCCGGCTCGGTCATCAAGAAGGCCGAGCGGATCTCGCCGGCCAGCAGCGGCTGCAGCCAGCGCGCCTTGTGCTCGTCGGTGCCGTAGCGGATCAGCACTTCCATGTTGCCGGTGTCGGGCGCCGAGCAGTTGAAGACCTCGGAGGCGAAGCCGACCTTGCCCATCTCCTCGGCGCAGACCGCGTATTCGAGGTTGGTCAGGCCGGCGCCGCGGTAGGGACTGTCGGCAGGCACCGAGTCGAGCGGCAGGAACAGGTTCCACAGGCCCGCCGCGCGCGCCTTCACCTTCAGTTCCTCGACCACCGGCACCACCTGCCAGCGGTTCTCGCCGAAGGCCAGCATCTGCGCCATGTAGACCGGCACCGCCGGATAGACGTGCTCGCGCATGAAGGCGATCACCCGATCGCGCCAGTGCACCTGTTTCTCTGAAAGCGTGAAGTCCATGGTGTCTCCGTCGGGCTGTCCGCCCTTGTCGTGGAATGAAGCGCGCCGCGGCGCGGGCTCAGGCGCGCGCGGCCTGCGCGCCGCGCGTCTTCGGCCCCGACGCGGTGAAGTACAGCACGATGCCGAAGAGGATCATCGGCACGCACAGCCACTGGCCCATGCTCATGTTGAGCGCCAGCAGGCCGAGGAAGTCGTCCGGCTCGCGAAAGTATTCGGCAACGAAGCGCATCACGCCGTAGCCGACCAGGAACACCGCCGAGACGCGCCGTTCGCCGCGGTCCTTGCGCGCGTAGAGCCAGAGGATCGCGAAGAGCAGCAGGCCCTCCATCAGGAACTGATAGACCTGCGACGGATGCCGCGGCAGCATCGAGCCGCTCTGCGGGAACACCATGCCCCAGGGCAGGTCCGGGCTGCTGAAGCGGCCCCACAGTTCGCCGTTGATGAAGTTGCCCACGCGGCCCGCCGCCAGCCCGGTCGGCACGCAGGGCGCGACGAAGTCCATCACCTGCCAGAAGGGCCGCGCCCGCGAGCGCGCGAACCAGACCATCGAGGCGATCACGCCCAGGAGGCCGCCGTGGAAGCTCATGCCGCCCTGCCAGACGTAGAAGATCTCCAGCGGATGCGTGAGGTAGAAGCCCGGCTTGTAGAAGAGGCAGTAGCCCAGCCGGCCGCCGACGATCACGCCCATCACGCCCAGGAAGAGGATGTCCTCCACGTCCTTGCGGCTCCAGGCGCCGGGGCCGGTGATCGAGCGGAACGGCTCGTGCCGAAGCCGCCGCGTGCCGAGGAAATAGAAGAGCGCGAAGGCGGCCAGGTAGGTCAGGCCGTACCAGTGGATGGCGACCGGCCCGAGCTGCAAGGCCACGGGATTGATCTGCGGGTACATCAGCATAGGGCGCTATTAAAGCACCGCCCCATGACGCGATTCGAGGTGGTTTCAGCGCCCCGAGACGAAGCGCACGAAGCGCGCCAGCGCCGGGTTGTCGGCATGCGCGGGCCACACCAGGCTGGTCTCGCAGGCCGGCAGGCGGCCCGGCGCCAGCCGCCGACGGCCGGCCGCCGCGAAGTGCTCCGCGCCCCGGTAGACCACGCCCGCGCGCTGGAAGCGGGTCACGCTTTCAGGCACCCAGGCGACGCCGAGGCCGCCCCAGACCAGGTTGACGATGGTCTGCATCTGGATCGCCTCCTGCGCCACCGCCGGGATGCGGCCGGCCGCGTGATAGAGCCCGAAGATGGCGTCGTGCAGCGAAGGCACGATGCGCCGCGGAAAGACCACCAGCGGCTCGGCCAGCACATGCGCCAGCGAGACCTGCGCCGCGGTGGCCAGCGCATGGCCGGCCGGCAGCGCCAGCACCAGCGGCTCCTCCGCCACCGCGAGCCGCTCCAGCCCGGGCGGCGCGAAGCCGGGCGAATGCAGCATCAGCCCGGCGTCGATCTCGCCGCGGGCGAAGGCCTCCAGCTGCACGTCGCCGGTGGCTTCCACCAGTTCGAGCGCCACCTCGGGGCACTGCAGGCGGAATTCGCGCACCCAGCCCGGCAGGCGCTCGAAGCCGATGGTCGAGACGAAGGCCAGCCGCACCCGCCCGACCTCGCCCGCTGCCGCCGCGCGGGCCCGCGCCGGCAGCGCCTGCGCGCGGGCGAGCAGTTCGCGCACGTCCGGCAGCAGCGCCT
>NZ_LMUW01000080.1 GCF_009765735.1 Xenophilus sp. L33
GCGCGCCATGGCCGCTTCGCGGTCGTGACCGGCGGCGCCGCCTGGGGCCCGATGCTGGAACGGCCGGCTGGCGCCCTCGGCTTCGGCGACCGGCTGGCCGGCGTTCACACGGTGGCGCCGACCGGTGCCCAGCTTGCCGACGATCCGGTCGGTGCCCGCGCGCTCCTGGCCGAGGCCTGCCGCGAGGCGGCACAGCGCTTCGGCGCCGAGGCCGTGATCCTCGGCGGCGCCGGCCTGGCGGGCATGGCGGCGGACATCGCCGGCAGTGTGCCGGTGCCGCTGATCGACAGCGTGGTCGCCGGCGGCGAATGGGCGCTCGAGGCCGGGCGCCGCAACGCCTCGCGTGGCGCCAGCACCGGCTTCGGCATCGCCTGGCAGAGCGTGTCCTGGGAGCTCGAGTCGCTGCGCTGAGACCGGCGGTCTTCACCTATCTTTACGCGCGCTAAACCGCGCCTCAGGGGAGCGGACACACGCCGCCGCGACACTTTCCTTCACCTGCTGCCGACCGGTGGCGGGCTTCTTCGAAAGGAAGCGTCTCATGTCCCCGATCCGCAAGAACGTCCTGGCCGCTGCCCTCCTGGCCTGCGCCTCCCTCACCACCGCCGGCGCCTTCGCCCAGTCGCCGCCTCCGCCGCCCGGCGGCATGCAAGGCCCCGGCGCCGCGCGCTTCGAGCACATGCGCGAAGCCCACGCCCGCCACCTGGCCGAGCTGAAGCTCAAGCTGATGCTGACGCCGGCCCAGCAAGGCGCCTGGGATGCCTTCACGGCCGCCCAGCAACCGCCGGCGCCGCCGGCCGGCGGCTGGGGCGCCGATCGCGCCGCCTTCGCGCAGATGACCACACCGCAGCGCCTGGACAAGATGCAGCAGATGCAGACCGAGCGCGCCGCCATGTTCGCCAGGCGCGCCGACGCCACCCGCACCTTCTACGCCGCGCTGACGCCGGACCAGCAGAAGGTCTTCGACCTGAACACGATGCGCTTCGGCCATCACGACAAGGGTGGCCACGGCCACGGCGGCCACGGTGGTCCTGGCGGCCCCGGCGCACAGGGCGGCCAGGGTGGCCCCGGCCATCGCCCGCCCCCGCCGCCCAAGAACTGAGCGACCCCGCGCCGAAAGGCCCGCCACGTGCTTCGTGGCGGGCCTTTTTTCATGGGCGCGCGGCCGGCTCCCGGGTGAAGGCGGGTTGCTCCTACAGCCGGCAGCCGGCGCCGGCCGTACAAACCGCCTGTGAAGCCCTCCCCTTTGCAGCCCGGCAAGGCGCCGTCACCGACCACGCTGAAGGTCATGACCGTGAACACCCACAAGGGCTTCACCGCGCTGAACCGCAAGTTCATCCTGCCGGAGCTGCGCGAGGCGGTGCGAACCGTGGGCGCCGACGTGGTGTTCCTGCAGGAGGTGCTGGGCACCCACTCGCGCCATTCGCGCAAGGTGCACAACTGGCCCGAGGCGCCGCACTACGAATTCCTGGCCGACACCATGTGGCCGCAGTTCGCCTACGGACGCAACGCGGTCTATCCGAAGGGCCACCATGGCAACGCGGTGCTGTCGAAGTTCCCGATCGTCCACTTCCGCAACCACGACGTCTCGATCACCGGGCCCGAGAAGCGCGGCCTGCTGCATTGCGTGCTGCGGCTGCCGGGCCGGCCGTCGGACGTCCACGTGATCTGCGCCCACCTCGGGCTGGCCGAGCTGCACCGGCAGCAGCAGCTGGAGCTGCTCTGCCACATCGTGCGCGACGAGGTGCCGGCCGACGCGACCCTCATCGTGGCCGGCGACTTCAACGACTGGCGCGGCCGCGCGCATCGGATCCTGCAAGAAGGCGCGTCGCTGCTCGAGGTCTTCGTGCAGGCCCACGGCAGCGCCGCCAAGACCTTCCCGGCGCGCTTCCCGGTGCTGGCGCTCGACCGCATCTACGTGCGCAATGCCGCGGTGCATGCGCCGGTGGTGCTGCCGCGCAAGCCCTGGTCGCACCTGTCGGACCACGCGCCGCTGGTGGCGGAGATCGCGCTGTGACCGCGGCATCGACACGGCGCTGGACCACCGGCAACAAGGTGCAGCTGCTGGAGAACGGCGAGCAGTTCTTCCCGCGCGTGTTCGAGGCGATCCGCCAGGCCGAACGCGAGGTCATCGTCGAGACCTTCATCCTGGTCGAGGACAAGGTGGGCAGCCAGCTGCAGGCGGCGCTCTGCCATGCGGCCGAGCGCGGCATCAAGGTGGACCTGATGGTCGACGGCTTCGGCTCGGCCTCGCTCACGCCGGCCTTCATCCAGGCGATGACCGCCGCCGGCGTGCGGGTGCGCGTCTTCGATCCGGGACGCAGCCTCTTCGGCGCACGGCTCAACGTGTTCCGGCGCATGCATCGCAAGATCGTGGTGATCGACGGGCGGCTGGCCTTCGTCGGCGGCATCAACTACAGCGCCGACCACCTGCTCGACTTCGGACCGAAGGCCAAGCAGGACTACGTGGTCGAACTGGAAGGCCCGATCGTGGCCGAGGTGCATCGCTTCGTGCTGCACGCGATCGCGATCGGCGGCAAGGGCGCCGGCTGGTTCCGCCGGCGCCTCAGGGCCGCGCCGCCACAGGACGCCGTGGCGGTCGGCGAGGCCGCGATCGAGTTCGTGACCCGCGACAACCGCCGCCACACCAACGACATCGAGCGCCGCTACATGGCCGCGATCCGCGGCGCCCGCGAGCGCATCGTGATCGCCAACGCCTACTTCTTCCCCGGCTACCGGCTCATCAAGGAGATGCGGCGCGCCGCGCGGCGTGGCGTCGACGTGCGCCTGATCGTGCAGGGCGAGCCGGACATGGCGATCGCGCAGGTCGCGGCCAGCATGCTCTACCACCACCTGCTGCACGCCGGCGTGCGGGTCTACGAATACTGCGAGCGGCCGCTGCACGGCAAGGTGGCGCTGGCCGACGACCGCTGGAGCACCGTCGGCTCCAGCAACCTCGATCCGCTGAGCCTGTCGCTCAACCTCGAGGCCAACGTGATCGTGCGCGACCGGGCCTTCAACCAGCTGCTCTCCGAGCGCCTCGAGGCGCTGATGCAGCACAACTGCAAGCGCATCCGGAGCGAGGACCTCACCGAGTGGAGCGGCTGGCGCCTGGTGCGCAGCTTCTTCGTCTTCCACCTGCTGCGCTGGTATCCGGCCTGGGCCGGCTGGCTGCCGCGCCACGCGCCGCGCCTGAAGCCGCTGCTGCCCGACGAGACGCCCGAGGCCCACGGCGGCGGCGCGACGCAGACGGATACCGCATGAGCCGCACGGCCGCTCCGAAGGCGAATACCGAAGCGCCGCTGCGCGAAGGAGCTCCAATGAGCCGCACGGCCGCTCCGAAGGCGATACCGCAGCGCTGCTGCGCGAAGGTGTTCCAGTGAGCCTTGCATCGGCCGGCGCGCCAGGCGGTCGGCCGCAGGCGTGGCGCATCGCACGGAACATCGCGCTCTGGCTCTTCGTCGCCGCGGTGCTCGGCCTCCTGGCCCACCAGGCGCGCAACGTCGACTGGAGCGACGTGCTGCAGTCGATGCGTGCGATCGCGCCGCCGATGCTGGTCGCCGGCGCCGCGCTGGCCGCCTGCAGCCACCTGCTCTACAGCGGCTACGACCTCCTCGGCCGCGCCGAGACCGGGCATCGGCTCGGCACCGGCACCGTCATGGGCGTGACCTTCATCAGCTATGCCTTCAACCTCAACCTCGGCACGCTGGTGGGCGGCATCGCCTTCCGCTACCGGCTCTACACGAAGCTGGGCCTGGCCAACCCGGTCATCACGCGGGTGCTCGGCTTCAGCCTCCTGACCAACTGGTTCGGCTACCTGCTGCTGGCCGGCGCGCTCTTCTGCTGGCGGCCGCTCGCGCTGCCGCCGGACTGGAAGATCGACGGCAGCGGCCTGCGCCTCGTCGGCATCGCGCTGCTGCTCGCGGGCGTCGCCTACCTCGCGCTGTGCGCCTTCGCGCAAGGGCGGCGCTGGCAGGTGCGCGGCCAGTCGCTGGAGGCGCCATCGCTGCGCATGGCGCTGCTGCAGGGACTGATGTCGGTTGCCAACTGGTCGCTGATGGGCGCGGTCATCTGGTGCCTGCTGCAACGCCAGCTGCCCTACACCGAGGTGCTGTCGGTGTTCCTGGTGGCGGCGGTGGCGGGCGTCGTCACGCACATCCCGGGCGGCCTCGGCGTGCTCGAAGGCGTCTTCGTCGCATTGCTCGGACATCGGCTGCCCGCGGACACCCTGCTCGGCGCGCTGCTGGCCTACCGCGCGCTCTACTACCTGGCGCCGCTCGGCATCGCGGCACTGGCCTACCTCGCGATCGAACTGCGCGCGAGGCCGGCCGCGCCGTCGCATCGCTAGCTGTGATGTTTCAATAGGTTGTTCACCCGGACAGGTCTGGGAAACTGG
>NZ_LMUW01000081.1 GCF_009765735.1 Xenophilus sp. L33
AAGGACGACGGCGGTTCGCTGCTGGCCGTGCGCTCGCCGGTCGGCGGCCGGGTGGTCGACCTGGCCGGCGCGCCCGGCACCTTCTGGAACGACGCCACCGCGCCGCTGATGACCGTGGCCGACCTGTCGAAGGTCTTCGTCACCGCCAGTGCCGGCGAGGCCGACCTGCGCAGCCTCTTCGCCGGCCAGCCGGTGCAGGTGCGGCTCGACGCCTATCCGGGCGAGACCCGCACCGGCACCTTGCGCCACGTCGGCGACCTGCTCGATCCGGACACCCGGCGGGTGAAGCTGCGCATCGCCTTCGACAACGCCGACGGGCGGCTCAAGCCGGGCATGTTCGCCAGCGCGACCTTCCTGTCGCCGCCGCGCAGCGGCCTTCTGGTGCCCGTCGACGCGGTGGTGCAGAGCGGCCTCCAGAGCCGGGTCTTCGTCGAGACCGCGCCCTGGCGCTTCGAGCCGCGCGTGGTGCAGCTGGGGCCCCGCATCGGCAAGAGGATCGAGATCGCCGGCGGACTGAAGAGCGGCGAGCGCATCGTGGTGCACGACGGGGTGCTGCTCGATGATTGAGAACCTCGTCACCCTCTGCCTGAAGCGCCGCGGCATCGTCTGGCTGGTGTTCGCGCTGGCCGCCGGCTACGGCGCCTGGTGCTGGACGCAGCTGCCGCTGGAGGCCTACCCCGACATCGCCGACACCTCTTCGCAGGTGGTCACGCAGGTGCCCGGCCTGGCCGCCGAGGAAGTCGAGAAGCAGATCACCATCCCGCTCGAGCGCGAGATCATGGGCACGCCCGGCATGTACGTGATGCGCTCCAAGAGCACCTTCGGCCTCTCGCTCATCACCGTCGTGTTCCGCGACGGCACCGACGACTACTGGTCGCGCCAGCGCCTGCAGGAGCGCATCGCGGGCGTCACCCTGCCCTACAACGCGCAGCCGGGGCTGGACGCGCTGACCTCGCCGATCGGCGAGATCTACCGCTACACGCTGGAATCGAAGACCCGCGACCTGCGCGAGCTCTCGGAGCTGCAGCGCTGGAAGGTGATCCCGCGGCTGAAGGAGGTCGCCGGCGTCGCCGACGTGTCGAACTTCGGCGGCCTGACGACGCAGTTCACGGTCGAGTTCGACCCGGCCCGGCTCGACAAGTACGGCCTGTCGCTGGGCCAGCTCACGCAGGCGATCAACGCCAACAACGCCAACGCCGGCGGCAGCGTGATCACGCGCGGCCAGCAGGGGTTCGTGGTGCGCGGCGTCGGGCTGATCGGCAGCCTCGACGACCTCGGCCGCATCGTGGTGAGCGAGAAGAACGGCGTGCCGCTGCTGCTGCGCGACCTGGGCGAGGTCAAGCTCGGCAACCAGCAGCGCGAAGGCATCCTCGGCAAGGACGACAACCCGGACACGATCGAGGGCATCGTGCTGCTGCTGAAGGGCGAGAACCCGTCGCAGGTGCTCGAGGGCGTGCACCGGGCGGTCGACGAACTGAACGGCGGCATCCTGCCGCAGGACGTGCGGCTGGTGCCCTACCTGGACCGCACCACCCTGGTCGACGCCACGGTGCACACCGTCTCGCACACGCTGCTGGAGGGCATGCTGCTGGTGACGCTGGTGCTGGTGCTGTTCCTCGGGAGCCCGCGGGCGGCGCTGATCGTGGCGCTGACGATCCCGCTGTCGCTGCTGACCGCCTTCGCCTTCATGCACCAGTTCAGGATCCCGGCCAACCTGCTGTCGCTCGGCGCGATCGACTTCGGCATCGTGGTCGACGCCGCGATCGTGGTGATGGAAAACATCCTGCGCCGGCGCGAGCAGGAGCCGGATCGCCCGCTCAAGCCGCGCGACGTGCTCAAGGCCACCTTGCAGGTGACCCGGCCGATCTTCTTCGGCATGGTGGTCATCATCACCGCCTACACGCCGCTCTTCGCCTTCCAGCGCATCGAATACAAGCTCTTCGCGCCGATGGCCTTCGCGGTCGGCTTCGCGCTGCTGGGCGCGCTGGCGGTCGGGCTGCTGCTGATCCCGGGGCTGGCCTACCTGGCGTACCGCAAGCCGCGCAAGGTCTTCCACAACCGCGCGCTGGAAGCGCTCGGACGCGGCTACGCGCGGCTGCTGCAGCGGGTGGTCGGCCAGCGGACGCTGACGATCGCTGCCTTCGGCCTCGCCTTCGCCTGCCTGGCCGGGCTGGGCGCCACCGTCGGGCGCGACTTCCTGCCCTACCTCGACGAAGGCTCGCTCTGGCTGCAGGTCAGCCTGCCGCCCGGCATCTCGCTGGAGAAGGCGGCGCAGATGGCCGACCAGCTGCGCGACACCACGCGCAGCTTCGACGAGGTGTCGTACGTGGTCACCCAGCTCGGGCGCAACGACGACGGCACCGACCCCTGGACCGCGTCGCACATCGAGGCCAGCGTCGGCTTGCATCCGCAGGCCGAGTGGCGCTCCGGCATCCGCAAGCAGGCGCTGATCCGCCGCATGGCCGAGCGCTTCGCCGCCCTGCCCGGCATGCGCGTCGGCTTCACCCAGCCGATGATCGACGGCGTGCTCGACAAGCTGGCCGGCGCGCACAGCGACCTGGTGGTGAAGATCTACGGCAACGACTTCAAGGAGACGCGGCGCATCGCCGGCGAGGTGCGGCGCACGCTGGCCGCGGTGCCGGGCGCGGCCGACGTGGTGATCGACCAGGAGCCGCCGCTGCCGCAACTGCGCATCGAGGTCGACCGCGCGGCGGCTGCCCGCTTCGGCATCAACGTGGCCGACGTCGCCGAGCTGATCGGCACCGGCATCGGCGGTGCGCCGGTGGCGCAGCTCTTCGTCGACGAGCGGCGCTACGACATCGCGCTGCGCTTCTCGCCGCAAAGCCGCGGCGACCCGGACGCCATCGGCCGGCTGATGCTGAGCGCACCCGGCGGCGCCCGCATCGCGCTGTCGCAGGTGGCGAGCCTGCGGCTGGACGACGGCGAAAGCACGATCACCCGCGAGATGGGCAAGCGCCATCTCACGGTCGCGCTCAACCTGCGCGGCCGCGACCTGGCCTCCTTCCTCGAAGAGGCGCGCCAGCGCATCGACGCCGACGTCGACTACAACCACGCGCGCAACCAGATCAGCTGGGGCGGCCAGTTCGAGAACCAGCAGCGGGCCCAGGCGCGGCTGCTGCTGATCATGCCGATGGTGCTGGCGCTGATGTTCGTGCTGCTGTTCGCGCAGTTCAGGAACCTGTGGCAGCCGACCCTGATCCTGCTCACCGTACCGCTGGGCGCGATCGGCGGCCTGGTGGCGCTGCACCTGCGCGACATGACGCTCAACGTGTCGAGCGCGGTCGGCTTCATCGCGCTCTTCGGGGTGACGGTGATGAACGGGATCATCATGGTCTCCAACCTCAACCGGTTGCGCGCCGAAGGCGGCCTGCCGCTGCACGAGGCGGTGATCCAGGGCGCGCGCGAGCGCTTCCGGCCGGTGCTGATGACCGCCACCGTGGCCTCGCTCGGCCTGCTGCCGGCCGCGCTCGCGCAGGGCCTGGGCAGCGACGTGCAGCGGCCGCTGGCGACCGTGGTGGTCGGCGGGCTGGTCACCGCCACCGGGCTGACGCTGGTCTGGCTGCCGGCGCTCTATTTCCTGGTGGCCCGGCGGGTGCAGGCGATGAGCGAACGCCATGCCGCCGAACAGGCGGACCTGCTGGACGACGCAGCGGAGGCTGCATGAAGAAGACCTTGCACATCGGAAGCACCGGCCTGCTGCTGGCCAGCGCCCTGGTCGCCGGCTGCGCGGTCGGCCCCGACTTCAAGCCACCGGCGGCACCCGCGACCGATCGCTACACCGCCCATCCGTTCGCACCGATGCTGGCCGCCGACGGCGCGGCGCCGCAGGCGATGGCGAGCGGCCGCGACATCCCGGCGGAATGGTGGTCGCTCTTCCATTCGAGCGCGCTGGACGCGCTGGTGCGCCAGGCGCTGTCGGCCAATGCCGACCTGGAGGCCGCGCGGGCGTCGCTGCGTGCCGCGCAGGACAACGCGCTGGCGCAGCGCGGCACGCTGTTCCCGACGATCGGCCTGGAAGCCAACCCGACCCGGCAGCAGGTCGCGCCGGTGCTGTCGAGTCCGCTCGAGTCGGGCGGCGACCTGTACAGCCTGCACACGGTGCAGCTGAACATCGCCTACGCGCCGGACGTCTTCGGCGGCACGCGGCGGCAGATCGAATCGGTGCAGGCGCAGGCCGAGGCGGCGCGCTTCGAGCTGGAAGCCGCGCAATTGAGCCTGACCGCCAACCTGGTCTCGGCCGTGGTGCAGCGCGCCGCGGTCGAGGCGCAGATCGAAGCGACACGCGCGATCGTCGGGCTGGCCACCGCGCAGCTGAAGCTGGTGCGTCGTCAGCATGAACTGGGCGACGTCGGCGCCCCCGACGTGGCGGCACAGGAAGCCCTGCTGGCCCAGTTCGAGGCCACCCTGCCGCCGCTCGCCAAACAAGCGGCGCAGCTGCGCAACCAGCTGGCGGTGCTGCTCGGCCGGCTGCCGAGCGACGCGGAGATCCCGGCGATCGGCCTGGCCGAGCTGCACCTGCCGGCCGAGCTGCCGCTGAGCCTGCCCTCGCAGCTGGTGGCGCAGCGGCCGGACGTGCGCGCGGCCGAGGCCCAATGGCACGCCGCCAACGCGCAGATCGGCGTCGCGGTCGCGGCCCGGCTGCCCAGCCTGCAGCTGAGCGCCACCAGCGGCAGCTCGGCCTTGAAGTTCTCGCAGCTCTTCGGCGCCGGCACCGGCTTCTGGAGCCTGGGCGCCGACCTGGCGCAGCCGCTCTTCGACGCCGGCACGCTGCGCCAGCGCCAGCGCGCGGCCGAGGACACGCAGGTCCAGGCGGCGGCGCAATACCGCAGCACGGTGCTCGGTGCCTTCCAGAACGTGGCCGACACCCTGAACGCGCTCGAAGCCGACACCGCGGCGCTCGGCGCCCAGCAGCGCGCCGAGCAGGCGGCCGAACACAGCCTGCGCTTCGCCCGGGCGCAGCGGGAAGCCGGCGCGACCGGCTCGGCCGCGGTGCTGATCGCGCAGCTGGGCTGGCAGCAGGCGACGCTGGCACGGGTGCAGGCGCAGGCGGCGCGGCTTCAGGACAGCGCGGCGCTGATGCAGGCGCTGGGCGGCGGATGGTGGAACCGGGTGGACGACGCGACGGGCGCCGCGGGTCCCGGCGAACGCACGGCCGACGCGACCCGCCCGCCGGTGCGCTGAAGGCCGGCGCGGCGCCGCGCCTGAAGACCGGACTCAACCGCTCTTGTTCGGATCCCGCCAGGCCCGCTCGAAAGGCAGCCGCCAGGCGTGCGGCGCGATCAGCTGGTGCACCGGCTTCGGCCCCCAGGAGCCGGGCGCGTAGAGGCGCACCGGCGGCGGCGCCTCCAGCAGCGGCGTCGACACCTGCCACAGGCGCTCGATGCCCTCGGCCGTGGTGAAGAGCGTGCGGTCGCCGCGCATCGCGTCGAGGATCAGGCGCTCGTAGGCCTCCAGCACCTCGCCGACCAGCCCGGTGTCGTGCATCGCGAACTGCAGGCTCAGCTTGTCCAGCCGCATGCCGGGGCCGGGCCGCTTGCCGTAGAAGGACAAGGACATCTTCGACGCGTCGGCCAGGTCGAAGGTCAGGTGGTCCGGTCCCTGCGCGGCCACGCCCGAGTTGGCCGGGAACATGCTCTTGGGCGGCTCGCGGAAGGCGATCGAGATGATCCGCTGGCCCTGCTCCATGCGCTTGCCGGTGCGCAGGTAGAAGGGCACGCCGGCCCAGCGCCAGTTGTCGATGTGGCACTTCAGGGCGACGAAGGTCTCGGTGTCGGAATCGGGGTCGACCCCCTCCTCGCTGCGGTAGCCGCTGTACTGGCCGCGCACCACGTCGGCCGGCGACACCGGCAGCATGCTGCGGAAGACCTTGTTCTTCTCCTCGCTGATCGGCGCCGGCTCCAATGCGGTCGGCGGTTCCATCGCCATGAAGGCCAGGATCTGGAACAGGTGGGTCACCACCATGTCGCGGTAGGCGCCGGTCTGCTCGTAGAAGCCGGCGCGCTTGCCCAGGCCGAGCGTCTCGGGCACGTCGATCTGCACGTGGTCGATGAAGTTGCGGTTCCAGATCGGCTCGAACAGACCGTTGGCGAAGCGGAAGGCCAGGATGTTCTGCGCCGGTTCCTTGCCCAGGAAGTGGTCGATGCGGAAGATCTGCTCTTCCTCGAACACCTCGTGCAGCTGACGGTTGAGCGACACCGCACTCGCCAGGTCGGTGCCGAAGGGCTTTTCCATGATGATCCGCGAGCGCTCGACCAGGCCGGCCTCGCCCAGGGTGCGGACCACCGACAGCGCCGCGCTCGGCGGCACGCTCAGGTAGTGCAGCCGGCGGCACTCGGGCACGCCGAGCGACTGCTCCGCCCGCTCCACCGCTTCCTTGAGGGCCGGCGCGCCGGCCGACAGCGGCACGTAGTCGAGCGTCGCGGCGAAGGCGTCCCAGTCGGCCGGCAGCACCTTGCGGCTGCTGAATTCATCGAGCGCGCCGCGGGCCGACTTGCGAAAGCCTTCGGCATCCATCTCGTCGAGCGACACGCCGATGATCCGGCAGCCCGGGATGAAGCCGGCGCTGCACAGGTGGAACAGCCCCGGCAGCAGCTTGCGCCGCGCCAGGTCGCCCGTGGCGCCCACCAGGACCACCACTTGCGGAAAGCGCGGACCGACGCCGGGAGGGATCTTTGCCATGCGGGTACCTCTTGTCTTGACTTGTGAACGGGTCAAGCGATTTTGATGCCAGCCGGTCACGGGACGATGACAGCCGGCTGACCTCAGCGAAGGATCTCGCCCAGGAAGGCCCGCGTGCGCTCGTGCTGCGGCGCGCCGAAGAAGGCGTCGGGCGTCGCGATCTCCAGGATCTGGCCCTCGTCCATGAAGACCACCCGGTCGGCCACCTGCCGGGCGAATCCCATCTCGTGGGTCACGCAGACCATGCTCATGCCGTCGGCCGCCAGCGCCACAATGGTGTCGAGCACCTCGTTGACCATCTCCGGGTCGAGCGCGGAGGTCGGCTCGTCGAAGAGCATCAGCGAGGGCTTCATGCACAGCGCCCGGGCGATCGCCACCCGCTGCTGCTGGCCGCCCGAGAGCTGCGCCGGATAGCGCCCGGCGAAGTCCGCCAGTCGCACCCGCGCGAGCAGTTCCAGGGCCAGCGCTTCGGCCTCGCGCGGCGTCTGGCGGCGGGTCGAGACCGGCGCCAGGGTGCAGTTCTGCAGCACCGTCATGTGCGGGAACAGGTTGAACTGCTGGAACACCATGCCGACGCTGCGCCGCACCGCCAGCAGGTCGGCCGCCGAGGCCGCCGGCCCGAGCGCGATGCCGCAGGCCTGCAGCTCGCCGGTGTCGAAGCCCTCGATGCCGTTGACGCAGCGGATCAGCGAGGACTTGCCCGAGCCCGAAGGCCCGCACACCACGATCTTCTCGCCCGGCGCCACCGCCAGGTCGATGTCGCGCAGCGCGTGGTAGTCGCCGTACCACTTGTTGAGGCCGGCGATGCGCAGCAGCGCGTCGTTGCTCATTCCGGCCGCCCCGCGCGCCGCGCCGCCTGCAGCCGCGCGCTGTACCAGGACATCGCGCCGCAGAAGACGAAGTAGATGGCGCCGACGAACAGGTACACCTCGGTGCCGAAGCCCTGCCAGACGGCGTCGGCGGCCGCCCGGTTGGCGGCCGTCATGAGGTCGAACAGGCCGATCACCACCACGATCGAGGTCGCCTTGAAGAAGGAGATGAAGACGTTCACCAGCGCCGGCAGCACCGCGAACAGCGCCTGCGGCAGCACCACCCGCGCCATCACCGCGAAGCGGTTCAAGCCGAGCGCGGTGGCCGCCTCGCGCTGGCCGGGCGGCACCGACATCAATCCGCCACGCACGACCTCGGCCAGGTAGGCGGCGGTGAAGAGCGCGAAGGCGATCACCACCCGCAGCAGCTTGGAGACGTCCATGCCCTGCGGCAGGAAGAGCGGGATCATCACGCTCGCCAGGAACAGCACCGCCAGCAGCGGCACGCTGCGCGCCAGCTCGATGTAGGCCACCGCGAGCGCCTTGGCCATGCCGCCGCGGCGCGAATGCCGCGCCAGCGCCAGCGGGATCGACAGCGCGAAGCCGCCGGCGATGCCGAAGGTGGCGATCACCAGGGTCACCGGCAGGCCGCCCCAGGCATCGTCCGGCACGAAGGGCAGGCCGAGCACGCCGCCGAACATCAGCACGGCGCAGGCGGCCAGCACCGCCGCCCAAGTCCAGGCCAGGCGCGCGCGCCACATGCGCGGCCAACTCGACAGCGCCAGCACGCCGATCAGCAGCAGCGTCGCGACCGCCGGCCGCCATTGCTGCTCGTAGGGATAGATGCCGAACAGCACCAGCCGCAGCTTGTCGCCGACGAAGGCCCAGCAGGCGCCGGCGCCGGGCACGCGGCAGGCCTCGGGACCGGCCGCGCCGGCGCGGAAGACGGCATCGCGCACGCCCCACTCGAAGAGCCGCCAGCCCAGCCACCCGCACAGCAGGAGCAGCACCGCCGTGGCCAGCGCCGAGCCGGGCGAAGCGAAGAACATGCGGCGCAGCCGGG
>NZ_LMUW01000082.1 GCF_009765735.1 Xenophilus sp. L33
CGCTCTTCGACACCGCCATCGGCGCCTGCGGCATCGCCTGGGGCCCGCACGGCCTGGTCGGCGGCCAGCTGCCCGAAGGCTCCGATGCGCGCACGCGCGCCCGCATGCAGCGCCGCTTCCCGGGCGTGGCCGAGGCCGTGCCGCCGCCCGAGGTGCAGCAGGCCTGCGCGGCGATCCGGCGGCTGCTCGACGGCGAGGCGCTCGACCTCGCCGAGGTCGCCCTCGACCTCGACGGCATCGACGATTTCCGGCAGCGGGTCTACGCCATCACCCGGCGCATCCCGCCCGGGCGCACCCGCAGCTACGGCGAGATCGCGGCCGAGCTCGGCGACCCGCTGCTGGCGCGCGACGTCGGCCGGGCGCTCGGGCTCAATCCGTTCCCGCCGGTGGTGCCCTGCCACCGGGTGCTGGCCGCCGGCGGCCGTCCGGGCGGCTTCTCGGCCCATGGCGGCGCCCAGGCCAAGCTGCGGATGCTGGCGATCGAGAACGCGCGGCCCGAAAGCGAGAGCGGCGACCTGTTCTAGCGAGGGCGTTCGAGGGCGCCCGGTGCCTAGCACACGACGTCCGGCCGCGCCGAGACGCGTCATTGCCGCCTTGGCGACAATCGAGGCAATGACTTCTTCCCGCTTCTTCCGCATCGCGCTGGTGCTGGGCCTGCTGTCGGCCATCGGGCCGTTCGCGATCGACATGTACCTGCCGGCGCTGCCGGCGATCGGCAGCAGCCTGAACGCCGGCATCGGCCCGGTGCAGATGAGCCTCACGGCCTTCTTCATCTCGCTGGGCGTCGGCCAGCTGCTCTACGGCCCGGTGTCGGACATGGTCGGGCGCAAGCCGCCGCTCTATTTCGGGCTCGGCCTGTTCGCGCTGGCCAGCATCGGCTGCGCGTTGGCGACCGACATCGACACGCTGATCGCGCTGCGCTTCGTGCAGGGCCTGGGCGCCGCCGCCGGCATGGCGATCCCGCGCGCGGTGGTGCGCGACCTGCACACCGGCAGCGACGCGGCGCGGCTGATGTCGCTCCTGATGCTGGTCTTCAGCGTCTCGCCGATCCTGGCGCCGCTGGCGGGCAGCGCGCTGATCGCCTTCACCGGCTGGCGCGGCGTCTTCTGGGCGGTGACCGTGGCGGCGGTCATCGGACTGGCGACCATCGCCTCGGTGCTGAAGGAGACGCGGCCACCGGAGGAGCGGCTCGAGAGCAGCCTCGGCGGCGCGCTGCAGTCGTACGCGCTGCTGCTGCGCGACCGGCACTTCCTCGGGCTGGTCTTCATCGGCGCCTTCGCGATGGCCGGCTTCTTCACCTACCTCGCGAATTCGTCCTTCGTGATGATCGACCACTACCACCTGTCGCCGACGCTCTACAGCGTGGCCTTCGGCGTCAATGCGGCTGCCTTCTTCGGTGCCGCGCAGCTCAACGGACCGCTGTGCGAACGCTTCGGCATCGTGCGGGTGGTGAAGTTCAGCGTGGCGGCCTGCGGCCTGGTGATGAGCGCCATGTTCCTGTACTTCCTCGGCGGCGGCGACCGGCTGGCGGTGCTGTTGGTGCTCTATTTCATCGCCACCGCGTTCATGGGCCTGGTGATCCCGACCGCCTCGGTGCTGGCGCTGGAGCAGCACGGCGCGATCGCCGGCACCGCCTCGGCGCTGCTCGGCACCTTGCAGATGCTGACCGGCGCGGTCGTGATGTCGGTGGTCGGGCTCTTCACCGACGGCCGCCCGCTGCCGATGGTGGCCGGCATGGCCGGCGGCGCGTTGATCGCGGTGGCGCTCACCTGGCTGACCCTGGGCGGCCGC
Source organism: Xenophilus sp. L33 (assembly GCF_009765735.1). Classification (GTDB taxonomy): domain Bacteria; phylum Pseudomonadota; class Gammaproteobacteria; order Burkholderiales; family Burkholderiaceae_C; genus Variovorax. The sequence continues at coordinate 1,792 of NZ_LMUW01000082.1, forward strand.
AAGGCCGTCGCCTACGCGGCGCCCTGAACGATGTCGAGCCTGGCAACGAATTCCTCCGCGGGCCCGACGGCCCACGTGCTGCGCGACGGCCTGCCGACGCCGCAGCGCTACCACGCGATGCTGGTCATCATCCTGGGCATCGCGGTCGCGGTGCTCGACGGCACCATCGTCAACCTGGCGCTGCCGGGCATCGCGCGCGAGCTGCAGGCCAACGCGTCGCAGTCGATCTGGGTCATCAACGCCTACCAGATCGCGATCCTGGTGATGCTGCTGCCGCTGGCCTCGCTCGGCGACCGCATCGGCTACCGGCGGGTCTACCTGGTCGGCATGGCGCTCTTCGCGGCCGCCTCGCTGATCGCCTGCCTGTCGCATTCGCTCGGCATGCTGATCGCCGGGCGCGCGCTGCAGGGGCTCGGCGCGGCCGGGATCATGAGCGTCAACTCGGCGCTGGTGCGGCTGATCTACCCGCGGGCCCGGATCGGGCAGGGCATGGCGATCAATTCGATGGTGGTGGCGACCGCCTCGGTGGCCGGGCCGTCGGTGGCGGCGGCGATCCTGTCGGTGGCCTCCTGGCCGTGGCTCTTCGCGCTCAACCTGCCGCTCGGCGCACTGGTGCTGGTGCTGGGCCTCCGGGCGCTGCCCTTCAACGAGGTGAAGGCGGCCGACCGCAGCTTCTCGCTGCTCGACGTGCTGCTGAACATCCTGATGTTCTCGCTGATCTTCATCGGCGCCGACCGGCTCGGGGTCAGCCCCGAAGGCGGCCAGGACGCGGCCGGGAGCGGCGCCGGCGGGCCGCTGGCCTGGGCGCTGCTGCTCGGCGGCATCGCGATCGGCGTCTTCTACATCCGGCGCCAGTTGAAGCAGCCGGTGCCGCTGTTCCCGGTCGACCTGCTGCGCATCCCGGTCTTCGCGTTGTCGATGGGCACCTCGATCGGCGCCTTCTGCGCCCAGATGCTGTCTTTCATCGCGCTGCCCTTCCTGCTGCTGGAGACCTACGGACGCTCGCATTTCGAGGCCGGCCTCCTGATCACCGCGTGGCCGCTGGCGATCGTGGTGGTGGCGCCGATCGCCGGCCGGCTGATCGGCCGCTATCCGGACGGGCTGCTCGGCGGCATCGGGCTGGCGCTGCTGGCCGCGGGCCTCGGGCTGCTGGCGGCGCTGCCGGCGCAGCCGAGCGACCTCGACATCGCCTGGCGCATGGTGCTGTGCGGCGCCGGCTTCGGCCTCTTCCAGTCGCCCAACAACCACACCATCGTGACCACGCCGCCGGCGCACCGCAGCGGTGCGGCCAGCGGCATGCTGGGCACCGCGCGGCTGACCGGCCAGACCATCGGGGCGGTGATGCTGGCGGCGATCTTCAGCGTCTGGGGCCCGCACGACGGCAAGGGGCAGGTGGTGGCGCTGGCGCTGGCGGCCTGCTGCGCGGCGGTGGCGGCCGTCTTCAGCACCTTGCGCACGCGCCAGCCTGCAGCCCATCACGCCTGAGATGTCCGGCGCGTAAATTCGCGCGGCCTCGTGGAAAACCACACATCGGCGCGCGGCCGGTTGGACCGACACTGGGAGCCATGGTCAAAGCCCTCTTCCTCGCACTGTCCGCCGCGCTGCCGCTGGCGCTGGTGTACCTCGTCGGATGGTGGGTGCTGGCGGCGCTCGGCATCGTGACCGCGGCGGTCATCGTCCTGTCGAGCGGCCAGGCCCGCGGCCCCGAGGCGGACCGGGGCGGCCGCCTCACCGGCTACTCGACCACCAGCTACGCCGACTTCTAGGCGTCCGGGCATCTGTCGAAAACCGGCTTGCGCCGGCTGCCAACTGCTATCGTTGCGCCCGCGGCGGACCACCGTCCGCCCGAACGAAGCCTTCAGACAGACAAGGAGCCCGGATGTCCACGCTCGGCCTGATCAACATCGCGGCAGCCACCCTGAGCGCGTCGCTGGCCACGCCGACCGGCATCGTCGCGCTGGTCTCGGCCCTGGCCGCGCTGGGCTTCGTGGTCGTCAGCTCCTTCGTGAAGACCATGATCCCGCTGCGCTGCCTGGCGGTCGGCGGCAATCTCGGCTTCCTGCTCTACGGGGTGCTGCATCCGGCGCTGATCATGGTGGTGATGCACGGGCTGCTGCTGCCGATCAACCTCTACCGCACCGCCGAGATGATCCGGCTCACCCGCCGGGTCAGCGCCGCCGCGGCGGCCGCCGACCTGTCCGGCGTCTGGCTCAAGCCCTACATGCGCAGCCGCAAGCTCAAGGCCGGCCACGTGCTGTTCAACAAGGGCGACACCGCCGACCACCTCTATTTCCTGGCCGCCGGCAAGATCGAGTTCGTCGAGATCGGCGTGCTGATGGACGAAGGCCGCCTCTTCGGCGAGATCGCCTTCTTCGCGCCGGACAAGCGCCGGTCGCTCTCCGCGCGCTGCGCGACCGACTGCACGGTGCTGCGGATCGACGAGACCACCTTCCGGCAGCTCTACTTCCAGAACCCGGCCTTCGGCTTCCAGGTGGTGAGCCTGGTCACCGGCCGGCTGATGGCCGACCTGCACCGCCTGGAGCACCAGGTCGAGACGCTGACCCGGCCGGCCGCGCCGCAGCAGGTCGCCTGATCGACGCGGCCCGGATCAGGGCTTGCCGGCCTTCGGGATGGCGTCCTCGATCCGCTCGGCCATGTAGGCATAGAACGGGTTCGAGGTCAGCCGCCCCAGCGCGTCCAGGCTGATCACCAGGCCGCCGCGTTCGCCGCGTGGTGCCAGCGCACCCAGGTTGACGCCGAAGTCGTTGCCCACCGGCTGCAGGCCGTAGAGCGGATCGCTCATCGGGAAGGGCAGCGCCAGGTGCGACAGCGAGAACACCTGCTCCGGGAATTCGAGGCCGATCTGGCGCGTCTCGGTGGTCTTCATGCCGGCCTCGACCACCTTCTCGACCACGTCGGCGGTCTCCGGGTTCTCGTTGGTGACGAGGGTGCTGCGGAAGCGCCGCGGCGCCGGCGGCAGCAGGCGCTCCGGATGCAGGTCGGCGCCGTTGCGCAGCAGCGGGCCGATCCGGGCCGAGCGGTTCATGTCGAACAGCACCAGTTCGCTGCCGTTGTCGGGCAGCCGGCCGTACAGGCTGGTGACGATGGCGCGGGTGCTGACGGTGAAGTCGATCACCGACTGGAAGGTCAGCACCGGCGCGATCTGCGCCAGCTTGCCGGAGGCTTCCTCGCGGCCGATCTGCGCCTGCAGTTCACGCGTGAGCAGCGAGGACTGGCGCGCCCCGTTGATCGGGAAGGAGTTGTACTTGAACGGATTGAACTCCGGCACGATGCCCAGCCAGGCCGCCTTGGCGAAGGGCGGGAACACCGCCGGCCAGCCGAAGACGCCGGCGAAGCGCGACAGCTCTGTGACGCCGATCATCGGCGCCAGCAGCACCAGCCGGTCGGGCCGGGCCAGGCCGGGATCGTCGAGCGCGTCGAGCGCGTACTTCACCGCGAGCGCGCCGCCATTGGAGAAGCCGACGATGTGCAGCGGCAGCGGCGCCGGTGCCCGCCGGCGCGCCTCTCGCACCGCCAGCCGCACGGTCTCCGACCAGTCTTCCCAATGGACCTTGGTGAGGCCGCCCGGCACGGTGCCGTGGCCCGGCATCCGCGGCGCGACCACCACGTAGCCGCGGGCGCGGTAGATGTCGGCGATGTAGCGCAGGCTGTACGGCGAATCGGTCAGGCCGTGCAGCAGCACCACCGCGCCCTTGGGCGGCCCGACCGGGTCGAGCGCGTAGGAGCGGTTCCAGTCCCGCTTGAAGTGGCCGGGGTAGAGCGGGCCGTTCTCGAAGTAGCGGTTCGAGGGCGTGCGCGCCTCGGGCGGCAGCTGCTCGCTGACCTGGGTGCGGACCTCGTCGAAGACCTTGTCCTCGGCCGCCATCCAGGCCGGCCAGTCGGCGCGGCGGATTTCATCGTCGCTCAGTTCGTGGGGCACGAAGGTGTGCCACAGTTCGAGCCGCGGTCCGCGTGACGATTCCCAGGCACGTGCCGCGAACAGGGTGAGGATGGCAATGGCCAGCAGGATCCCGATGCGCTTGAGCATCTTCAGCAGCCACGTTCCCATTCCGATCCTCTTTCATTGCGTGCGGTCGACCGAAAGGCCGGCCGGCGTGCAATCTAGCACGACCCCTCGAGGCCACTCATGACGCAGATCGGCAAGCCGCCAGGTGACGACAGCCAGATGCGCCACGCCGGCCGGGACGCCGAAGGCTGCCCGCCTTCGTCCCGGCGCTGGGTGCTGGCGGCCGCGATCCTCGGCTCGAGCATGGCCTTCATCGACGGCACCGTGGTCAACGTGGCGCTGCCGGCGATCCAGCGCAGCCTGCATGCCAGCGCCTTCCAGGCGCAGTGGGTGGTCGAGGCCTATGCGCTCTTCCTGGCGGCGCTGCTGCTGGTCGGCGGCTCGCTGGGCGACCACTTCGGGCGGCGCCGGATCTTCGCGCTCGGCGTGGCGCTGTTCGCGCTGGCGTCGGCGGCCTGCGCGGCGTCGGGCAGCGTCCTCTGGCTGATCCTGGCGCGGGCGCTGCAGGGCATCGGCGGCGCCTTGCTGGTGCCGGGCAGCCTGGCGCTGATCAGCGCCTCCTTCCCGCAGAAGGAGCGCGGGCAGGCGATCGGCACCTGGTCGGGCTTCAGCGGCATCACCGCCGCCATCGGGCCGGTGCTGGGCGGCTTCCTGGTCGACCACCTGTCGTGGGCCTGGGCCTTCCTGATCAACCTGCCGATGGCGCTCGGTGTGCTCTGGATCGTCTGGCGCCACGTGCCGGAAAGCCGCGGCGGCGCCGAATCCGCGGGCCGCCTCGACGGCTGGGGCGCACTCATGGCCACGCTCGGCCTCGGCGGCATCGTCTTCGCGTTCGTCGAGGCGCCGACCGAGGGCTGGACCTCGCCCGCGGTGCTGGCCGCGCTGGCCATCGGCCTCGTGGCCAGCGGCGCCTTCGTCGCGGTCGAGCGGCGCGTGGCGGCGCCGATGCTGCCGCTGGCGCTGCTGCGCATCGGCGACTTCGGTGGCGCCAACCTGCTGACCCTGTTGCTCTACGCGGCGCTGGGCGGCGGCCTCTACTTCCTGCCGCTGAACCTGATCCAGGTGCAGGGCTGGTCCGCCACCGCCGCCGGCGCGGCGCTGCTGCCCTTCATCCTGATCATGTTCGCGCTCTCGGGTTGGGCCGGGCGGCTGGTCGACCGCTTCGGACCGCGGCTGCCGCTGGTCGTCGGGCCGACGATCGCGGCAGCCGGCTTCCTGCTCTTTACCTGGCCCGGCGTCGGCGCCGGCTACTGGCGCACCTTCTTCCCGGCGGTGGTGGTGCTCGGCCTGGGCATGACGGTGACCATCGCGCCGCTGACCACCACCGTGATGAACGCGGTCGGGCAGGAGCGCGCCGGCATCGCCTCGGGTGTCAACAACGCGGTGTCGCGCGCCGCCGCGGTGCTGGCGGTGGCGGTCTTCGGCGTGGTGATGGCCTGGGCCTTCGACCGTCAGCTGGCGAGCGGGTTGCAGGCGATCGGCGCCTCGGCCGAGGTGACCGCCTTCCTCGACGGCCAGCGCAGCCAGCTGGCCAACGCGGCCTTGCCGCCGGGCGTTGAGGGCGCCGCCGCGGCGGCATTGAGGCAGGCGGTGAACGAAGCCTTCGTCGCCGGCTTTCGCCGGGTGATGGCGCTGTGCGCCGCGCTGGCGCTCCTCAGCGCCGCCAGCGCCTGGCTGATGATCGGCCGCGGCGCCAAGGCGCGCTGAGGCCGCTCAGATCAGCCGGCGGATCGCCTTCTTGCTCCAGACGAAGCGGTAGTAGCAGGCCTGGAGGGTCAGCATGGCGGTGAAGGCGGCCGGGTAGGCGACCCAGATGCCGTTGAGGCCCCAGCGCTGGCTCAGCCACCAGGCCACCGGCACCTCGATCACCGCGATGCAGAACACCGAGATGGCGGTCGGCACCAGCACCGAGCCGCTGGCCCGCATGATCCCCGAGAGCGCCGAGCCCATGCCGAAGATCACGGTGCTCCACAGCATGATGTGCAGCAGCGTCTGGGCCACGTCGATGACCGGCTCGCTGGTGATGAAGAAGCCCATCAGCGCACGCGAGAAGAGGTAGCCGAGCACCACCAGCGAGCCGGTCAGCACCAGGTTCATCAGGAGCGCGGTGCGGGTGATCGCGCCCAGCCGCTGCACCTTGCCGGCGCCGATCGCCTGCGCCCCCAGCACCGAGGCGGTGATCGCGATCGAGATCGCCGGGAACTGCACGTAGGCCACCACCTGGTTGACCGCGCCGTAGGCGGCGGTGGCGTCGGAGCCGTAGCGGTTGACGAAGGACAGCAGTGCGATCTCGGCCAGCGACACCACGATCATCTGCACGCCGGTCGGCACGCCGACCTTGAGCACCGCCTTCAGCAGCGCCGGCCGCACCCGCAGGTGGCGCACGAAGTCGGCATCGGGCGCCAGCGGGCTCTTCTGGCTGCGCAGGCGGAAGCCGAGCCAGACCGAGGCGACCACGAAGCCGATGACCGTGGCGCAGGCGCCGCTGGCGACGCCCAGCGTCGGCAGCCCGAACCAGCCGCGGATCAGCGCCGGCGTGACCACCAGGCCGATCGCGGTGGAGATCATCAGCGTGAAGAGCGGCGTCACCGTGTCGCCGACGCCGCGCAGCATCGCGGTCGACAGCAGGAAGACGAAGAGGCCCGGCATCGCGATCAGGATGATCCGGGCGTAACTGGTGGCGTCCGGCAGGATGTCGGCCGGCGTGCCGAGCAACCGCAGCATCGGCTCGGTGAAGACGCCGCCGAAGAGCGCCACCAGGAAGCCGAACAGGATGCCGACGGTGAGCGTGGTGCCGGCCACCGCGCGCGCCTTGTCCGGCTCGCGCGCGCCCCAGGCCTGGCCGATCAGCACCGAGGCGCCGGCGCCCAGGCCGATGGTGAAGGCGATGAAGAAGAACATCACCGGGAAGAAGCCCGAGACCGCGGCCAGCGCCTTGACCCCGATCATCTGGCCCAGGTAGACGTTGTTGAGCGTGCCCGAGAGCGACTGCAGGATGTTGCTGAGCAGCATCGGCGCCAGGAACAGCAGGAACACCTTCCACAGCGGTTTGGAGCCCATCGCGGCCATGCGCGCGTCGGCCTTCGGCGCCACCGGCGGCGGCACCGGGTCGGCCACCGAGGCCGGCGGCGCGG
>NZ_LMUW01000083.1 GCF_009765735.1 Xenophilus sp. L33
GCAGCGCCACCGCGTGCAGCGGCAGGCCGTGCTCGACCGCGATCGCGCGGCGCACCGCGCCGGCGATCTGCGCGAGGTCGGGCTCGCCGGCGCGGCGTTCCAGTTCCAGTGCCAGCACCACCGCTTCGCCGCCCGGCGTGTCGACCGCGAAGGCCACCGCGTGGTCGCGGCGCAGCGCCTCGTGGGCGCGCTCGGCCGACCATTCCAGGTCTTGCGGATAGTGGTTCTCGCCGTGGACGATGACCAGGTCCTTCAGCCGGCCGGTGACGAACAGCTCGCCGCCGTCGATGAAGCCGAGGTCGCCGGTGCGCAGGCAGGGCCCATGGCCGTCCGGCAGGTGGAAGCCGAAGGTCGCCTCGCTGGCCGCCGGCTGCATCCAGTAGCCGCCGCCGACGCTGGGCGAGCGCACCACGATCTCGCCGACCTGTCCGTCGGCGCGGAGCGTGCCGTCCTCGAGGTCGACGATGAGCACCTCGGTGCCGGGCAGGGCGCGGCCGCAGCCCACCAGCCGGCGGACCTCGTCCGGCCGAGGGTCGTCGGCCTCGACCGCTTCGAAGCGATGGCCGAGCAGCGCCGCGGCATTGGCCGAGACGATGCGCGGCGGCGTGTCGAGCGCACCGGTCGTCACGCCCAGCACCGCTTCGGCCAGGCCGTAGCAGGGCACGAAGGCCTGCGGCCGCATGCCGGCCGCGCCGAATGCCGCCAGCACGCGCTCGACCGTCCCGGCCCGGATCGGCTCGGCGCCGCAGGAGAGCGACACGAGGCTCGACAGGTCGGCCTCGAGCGGCCGGTCGCCCATCGCCTGCAGGCAGGCCACGAAGGCCGACTCCGGCGCACCGGTGTGCGTGATGCGGTGCGCCGACACCGCCTCCAGCCAGCGCAGAGGCCGGCGCAGGAACGAGAAGGGCGACATCAGGAAGCTGCTGGCGCCGACCGCGAGCGGCGTCAGCACCGCGCAGACCAGCCCGTAGTCGTGGAAGTGCGGCAGCCAGCTGAGCGAGCGCGAAGCGGCCGAGCCGGCGCTGGCCTCTGCCAGCGCCATCACGTTGGCCAGAACATTGGCATGGGTCAGCCGCACGCCGCGCGGCGCCGAGGTCGAGCCGGAGGTGTACTGCAGGTAGGCGAGCGCCTCGGTCTCGACCGGCGCCGGCACGAAGCCCGGGGCAGCCAGCGAGGGATCGGTCGCGTCCGGCACCGCGACCCAGCGCGTCATCGCGAAGGTCGCCGGGTCGAGCAGATTGCCGACCGCGTCCAGCAGCGAGGCGCCGGTGAGCACCAGCGTCGCCCGCGAATCGGCGATCACGCTGCGCAGCCGCGGCGCGGCATGGTGCAGCCGGCTGGGCTCCGGCGCGGGCACCGGCACGGCGACACGTCCGCTGACCAGGCAGGCCCAGAAGATGCGGACGAAGTCCAGCCCCGGGCCGAGTGCGAGCAGCACGCGGTCGCCGGGTTCGGTCAGGGTGGTGAGCCACCCGGCCAGCGCGTGGACCTGCTGGTGAAGTTCGCGGTAGTCCAGCCGGAGTCCCGGGCCGGCCGGGTCGTCGAGGTAGGCGTAGGCGAGGGAATCGGCGTGCGCCTTGCATTGGCGCTCGAAGAGGGAGGCGAGGGTTTCGCTGGGGTCGATGGCTGCGAGGTCTGCCACTGCGGAGCCAGGCATGACGGAACGAAACATGGGCAGCGGGACTTTCCTGGTCAAAGAATCAAATCAAGCACGTTGCGGGCCTGCCCTGTTGGGCGGGTGGCCGGGGCTCGGCGCGTCGAGACGCAGCTGCAAGGCCGTTCGGCCGTGGCGCGTTCGGTCAGGAGCTTCACGCCGGCGGCGAAGCCGGGTGGCATGGAACGACAAGCATCGCTGGTGCGCATGTCGCAACCATGACCGCGAGCGACGGCCGCTGTCGTCAGCGATTGCCGACTTTACCCGCCGGGCGAGCCTCTGCTGCGCCCGACGCTCCTTCTTCCCTTGACGACATGCCAGGGAAAGCACAAAAGCGCCGCCAATCCGAGCCCGACGTGGCACCAGTGGGCGGCGTCGTGCCAGGTTTCGGCGCCGTAGAGCAGCAGCAAGGCGGAGCCGGCCGCCAGCGCCAGGGCGGCCAGCGACAGGGCGCCGGGCCAGCGGTTGCGGTGCGCCCGCCAGGTGGCCATCACGTGATGCGGCAGGGCCGCGCCGATCGTCAGCAGACAGATGAAGCCGGCCACGCCATGGCTGATCCACCAGAAGGTCAGCCGCGGCGGTGGCAGCTGGTAGCCGTCGAGCAGCACGAACCAGAAGATGCCGGTCACCGCGCAGATGCCGAGCAGCGCATAGGTGCTGTTGCGCACCCAGCGCGCCACCCGGCCGACCCGGGCGCTGCGATGGCCGCTCATGCGGAGGCGCTCGAGGGACGGCTCATAGCACCCAGGCCATGGCGTCGTAGCGGGCCAGGCAGTCCGGATCGATCCGGCCGTCCACCGCCAGCGCCTTCGCCAGGCCGTCGGCGACCGCGCAGCTCGGCGCCAGCACCGAGCAGCTGGCCGGCCGCGTGATCGGCGCACCGCTGCGCGGATCGGCCAGCGCGCTGTGCGGTCGGCCGTCGCGCTCCACGAGCGAGAAATAGGGCGCCGAGGTGGCGAGCGCACCGTCGGCCAGGTCGCCGGCATGGACCAGCCGGTCGGGCGCGTCCGGCCGCCGCAGGTGGATCGGCCGGGCGCGTTCGCCCAGCACCCGCAGGTCGCCACCGGCGTTGACGATCGCGCTGGTCACGCCGGCCCGATCGAGCGCGGCGATCGCCTGGTCGACCGCGTAGCCCTTGGCGATGCCGCCGAGGTCCAGGCAGACCGCGCGCCGAAGGCGAACGCGGCCGGCGTCGAGGATCTCCAGGTCGGCGATCGATCCGCCTTCAGCCTCGTCATGCGGCCGGGCATCGGGATGCGTCGGCAGCAGGCCCCAGCGCTTGAGATGAACGCCGACGCCGCAGTCGAAGCTGCCGCCGGTGGCGGTGTGCAGGGCTTGCGCCAGCGCCAACAGCTCCACGGTCCACGGATCGAGCCGCAAGCTGCTGCCGGCCGCGGCGGCGTTGATGCGCGACAGGTCGCTCGCCGGGTCGTGGAAGGACATGCGGGCCGCGACCCGCGCGACGGCGGCGAAGCCCTGCTCGATCGCGCCCAGGGCATCGATGGCATCCGCCGTCTCGTCGACCTCGATCTCGACGAAGGTCCCGAGCTGGGGACGGCAGCGCTTCATCGGCCCGGCTCAGTGGCCCTTCAGGACCAGGCCGTACATGGCCAGCACGCGCTTGACGCCGTCGGCCACGTGCTTGGACGACAGGGTGGCGCCGGAGATGTTCTCGACGTCCTTGCCGAGCTTGAGCGGCGCGTCGGCGCCCTTGCCGACGAACTGCTGCAGCCACTTGTCCTCGGCCACTTCGTAGCCGTAGGACTCGCGGTATTCGAGGATCTCGACCTTCTTGACGGTGCCGTCGGCGTTGATCGCGACGGCGTAGGTGATGGTCTCGTGCTTGCCGACCACCTCGTCGACCACGAACCAGCCGCCGTCGGCGGCCTTCCAGATGCGGTTGCCCTGGAACGGCAGCGACACCGACGAGGCGTCGTGCAGCTGGTCCTGCTGGGCCGAGGTGAGGGCGACCGGGAACGGCGTCAGGGCGGCGGCGCCGAACGAATCACGCTGCGCCTGTTCGACCGAGACGTAGATCTTGGAATGGGCGGCGATCGGGGCCAGGGCGGCGCCCAGGGCGGTGGCGGGCAGCAGCCACGCGGGAGTCCAGCGAGTCATCAGTTGAGGAGGTAGCCGACCTTGACAATGAATTGGTTGCGGCCGTGATTGTCCCAGACCTTGCCGAGCGAACAGTCGGCCATGCCGTCGGCATAGCAGGTGCCGTTGAGCTGGTGGCGCCAGGCAGCCGTGACCCACCAGCGCTGGTCGGCGTAGTGGACGTTCGGGCCGATGAAGTTGGCGGTCTGCGTCTTGGTGTTGAACCAGTAGCCGTCGTGGTCGCTGTGGAAGCGGCCCTCGAGGCCGGCCGACCAGTTGGGCCGGAAGCGGTAGCTGGCGCCGTAGAGCACGTCGCCCATCGAGTTCACGATGATGCCGCCGAGCGGGTCGTACTTCTCGCGCTCCTGCTCGAAGAGGAAGTTGACCGCGAACACCAGCCGGTCGTCCAGGAAGTTGGATTGCAGCAGCACGCGGTATTCCAGCTCGTCCTCCAGCTTGCCGAAGGTCGGCTCGAAATAGAGCGCGACGCCGACCGGCGAGGTCACCGGGTTGCTCAGCCGCCAGATCACCTCGAAGGAGCCGCCGTCGATGCCGCGGCGGGTGTAGCGGTCCTGGTTGTTGTACTGGCTCGGCACGCCGAAGCCGGCGGTGCACGGGATCGTGCTGCAGACCTCGGAGCTCAGGTAGTTGTTCTTGGCGCTGATCGAGAAGGCGTTCAGGTAGGCGCCGATCTGCAGGTTGTCGGTGACGCCGTATTCCAGCTCGGAACGGTAGGAGCCCAGGTGGTAGCTGCCCACGGCCTGGCCGGCGGTGACGTCGACCTTCTGCTCGAACTCCGCCTTGCCCTGCGGCTGCAGGTCGAGGGTGTAGACCCAGCCGAAGACGCCTTCGCCGGCGGAAGCGGGGCCGGCGGCGGCGAACAGGCAGGCGGCGAGGAGCGGCGCGGCGAGTCGGCCGAAGCGCTGGAGGGGCTTCAAGGACTTCATGGAGACAGGGCTCGAAGCCCGGGACTGATGTTGAGACTGATTCGCATTCTCCGAGAAAATGACGTTCAGGTTACATTCAGCTGACGTTTTGTCAGAAAACGTCGCGACTTCGCCACAGCGATGTCGCAAGCGGGTGCCGCTGCCAGAAGCGGTCGATGCATCGGGTTTGCGAGCCTGCCGGCGGACGCGGACGGAGCGCAAGATCGCCGCCGATGGCAACGAAAGCAAACCGATGCGGATAAACGTTCAACTCCGGGCGTTCGCCCTCGTGATCGCGGCAACGCTCTGCATGGGCGCCAACGCCCAGTTGGCCGGCGGCAACTACGACGCCACCGCCGCCTCGCAGGGCGCGGCCAATGCCAAGGCCGGCCCTCGCAGCACGCCGCCCAAGGTGATCCCGGTCCCGAGCGAAGAGGTCAGCCCGCAGATGCAGGCGCTGATCGAGGCGCCGTATCCCGACTACTTCAATGCCGCGCCGAAGGATGCAGACGAATGGAAGGCGCTGATCAACCGCCGGGCGGCCCCGACCATCGCCGCCATCCCGGCGCTGGCGGAGAAGCTCGGCGTGCGCATCGAATCGACGCAGATGGCCGGCGTGCACGTCTTCATCGTCACGCCCAAAGTGGTCGGGCCGCACAACCAGCGGCGCCTTCTGATGCACCTGCACGGCGGCGGCTATGTCTTCGGCCCGGGCGAGGCGGCGCTGCCCGAGGCGATGCTGCTGGCCAGCTTCGGCGGCTACAAGGTGGTGTCGGTCGACTACCGGATGCCGCCCGACTTCCCGTACCCGGCCGCCACGGACGACGCGATGGCGGTCTGGAAGGAATTGGTCCGGAGTCATCCGGCGCGCAACATGGCGGTCTTCGGCACCTCGACCGGCGGCGGCATGACGCTGGCGCTGGTGCTGCGCGCCAAGGACGAGCACGTGCCGCTGCCCGGCGCGATCGGGCCCGGCACGCCCTGGGCCGACATCTCGCGCATCGGCGACAGCTACGAGACCAACGAATGGGTCGACAACATCCTGGTCACCTGGGACGGCTGGCTCGGCCGCGCCGCCTTGCTGTATGCCAACGGCAAGGACCTGAAGGACCCGCAGCTGTCGCCGATCTACGGCGACTTCAGCGGCTTCCCGCCGGCGATCCTGACCACCGGCACCCGCGACCTGTTCCTGTCGAACACGGTGCGCACCCACCGCAAGCTGCGCCGCGCCGGCGTGGTGGCCGAACTGAACGTCTACGAAGGGCAGTCGCATGCCCAGTACGGCCTCAGGCCCGAGGCGCCGGAGACGCGCGAGGCCTTCGGCGACATCGCACGCTTCTTCGACCAGCATCTCGGACGCTGAGCGAGGCAGGAGAGGCTCGCCAGCGAGGCGACCCCCAGATGAACGAGAATGTGCCGCCTTCGCAAAAAATGAGACAGCGGCCGCCTTGACGCCTTCCACCGAAACCGCCCATTCGAGCCGCCAGAGACTTTCGAATCGTGACTCCCTGCTGGCCATGCTCGGCCTGTGCTGCGTCGCGACCCTCGTGGCGCTGGACCAGACCGTGGTCACCACCGCCTTGCCGGCGATCGTCGCCGAGCTGCGCGGCTTCGACCTCTATGCCTGGGTCACCACCTCCTACCTGCTGACCTCGGTGATCACGGTGCCGGTGGTCGGCCGGCTGGGCGACCAGTTCGGCCGCCGGCCCTTCGTGCTGGGCTCGATCGTCATCTTCAGCATCGCCTCGGGCCTGTGCGGCATGGCCGGGAGCATGGAGACGCTGGTGCTGGCGCGCGGGCTGCAGGGCATCGGCGGCGGCATGCTGGTCGGCAGCGCCTTCGCCTCGATCGTCGACCTGTTCCCCGACGCGCTGGTGCGCCTGCGCTGGCAGATGATGATGGCCTCGACCTTCGGGCTGGCCAACACGCTCGGGCCTTCGCTCGGCGGCCTGCTCACCCAGTATCTGGGCTGGCGCTGGGTCTTCTACATCAACCTGCCGGTGGGCGTGGTGGCGCTGTACGTGGTGCGGCGCTTCCTGCCGCACGTGCGGCACGGCGTGCCCGGCGCCGAGGTGCGCATCGACTGGCCCGGCGCGCTGCTGATCGCCGCCGGCCTCGGCAGCCTGCAACTGCTGGTGGAACTGATCCCGCAGCGCGGCATGACGATCGGCATGACCGAGACGCTGCTGATCTGCGTGCTGGCCTTCGTCGCTCTCTTCTTCTGGGAGCGGCGGGTGGCGCATCCGCTCATTCCGGGGCAGCTGCTGCGCAATCGCGCGCTGCTCAGCATGTTCCTGCTGGCGACCGCCGGCGGCTTCATGCAGTTCTCGCTGCTGGTCTACGTGCCGCTGATGTTCCAGGGCGGCTTCGACCTGTCGGCCCACGCGGCGGGGCTGCTGGTGACGCCGCTGGTGGCCTTCATCGCGGTGTCGAACATCCTCAACAGCCGGATCCTTCCTCGGCTGCCGTACTCCGCGATCATGGTCTACCTCGGCTTCGGCATGACAACGCTGTGCGCGCTGTTCATGCTCGGCCTCGACGCCCGCACGCCGCATGCGCTGGTGGTCGCGGTGATGGTGGTCGGCGGCCTCGGCATGGGCATGACCATGCCGAACCTGTCGATCTCGATGCAGCAGGCGGCACCTCGCGAGCACGTCGGCATCGCGATCGCGCTGCTGCAGAGCCAGCGCATGGTGGGCGCGATGCTGGGCGTGGCGCTGACCGGTGCGGCGGTCAACTGGTCGTACCGGCGCCGCGTGGCGGGGGCCCTGGCCGACATGGCGGCCGGTGCATCCGCAGTGGCGCCGGGCGACTGGCAGCGCCACCTGGCGACACCCGAGATCCTGCTCAGCCACGACCTGCAGGCCGACCTGATCGCCCGGCTGGCCGCGGCCGGCCGCGACGGCATGGCGGTGATCGACATGGCGCGCGACGCGCTGGTGCATGCGATCCACATGGGCTTCTGGCTGACCATCCTGATCGGCCTGGTGAGCTTCCTGGCGATCCGCCACATGCCGAAGATCAGCTTCCGCTCGACGCCGGTGAAGGTTCAGCTGGAAGAAGGATTTCACGAACCCTGAGCGGCGCGCGGCCGTGGCCGGCAGGCCGCGCACTACACTGGCGCGCATGGCCTCCCACGCGGTTGAATCCTCGTCCCCGCCGGCGGGCTTCTTCGCCGAGCTGCCGGTCCTGCCGACCGAGCGCGACACCTTCGACGAAAGCCGCTTCCGCCCGGCACCGGGCGACTGGGCCCTGGCGGTGACCGACATCGTCGACTCCACCGGCGCCATCGCCCGCGGCCTGCACAAGACGGTCAACTTCGTCGCCGCGATGGGCATCGCGGGCTTGCGCAACCTGTGCGCGCCGACCCGCATCCCATTTCTCTTCGGCGGCGACGGCGCGGTGGTGCTGGTGCCGCCGGCGCACATCGAGGCGGCCCGCGTCGAGCTGGCGCGCGCCCGCGGCCAGGCGGCTCGCGATTTCGAGATGACCCTGCGCGCCGGCCTGGTGACGGTCGAGACGCTGCGCCGCTTCGGCTGCGACGTACGGGTCGGCCGCTTCGAGCCGTCGCCGGGCAACAGCTTCGGCGTCTTCCTCGGCGGCGGCGTCGGCCTGCTCGAAGCCGCGGTACGCGGCAAGGGCCACGAGGAGCTGGGCCGGCTGGCGGCCATCCCTGAATCGCTGGACGACGGCGAGCCGGTGAACCTCGAGGGCCTGTCCTGCCGCTGGGACACGCTGCATTCGAGCCGCGGCACGATGCTGACGCTGATCCTCCACGGCCCGGGCGACCTGCGCGAGGTCTACGCCGAGATCATGCGGCTGGCCGGGCCGGACATCCAGGCGCGTCCGGTGAGCCTCAAGACGCTGCGCGCGAGCTGGCCGCCCAAGGGCTTCATGCTGGAGGCGCGGGCCCGGCGCCGGGGCGGCTCGCTGCTCGGCTGGGGCGCGCGGGTGCTGGTGGAGACGCTGCTGGCACGGATCGTCCTGGCGCGCGACAAGCCGGTCGGCGACTTCGACCCCGAGCGCTATCGACAGGAGATCATCACCAACACCGACTTCTGCCGCCACGACGAGACGCTTTGCCTGGTGATCGACAGCCCGCTCGCCGGCGTCGAGGCGGTGCGCAACTACCTGGCGGCGGTCGCGCCGCCGCGCGGGCTGCGCTACGGCATCCACGTCTCCGACACCGCGCTCATGACCTGCCTGGTGACCTCGCCGGCCGACAGCCTGCACGTGCATTTCGTCGATGGCGGCGGCGGCGGCTACACCAGCGCCTCGCGGGTGCTCAAGGGCACGGCGTAGTCACACCATGCGCTGCAGCTCCGGCTCGTGGTCCAGGAACTGGTGCTTGAGCGCGCCCAGCACGTGCAGCGCGAAGAGGGCGTAGAGCACGTAGCCGATCCACACGTGCAGCGCGCCGAAGGCATCGTGCAGCCGCTCGCGGGTGGTCGGCTCGATGTCCATGATCCAGCCGATGCGCGGCCACTGCACCAGCCCGAAGAACTGCATCGGATGCGTGGCCGCGTCCTTCCAGGCGGAATCGTGCATCCAGCCCGACAGCGGCAGCAGGATCATCACGCCGTAGAGCGCGATGTGCACCGCGTGCGAGGCGACCCGCTCCCAGGGCCGGTAGGAAGCCGGCAGCGGCGGCGGCCTGTGGGTCCAGCGCCAGAGGATGCGCAGGATCGCCAGGCCCAGCACGGTGATGCCGATCGACTTGTGGGTGTCGACCGCCGGCCGGACCCAGTCGTCCGGGAAGTGGTCGACCGACAGGATGAGGGCGATATTGACCGCCATGAGCGCGGCGATGAGCCAATGCAGCAAGATCGCGGGTCGGGTGTAGCGGTTTTTGACGGGCATGCGGGAATTCTGGGGCCGGCGACGACTCCTTCCGTGGCGCGCGCGAATGTCCCAACGCCTGCCGGGCCCATTCGATACCGACCTCGCACCTTCGCGCCTCACCGGACCTCACTTGAACGACACGCTCCTTCGCGCCTTCACCGCCGCCTCGCCGCGCCTCACACCACCGGCGACGCCCTGGCGCAGCACGCTGATCCATCTCGGCGTGCTGGCGCTGTGGATCGTGCTGTTCAGCCGCGCCTTCCTGCAGGGGCCGCAGATGGGTCGCGGCGGCCACGAGGTCTGGTCCTGGTCCGTCGGCGTGGCCTACGTGCTGTACGACACGGTGCTGCTCTTCTTCGTCGGCTGGCAGACGCTGGCGCTGCTGCGGCCGGCGGTGCGGGCGGCCGGCGCTGCGCCGGCGCGGCGCAGGACGCTGTGCGTGATCGTGGAGGCGCACAACGAGGGCGCGGTGCTGCCGGCCACGCTGG
>NZ_LMUW01000084.1 GCF_009765735.1 Xenophilus sp. L33
TATCTATCCTCACACGATGGTTGCCTGACACCGTTTCCACACGGCCTCGGCCGAATTTTGCCGTACGGCGCGACCGGCTGGTTGTGGCCGAACTGCGCCATTAACTCTAGTTCACCGGCGGCGCCGGCAGTTTCGGCACCACATGGCTGTAGAAGTAGCCGAGGGCTCCCCAAGTAGCTTCCCATTGGGTCGCTGCCGTGAGGACCTCCGCGCCTTGGTAGAAGATGCTTCGATGCTTTTGCTCGAACTCTGCGAGACCCTGAGGGGCAGCGATGGTCCATTCACGGTCGGCCGTCTTCCAGTAGCGCCAGGCTCCAGGGGATGACGTCTTTCCGCCGTGTCCCAAGGCCAGCCATCGCCTCTGATGTCCGTCTGCGTCTAAGCTCATGAGTGACTTCTCTCTCGTTGGGTGACTGGAAGATACCCGCAACGTCCGCTACTGGCCCGCATCCTGCCCGACAGCGAGTGGGTGTGCACGCGCTTCCGTACGGCAGTTTCGGCTGCTCGATCCCGCCACTCTAGGTTCTGGCTGCTTTTGCTGAAGCTTATCGAATCGCCCCGCGTCTCCAAGCGCGCGTCAAAATAGCGAAGCATTGACGAAAGTTGCAACCTACCGAAAAAATGACCCGACGGTGTCACCGGGGTTCCTCG
The DNA here is from genome assembly GCF_009765735.1 of Xenophilus sp. L33. GTDB lineage: Bacteria > Pseudomonadota > Gammaproteobacteria > Burkholderiales > Burkholderiaceae_C > Variovorax. The sequence goes on from NZ_LMUW01000084.1 coordinate 652, forward strand.
ATCAGGAACACCTCGATGACCACTTCGAACAGCAACGCCGTGCGCCGCCGGCCGGGAAAGACTGAACGCGCAGCGACACCCGCGCCGCAACGCAGCGCCATCGCGGACGCCGCCCGCGCCGCATCGGCGCAGCGCAAGACCCTGTCCTTGCCCAAGCGCGAGGGATCGCGATGACGGCGAAGTTTTACCGCGAACGCGTGATCACCGTCGCCGACGAGGGCGGCGGGATGACCCTCGAAGCGGTCGGCCGTGAACTCGGTCTGACCCGTGAGCGCATTCGGCAGATCGAATCGCGCGCCCTCGGAAAGCTCGCCGCCGCCCTGGCCGCTCGCGGCATCCGCGCTGAAGACCTGCTGCGCGATCACCCGCCCGCGATCGGCATGATCGTGCGCAAGAGCCGGCTGTCGCAGTGACGCCCGCCCTGATGGTCGAAATCAGGCTGCGCATCTTGCTCGGCTTGATCGAGGCGCCCGCGACAAGCCCGATCGCCGCCGAACTTTTGAAGGGTCCGGGCGGCATCGCCTTCGAAGATCGATTGATGGATGCAGTCGCGCGGCTGGCCGGGCGGGTCGTCGGGTGATGGTAGCGAGGCGCTATGCTCCCCGGCGCGCAAATGCGCTGGAGGAAAACAAAAAATGCAAAAGCGCCTTACTTGCATCGTTGTCTCGATTGCCGCGCTCCTAGGCACTTCATCGGTCGCGGCTCAGACCATTAAACTGCTTTGCGCTGCGGCCGACGGACGGTTTCCCAAGGTGTTCGATATCGACTTCGGCGCCCGCACTGTCAACGGGTTCGCTGCCGAAATCACCGACTCAGAAATCAAGTGGCAATCTTGGATACCCGCCACGAAAAATGCGCCTGATCACAACCTGATCAACCGCCTGAACGGACAGTTCTCAAGCTGGTACGCAGGGCCAGTGCCGTCCCAACCGCCGCCCGCAATCGTGTGCGAAAAGGCTCCCGCTGCAAAGTTCTAGCCAAGACTTTCGTTGCTCGGCCGGTTGAGGGGCGATGCGCCCGGGCGGCCCCGCAGCGCCCGCCTGAGACGCGATCGGCGCCGGCATGTGCAAGACCGTGCCCGAGGCGCTGCGCGGCCCCAAAGCAGGAATTCCTGCTTTGCTTCGGACGGCTCAAAAGTGAGCCGTGCCATGCCGGCAGGCTTCAGCGGTACGGCGCTGCAAGTGCATGGGGATGCATACCAGTGCACAGCACTTTCGATCGACTTTTAATGATGGATTGACGCGTCGATCCGTCGTACAAAGGCGAAGGCCCGCAACGCTGCAAACGGTGCGGGCCATCTCGTCGATGGAATGAAAGGACCACCCCACCATGACGTTCGTCAAGGATAGCGCCAGCGCGCCCGCGCAGCCACCTCCCCGCTTCTGGTCGCAGCGACTGCTCGTCGCGCTCGATCAGCTTGAGGCCCATCTCCCACGCGCCGACTTCGTGGACATGCGCAAGCTGCTCGCCCTCATGTGTGCGCAGGCCGACGCCTTCGATCACATCAGTTCCACGCTAAACAAGGCGCAGATCGCTCAAGCCGAACTCGTCATGAACGAGACGATGCACGGCTTCGGGTACTGAGGTCGCAAAAAGGCGCAGGCCCCGCAGTGCTGCAAACACCGCGAGGCCCGCTGATCACCACTGTGAAAGGACCACGGCAATGACTGAAAACGATATTACACAAATCAAGTCGGGTGTTATCGAGCCGCATCCGATGCCGTACTCGCCGACGGCGTTGATGCGCGACCTCAACACGCTCAAACACGACCCGACCTGCCGCCTCGCCTGCACCGCTTGCGGCGTCCTGTGCGAGTGCGTCGTCTGCGGCAAGGCGGCCGATCTGCGCGCGCTTTTCATCGGTGCGCAAGACTTTCCCGTGAGCGATGCGGAGGCTGTACGCGGCGCCTTGGCCGGCATGCCTGATGACGATCTGAGCGTGCCGGCCGTGGTGGTGCTGGCCGCCTGCATGCGGTGCGCCGGGCAGGGCAAGGTACGCAAGGTCGCGCGCGATGTGAATAAGCTCGTGCGTCTCGGAAACATGCCGCAGACCGAGCGGCGCTTGTTCAACGTGGTCAGCGACATCAGCCGGCGCAATGCCGTCGCACTGCTGCTGAGCACGACGGCGATGCACAAAGGCGGCATCGTGGTGCGCCGGGCGTTGCTGGTCGACGCGCCCCATTCCGACGACAGCATCGTCGTCATGGACCCCGTGCCTGATCCCCCGGGCGCGTTTCGGCAGATGACCCTGCCGGCGCTCGTCGACCTGACGGGAAATGTCTTCGATCAGGATCATCTGCTGCCCGACGTCGTCGAGGCGATCAAGGCGGTGCAGGCCACCGGCGGGTGGGTGCAATGACGGACCGCATGGAAGACACATCGCGAGATGGGAACTCGCCGGAATTCGTTCTGCTCGCGCTCGACGAGAACAGCGTTGCGACGTTCCATGACCCGAGCACCGACAGCTATTTCGAGGTGCGCGTGCTCGGCGACTTGAACTTCGCCGAGAACGGTCCTCGTCGGTCGGTTCCCAAGGCTGTCGCGATGAAGCGCGGCGTCGCTTATCAAAAGCTGGTCGACGACGTGACTGTCGCCGCTGGCTTCAGAGGCAAGGTTAGGCCCCGGGTGGTGAAGCCATGACCGACGACGACGAGCGCGAAAGGCGGCGCGCCGCCATGGAGCGCGCGAAGGTCCGGTGGTACCGGTTCTTCGTGGCGAACCCCGATCGGCGGTATTTCGTTGAGCAGCAGACCGAATTGCCCGAGCCCGAGGGCGGCTATCCGATCATCCGCGTGGTCGAGCGCACGAACGACGACGATGCGGAGATGACGGTGCTCGATCACTTGCCCGCTTCACGCTTCGGCGAGACAGCGCTGCTGCACCTGTACGGGACGCTGCTGCCCTACACGCAGGAACGCATGGCGAAGATGCTCGCGAAGGCGTGGGACGCCGACGAAGAAATCGGCAGCACCGACGAGGACGAGGAACGCCTGCACGACGCCGCTGCACAGCCGTGGTGGTTCGACCGGATCATCGAGGCGGTGCAGCAGACCGAAGCGTATCAGCGGCGCAAGCCCGCCGCTCGATGACGACCCGCAGCCCTATTCAGTTGCACAATGCGCTGAATAAGGATGGAGGAAATTCAATGCCGAACCGAGGCAGACCTGCCGGCATGCAACTGGCAATCCCGATCACGCTCGCCGTGGCGGTGCTTCTGAGCGGCTGCGACAAGCTGAAAGCGGTCGACGACCTCACGGCGCAAGTGGCGACCAATAAAGCCGAAATCGATTCGCTCAAAAAGTCGCTTGCTGACTCTCGCAAGGATACCGAGCTACTTCGAAGTCAGGTCATCGGGATGTACGACCGTGTCGCCGCCGTAGAAACGGTGCAGACAGCGCAAGCGACAAAGGCACAGGCAACGCCGCCACCGCCGGCAGCGCCGGGGCCTCAGGAGGTCGCGACATTGAAAGCAGCGATTGATGCGTGCGTGCAGGTCGCCCGTGCGGTTCCACCGCCGCCATACACAGATAGCGCCATGACAAAAGGCTTCGATGCTTACTACAACGCGATCACCAACCGCGTGCAAAACAACGTTCGTTATCAAGGTGAAATGCCCGCTCTCTACGCGTTCAACAAATGCATGGTGAGCAAGGGAATCTCGGTCGGTTGATCGGATGGGCGAACCTTACACCCGTCAGCACTACGTCCCGAAATTCCTGCTCAAGCAGTGGCACAGCGGTGCGGACAATTCGCTGACGAAACATCACCGCGTCAGAGGCGAGTTCGTGTGCGAGCGTGCGACTGCGAATCAGGTCGGCTTCGAGCGGCACCTGTATTCGTACCTGAAGCCCGGCGGTCAGATGGACACGGCAGTCGAGCGCGATTTCATGGGGCCTTTCGTCGATGACCCCGCAGCCAAGGCCCATCGCGCCATGCTGGCCGGCGGCATCGACGCCTTAGACGAAGACCTGCGCGGGTACTGGGCGCAATTCATGGTGTCGCTGTACCTGCGCGTGCCTATGACGATGGACGTGCTTCACGAGAAAGCCCGTGCGATCCTCGGGCGCCACTTGGACGACGACCCGGACTTCGGGCGGCAATACGACCCGGGCACCACGACCCGGCAATGGGTCGACAAATATTACCCCGAGGCCTATGCCGAGGTCGCCGTCAACGTCCTGCCGCACCTGATCCAGTCCGACAACCTGTTCGCGCAGATGATCAAAGGCCATTGGGAAATGCGCACGCTGCGGCCCGGGTGCAGGTTCGACCTCGTGGTCGCGGACCATGCCTTGCTCTATGCCGGCGCCCTCGACGCTGCCTTCCTGCTGATCGTGCCGCTGTCGCCCCGCTGCGCGTTCATCAACTACGACACACCGAACACGTGGGCAAACGTCTGCAAGGCGAGCGACGCACAGTTCACGCGCGCCGTGAACGGGCATTCGGTGAGGTTCGCACAGCGATACGTCTACGCTTCAGACAACCGGCACGCCGCTTTCGTCGACAAGCACCTGCGCCGATAGAGTGCCTTCAGCCCACGGCACCTGCGGCAGGTCTGCGGATGGCCGTGCGGGCACGGCTTATCTTTAAGATCATCTGAAAGATGATTCCAATTCTGAGCAACCCACATGGCATCGGTTCGCACCTGCCTTAGGCAGCATTGCGCTTGGTGGTCTTCCTGGCCGGCGCCGGCCGATCGCTCGCCCGCTTGACGGGCTTCCTCGGCAACTCCTTCAGCGACCCGATCAGGCGGGCCTTCGCTTCTTCGAACTTCACCTTGTCGGCGTCTGGCATGGGGCACCTCCGGGATTTGGACGGGTGACGATCGGGCAGGGCGGCACGGCAGTGCATGCGACTTTTCTGACATTCCCTGCCAGCCGGTGCGCCGTTGCCTTGCTGAAAGCTTGCGCTTGGAACCCGCTTGCTGTTCCCTTGGTGTGTAGAATCCGCGCTCCCGTGCCCGCTTCGCAGCCTTGACATGGTGGGGGTCGTTGGTTCGAGTCCAATCGCGCCTACCAATTTCGCAAGCTTGACCAGGGCTTGCAGACGTAAAGAACGCCTACTCTTCAGTGGGCAGTCAATCAAAAAACGCCCACTCTTCAGTGGGCAGTCAATCAAAAAACGCCCACTCTTCAGTGGGCGTTTTGTTTTGTGGCAGCGCAGGCCGCGTTCAGGTAATGCCCTGCGCCAGCATCGCGTCCGCCACCTTCACGAAGCCCGCGATGTTCGCGCCGTTCACGTAGCTGAGCGTGCCGTCGTCTCGCCGCCCGTGCGCGAGGCAGGCCTCGTGGATGCTGCGCATGATGCCGCGCAGCCTTGCATCGACCTCTTCGCGCGGCCACGAGATTCGCATCGCGTTCTGGCTCATCTCCAGGCCCGAAGTCGCAACGCCGCCGGCGTTGCTGGCCTTGCCGGGCGCGAACAGCACGTCGTTGCGCTCGAAGAGGCGGATCGCGTCCATGGTCGACGGCATGTTCGCGCCCTCGGCCACGCACAGCACGCCGTTCTTCAGCAAGGCCGCGGCATCGTCGCCGTCGAGCTCGTTCTGCGTGGCGCAGGGCAGGGCGACCTCGACCGGAACCTTCCAGGGCCGGATGCCGGGATGGAAGTCGGCGCCGACCCGCTCGGCGTAGTCGGCGATGCGGCCGTAGAGATGGTTCTTGACCTCCATCAGCTCGGCCAGCTTGCGCGGCGTGAAGCCGGCCTCGTCGACGACCGTGCCGCTGGAGTCGGACACGGTCACGACCTTGGCGCCGAGCGCCATCGCCTTCTCGATCGCGTACTGCGCCACGTTGCCCGAGCCCGACACGGCCACGCGCAGGCCTTCGAGGCCGAGGCCCTTGTGACCGAGCATCTCTTCGGCGAAGTAGACCGTGCCGTAGCCGGTGGCCTCGGGCCGCATCAGCGAGCCGCCGTAGCTCAGGCCCTTGCCGGTGAAGACGCAGTCGGCGTTGTTGGTGAGCTTCTTGTACATGCCGGCCATGAAGCCGATCTCTCGGGCGCCGACGCCGATGTCGCCCGCAGGCACGTCGCGGTCGGCACCGACGTGGCGATGCAATTCGACCACGAAGGCCTGGCAGAAGCGCATCACCTCGCCGCTGCTGCGGCCCTTCGGATCGAAGTCGGAGCCGCCCTTGGCGCCGCCCATCGGCAAGGTGGTCAGCGCGTTCTTGAAGGTCTGCTCGAAGGCCAGGAACTTGAGGATCGACAGGTTGACCGAGGGATGAAAGCGCAGGCCGCCCTTGTAGGGGCCGATGGCCGCGCTGTGCTGGATTCGGTAGCCGCGGTTCACGCGGACCTCGCCTTGGTCGTCGACCCAGGACACCCGGAAGACGACCAGCCGCTCCGGCTCGACCAGGCGATCAAGCAGGCCGTGCTCGCTGTAGTGCGGATGTCTGCGGATGAAGGACCAGAGGCTTTCCATCACTTCGCCGATGGCCTGGAGGAATTCGGGCTGGGCCGGGTTGCGCGCGGCCACGCCGGCCATGAATGCGTCGAGGGTCTGATGTTTCATGCAATGGCGCGCGCACCGATGGAACGTGCGCGCGGTGAGAAGGAAAGAGGGAAGGAAAGTGAATGCCGCGCGAAGCCCCGAAGGGCGGCGGCAACCGGGCGGGCCGGCGCGCGATTCTGCAGTCGCGCCCTCATGGCGTCTGCGCGATCCGTCCTTTCTTGGGAGCGGATCCTTCCCGGCCCGCTCGAGCCCTCAGGACTTGAACTTCAAGGCCCAGCGCCACAGCGCCGGCGGCGTCATCAGCATGCCCAGCGTGGCGATGCCGCGCGGCGAGAAGCGACGCTTCATGCGCCAGTTCGAGGACAGGTAGCAGCGCCAGGCGTTGGCCCGCTCGCCGTCGCGCAGGTAGCGCACCGTGGCGACTTCCGCCAGCAGTTGCAGGCGGTACTTCTTGCCCTCGACGCCTTCGTCCGGCACGCGCAGTTTCTGCGCCAGTTCATAGGTGTAGTGGGAATCGGCGCCCCGGCCGGCCGAGGTGACCGACTGGTTCTGCACCCGGTAGTGCGAGATGTCCGTACCGACGAAGCGTGCCCAGGCGCCCTTGTTGGCCACGCGGACCACGAAGCCCCAGTCGCCGACATTGCCGTCGCGCTCGCCGCGCATCAGGTCGACGTAGCTCTTGCGGTCGATCAGCGCGCCGTCCGGCGGCGTGGCCAGCGACAGGGCCCATTGCCACATCGGCTTGACCGATGGCGGACCGTCCTTGCCGTAGAGCCTGGCGTTGCTGGCCGAGCGCTCGGGATCGATGACGCCGGCCTCATCCATGATCAGGTCGCGGCCGAACCAGACCTTGACCCGCTCGTCGGTCTCCGCCTCGCAGGCCTGGGCCAGGGTGGTCAGCGCGCCCTCGCACAGGTGATCGTCGTCGTGCAGGATCAGCAGGCGGTCGAAGCGGGCCTGGTCGGCCAGGGCCCACTGGTTGGGGTAGTTGCCCTTGGGCGGATCATGCGGAAAGTAGCGCACGAGCGGGCCGAGGTTCGAGGCGGCGATCTCGGCCTCGTTGGCCCGGCGCACGTCGGGCGGGCTGTCGTCGCCGATCAGCACCTCGCCGATCAGCGTCCGGTCCTGGCTGGCCACGCTGGCCAGGGCCTCGCGCAGTTGGTGGGGCCGGCAATAGGTCGGCACCAGAATCGAGATCTGCATCGTTTCTTCTCCCGTGCCCAGCCTCCCAGCTGGGATCGTTCTCATGAGGAATGAGAATTTTTGCAATTTCCGTGCCTTTTTTGGCAGGCCTGGCTGCATGCATTCTGTCCAGTTGGGTCGGAAAGTTCTGTGAGTTTCCTTCGCCAGTGTTGCCTGCCGGTGACTCGGACCCGGCGGGGCTCCCACAAGGGGCCTATTGCATTCGGCAACTGTCCGGCCTTACTGCAAATGTGGTAACTTGATCGTACATTTCCTCCCTACCAGTCGACGCCCAGCACCTGATGAACACGCCCGCCGACGAGATCGATTCCTCTCTGGAAGAGCTTCGCATCGCCGCGCTGGTGCGCCAGGCGCCCCTGGAATTCGCCCGCGTGGTCTACGGCCTGAACGACCGGGCCAACGGCCGCGCCGGCACGATGGCGGCCGAGGACGTGGCCCGAACCGTCCGCCAGGGCTCGCCGGTGACCCGCGAGCGGGCCGAGCAGCGCGCCCGCGGCTTCCTGCCGGTGGCCGGCCATGAACATTGCCCGCGCTGCTGGGTGTTCAACGGCATCAAGAGCCCGCTCCAGTACCGCGAAGCCACCGCCGAACGCCCCGAATCCGGCGGCTGCAAGGTGTGCGGCGCCGAATACGCCACCCGCGTCGACTGAGCCTGCGCCGGGCAGGGTAAACCTTGCTGCGGTGCCACATGGCCGCTCCCTAGAATTGCTCGCGCCATTCGCGAAACCCTGAAGGAGTCCCTAGTGCAGAGCAAGAAGTCCGGCGCCAAGCCGGCCCAGCGGGTCATCAAGAAATATCCGAACCGACGGCTCTACGACACGGAAACCTCCAGCTACATCACGCTCGCCGAGGTCAAGCAGCTGGTCATGAGCAAGGCGTCCTTCGTGGTGCGCGATGCCAAGACCGGCGACGACCTCACCCGCAGCATCCTGCTGCAGGTCATCCTCGAGGAGGAAGCGGGCGGCGCCCCGATGTTCAGCGAGCAGGTGCTGGCCAGCATCATCCGCTTCTACGGCCAGGCGATGCAGAGCTACATGGGGCCCTACCTCGAGAAGAACATCCAGGCCATGTCCGATGTCCAGGCGCAGCTGGGCGAGAAGGCCGAGGGCCTGACACCGGAGCTCTGGTCGAAGTTCATGACCCTGCAGTCGCCCATGCTGCAGGGCCTGATGGGCAACTACGTCGAGCAGTCCAAGAACGTGTTCCTGCAGATGCAGGAGCAGATGCAGAAGAACACCGAGCAGGTGCTCGGCGCCTTCGGCCTCAAGCGGCCCTGAAGCGGTCCACCGCGAACAGCCGAACAGCGCGAGCGGCCGACTCGGCATGCGCCATCGTCTTCAACGCGGCCACGGCTGCATGGTTCCGAGCACTTCGTCCAGCACCTGTCGCAGGCCTTCGAGCTGCAGCGGCTTGGACAGGTAGCCGTCCATGCCGAGCGCCAGGCAGCGTTCGCGCTCGCCCTGCAGCGCATTGGCGGTGAGGCCGACGATCGGCAGCCGGTCGAGGCCCAGCGCCGCTTCGCGCGCCCGCAGCCGCGTCGTCAGATCCCAGCCGTTCAGCCGCGGCATGTGGCAATCGGTCAGCAGCAGGGCGTAGTCGGCGCCCGGCGTCAGCAGGCGGTCCCAGGCCTCCTGGCCGTCTTCGGCGCAGTCGCATTCGAAGCCGAGCCTGGCCAGCTGCATCGTGATGACCTCGCGGTTGATCGGGTGGTCCTCGGCCAGCAGCAGCCGGCGACCGCTGCCCGACGCGACCGGTGCCGCTTCCCGAGGCGCAGCGTCACGCTTCGGCGGCAGCGGCCCGAGGCCGGGTGTCCAGGGCCGCAGCGGCAAGCCCACGGTGAAGCGGCTGCCGACGCCGGGCCGGCTCTTGCAACGCACCCGGCCGTGCATCAACTCGACCAGCTGCTTGACGATGGTGAGGCCCAGGCCGGTGCCACCGTAGCGGCGCGTGGTGGCGATGTCGGCCTGCACGAAGGGTTCGAAGATCGCGCGCGCCGCCGCCGGCTCGATGCCGATGCCGCTGTCCTCGACCGACAGCGCGAGCGTCGCGTCCGCGCCGCGTTCGGCGACAACGTTCACGCCGCCCTTCGCGGTGAACTTCACCGCGTTGCCGATCAGGTTGGTCAGCACCTGGCGCAGCCGGACCGCGTCGCCGACGATGAATTCCGGCAGGTCGTCGGCGACCATGAAGTCCAGCCCGATGGCCTTTCGAGCCGCCTCGGGCATCAGCGTCATGCACACGTCCTCGATGAGGTCGGCGAGCGACAGCGGCCGGTCTTCCAGTTCCATCCGACCGGCCTCGACCTTCGAGAAGTCGAGGATGTCGTTGATGATGGCGAGCAGCGACAAGGACGACTCGCGGCTGCGCCGGAGCATGGTGCGCTGGGCTGCGTCGAGCCGGGTGTCGAGCGTGAGGTCGATCATGCCGAGCACGCCGGTCAACGGCGTGCGCACCTCGTGGCTCATCATCGCGAGGAACTGGCGCTTGGCATCGAGCGCGGCGCGGGCTTCCTCGGCCTTGGCGATCAGGTCGCTCTTGAGCGCCTCCTCGGCCGAGATGTCGCGGGCGATGCCGATGAACGAGACCGCCGCCACCGTGCTGCCCGGCTGCGCCAGCAGGCTCAGGCTGCCGCGCGCGTCGACGGTGCGCACGACGCCGTCGACGCCGCGGATGCGGAACTGTTCGCCGTAGGCACCCGCACCCAGGCGCAGGGCCTGCGCGAGTGCGCGTGCCACGCGCGGGCGATCGTCCGGATGCAGCAGGCGCCGCAGATCGCGCCAGTGGATCTCGGCATCCGGGCCGAAGCCGCAGATGCCGCGGATGGCCGCATCGGCGAAGACGGCGCTGCGAAGCACCTGGCGGCTGCTCGCCATGCCGGGCCCGAGCAACGGCGTGGCCGAGCGCCAGACACCCAGGCCGCCGATGCCCAGCGCCATGCCCAGCTTCTCGTGCGCGTCGTGCAGCTGCCGCTGCAGCCGCTTGTCCTCGGTGACGTCGATCGAGACGCCGACGATGCCGCGCACACGTCCCCGGCGGTCGCGCACCACACGCTTGCGGCTGTGGAACTCGCGACGGACGCCGTCGACTTCGACCGAGTCGTCGAAATCGACCGCTTCGCCGCTGCGCATCAGCTGGCGGTCCTGCTCGCCGAAGCGGTCGTGCAGTGCCGACCCGAAGATCTCCGCGTCACCGACGCCGGGCGCGACCTGGACGCCGAAGGCGCGCTCGAATTCCTGGTTCCAGATGCGGTAGCGCAGGCCCGCGTCCTTGAAGAACAGGCTGTGCGGTGCGGCGTCGAGGACGGCGCGCAGTTCGTCGTCGCGCCGCAGCGTGGTGCGGGCGTGCAGGTACTGAACGATCGCCAGCACGACGATGCACAGCGAGCCGAGGAACATCCAGAACCAATGAAGCTCGATCGCCATCGGCTGGCCGAAGAAGTAGCTGGCGATGCCTAGCGCGCAGCTCAGCGCGAGGGTGACGGTACCGGTGTGGACGGGCCCGGTCTGCCCGCCGATCGGGCCGCACGTCGCAGTCTCATGCCTGGAACGGTTCATGACCGTCGAGGCTAGGGCGATGCGCCTGCGAAGGAAGGTGCGAAAGACAAATGGGGAGATTCGGGTGGTCGCTTCGGCGTGGCGCCGCCACCTCAATGCTTCTTCGGGATCTCCGCGCCCTTGATGCCGATCGCCACCACGCGGGTGACCCATTCGAGGGCGGCGTCGGGACTGAGGGCGGCAGCGAAAGCGGGCGGCAGGTCGACCTGCTCGTGGTAGGCCTCGCCCGACGGGCTGCGGATGATGACCGCGGCCGAGCGCCTGGAACCGACCCATGCGACCGTGATCTCGTATCCGAGCACCACGCTCACGCTTTTCACTGATACCGCCATGAAGTCCCCGTTGGTCCTGTTCGATCGAATCCTTTCAGGATCGCCTGAAGGAAGCGCGCGGCGAGCCGGCGGTTCCTCGGCAAATTGTCAGCCTTTTCCGATGGATGTTCGTGCGACGCAGGCTTTTTTGCTTCGCCGGCTGCCGCGACACAGAAGGCGCTCGATGGTCCCGACGAGCGTTTCAGTGCGCCGCCTCGCCCGCCGAGGCGGCCCGCCAGCTCAGCTGGTAGCCGCGCCCGTAGACCGCCTGCAGCCGCACGCCGTGCGCCTGCAGGTCGAGCTTCTGGCGCAGGCGCGAGATGTGGTTGTCCAGGACGCGCGAAATGGCGTTCGATGCCGGCCAGCCCGCGATCTCGAGCAGGTGGTCGCGGGAGATGGGCCGGCCGGCATTGCGGAACAGGTTCAGCGCCAAGCGGAATTCGCGGTCGGTCAGCGGATGCCGGCGGGGTGCGCTGCTGTCGGGGACGAACTTGACTTCCATCTCGTGATGGTCGAAGGCCCATTGGCCGAAGCGCTCGATGCCGGCGGCGGCCTGCGGCGAGCGGATGCCCTTCTGCAGCAGCCGGCGGCAGCGCGCGCCCAGCTCGATCGCGCGGAAGGGCTTGATGACGTAATCGTCCGCGCCCATGTCGAGGGCGCCGACGATGTCCAGCTCGGCGTTCTGGTAGCTCAGCACCAGGGTCGGGATGCGGCTGTCCGGATGGCGGCCCAGCCAGGACAGCACGTCGTTGCCGTTCGGGTCGCGCACGTGGCTGTCGAGGATGAGCAGGTCGAAGGTTTCGCGCCACAGCGTGCGAAGCAGGGCGTCGCCGCTCGCGAAGCGCACGCACTCCGGCGGCCGGCCGTCGACCGCGCAATAGCGGCCCACCGCCTGGGCGGTCGATTGAAACTCTGCCGCGTCTTCTTCGACGATTGCGATTCGCATGGTTGTCTGCCTTGAATGCTTGAGCGTTTTGCGGGGTCCGGTTGAGACTTGTCTGCACCGTGGGGGTGAAATGTCGTCTTACCTGCGAGACGCGTCTAACGGATATTGCGAATACCCCCCATCGGCCGCAGCGATGGCGTGGCAGCCGGAGCGGCAGCGCGTTCGTCAGCGCTGCGAGGAAGCGTCGTCCTGGACGTACGCCGCGTGCAGGTGGACCGGTGCCGCCGAACGCTTGCGCATCCGGATGTTCAGCACCTCGACGCCGAGCGAGAAGGCCATCGCGAAATAGACGCAGCCCTTGGGGATGCGCTGGTCGAAGCCTTCGGCGATCAGCACCACGCCGACCACCACCAGGAAGGACAGCGCCAGCATCTTGATGGTCGGATGGTCCGAGACGAAGCGGCCGACGATCGGCGCGAAGACCATCATGAGCGGCACCGAGACCACGACGGCGGCCATCATGATCTCCAGCCGGTCGACCATGCCGACCGCGGTGACGATCGAATCCAGCGAGAAGACGATGTCGACCAGCATGATCTGCAGGATCACAGCGGCGAAGCGCGAGGCCACCTTCATCGAGCTTTCGCCTTCGACGCCTTCGAGCGACTGGTGGATCTCGACGGTGCTCTTGTAGATCAGGAAGAGGCCGCCCACGATCATGACGAGGTCGCGCCCCGAGATCTCCTGCCCCGCCAGGGTGAAGAGCGGCGCTACCAGGCCGCTCACCCACGACAGCACCCCGAGCAGCCCGAGCCGCATGAACATCGCCATGAAGAGGCCGAGCCGGCGCGCGCGCTCCTGCCGGGCGCGCGGCAGCTTGTCGACCAGGATCGAGATGAAGACGATGTTGTCGATGCCCAGCACCAGCTCGAGCGCCGTGAGCGTCGCGAGCGCAGCCCAGGCGCGCGGATCGGCGAGGAGTTCCACGCGCGCGGCTTCAGCGCGGCGCGGCAGCCATGCGAGGCGGCTGCATGTCGGCCAGGTCGGGCCACGAGAAGCTCAGCTGCGCATGGCTGGAATGGCCCGCGGTCTCGAGGAAGCGGATCTTCGCCTGCCCGATCGCCAGCACGTCGCGATGAACCAGCGGCGAACTGCCGGGCACCCGGATGCCGTTGCGGAAGACCCCGTTGCGGCTGTCCAGGTCGACGACCCAGACCGCGCCGTCGTCGCGCAGTTGCAGCGCGGCGTGCCGGCGGCTGACCTGCAGGTCTTCCAGCTTGACGTCGTTGCCGTCGTCGCGGCCCAGGGTGAGCGTCGGCCCTTCGAAAGGCAGTTGCCAGACGCCGGCCGGATCGAGAAAGACGAGGTTGCGAAGCATGGTGAGGTTCTCCTTCGATTGCGGCGATTCTGGAAGTCGAGGCCGCGCCGGGCCCCCCAGCGACACAAAAGTGCAGGATTCCAGGCTTGCCCGTCGACGCCGCCGGGCTTTGACGCATGGCGCCGGCAGCGCCACGGGCCTCGCATTTACAATGCACGCCGACCGCGCGAGCGCCGAGCCGGCAACCCGGGAGCCTCCGACCCGCCTCGGGCACCCCGACCACCGGCGGTCCTCGGGCCACAGTGAACCCTCCGGCCGAAATTGCGTCGAACGGCGTGCCCGGTCTCGCGGACCTTCCACGGCGCAGCCCCGGCCCGCAGCCACCAACCTGACCCGAACATGAATACTCCTCCGACAGCAGTGGCCGAACGGCGCGAGGCGCCCAGCATCGGCATGGTGTCGCTGGGATGCCCCAAGGCCCTGACCGACTCCGAACTGATCCTCACGCGCCTGAGCGCCGAGGGTTACCGGACCTCCAAGACCTTCGAGGGCGCCGACCTCGTGATCGTCAACACCTGCGGCTTCATCGACGATGCGGTGCGCGAGAGCCTCGACACCATCGGCGAGGCGCTGGCCGAGAACGGCCGGGTCATCGTCACCGGCTGCCTGGGCGCCAAGTCCGGCGACGCCGGCGGCAACCTGGTGCAGCAGATGCACCCGAGCGTGCTGGCGGTCACCGGCCCGCACGCCACGCAGGAAGTGATGGACGCGGTCCACCTGAATCTGCCCAAGCCGCACGACCCGTTCGTCGACCTGGTGCCGCAGCCCTTCGGCATCGCCGGCATCAAGCTGACGCCGCGCCACTACGCCTATCTCAAGATCAGCGAAGGCTGCAACCACCGCTGCACCTTCTGCATCATCCCGTCGATGCGCGGCGACCTGGTCTCGCGACCGGTCGGCGACGTGCTGGCCGAGGCCAAGGCGCTGTTCGAAGGCGGCGTCAAGGAACTGCTGGTCATCAGCCAGGACACCTCGGCCTACGGCGTCGACGTCAAGTACCGCACCGGCTTCTGGGACGGCAAGCCGGTCAAGACCCGCATGCTCGAACTGGTCCGCACCCTCGGCGAGATCGCCGCGCCCTACGGCGCGTGGGTGCGGCTGCACTACGTCTATCCGTACCCGAGCGTCGATGAGGTCATCCCGCTCATGGCCAGCGGCCAGGTGCTGCCGTACCTGGACGTGCCGCTGCAGCACAGCCATCCCGACGTGCTCAAGCGCATGAAGCGGCCGGCCAGCGGCGAGAAGAACCTGGAGCGTCTCTCGCGCTGGCGCGAAGCCTGTCCCGAGCTGGTCATCCGCAGCACCTTCATCGCCGGCTTCCCGGGCGAGACCGAGGCCGAGTTCGAGCACCTGCTCGACTTCGTCCGCGAGGCCGGCATCGATCGCGCCGGCTGCTTCGCCTACAGCCCGGTCGCCGGCGCCGCGGCCAACGAGATCCCGGGCATGCTGCCCGAGGCCGAGCGTGAAGCCCGCCGCGCCCGCTTCATGGAGGTCGCCGAGGCGGTGTCGATCGCCAAGCTGCGCCGCCGCGTCGGCGCCACGATGCAGGTGCTGGTCGATTCGGCGCCGGGCCTCGGCCGCAAGGGCGGCGTCGGCCGCAGCTATGCCGACGCGCCGGAGATCGACGGCCTGGTCCGCCTGCTGCCGCCCGAGAAGATCAGCAAGACCCTGAAGGTCGGCGAGTTCACGCGGGCCCGCATCGTCGGCACCGAGGGCCACGACCTGGTCGCCGTGCCGGTCTGAGGCAACCCGACTGCGAACCGCCATGGCGACCGCCCTCGAGAACAGCGACGACCCGCAGCACATCGCGCGCGACGTGGCCGCGGTCGGCCGCATCAGCGCGGTGCCTTCGCTGCTCAAGCTGATCTGCCAGAACACCGGCATGGGCTTCGCCGCGGTCGCGCGCGTGACCGACGGCACCTGGACCGCCTGCGCGGTGCAGGACGACATCCAGTTCGGCCTCTTGCCCGGCGGCCAGCTGGATGTCCAGACCACGCTCTGCCGCGAGGCCCGCTCGGCGCGGCAGGAGATCGTGATCGACCACGCCAGCCAGGACCCGATCTACTTCAATCACCACACGCCGCGCATCTACAAGATCGAGAGCTACATCTCGGTGCCGATCGTGCGGCCCGACGGCGAGTATTTCGGCAACCTGTGCGCGATCGACCCGCGGCCGCGCATCGTCTCCGACCCGCGCACGGTCACCATGTTCAAGGTCTTCGCCGACCTGATCGCGCTGCAGCTCGAGAGCGAAGACCATCAGGTCGAGATCGAGGACGCGCTGGCCGACGAGCGCGCCACCGCCGAGCTGCGCGAGCAGTTCATCGCGGTGCTGGGCCACGACCTGCGCAATCCGCTGGCGGCGGTCGGCGCCACCGCCGAGCTGATGGTGCGCAGCGACGAGGCGAAGACGGTGCTGCTCGGCGGCCGCCTGAAGGCCGCGGCACGCCGGATGTCGAACCTGATCGACGACGTGCTCGATTTCGCCCGCGGGCGGCTGGGCTCCGGCATGGGCATCGCGGCCGCCGACGTCACCGACCTGGCCGCCGATCTGCGCGAGGTGGTGGCCGAGCTGAGCGCTTCGCACCCGGATCGCAGCGTGCTCGACCACATCGCGATCGACCGGACGGTGCGCTGCGACCGGGTCCGGCTTCAGCAGCTGCTGTCGAACCTGCTGGGCAATGCGCTGACCTACGGCGCGGTCGACCAGCCGGTGCGCGTGTCGGCCTCGATCGACGGCGACCGGCTGGTGCTCGAGGTGGCCAACCAGGGCACGCCGATCGCGCCCGCCAACCTGGCCCGCACCTTCGAGCCTTACTGGCGGCCGCAGAACAGCAAGCCGGGCGGCGGCCTCGGGCTCGGCCTCTACATCTGCGACCAGATCGCCAGGGCGCACGGTGGCGAGCTGCGGGTCAGCTCCTCGGCGGAAGCGGGCACGGTCTTCACCGCCACGATGCCGATCGTGCTGCGCGGCTGAGCCGTTCTACTTGGCCGGCGCGGTATCGGCAGGCGCGGCCTTCAACTTCGCCAGGTACGCCTCGGCCCGCGCCAGCTCGGCGCGCAGGTGCGCGACTTCCTGTTCCTGGCGGTCGATGCGCGTGGCCTGGTCCTTGATCGGCGTCAGCTTGGCGCAGTGGGCCTGCATGGCGGTCAGCGCTTCGGCGAGCTGGCGCCGGCGCAGCATCTGGCCGCGTGAGCGGGCGAGGGCGATCTCCTGTTCGAGCGAAGCCTCCTCGGTCTGGCAGCTGGCCTGGTCGATCGGCTCGGCCGGCGCGATGCGCTGGGCCGAGGCGGGCAGGGCGAAGAGGGCGAGGGCCAGGATGGAAGCGGATGCCAGAAGATGCTTGGTCGCGCGCATGGGAGTTGAGCCTGCTGAAGAAGGAATGAAGAGACGAAAGGGGCTAGCGCAGCTCGACCGCCGCGCCGTCGACCACGTCGATGCCGGTCGCGGTGATGCGGCTTTCGCAGCGGTAGGCGATCACTCCGTGCCCGCGCGCATCCGAGCGCACGTCGAAGCGCGGCGAGCGGCCCGCGACCGCGAGCTCGAAGGGGCTGCCCTCGACTGGCCGGGTGCCGCCCTGCAAGGTGTCGAAGACGTGCACCACCTGCGGCGCGCCGCTCAGGTTCGAGATCGTGATGTGAAGGGAAGACATGCGCTGCGGTGCCGGAGATCCGCTGGATTCTGCCCGATGCCGGCCTGCGCTAGACTCCGCCCCATCCGTTCGTCGATGCGGTGTGTCGCGGCCAGCCCGGCGCGCCGTGAAGCGATCGGGTCTTGGCACCACTTCATCAGGCACCACCTGTTCCACTTGGCACTGTCCGACCTGCCGGCCGACTTCTCGACAGACGTCTTGCCGGCTTTCCTTTCCTGCTCCATGCGCCACGTCCACATCCGGGCGAAGCACGCTTTCCCGTCGGCCGGGAAGCGCACAATGGATCGCATGGACTTGGAGGCCGGTGCTCCATGCAAAGAAAAACCCCCGCAAGTCGAAGACTTGCAGGGGTTCAATTTGGTAGGGGTGGTGCCCAGAAGAGGACTCGAACCTCCACGATGTTACTCGCTAGTACCTGAAACTAGTGCGTCTACCAATTCCGCCATCTGGGCCCACATAAGCGCCGAAGCGTTTATGTTTTGAATTTCAGGAAAGAAGGAGATCATATCAAAAATATTGGCCATCCCAGCGGCTTGCTGGATGAAGTTGAAGGCGCGGTGCAAGGTCACCGCGATGGACACGGTTTCGTGCAGCGCGATGACGGCGAGGCCGACATCTATCTGCCCCCCAACGAGATGCGCGCGGTGCTGCACAAGGACCGCGTCAAGGCGCGCGTCGTGCGCCAGGATCGGCGCGGTCGTCCCGAGGGCCGCGTGGTCGAGATCATCGAGCGCCCCGAACAGCCGATCATCGGCCGGCTGCTGCACGAAGGCGGCGTCTGGCTGGTCGCACCGGAAGACAAGCGCTACGGTCAGGACGTCCTGATCCCGAAAGGCGCGACCGGCACCGCCAAGGTCGGCCAGGTCGTGGTGGTGCAGCTCACCGAGCCGCCCGCGCTCTTCGGGCAGCCGGTCGGACGCGTCAAGGAAGTGCTCGGCGAGATCGACGACCCGGGCATGGAGATCGAGATCGCGGTGCGCAAGTACGGCGTGCCGCACGAATTCTCCGAAGCCTGCCTGGCCGAAGCGAAGTCGCTGCCCGACCAGGTGCGCCCCGCCGACAAGCACGGCCGCGTCGACCTCACCGACGTGCCGCTGGTCACCATCGACGGCGAGGACGCGCGCGACTTCGACGATGCCGTCTACTGCGAGCCGGCCAAGGTCGGCCGCGGCAAGGGCTGGCGGCTGCTGGTCGCGATCGCCGACGTCAGCGCCTACGTGAAGACCGGCTCGGCGATCGACATCGATGCCTACGACCGCGCCACCAGCGTCTACTTCCCGCGCCGGGTGATCCCGATGCTGCCGGAGAAGCTGTCGAACGGCCTGTGCTCGCTCAACCCGGAGGTCGAGCGCCTGTGCATGGTCTGCGACATGCTCGTCGCGGCCGACGGCGAGATCTACGCCTACCAGTTCTACCCGGCCGTGATGTTCAGCCACGCCCGCTTCACCTACACCGAAGTGGCCGCCATCCTCGGCAACACGCGCGGCCCGGAAGCGGTGAAGCGCAAGGAACGCGTGAAGGACCTGCTGAACCTGGCCGACGTCTACCGGGCACTGCTCAAGCAGCGCGCCAAGCGCGGCGCGGTCGACTTCGAGACCACCGAGACGCAGATCATCTGCGACGACGCCGGCCGCATCGAGAAGATCGTCCCGCGCACCCGCAACGAGGCCCATCGGCTGATCGAGGAAGCGATGCTGGCGGCCAACGTCTGCAGCGCCGACTTCATCGCCGAGGGCAAGCATCCGGGCCTGTTCCGGGTGCACGAAGGCCCGACGCCCGAGAAGAAGGAAATCCTGCGCGGGTACCTCAAGGCGATGGGCGTCGGCCTGTCGATCACCGACGAGCCGAAGCCGGGCGAATTCCAGGCGATCGCCGAAGCGACCAAGGACCGTCCGGATTCGCAGCAGATCCACACCATGTTGCTGCGCTCGATGCAGCAGGCCATCTACACGCCCATCAACAGCGGCCACTTCGGCCTGGCCTACGAGGCCTACACGCACTTCACCAGCCCGATCCGGCGCTATCCCGACCTGCTGGTGCACCGCGTGATCAAGGCCATCCTGGGCAAGACCCGCTACCAGCTGCCGATGCTGCCGACGCCGGGCGAGGCCCATGCCAAGCTGGCCAAGCGGCTGGCCGCGCGGGTGAAGGCGCCGACCACCAAGCCGCAGAAGGCGACGGTCGCACCGACCAAGGAAGTGTTGGCCTGGGAGGCCGCCGGCCTGCATTGCAGCGCCAACGAGCGCCGGGCCGACGAAGCCAGCCGCGACGTCGAGGCCTGGCTCAAGTGCAAGTACATGCGCGAGCATCTCGGCGAGGAATACGGCGGCGTGGTCACCTCGGCCACCACCTTCGGCATCTTCGTCACGCTCGACGCGATGTACGTCGAAGGCCTGGTGCACATCACCGAACTGGGCGGCGAATACTTCAAGTTCGACGAGCACCGCCAGGAACTGCGCGGCGAGCGCACCGGCATCCGCTATGCCATCGGCACGCGGGTGCGGGTGCAGGTCAGCCGCGTCGACCTGGACGGCCGCAAGATCGACTTCCGCCTGGTGCGCGAGGGCGAGGACCTCGGTGCTCGCGCCATGAAGGACAAGGGCGTTGCCGGCGGCGGTGGCGGCAACGGCGCACCGACCAAGGCCTCGGCCAAGCGCAGCGCCCGCAACAAGTCGGACGGCGGCGGCGGCGAGCGGGCGCCGCGCACTGAACGGGGCGAACGCGCCGAACGGTCCGAGCAGCGCACCGAGCATCGGGCCGAACGACCCGAACGGGTCGAGCAGGCACTGGCGGTCGCGCCGCAGTCGGCCATGCAGGCCTTCCGCACCGCGGTCAAGAAGGCCGCCAACAAGATGAAGGGGCGCAAGCCGCGCCGCTGAACGAGGATCACGAGGAGCATCGAATGTCTGAAGCGAAGAAGAGCCGCATCGCGGTGGTGACGGGCGCCGGCAGCGGCATCGGGCGGGCGGCTGCGCTGGCCCTGCTGGGCGACGGCTGGAGCGTGGTGCTGGCGGGCCGCCGGGTCGAGCCGCTGGAGAAGGTCGCGCAGGAATCGGGCGCCGCCGATCGCGCGCTGGCGGTGTCGACCGACGTCGCCGACGCGGCTTCGGTGCGCGCCTTGTTCGAGGCGGCCGTGAAGCGCTTCGGCCGGGTCGACCTGCTGTTCAACAATGCCGGCGTCGGCAACCCGCCGGGCCCGTTCGAGGACTGGACGCCCGAGCAATGGCGCGGCGTGGTCGACATCAACCTGAGCGGCATGTTCTTCTGCATCCAGCAGGCCTTCCGGACCATGAAGGCGCAGGTGCCTCCGGGCGGCCGGATCATCAACAACGGCTCGATCTCCGCGACCACGCCGCGGCCCAACTCGGCCGCCTACACGTCGACCAAGCATGCGGTGGAGGGCCTGACCAAGACCGCCTCGCTCGACGGCCGCAAGTACGACATCGCGGTCGGCCAGATCGACGTCGGCAATGCGCTGACCGAGATGGCGGCGCGCATGACCAAGGGCGTGCCGCAGCCGAGCGGCGAACTGGCGATCGAGCCGGTGATGGACGTCGCGATCGTCGGCCAGTCGGTGCTCTACATGGCCAACCTGCCGCTGGAAGCCAACGTGCTGTTCCACACGGTCATGGCGACCAAGATGCCCTTCGTCGGGCGCGGCTGACCCGACGAAGGTTCAGGCCATCGAGCCCGGCCCGCCGTGCGACAGGGCGCCGGCTGTGAGCGGCACCCCGGCCGGCCAGCGGTCGGCCAGGTCGCCGTGGCGCCAGACCGCCTCGCATGCGGCTTGCATCGCCGGCCGGCCGGCCGCCAGCGCGGCGCC
>NZ_LMUW01000085.1 GCF_009765735.1 Xenophilus sp. L33
GGTCGGGCCGATGGCGCGCAACGTCGCGGACGTCGCCCTGCTCGACGCGGTGGCCACCGGCAGCGCACCGGTCGAGGCGGTGCCGCTGGCCGGCCTGCGCATCGGCCTGCCGCGCGGCTACTTCTGGCAGAACCTCGACGCCGAGGTCGAGGCGGCGATGAACGCCGCGGTCGTGAGGCTCCGCGAGGCCGGCGTGGTCTTCGTCGAGGCCGACCTGGAAGGCCTGCCCGAAATCAACGAGCGCATCTCGATGCCGGTGGCGCTCTACGAGTTCTACAACCGCGACCTGCGCGACTTCCTGCGCGAGGAGGGCGTGCCGCTCGGCGTCGACGAGGTGATCGCCCAGGTCGAGAGCCCGGACGTCCAGGGCGTCTTCGCGCTGGCCGCGTCGATGCCGCGCGAGGCCTACGACGCGGCGATCCAGGTGCACCGACCGCAACTGGCGGCGCTCTACGCGGACTACTTCGCCGCGCACGCGGTCGAGGGCGTGCTGTTCCCGACCGTGCCGATCCTGCCGTCGCCGATCGATCCGGAATTCAGCGGCGCGGTGTCGATCAACGGCGTGCCGCAGCCGGGCGGCCCGGCGGCGCAGTTCATGGCCCTCATCCGCAACGTGGACCCGGGCAGCAACGCCGGGATTCCGGGCCTGGCCCAGCCGGCCGGCATGACCGCCGGCGGCCTGCCGGTCGGCCTGGAGATCGACGGACCGCTCGGCAGCGACCGCCGGCTGCTCGCGATCGGCCTGTCGATCGAGAAGCTGCTGGGCTTGCCGCCGGCACCCGATCTCTAGATCAGTTCAACAGTCCTGCCATCAGCGCCTGCACCACGGCGGCCGTCTTGTTGGCCGCCTTCATCTTCTGGATCGCGTTGCGGATGTGGAAGTTGACCGTCGGGATCGAGATCGCCAGGATGTCGCCGATGTCCGCCGCGGTCTTGCCGTCGGCGCTCCATTTCAGGATCTCGATCTCGCGGTGGGTCAGCGGCGTGTCGGGCTGCACCGTGTACTTGGGCTTCATCAGCCGCGACAGCGACAGGTGCGCCGCCTGCACCAGCCAGCGCATCTCGACCTGCTTGGCATCCAGCTCGGTGCGGGTCAGCGCCTCGCCGGAGCGCGACAGGGTCAGCATGCCGCCGATGCCGAAGCCGTCGAGACTGGACTGGGCCCAGCCGTGGCGCAGGCCCTGGTCCTTGGCCTCGGCCCAGAGCTGGCGGGACGACGCGAAGACCTCGTCGGTCCACAGGAGCGGCTCCTGGCTCAGGCTGCCGTGCCGCACGCTCGCATCCACGGCCAGATAGCCCTCGGACTGGTAGCGCTCCTGCCAGGTCTTCGGATAGTTGTTCAAGGTGATGACCTTGGGATTCGACACCGGCACCGCCAACCGCAGACCGTAGGCGACATGCTCGAAGCCCAGCCGCGAGGCGGCCGAAACCAGCGCCTGGAAGATGACTTCCTCGCTATCGGCGCGATCCAGGGCGATCAGCAGGCTTTCGTTGAACGGTTCCATGGGATGCCGGTCAAGTGGCTATTCAAGATTGCAATTCGGCGCCTCAAGAGGCGGGCAAAAAATGAATCTGCGCTGGCCGGACGCTGGGTCGGCATTGGCTCGCAAAGCCCCGTCAATTTCGGCTCGAGTCAATTGGGTTCCGGATTCGATCGATGATACAGGCGACGCAGGGAAAATTCGTTGTGGCGTATAGACAACCCTGTCGGGCTATTCCGAATGGGCTTGTCCTCAAAAGGCGATCGCTTTGACTGTCGTAGACCGGACTTAAGACGATCAAAGACTTTGCCTAGGTAAACCTATCAAAAATGATAGTTTCGCTGGAGGCTGAGGGCGGCTGAAATTCCCTGACTACAACCGGGGAATAAGCAATGGAAATATTGGCAGGACGGCCAGGCGAAATGGCCTCGCAAGTGCTCGACGACGTCGGGCGTTATCGCCACAAGGTCTTCGTCGAGACGCTCGGCTGGGACCTGGTGACCGAGCACGGTCTCGAGCGGGACCAGTTCGATCGCGACGACACGCTCTATCTGGCGGCCCGCAACGACGACGAGGCCATCGTCGGCACCGCGCGATTGCTGCCGACCGACAAGCCCTATCTGCTGGGCGAGGTCTTTCCGGAATTGCTGACCGGACTGGAAATTCCGTGCGACCCGCGCATCTGGGAACTGTCGCGCTTCGCCGCGGTGGACTTCGCGGCCACGCAGGGCAATGCGCTGCACCAGTTCTCCTCGCCGGTGGCGGTCGCGCTGCTCGAAGAGTCGCTGGCGATCGCCCGGCTCAACGGCGTCGAGCGGATCATCACCGTGTCGCCGCTCGGCGTCGAACGGCTGCTGCGCCGCGAAGGCTTCAAGGCCCACCGCGCCGGCCCGCCGAAGGTCATCGGCGGCCATCCCATCTTCGCCTGCTGGATCGAGGTCAACGCCAATTCCGCGCTCGGCTGAGCGACAGCGACTCGAAACTCGAGGAGGTTCCGATGGCCAAGGGGACGCCGAGCGACGCGTCGATGTACGGCATCACCCGGCGGGCGCTCGACTGGAACGTCCGCCTGGTGCGTGACGGCGTGCGCCACGACCGGACCTTCTCCTTCCTCGTCTTCGGCGGCCAGGCGCAGGCCCTGCAGGCCGCCCAGGCCTGGCGCGACCTGCTGGTGCGGACCAACCCGCCGGTGTCGCGCCGCGAGCGCGCGAGCCGCCTGCGCAGCACCAATTCGAGCGGCATCGCCGGCGTCAGCCTGCAGTACGACCGCCACGGCGAACCGCTGCTCTGGCTGGCCAGCACCTACATCGGGCCGGGCCAGGTGCTGCGGCGCGCATTCAGCATCCGGCGCTGGGGCGCCGATGCGCGCCGCCTGGCCATCAAGGCGCGCGAGCAGCAACTGGCGCAGATGCACGGGCTGGCCAAGGTGCACCCGGCCGAGGATTCGCTGCGGCTGGCCGATCCGCCGCCGCCGCCGCGCGAGCTGCCGGCGCAGCTGCCGCGCTCCGCGATCCCGCGACGCAACAACCGCAGCAGCGTGCCGGGCGTGGTCCGCCGCGCCGGCCGCGGCCATCACCTCGGCTACTGGACCGCGCAGACCATGCGCGAGGGCCGCGCCACCAGCAAGTCCTTCTCGGTCTCGGAATACGGCGAGGAGGGCGCCAAGGCGCTGGCGATCGACGAGCGCGAGCGGCAGCTCGCCTGGGCGGCACAGGCCGTCGCCTACCCCGCGGCGCCGTCGAGCGGACGGCGTCTCGAGAGGATGCGCCAGGACGCCCGCGCGGGCTGACGGCGCCTCCGCAACCTACCGGTATTCAATGAAATTCGTGATATTCAGGGACGTCGGCAAACAGTGGCTCTGGGAATTGAAGGGCAAGGACGACACCACGATCGCCCGCAGCGCCAACCACTTCGCCGAGCGTGCGCAGGTCATCCGCAACATCAACGCCCTGCGCCGGGGCGCGGCCAAGTGCCAGATCTTCGACATGCTCGGCGGCATCGTCGACGGTGACGACGCGGCCCTCGAGGCGAAGATGCGCGGGGACCACTGAGCGCCGGGGGCGCGGTCCGCGGCGCGCTCACTGCTCGAGCATGTCGGCCCACATCAGGGCCTGCAGATGCGCCCAGTTGATCTGGTGGTTGGTCAGATGCAACTGCTCGGCGGCCGCGGCGAAGGCGGCATCGTCGCCGCTCTCGCAGGCCTTGGTCAGCGCCAGGAAGGGCGCCAGCTTGCCTTCGTTGCGCAGCAGCGCGGCCAGCACCGGGTCGGGCAGGTTGACCGACGCCAGCGCGCGGTCCAGCGGCATGCCCAGCAGCGTGTCGAGCAGCGAGAAGACGCCGACCACGAAGGCGTCGTCGCAGTCCTCCTGCGGCAGCAGCTCGGCCGCGAGCAGCTCCATCAGCCGGCCGCGCACCACCGCGGTCGAGCCGGCCGCGGGCGCCGCGCCGCCGGGGCGCGCCACGGTCATGAGCAGCGTGGCCCAGCGGTTGAGCTTGTTGAGGCCGAGGATCATCACCGCGTGGCGGAAGGAGGTGATCTCCACGCTGAGGCCGAAGCCGCAGGAATTGATCATCCGCAGCAGCTTGAACGAGAGCGCCGGGTCCTTCTTGATCAGCTCCTCGATGTCGCCCAGGTCGGCTTCGCGGCGCACCAGGTTGATCAGCTGGACGATGGTGGCCATCGAGGTCTGCACCGCCTTGTCGTTGATCATCGACGGCTGCGAGAACCACTGGCCCTGGAACAGCTTGACGCCCAGCTTCTTCATGAGCTGGTATTGCTCGGCGGTGTCGACCTGCTCGGCCACCACCTGGGCGTGGCTGCTCGCACGCGCGGCCTTGATGATCCGCTCGACGTCCTCGATCGACAGCAGGCCGAGGTCGAGCTTGATGAAGGAGGCGTGCGGGCGCCAGGCCGCGTAGGCCGGCTCCAGCACGGTCGGGCCGAAGGCCAGGCGAAAGCCGCTCTCGACGATGCGGCCCAGGCGGGCCGCGCCTTCGTCGAGGTCGGTCTCGGGCGACACCGGCGCGGAGATCTGCAGCACCACCTTGTCGGGGTCGAGCAGGTCGAAGTGCACGCCGTCGAGGTTCTCGAAGGCGCAATGGATGAAGACGATCTTCTCGCCCGCCACCGACTTGGTGCCGGAGTCGGACAACGCATCGACCACCGCGCCCGAATCGTTGGAGCGGTCGCGCGGCTGCTCGAACAGCGCATAGCCGAAGACGGCACGCCGCTCGTCGACGATCGCCTGGCGCGAAAGGGCGTTGTGCGGCGCGGCCGCGGCTTCCGCGGCGGCGTCGGGCACAAGGTCGGATGGGGAAGACATCGGGACTCCGAAGGTATTTGAGTGGATCGTCGAGTGTGACCGGTGGCGCCTCAGGCGGCCACCGTCGACAGGAACGGTTGCAGGCTGGTGCCGGCGAGCGTGCGCAATAACGCACGGTTCACGTCTTCGGCGGCAAGGTCGTGGCGCGCGCGCACCGCGCGCAGCGGGCCGGGGTCGTGCGACTCGAGCGCCATCGCCGCCTCCAGGCTGGGGGCGTAGGGACCGTTGTGCGCGACGATCGCGGCGCCGATGCGCTCCGACAGCGGAATGCGCGACAAGGCGGTGCGCAGCGATTCGTCCAGCACCATGTCGAGTTGCGCGAACAGGCCGCAGAGGTAGACCTCGCGGCGCAGGTCGTCCTCGATGCCGGCGTCCATCAGGTGTTCCATGAGATGCGCGCGCAGCACCATGGTGGCGTTGACCGGTCGCAGCGCGGCGTCGTCGGTGGCCTGCGCCAGCTGTTCGGCCAGCCAGGCGCCGAGCGAGCGGAAGCCGATCATCATGAAGCCGTGCCGCAGCGACGCGACGCCGCTGCGCAGGCCCAGGCCGGCGGAGTTGAGGTAGACGAGCAGGCGGTAGGCCAGCGTCGGCTCCTCGCCGATCAGCTGCTCGATGCGGTCGAGCGTGGCCTCGTCGTCGATCGCGTTCATCGCCTGCACGATCGCGCGGCGGCCGGGCGGCAGCGGCTGGCCGGCGTACGGATGCAGCGCGTCCTCCAGCGGCCAGCCGGCCAGCGCCCAGGCGCCTTGCTGGTCGAGCGCGTGGTCGGCCAGGAGCCGGCTGGCGACGCCGTCGACCAGGCAGTTCGGTTGCACCGGGCTGTCCTCGGCGCGCAGCGCCAGGCGGCCGGCC
>NZ_LMUW01000086.1 GCF_009765735.1 Xenophilus sp. L33
TGACTGCCTTGCCGCAGTTGTCTGAACGCAGCGCGCCGAAGGAGCGCGGAGTGAGTTCTGCGGCACGCCGGCCACGCGAGCACCGCAAGGAAGTCGGCGCTGCAAGCGCCGACCGCCGCACCGGCGCTCCGCAGCCCACCGGCAGGCGCCCCGACCCACCCCCGCGGTCGAACCGATCTCCGCGTCGGCTCAACCCGAACGCCGCACCCCCCCGCTGCGCCCCGCCAGCTCCTCCAGCATCGCCGTCAGCTCCGACAGGAAGGTCGACGCCGCCAGCGGCAGGGTGCGCCCCTTGTGCACGCTGAGCGCGAAGCGCTGCGGCCGCACGCGCGGGTCCTTGAGCGGGATGTAGGAACCGGTGCGCGGCTTGGCCTGCGGGTCCTCCAGCGGCTCGGTGGTGAAGGTCAGGCACATGCCTTCGGCCGCGACGTTGCGCATCAGCTCGTAGGAGTTGGTCTTGAGCGCGACGCGCGGGCGGATGTTGGCGCGGGCCAGCATCTCCTCGAACTGCTGCTGGGCCCAGAGCGTCGAGTCGAGCACCGACAGCTCGAAGTCGGCGCAGTCGGACAGCCGCAGCGACTTCGCGCCCTCGAGCGGATGGCCCTTGGGCACCAGCACGTACAGCGGCAGCAGGCGCGAATGCATGATCGACAGGTCGCGCACCGCGATGTCGCCGAAGGTGAAGGTGGCGTCCAGCTCGTCGGCCAGCAGCAGCTCGACCAGCCGCGGGCTGCCGGCCACCTGCACGCTGAAGGAGATGCCCGGGTAGCGCCGCGCGAAGCGCGCGAAGAAGCTGGGCATCAGGTCGCGCGCCAGCGATTCCGGCATGCCGAAGTTGACGTGGCCGCGCTTGAGCCCCTGCAGCGCCTCGATCTCCGACTGCAGCCGCCGCGTCTCGTTGCCGACCTGCTTGTGATAGCGCATCAGGAGTTCGCCGGCCGCCGTCAGCTTGACCTTGCCGCGGCCCTGGCGCCGTTCGAGCACCGGGGCGCCGAGCGAGTCTTCCAGCATCGCCAGCTGGCGGCTGATGGCCGAGGCGGCCACGTAGAGGCTTTCCGAGGCGGCGCGGATCGATCCGGTGCGCACGACCTCGCCGAAGTAGCGAAGCGCGGTGGAGGAGACCAAGCTCAGCCGTCGAACGGACCTATTTCAGGGTCCGTTCGACTTCCGCCGGATTCATGCCGTACATCTCGGCGAACTCGGCGATGCTGCGGCCGCTGGCCTCGAAGGCGCGGCGCAGCGCCTCGCGCTTGGCGGTGCGCTCGCCCAGCTCGGCGAAGGCCTCGTCGAGCACCGCGTTCGATGCCTCGTCCTGCGTGCGCACGGCCAGCATGTAGTCCTCGCGCGAAAGGCCGGAGGCCTCGATGGCCTCGATCAGCTTGGCCCGCAGCGCCGGGCGCACGTCCTCGCCGGTGCGCGCATGGCGGCGCTTGAAGATCTCCAGGATCGCGTGGTGGACGTGCTCGGGCGACACGGGCTCCACCGGCACGGCGTCGAGGTCGTGGCGCTTGTGGCCGGCCGCGACCGCTTCGAGGTAGCGGGTCGAGCGCGCATGCAGGCCGAGCGCGACCTTCAGGTCTTCCTTCTTGAACTCGTCCGGATGCAGCGCTAGCAGGTCTTGATAAACGCCCAGCTTGAGCGGCAGGAAGCGCGCGCCGAACATCTTCGGATACAGCTCGAACAGGCGCTGCAGCACCGGGTGCACCTTGCGCGCCGGGCGCTGCGCCGCGTCGGCCTTGGGGCTCGCCTTCGGCGCCGGCTTGTCCGCGGCGGCCGGGCCGGCCTGGCCCGCCTCGGCGGACTTCGATCGGCCGCGGCCGCGCCGG
>NZ_LMUW01000087.1 GCF_009765735.1 Xenophilus sp. L33
GCCGCGTTCACCGCGCTCGCCTGCCGGGCCGCATCGGCCGCCGCGGCCGCGCATGGCATCCATCGGGTTCATGCCGTCCCGGCCGCCCCAGGGGCGGTCGCCGCGACCCAGACCATCGCTCCAGGCGCCCATCCGGTTGCGGTGAAGAAAGTGCTTGAAATTTCGCATGAGGAAGTCCTCTAAGTAGTAATCTGATTGGCAAAAGATATATCTGAATACGATCTGAGTCAAGTCGTTTCACCCGACTCGGTGCAGGGTTAGCATCTCGTCCCATGAACGACACCGCCCGCCTTCCCGGTCACAGATTCCTCCATTCGCCCGGCCCGACCCGCGTCCCGGACGAGGTGCTGCACGCCATGAGCCGGCAGCCGATGGACCTGGCCGATCCGCGCCTGGAAGCCACCATCGCCGCTTGCGAAAGCGGCCTGAAGCGCCTCGTCGGCAGCCCGGCATCGGACGTCTTCCTCTACGCCGCCAACGGCCACGGCGCCTGGGAGGCGGTGATCGCCAACCTGGTCGCGCCGGGGCAGACGGTGCTGATTCCCGGCACCGGCCACTTCTCGGAATCCTGGGCGGTCGAGACCGAGGCGCTCGGCCGGCGCGTGCTGCGCACGCCCTGGGTCGAGGGTCAGCCGATCGACCCGGCGGTGGTCGAGGCGGCCCTGCGCGAGGACGTCGGGCGCGAGATCGTCGCGGTGCTGGTGGTCCACACCGACACCGCCAGCAGCCTCAGCAACGACCTGGCCGCGTTGCGTGCCGCCATCGACCGCAGCGGCCATCCGGCGCTCTTCGTGGTCGACGTGGTGGCATCGCTCGCGGCGGCGCCCTTCGACATGGACGCGCTGCGTGCCAATGTGGCGATCGGCGCCAGCCAGAAGGGCCTGATGGTGCCGCCCGGCCTGGCCTTCGTCGCGGTCGACGCGGCGGCGATGGAGCTGTCGCGCCGCAACCCGGCGCCGCGCTACTACTGGGACTGGCGCTCGCGCCAGAGCCCGCTGGCCTACCGCAAGTTCTGCGGCACGCCGCCGCAGAGCCTGCTGGCCGGCATGGAGGCCGCGCTCGGGCTGATCTTCAGCGAAGGCCTCGACGCGGTGCACGCGCGGCACCGGCGCATCGCCGAGGCGGTGCACGCCGCGGTCGAGGCCTGGAGCGAAGGCGGCGCGCTGCGTCTCTTCTGCCAGGTGCCGGCGGCGCGCTCGGTCTCGGTCACCACCATCGCGGTCGGGTCGGGCATCGAACCGGAGGCGATGCGCAGCGTGGCGCGCGAGCGCTTCCAGGTCGCGCTCGCAGGCGGTCTCGGCCCGCTGGCCGGCCGGGCCTTCCGCATCGGCCACCTGGGCGACATGAACCCGGCCATGATCCTCGGCTGCCTGGGCGGCGTCGAGGCGGCGATGACGGTGCAGATGATTCCGTTCGGCCGCGGCGGGCTGGAACGGGCGGTGGCGCGGCTGGCGGCCTGAGCGACCGTCGGCAGCTTCAGCGGCTGCGCAGTCGCGCGGCCGCGTCCTCGAACCGCGTCTCCCGCGTCTCCCGGCCCGCTTGCGCGTCGGACCCGCGCATCGGCTCGGCCGCCGCGCCGCTCGGCGCCTCGAAGCGCATCCGCGGCAGGGATTCCGGATATTCGCGCTGCATGAAGTCGATCAGGCCTTCGCGCACCGTGCAGCGCAGGTCGAAGGCCAGCGCCGACGAGGCCGCGGTGCACAGGATGCGCAGTTGCATCGTGCGCTCGGTGGCGTCGGTCACGCGCAGGTTGAAGAAGCGGCCGTCCCATTCGGGCGCCGCCTTGACGATGCGCTCGACCTCGGCCCGGAGCGGCGCCAGCGGCGTGGCGAAGTCGACGTTGAGGAAGACCGAGCCGAGCAGCTGCGAATCCTGCCGGGTCCAGTTCTGGAACGGATGCTCGATGAAGTAGGTGAGCGGCAGGATCAGCCGCCGGTCGTCCCAGATCCGCACCACCACGAAGGTGCCGTTGATCTCCTCGACCCGGCCCCATTCGCCCTCGACCACCAGCACGTCGTCCAGCCGGATCGGCTGCGCCAGCGCGATCTGCAGCCCGGCGATCAGGTTGCTGAAGACCGGCTTGGCCGCCAGGCCGGCGACGATACCGATGACGCCGGCCGAGGCCAGCAAGCTGGCACCGACCTGCCGCGCGCCCGGGAAGGTCATCAGCATCAGCGCCGCGCCGGCCACCAGCAGCACCGAGTTGGCGGTGCGCGCCAGCACCCGCGCCTGGGTCAGCACGCGGCGCGCCTCCAGGTTGTCGCGGACGTCGGAAGGGTGCTGCTTGACCATGCCCTCGGCGAAGCCGCTGACCGCCCGCACCGCCAGCCAGGTCGCTGTCGCGATCAGGCACAGCCCTGTCAGGTGGCGGACGTTGCCGATGAAGCGCAGGTCGTCCGGCGCTGCCTGCCAGACCAGCTGCAGCAGCACCAGCGGCAGCACCGCCCTGGCCGGCGGCCGGATTTTCAGAAGCATCGCGTTCAGCACCGGCACCGAGCGGGTGAAGCGTTCGAGCAGCGGCCCGCAGACCCGGAGCACCGCCAGCGACATCGGCACCGCGAGCAGCGCCACCACCAGCGGTCCGAACCAGGGATTGGCGAGCAGGGCGTCGGTCATGGGAAAGCGTTCAGATCGTCGAGCGGGTGGTCGAGGCGCCGCTCGACGCGGTGTCGCTGCCGGGCGTGCCTTCGGCGAGGGGTTGCAGGATGCGTGCCGCATCGTCGCGCAACTGGGCGGCGATGCCGGTGGCCAGGTCGAGCCGACGCAGCAGCCAGGGCGTGATGTCGTTGTCGAAGGGGTCGGGCAGCGGGATCTGGCCGGTCAGCGCGCTGGCGGGCGCGCCTTCCGGCACGGCAGGGCCGCTGATCGGCGCCTGCGAGATGCTGTCCTCGATGCGCTGGGCGGTGCGCGCCAGCGGGCCTTCGATCTCGCCGAGGTTGAGCCGGTCGCGGCGCAGCACCAGCATCGACTTCACCGCGCTCAGCTGGGCCAGCAGCTGGTAGCTGTGGGCCTGCAAATGCTCCAGTGGCGCCAGCGGCGGGCGCACCGCGCGCGGCTCCGACAGCGAGCGCTGCGTGGCCTGCACCAGCGCCGAGAGGCTGTCGAAGGCCTCGCGCCGGGCCAGCCGCCATTCCAGCTCGGGGCTGGTCTCGACCTCGCTGAACTGGCCCAGGCCGAGCGCCAGCTTGGCGTGCCGGGCCTGCGCCTTGAGCACCCGCGCCACCAGCGCCGGAATCTGGGTGCGTTCCCAGGACGGCAGCACGTAGCAGAAGGCCCAGGCGATCGAGGCGCCGATGAGCGTGTCGGAGATGCGTTCGAAGAGCGTGAAGGTGGTGCTGACGCCGTTGTTCAGCATGTGGGCCTGCACCAGCCCCAGCACCGTCGCCGCCACCGCGGTGACCATGTAGCGCCGCACCGCGAAGCTGTGGGCGATGCCCTGCGCCACCGTGATCGTGGTCAGCAGCGCCAGCGGCGAAGGATGGGTCGACAGGATCAGCAACGTCAGCACGCAGCCGAAGAGCGTGCCCGCGACCCGGTGGTTGCGCCGCTCGAGCGTCTGCGCGAGGCTGCCGCGCAGCACCACCACGATGGTCAGCAGGATCCAGTATTCGTGCGAGCCCCAGGGCATCGCCAGCGCCACGCAGTAGCCGACCGCGATCGCCAGCGAGGCGCGGATCGCATGGCGCAGCGGTGGCGCGTCCCAGCGCCAGAGCGCCAGGAAGGGCCGCACCGACCAGCGGGTCGGGCTGACGAACATCTGCCAGCTGGCGCGCACCACCGCCAGGTCGGGCTGCAGGTCGCCGCGGGCCAGGCCCGACAGGTGCAGCAGCTCGTCGTTGATGTGGCCGACACGGCTGGCCAGTCCGCGCGCGAGCAGCTCCGGTGTCGGGCCGGTGAGCACCGACGGGCCGCCGGCGCCGCGGTCGTCGTCGATGTGGATCGCCATCAGCTCGGGCCGGCGGTCGACCACCGCTGCCGGGTGGCGCCCCAGCAGCAGCGAATCGGCCAGGGCCGCGGTGTCGCGCGCGACCTGCTCCAGCACCCGGCGCAACTCGCGCAGAGCCCGGGCGTGGCCCGGATGCGCCCGCAGCGCGTCGAGGTCGAGCTCGCTCGCCAGCAGCAGGTCGCGCAGCTCGAGCACCGTCATCAGCATGCCGGCCAGGCGCTGGCGGCGCGGCGTGCGCGGCGATTCGAGCACGATGTCGCGGGTGGCCTGCAGCAGGTCGGCCAGCGCCGCCTGCTCGCGCAGCAGCTGCCCGAGCAGCGGCGCCGGCGTCTCGCGCACGTCGCCGGATTCGTCGAGCGGCGTGAACTGGCGCGCCTGGGTGCGCATCAGGGCCGCCACCGAGAGCAGCAGGTCGGCCATGACCTGCACGCGGTAGCGGCCGTTCAGCGCCAGGTTGGCCAGCGTGGCGTAGACGACGTAGAGGCCGGCGCCCAGGCCGTAGTGCCAGGCGCGCTGCAGCGCCTCGGCGGTGTCGAGCGGCGCCGGCGTGGCGACCGAGAAGATCACCGACAACATGACCGAGATCGCGATCGGGATGCCGCGCTTGCCCCAGGCCATCGCCAGGAAGGCCAGGAAGGTCGCCGGCACCAGCAGCAGGCCCAGCTCCAGCGGCATCGCATGCAGCAGCTGGACGCAGAAGAAGAGCGGCAGGCCGATCAGCGGCGCCGGCAGCATCTGCAGGAACTTGCCGCGGCGCGGCGCCGGGAAGTCGGGCGGCGTGCTGACCAGCACCCCGACCGAGGCGGCCGAGGCCGCCAGCGGGCCGAGCCACAGGTGGATGCCGCCCGAGATGAGCAGCAACCCGAAGGCCACCGACAGCCCGCTGGTGATGTAGTGGCCGAGCGCGAACCGCATGGCCGCGCGGCCGCGAGTGACGACGGCGCGCTGCGCCTGCATCACTTGGCGGAGTTGTCGCCCTCGGCGGGCGTGGTGGAGGCGTCGCGGCGGATGCGCGTGAGCTTGCGCGGCGCGGCGGCGGGCGCCTTGGCGGCGGTGCCTTCGTCGGCCACCTCGGAGTCGGTGCTCGTCGCCTCGACCGTGCTGCGGGCGTAGACGTCGGCACCGGCGGACGACGGGTCGACCGCGCGGATGCGGTCGCTGGCGCGCAGCTTGTCGTCGACGCCGGCGAACTTGGAATACTTGGCCAGGAGCGGCACCAGCTGGCCGTAGATGCGCGGCGCGCCGGCCAGGCATTCGCGCTGGTCGAGGAATTCCGGCTCGCCGGTGAAGTTGCCGATCAGGCCGCCGGCCTCGGTCACCAGCAGCGAGCCGGCGGCGATGTCCCAGCTGTTCAGGCCGGTCTCGAAGAAGGCGTCGGTGAAGCCGGCCGCCACGTAGGCCAGGTCGAGCGCGGCCGCGCCCGGGCGGCGCAGGCCGGCGGCGCGCGGCATCAGGTCGGCCATGATGGCCAGGTACTGCTTGAAGTTGTCGCCGGTGCGGAACGGGAAGCCGGTGGAGATGAGGCACTCGTTCAGCCGGGTGCGCTTGCTCACGCGCAGGCGCCGGTCGTTCATGTAGGCGCCGCGGCCCTTGGTGGCGGTGAACAGGTCGTTGCGGCTCGGGTCGTAGATGACCGCCTGCTCGACCTTGCCGCGCACGGCCAGCGCGATCGACACGCAATAGACCGGGAAGCCGTGGATGAAGTTGGTGGTGCCGTCGAGCGGATCGATGATCCAGACGAATTCGGAGTCCTTGGCGCCGTGCTCGGAGCCCGATTCCTCGGCCAGGATGCCGTGCCCCGGATAGGCGGTTAGCAAGGTCTCGATGATGACCTTCTCGCTCGCGTGATCGACTTCGGTGACGAAGTCGTTGACCTGCTTTTGCGACACGCGCACCGCTTCGACGTCGAGCGCGGCCCGGTTGATGATGGCGCCGGCGGCGCGGGCGGCCTTGACGGCCACGTTGAGCATGGGATGCAGGTTGGGGGACGACATGAATTGTGCGAAGAACAAGAAAGGCCGGCGATCGGCCCCTGGAAGGGCGGCCCGGCGATGCGGGCGGCGAGAATCGGGCATTTTACCGGCTCCGCCAAGGCGAGCCCGTGACGCTTCGCACATGCGCACCCGTTTCATCCTCATCCAGACCAGCCATGCCGGCAATGTCGGCGCCGCCGCCCGCGCCATGAAGACCATGGGCTTCGCCGACCTGGTGCTGGTGGCGCCGCGCTGGGCCAACGTGCTGCGGCGCGAGGAGACCATCCAGCGCGCCAGCGGCGCGCTCGACGTGCTGGCCAACGCCCGCATCGTCGAGACGCTCGACGAGGCGCTCGACGGCCTCACCCACCTGTGCGCCACCGCCATGATCTCGCGCGACTTCGGGCCTCCGACCCGCACGCCGCGCCAGCACCTGGAGCCGCTCGCCAAGGGCCCCGAGCAGCATGTCGGCTTCCTCTTCGGCTCCGAGCGCTTCGGCATGCGCAACGAGGACGTCTACCGCTGCAACGTGGCGCTCAGCATCCCGACCGACCCCAGCTTCGGCTCGCTCAACCTCGGCGCCGCGATCCAGGTGATCGCCTACGAATGGCGGCTGGCGCTCGGCGGCTACGCGGTGCGGGAAGCCGCCCCGCAACCCGCCGCCGCCGACGCGCAAGCGCTGGCCGGCATGCTGGCGCACTGGGAGAGCGCGCTGGTCGACATCGGCTTCCTCGACCCGGAGGCGCCCAAGAAGCTCATGCCGCGGCTGCAGCAGCTCTTCAACCGAGCCCAGCCGAGCGCCGAGGAGATCCACATCCTGCGCGGCATCGCCAAGGCGATGGCGCAGCCGCAGCGCCCGGGCGCGAAGACCCCGGCGCCGGTGCGCGACGACCCGGCCCCTTAGACTTTGCGGTCCTGTCGATATCACTCAGAACCATGTTCTCGCGGCTGCGCTCCGACCTCCAATGCATCCTCGACCGCGACCCGGCGGCCCGCACCCGCTGGGAAGTGCTCACGCTCTATCCCGGCCTGCACGCCGTGGTGCTGCATCGGCTGGCCCACTGGTGCTGGACGCACCGGCTGCGCTGGTTCGGCCGCTTCGTCTCGCAGTTCTCGCGCCGGCTGACCGGGATCGAGATCCATCCGGGCGCGGTGGTCGGCGAGCGGGTCTTCTTCGACCACGGCATGGGCGTGGTGGTCGGCGAGACCGCCGAGATCGGCGACGGCTGCACCATCTACCAGGGCGTCACGCTCGGCGGCACCTCGCTCTACAAGGGCGCCAAGCGGCATCCGACGCTCGGGCGCAACGTGGTGGTGAGTGCCGGCGCCAAGGTGCTGGGCGGCTTCGTGGTCGGCGACGGCGCCAAGATCGGCAGCAACGCGGTGGTCATCAAGCCGGTGCCGGCCGGCGCGACCGCGGTCGGCATCCCGGCGCGGATCATCCCGTCCAAGGCCGGCGAGAGCGCCGACGCCACCCCTCCGGCGCCCAAGTTCTCGGCCTACGGCATCACGCTGGAAGACGATCCGCTCAGCCAGGCGCTCAAGGGCCTGATCGACAACGCCTCCGGGCAGGAGCACCAGATCGCGCTGCTCTGGAAGGCGATCGAGGCGCTGGCGGCCCAGCCCGGCAAGAAGGATTGCGTGCCCGGCGACGCGGCGCGCGAGGAATGCTTCGAGGCCGAGCGCCTGGCCCAACTCGTCAAGTGAAGTTGCGGCTGCGGCGGATCGCGTACTCGATCAGCTCGAACAGCGCCTCGCTCAGCAGCGCCAGCACCGCGGCCGGCACCGCGCCGGCCACCATCAGTCCGCGGTCGTTGAGCGCCAGCCCGGTCACGATCCGTTCGCCGTAGCCGCCGGCGCCGATGAAGGCGGCGATGGTGGCGGTGCCGATCGCGATCGTGGTGGCGGTGCGGATGCCGGCGACCAGGGTCGGCAAGGCCAACGGCAGCAGCACCAGCCGCATGCTCTGGCCGCTGGTCATGCCGAGCGCGGTGCCGGCCTGGCGCAACTC
This sequence comes from Xenophilus sp. L33, assembly GCF_009765735.1. Taxonomy (GTDB): domain Bacteria; phylum Pseudomonadota; class Gammaproteobacteria; order Burkholderiales; family Burkholderiaceae_C; genus Variovorax. The sequence continues at coordinate 7,931 of NZ_LMUW01000087.1, forward strand.
GGTCGACACGCCCGAGAGGCCGGTGACCGTGTTGCGCATGATCGGCAGCAGCGAATAGAGCGTCAGCGCGATCAATGCCGGCACGATGCCGATCACGCCGGTCAGCGAGATCAGCACCGCCAGCATCGCCAAGGACGGAATGGTCTGCAGGAGCCCGGTGAGGCCCAGCACCACGGCGCGCAGCCGCGCATGCGGAAACACCAGGATGCCGAGCGGCACCGCGATCAGGATCGCCAGCCCGACCGAGAGGCCGACCAGCGTCAGGTGCTCGCGGGTCAGGCGTCCGAGGTCGCCGCCGAGAAGCTTGGCCACGAAGCCGCGCGAGGCGTTGTCAGTCTTCTGGCCGGTGGCACCCGTGTCGCCGGCCTTGGCGTTCGCCGCCGACTGCGCCAGGAAGTCGTGCGCGATCACGTCGAAGGAAACGCCCTGCAGTTCGGCGCGGGCGTTCATGCCGATCATGGCTTTCTCGTCGATGCGGCCCTGCAGCGTCTGCATCGCCGCCCACGCCTTCGGGAAGCGCTGCGGCACGTCCAGCCGATAGAGCACCACGGCGTCGTAGAGCGGGAAGTAGTGCAGGTCGTCCTCCAGCACCCGGAGGCCGAGGTGGTCGATCTTGGCGTCGGTGGTGTAGATGTCGATCACGTCGACCTGCCTGGCGGCGATGGCGTCGTAGGCCAGGCCGTGGTCGAGGCCGATCGGCTGCACCTTGAAGCCGTAGCGCGCGGCCAGGCCGGGCCAACCGTCGGCGCGGCCGATGAATTCGTTCGAGAGGCCGAGCTTCAGCTCCGGATGCCGGGCCAGGTCGCTCAGCGTGCGCAGCCCGAGCCGGTCGGCATCGGCCGCGCGCATCGCCAGCGCATAGCCGTCGTTGAAGCCGAAGGGGATCGCCACGCCCAGGCCGAGCGGCGCCAGCGCCGCGTTCATCGCCTCGGTGCTCATCGCCTGCGGGCTCTTGAGGATTTCCAGCGCGATGGTGCCGGTGTATTCGGCGTAGAGGTCGATCGCGCCGGAGCGCAGCGCCTCGTAGACGATCGCGGTGTTGCCCAGGCCCTGCTTGACCACGGCCGGCTGCGGCAGCGCGGGCGAGGCGGTCTGCGCCAGCAGTTCGGCCAGGATGTACGACTCGGTGAATCGCTTGGAGCCGATGCTCAGGGTCTGGCCCTGCGCCTTGGCCGGCGTCGCGAGTAGTGCGGCCGCTGCCAGCAGGCCGGCAAGGCCGATCAAGACCAGCGCGAAGAGCCTGGGGCGGCGCGAGCTTTGCATCGGGCCGAGTGTATCGGCGCGCCGCTGCAGCATGCGGCCCGGCCCGCGCGAGGGCCACTTCTCCTACAGCGCGTGGTGCGCGTTGCCGATGCGGGCCTCGCGCCCGGCATCGCATACTGCAAACGTGCCGACCTACTTCATCTTCCGACGACACCATGCGTGAACAGGCGCCGGAACCGTCGACGCACGAGCAGGCTTCGTTCCTGCTGCCCGAGGTGCATGGCGCCCGCGAACTGCCTTCGGTGATCGTCGACGGCTACAGCCTCCAGCTGCGCGACAAGGACGGCTTCATCGGCGACCAGGCCAGCCAGACCGCGTTTCGCGAGCTGCTCGAAAGATGGCGCCGGCGGCGTCGCCGCAAGGGCAAGGACCCGCTCGGCTCGCGCCATTCCCGCGAGCTGAGCAAGCGCACGCTCGACACGGCGCTGCTGCGGCCCGGCGACTCGGAGGCCGCCGACATGCTGAACGGCGCGATCGAGGAGTTCGCCGAGGAACTGGCCTGGGTCACCGAACGCTTCCTGCGTCAGCCGAGCTGGCAGGGCGTCGAGCGCATCGTGGTCGGCGGCGGGTTTCCGGAGAGCGAGGTCGGCGAGCGGGTGATCCTGCAGGCGGCGGCGATGCTGCAGCAGAACAACATCGACGTGCAGCTCGGCCGCATCTGCCACGAGACCGACGACGGCGGCCTGATCGGCTGGGTGCACCTCACGCCGCCGTTGATGCTCAAGGGCCACGACGCGATCCTGGCGCTGGACATCGGCGGCACCAACGTGCGCTGCGGCATCGTGCGCATTCGCAGGAAGAAGGCGGCCGACCTGTCGGCGGCCAAGGTGCAGCGGCGCGAGAAGTGGCGCCATGCCGACGACGGTCCGAACCGCAAGGCCCTGGTGGACCAGCTGGCGGAGATGCTCCTGGCGCAGATCCGCTACTGCAAGAAGAAGGGCATCCGCCTTGCGCCCTTCATCGGCATCGGCTGCCCGGGCCTGATCCGCAAGGACGGATCGATCGCCCGCGGCGCCCAGAACCTGCCGGGCGACTGGGAGAGCGAGAACTTCCACCTGCCGAGCGAGCTGTGCAAGCGCATCCCGAAGATCGACGGCCAGCCGACGGTGGCGATGATGCACAACGACGCGGTGGTGCAGGGCCTGAGCGAGCTGCCCTTCATGCAGGACGTCAAGCGCTGGGCGATATTGACCATCGGCACGGGCCTCGGCAACGCCAGCTTCACCAACAAGCCGAAACCCTGAACGAGCCGTTCAGAGCTGGAAGGCGATCGTCAGCAGCAGGCCTTCGGCCAGGTCGCGCAAGAGGCCCGGCCGGCGCGCGCGGTAGGGCTCGCCGGCCGATGCCGCGGTCTCGATCCATTGCGCCAGCCAGTCGATCTCCCGGCGGCCGTAGAACACCACCGCGGCCTCGTGATTGAGCAGCAGGCTGCGCTGGTCGAGGTTGATCGAGCCGCACAGCGCCAGGTCGTCGTCCACCACCACCGCCTTGGCGTGCGCCATGAAGGGCAGCATCTTGAAGTTGACACCGGCGCGCGCCAGGTCGCGCATCGTGCGGGCGCGCACGAAGTCGGTGAGGCGATGGTTGGAGCGCTCGGGAATCGCGATCGTCACCTGCACGCCGCGCCGGGCCGCCAGCCGCAGCGCGTCGCGCAGGCCGTCGCCCGGCACGAAATAGGGCGTCACCGCGAGCAGCCGGTGCTCGGCGCGGAAGCACGCGTCGATCAGCAGGGCCTGCGCGGTGTCCTCGGTCTGGTCCGGGCCGCTCGGAAGGAACTGCGCCGCGCCGCCGGCATGCACCGCCGGGTCGGCCTGCACCGCCCGCGTGGCGCGCGGCCGCACCGAGGACCAGTCGTGGTGGAACTGGCGCGCGGCCGCCATCGCCACGCTGCCCTTGACGTCGAAAGACAGGTCGCGCCACGGCACCGGATGCGCCTCGTTGCCGGTGAAGTATTCGCCCGCCAGGTTGCGCCCGCCCGACCAGAGCCAGCGGTCGTCGGCGATCGTGAGCTTGCGGTGGTTGCGCAGGTTGCGCGGGCCGGTCCGCCGCAGGCTGAAGAAGGGCCGGAACACCGCCACCTGCGCGCCCGCGCGGCGCAGCGTGTCGAAGTGCGCGCGCGGCAGGGTGAGCGCGCCGAAGCCGTCGAGCAGCACCCGCACCTTCACGCCCTCGCGGGCCCGGCGGGCCAGCCGCTCGATCACCTCGTGGCCGAGCGCGTCGCTGCCGATGATGAAGGTGCAGACGTCCAGGTGGGCCCGGGCGGCCTCGATCACCTCGAAGAGCGCATCGCGGGCCGCGGTGCCGTCGGAATGCAGCCGGGTGTCGGCGGGCGCGGGCGGCGCGAGGCCGAAGCTCTCGATCAGTTCGGCCGCCCAGTGGCCGGCCGGCAGCAGCCGCGGCGGCCGGGGCGAGCCCGCCGGGCGCAGCTTGCGCTGGCCGAAGAGCAGGTACATGGGCAGGAAAAGGTAGGGCATGAGGACCATGCCCATGACCCAGGCGATCGCGGTGGTCGGGGCGCGCTGCTCGCGCCTGAGGCGCGTGCTCAGCACATACACCAGCAGCGCGACCGTCACCACCAGCAGGTGCTGCGACGGCGAAGGCAGCCAGCCGGTCACGTCGCCGAGGAGCCCCAGACTTCCTGCGCCGTCTCGATCACCAGCCGCAGCTTGGCGCGCTGCGCCTCGACCGCGATGTTGTTGCCGTGCACCGTGCTGGAGAAGCCGCATTGCGGCGACAGCGCCAGCTGTTCCAGCGGCACGTACTTGGCGGCGTCCTCGATGCGGCGCTTGAGCTCGTCCTTGTCTTCCATCTCGCCGAACTTGGTGGTCACCAGGCCCAGCACCACGGTCTTGCCCTTTGGCAGGAAGCGCAGCGGCCGGAAGTCGCCCGAGCGGGCGTCGTCGTATTCGAGGAAATAGGCGTCCAGGTCCATCTCCTTGAGCAGCGCCTCGGCCACCGGCTCGTAGTTGCCGGCGGCCGCGTGGGTGCTCTTGAAGTTGCCGCGGCACAGGTGCATGGCCAGGGTCATGCCGGCCGGCTTCTGCGCCACCACCTTGTTGATGAAGCCGGCGTAGCGGTGCGGCAGCTCGTTCGGGTCGTCACCGCGCTGGCGGGCCGCCTCGCGCATGCGCTCGTCGCACAGGTAGGCCAGGTTGGTGTCGTCCATCTGCACGTAGGTACAGCCGGCGGCGGCCAGCGAGCGCAGCTCGTCGCCATAGGCCTGGGCGACGTCGTCGTAGAAGGTCGGCTCCAGTTCCGGATAGGCCTCGCGGCTGATGCCGGCGCGGCCGCCGCGGAAGTGCAGCATGGTGGGCGAGGGGATCGTCACCTTCGGCGTGCGGCCGGCGGCGACCTGGCTCTTGAGGTACTCGAAGTCGGCCAGCTGGATGTTCTTCGCGTGCCGGACCTTGTCGATGACCCGCATCACCGGCGGGGCCAGTTCCTCGGTGCCGTCGGGCTTGCGGATCGTGACCGGGATGTCGGTCTTCACGCCGCCCAGTTGCTCGAGGAAGTCGATGTGGAAATAGGTGCGGCGGAATTCGCCGTCGGTGATGCTCTTCAGGCCCACGTCCTGCTGGAACTTGACGATCTCGGTGATCGCCTTGTCCTCGACCGCGCGCAGCTGCTCGGGCGTGATTTCGCCATTGGCTTTCTGTTCGCGTGCTTCGAGAAGGTACCTGGGACGCAGGAAACTGCCGACGTGGTCGTAGTGGGCGGGCAGGGTGGCATGTTCGGACATGGAGGGCTCCGTCGAAATCGGGAAAAAAACAACGTCGAATCCTATCCGCAGCGCGATTGCATCTGGTCACAATATGCCCCGTCACGAATTCTTCGCAAAAAAGGAACGTTCCATGCTTCGTCGCCACCTCGTCCAGGCCCTGAGCCTGTCCGCCCTCACGCTGGGCCTGCCGCTGGCGCATGCGGACGACAGCACGTTCAAGATCGGCCTGATCCTGCCGATGACCGGCCAGGCGGCTTCCACGGGCAAGCAGATCGAGGCGGCGGCCAAGCTCTACATCGCCCAGCACGGCGACACCGTGGCCGGCAAGAAGGTCGAGCTGATCGTCAAGGACGACACGGGCCTGCCCGACGTCACCAAGCGCATCGCCCAGGAGCTGGTGGTCAACGACAAGGTCGACGTGCTGGCCGGCTTCGGCCTCACGCCGCTGGCGCTGGCCGCGGCGCCGATCGCGACCCAGTCGAAGACGCCGATGGTCGTCATGGCGGCGGCCACCTCCAGCATCACCGAGGCCTCGCCCTTCATCGTGCGTTCGGGCTTCACCCTGCCGCAGGTGTCGGTCGCGATGGGCGACTGGGCGCCCAAGAACGGCATCAAGTCGGTGGTCACGCTGGTGTCCGACTACGGCCCGGGCAACGACGCCGAGAAGTATTTCAGCGAGCGCTTCGAGCTCAATGGCGGCAAGGTGATCGACAAGCTGCGCGTGCCGCTGCGCAACCCCGACTTCGCCCCCTTCCTGCAGAAGGTGCGCGACGAGAAGCCCGACGCGCTCTTCGTCTTCGTGCCCTCGGGCAACGGCGCTGCGGTGATGAAGCAGTTCCTGGAGCGCGGCATGGACAAGGCCGGCATCAAGATGATCGCCACCGGCGACGTCACCGACGACGACCAGCTCAACGACATGGGCGACGGCGCCATCGGCGTGGTCACCTCGCACCACTACTCGGCCGCGCATCCGTCGGCGGTCAACAAGAAGTTCGTGGCCGACTTCGAGGCGGCCAACAAGGGCATGCGGCCGAACTTCATGGCCGTGGGCGGCTACGACGGCATGCGCGTGATCTACGAGGCGGCCAAGAACGCCAAGGGCCAGGGCGGCGGTCCCGCCCTGCTCGCCGGCATGAAGGGCCAGATCTTCGAGAGCCCGCGCGGCCAGGTGCTGATCGACGCGCAGACCCGCGAGGTCGTGCAGGACGTGTACCTCCGCAAGGTCGAGAAGAAGGACGGCCAGCTCTACAACGTGGAGTTCGACGTCATCAAGAGCGTCAAGGATCCGGCCAAGGTCAAGCAGCAGTAAGCCGCGGGCGAGCCGGACCTTCGCATGCTGACCATCCTCTTCGACGGCATCGCCTACGGCATGCTGCTGTTCGTGCTCGCGGTCGGACTGGCCGTGACGCTCGGGCTGATGAACTTCATCAACCTGGCGCACGGCGCCTTCGCGATGGCGGGGGGCTACCTCACCGTCTTCGCGATGCAGCGCCTGGGCATTCCGTTCCTCGCTTGCCTGCCTCTGGCGTTCATCGTCGTCGGCGCGGTCGGCGCGCTGCTCGAACGCACCCTCTACCGGCCGATGTATGGCAAGTCGCACCTGGACCAGGTGCTGTTCTCGATCGGCCTGACCTTCATGGCGGTGGCCGCGGTCGACTACTTCGTGGGCTCCTCGCAGCAGAACATCCAGCTGCCCGAGTGGCTGCGCGGGCGCACCGAGCTCGGCGACGGCGCGCTCACGCTGGGCATGGGCCACTACCGCCTGTTCATCATCGCGGTGTGCGCGGTGCTGACGGTGGTGCTGCAGCTGATCCTCACCCAGACCCGCTTCGGCAGCCGCTTGCGCGCGGCGGTCGACGACCCGCGGGTGGCCGCGGGCCTGGGCATCAACGTCAACGTGGTGTTCCTCCTCACCTTCGCGGTCGGCTCGGGGCTGGCGGGGCTGGGCGGTGCGCTGGGCGCGGAGATCCTCGGGCTGGACCCGATCTTCCCGCTCAAGTACATGATCTATTTCCTGATCGTGGTCTCGGTCGGCGGCACCTCCTCGATCACCGGGCCGCTGCTGGCGGCGCTGCTGCTGGGCATCGCCGACGTCGGCGGCAAGTACTTCATTCCCAAGATGGGTGCCTTCACCGTCTACCTGCTGATGATCCTGATCCTGATGTGGCGCCCGCAGGGGTTGTTCACGCGCAAGGGAGGCCGCTCGTGAGCGCCGCGCAGGAAGGGCAGCAGGCCCAGCAGTCGCTCTTGCGCAAGGCGCGCTGGCGGCCGTGGGAGTTCGTCGTCTGGGTGGTGATCTTCGCGCTGCCGCTGGTGGTGCCCTCGCGGGCGCTGCTGGTCAACGAGATCGCGATCGTCGCGCTGTTCGCGATGTCGCTCGACCTGATCCTCGGCTACACCGGCATCGTGTCGCTCGGGCATGCGGCCTTCTTCGGCTTCGGCGCCTATGCGGCGGCGCTCTTCGCCAAGCTGGTGATGCCGGACCCGACGGTCGGCCTGCTGGTCGCGATCGTGCTGTCGGCGGCGCTCGGCGCGGTGGCCAGCGTCACCATCCTGCGCGGCACCGACCTCACGCGGTTGATGGTGACCCTGGGCACCGCCTTGCTGCTGCTGGAACTGGCCAACAAGCTGGACTGGCTTACCGGCGGCGCCGATGGCCTGCAGGGCGTGGTCATGGGCCCGGTGCTGGGCACCTTCGACTTCGACCTCTTCGGCCGCGTGGCCGCCTGGTATTCGCTGGCGGTGGTGCTGGTGCTCTTCCTGGTCATGCGGCGGCTGGTGCATTCGCCCTTCGGCGCGACCCTGAAGGCGGTGCGCGACAACCGGCTGCGGGCGATGGCCATCGGCATCCCGGTGGTCAAGCGGCTGGCCGTGGTCTACACCATTGCCGCGGCGATCGCCGGTGCCGCCGGCGCGCTGCTGGCGCAGACCACCGGCTTCGCCTCGCTCGACGTGCTGGCCTTCGACCGCTCGGCCGACGTGCTGCTGATGCTGGTGATCGGCGGCGTGGGCTGGCTCTACGGCGGCATCGCCGGGGCGATCGTCTTCAAGCTGCTGCAGGACACGCTCTCGAGCGTGACGCCGCAATACTGGATGTTCTGGATCGGCCTGATCCTGGTGCTCCTGGTGCTGGTCGGGCGCGACCGGCTGTTCAAGCCGTGGACCTGGTTCGGCGCGCGCAAGGCGAGCGAGACGAACAAGGCGGTGAAGCCATGAGCGGCGACATCGTCCTGTCCGCCACCGGCCTGGTGAAGCGCTTCGGCGGCATCACCGCCACCAACGACGTCACGCTCAACCTCCGGCGCGGCGCCCGCCATGCGCTGATCGGCCCGAACGGCGCCGGCAAGACCACGCTGATCAACCTCTTGACCGGCGTGCTCACGCCGACCGCGGGCAGTATCGTGCTCGAAGGCGAGGACATCACGCGCCTGGCGCCCTACAAACGGGTCTCGCGCGGCATGGTGCGCACCTTCCAGATCAACCAGCTCTTCGATTCGATGACGCCGCTGGAGACGCTGGCCCTGGTGGTCTCGCAGCGCCGCGGCCTGGGTGCCAAGTGGTGGCAGCCGCTCGGTGCCTCCGCCGACGTGGCCGAGCGGGCCGCCCGGCTGATCGAGCAGTTCCACCTCGGCGACGTCGCCAACCAGCAGACCCAGCACCTGGCCTACGGCAAGCGGCGGCTGCTGGAGATCGCGATCGCGCTGGCCTGCGAGCCGCGCGTGCTGCTGCTGGACGAGCCGGTGGCCGGCGTGCCGGCCGGCGAGCGCGAGGAACTGCTGCAGACCGTGGCGGCGCTGCCGGCCGAGGTGTCGGTGCTGCTGATCGAGCACGACATGGACCTGGTCTTCAGCTTCGCCGACCGCATGACGGTGCTGGTCAACGGCACCTTGCTGACCGAGGGCGACCCCGACGAGATCGCCAACGATCCGCGCGTCAAGGAGGTCTACCTGGGCCATGGCGCGACCGCGGAAGAAACGGGTGCCGGAGCCGAGCATGTCTGAGCTGCTGCGCATCGAGAACCTGAGCGCCGGCTACGGCGAGGCGGTGGTGCTGCACGACGTCGCGCTGGCGCTGGGCGAAGGCCAGACCCTGGCGCTGCTCGGGCGCAACGGCACCGGCAAGACCACCCTGATCAACACGCTGGCCGGCGCGACCCGCCAGCACGGCGGCACCATCACGCTCGGCGGCGTGGCGCTCAACAAGCTGCCGCCGCACCTGCGCGCGGCCGCCGGCATCGGCTGGGTGCCGCAGGAGCGCAACATCTTCAAGTCGCTCACGGTCAACGAGAACCTCACCGCGGTCGAGCGGCCGGGCAAGTGGAACGCCAGGCGGGTCTACGAGATGTTCCCGCGGCTGGCCGAGCGCAAGGGCAACCTCGGCACGCAACTCTCTGGCGGCGAGCAGCAGATGCTGGCGGTCGGCCGCGCGCTGGTGGTCAACCCGAGCCTGCTGCTGCTGGACGAGCCGCTGGAAGGCCTGGCGCCGATCATCGTGGAGGAGCTGCTGCGGGCCATCCGCCGCATCACGCAAGGCGAGGGGCTGGCCGCGATCATCGTGGAGCAGCACCCGCAGGCGATCCTGGCGATCTCGGATTCGGCGGTGGTGCTGGACCATGGGACCGTGGTGCACACGGCGGAGGCGGCGGTGCTGAAGACGCAGCCCGAGGTGCTGGAGAGACTGTTGGGCGTCGCCCGCTGAAGGAGTCCGACATGGCATCCATCCGGCAGGAGATCGAGGTCGCGGCCAGCGCCGCCGACATCTGGGACGCGGTGCGCGACGTCGGCGAGATCCATCGCCGCCTCGTGCCCGGCTTCGTGACCGACTGCCGGCTCGAGGGCGATGCCCGCATCGTCACCTTCGCCAACGGCGTGGTGGCGCGTGAAGTCATCGTCGACGTGGACGACGCGGCCCGCCGGCTGGTGTGGTCGGTGGTCGGCGGCCGCATGACGCATCACAACGCGTCGCTGCAGGTCTTCGAGATCGACGCCGGCCACAGCCGCCTGCTGTGGATCGCGGACCTGCTGCCGCATGAGCTGGCGGCCCCGATCGGAGGCATGGTCGCCGACGGGCTGCGGGCGATGAAGAAGACGCTGGAAGCCTGAAGCTCCGGCCTCTTCGAGCGGCTCAGTAGCCGACCGTGAAGCGCTGGCGCGGGTGCTTCGGCTGCTCGATTTCGTCGGCCATCGCGATCGCGTAGTCCTCCATCGAGATCGCGCTCTTGCCTTCGGCGTCGCTCAGCAGCGCATCGCCTCCGACCCGGAACTTGCCCGTGCGTTCGCCCGGCGCGAACATCGCCGAGGGCGACAGGAAGGTCCAGTCCAGTTCCTTCTCCTGCCGCAGGCCGGCCAGCATGGTGCCGCCGGCGCTGGCCTCCGGCTTGTAGGCGGCCGGGAAGTTCGGCGTGTCGATCAGCGCCTTGCCCGGCGCGACTTCGAGGCTGCCGGCGCCACCGACCACCAACAGGCGCGGCACGCCGGCCTTTTTGGTCGCGGCGATCAGGGTGGCGGCATCGGGGCCGCCGGCGAACCGGGTCGCGCTGATGACGGCATCGTGGCCGCTCAGAAGTGGCGCCAGGGCATCGGCCGAAGTGGCGTCGGCGGTCTTCAGGGTCAGCCCGGGCTTCGCGGCCGCGCCGTCGGTCTTGCGGGCGATGCCGGTGACGCTGTGGCCGCGCTTCAGCAGTTCGTCGGCGATGCGGGAACCGGCGTTGCCGGTGATGCCGAGGAGGGCGATCTTGCTCATGGTGTGTGTGTCCTTGGAGATGACGGGCGCGGCCGGTTGGCGGCGCCGCACAGTGATCGTAGGTTTCTTCGATCGATCGAAACAGCCCCTATCATGCAATGATTTGTTGCATCGTTCGATCGAATCATGGACCGCCTGACCGCCGCCGAAGTCTTCGTCCGCATCGCCGAGCGCGCCAGCATGACCGGCGCCGCCGACTCTCTCGACATGTCGCGCGCCATGGTCACACGCTACCTGGCGCAGATGGAGCAGTGGGCCGGCGCCCGGCTGATGCATCGCACCACCCGGCGCCTGAGCCTGACCGAGGCGGGCGAGGCCACGCTGGCGCGCTGTCGCCAGATGCTCGAACTGGCCCAGGACATGGGTGCCGCCGGCGAGGCCGGCAGCGAAGGTCCGCGCGGACTGCTCCGGGTGACCTGCTCGCAGTCGATGGGCCAGGACGTGCTGGCCGCCGCAGTCGCCGACTTCCTGCGGCGCCATCCGCGCGTGGCGATCGACCTTCATGTCGACGCCCGTCCGGTCAACCTGGTCGAGGAGCGCATCGACCTGGCGGTGCGCACCACCAACGACCTCGATCCGAACCTGATCGCGCGGCCGCTCGGGCATTGCCCGTCGGTGGTCGTTGCCGCGCCGAGCTATCTGGCGGCCCGCGGCGCGCCGCAGAAGCCGGAAGACCTCGCGGGCCACAACTGCCTGACCTATTCCTACTTCGGCAAGAGCCTGTGGGAGTTCGACCGTGACGGCGACCGCATCGCGGTGCCGGTCAGCGGCAACCTGAGCGCCAACGAATCGCAGGTGGTGCTGGCGGCCGCCATCGAGGGCGCCGGCATCGCGATGCAGCCGCTCTATTCGGCGACCGGGCCGATCGCCCAGGGCCGCCTGGTGCCGCTCCTGCCCGGCTTCGTGCCGCGCGGGCTGGGCATCTACGGCCTCTACAGCTCGCGCAGCCGGATGCCGGTCGCGCTGCGCGCGCTGCTCGATTTCCTGGTGGACTATTTCCGGGAACGCACGCCAGCCTAGACCGCCGCCGCCACTCGACGCCCGATCTCCGGCCAGCGCCGGTGCAGCCACACCCACGCCACCAGTCCGATGGCCAGCATGCCGATCGAGGTCAGCGCCAGCGCCATCGTCGAATGCATCACCAGCGGCGCCACCACGCCGGCCACGATGCCGTTGGCGGTCGCCGCGATCACGGCCTGCAGCGAGGACGCCATGCCGCGCCGCGTCGGATGCAGGTCGAGCACCAGCAACGTCACCACCGGCACCATCAGCGCCCAGCCGAAGGCGAAGATGCCCGGCGGCCACAGCGCCCAGGCCGCCTGCGGCGTGAAGAACGCATTGGCCGCCACGTTGGCCAGCGAGATCGTCGCCATGATCACGAAGCCGTCGCGGATCTGCCGCTTCGGCGCGACCTTGCCGGCCATGCGGCCGCTCAGCCAGGAGCCGGCCATGATGCCGCCGATGTTCATCAGGAAGAACCAGAAGAACTGGGTCGGCGCCAGCCCCAGGTGGTCGCCCAGGAAGGCCGGCGCCGCCAGCACGTAGAGGAACATGCCGTTGAAGGGCACGCCGCTGGCCAGCGCCAGCAGCAGGAAACGCGGGTCCGAGCACAGGTCCCAGTAGCCGCGCAGCAGGTGCCGCACCTCGAAGGGCTGCCGGTGCGCCGCATGCAGCGTCTCCGGCAGCAGCTTGAAGTTGGCCGTGAACAGCACCACGCCGACCCCGACCAGCAGCCAGAAGATGCTGTGCCAGCCGAAATGGACGAACAGCAGCCCGCCCAGGATCGGCGCGATCGCCGGCGCGATGCCGAAGTAGATGGTGATCTGGCTCATCACCTTCTGCGCCGCCGCCGGCGGGAACATGTCGCGCACCACCGCCCGCGAGACCACGATGCCGGCGCCGGTCGACAGCCCCTGCAGCGCGCGGAAGAACACCAGCTGCCCGATGGTCTGCGACAGCGCGCAGCCCAGTGACGCCAGCGTGAAGACCGTCAGGCCCCACAGCACCACCGGCCGCCGCCCGAAGCTGTCGGACAGCGCCCCATGGAACAGGTTCATGAACGCGAAGCCGAACAGGTAGGCCGACAGCGTCTGCTGCATCTCGACCGGCGTCGCGCCGATCGACTGGGCGATGCCGGAGAAGGCCGGGATGTAGGTGTCGATCGAGAACGGCCCCAGCATGCCCAGCACCGCCAGCAGCGCGGCCAGTGCCCAGCGCGGCGCGCGCCAGATCTTCTCGGCATCGGGATTCATGTCTGTTCTTGTTCTCGTCGTGTCAAAAAGAATGGCGCCTCGCGGCGCCATCCGAATGCAGGCCTCGCTCGAACCTTACAAGGTGTCGATGAAGCTGCGCAGCTTGTCCGAGCGGCTCGGGTGCTTCAGCTTACGCAGCGCCTTGGCCTCGATCTGGCGGATGCGTTCGCGGGTGACGTCGAACTGCTTGCCGACTTCTTCCAGCGTGTGGTCGGTCGACATCTCGATGCCGAAGCGCATGCGCAGCACCTTGGCTTCGCGCGGCGTCAGGCTGTCGAGGATGTCCTTGACCACGTCGCGCAGGCCCGCCTGCATCGCGGCCTCGATCGGCGCCGTGTTGCTGCTGTCCTCGATGAAGTCGCCCAGGTGCGAATCGTCGTCGTCGCCGATCGGCGTTTCCATCGAGATCGGCTCCTTGGCGATCTTCATGATCTTGCGGATCTTGTCTTCCGGGATCTCCATCTTGGCGGCCAGGATCGACGCATCCGGCTCGAAGCCGAATTCCTGCAGATGCTGCCGGCTGATGCGGTTCATCTTGTTGATGGTCTCGATCATGTGCACCGGGATGCGGATGGTGCGCCCCTGGTCGGCGATCGAGCGCGTGATCGCCTGGCGGATCCACCACGTGGCATAGGTCGAGAACTTGTAGCCGCGACGGTATTCGAACTTGTCGACTGCCTTCATCAGGCCGATGTTGCCTTCCTGGATCAGGTCCAGGAACTGCAGGCCGCGATTGGTGTACTTCTTGGCGATCGAGATCACGAGGCGCAGGTTGGCCTCGATCATTTCCTTCTTGGCGTCGCGCGAGGACGACTCGCCCTCGTTCATGCGCTTGTTGATGTCCTTGAGCTGCGTCAGCGGCACCACCACGCGCGACTGGATGTCGGTCAGGCGCTGCTGCAGTTCCTGCACCGGCGGGATGTTGCGCGCGAGCACCGTGCTCCAGGGCTTGCCGGCCGCGGCCTGCTTCTCGACCCACTTCAGGTTCAGCAGGTTGGAGGCGATGCGGTTGCCGTTCTTGTCGTAGCCGCTGAAGTCGCGGATGAAGTCTTCCTGCGGGAAGCCGCACTTGTCGACGATGATGCGGCGCAGTTCGCGTTCCTTCTTGCGCACGTCGTCGACCTGGGTGCGCACCAGGTCGCACAGCTTCTCGATGGTGCGGGCGGTGAAGCGGATGGTCATCAGCTCTTCCGACACGGCGTGCTGTGCCTTGGCGTAGGCCGGCGTGCCGTAGCCTTCCTTCTCGTAGATCTTGTGGATCTTCTCGAACAGCACGGCGATGCGGTCGAAGCGCTCGAGCGCGTCGCGCTTGAGTTCTTCCAGCTTCTTGGTCAGCGCCTTGGAGCCGCCCTTGCCGTCGTCGTCGTCTTCCTCGTCGAATTCGTCGAAGTCTTCCTCGGCCACGTAGTCGTCGGCCTCGTTCGGGTTCGAGAAGCCGTCCACGATGGTCGAGATGACGACCTTGCCGTCACGGATTTCCTGGCCCAGGCGCAGGATCTCGGCGATCGTGGCCGGCGAGGCCGAGATCGCTTCCATCATGGCCATCAGGCCGCCTTCGATGCGCTTGGCGATCTCGATCTCGCCTTCGCGCGTGAGCAGTTCGACCGTGCCCATTTCGCGCATGTACATGCGCACCGGGTCGGTGGTGCGGCCGAATTCGCTGTCGACGGTGGAGAGCGCGGCTTCGGCTTCCTCTTCGGCTTCCTCGACCGTGGTGGCGGTCGGGGCGGTGTTGTTCAGGAGCAGGGTCTCGGCGTCCGGCGTCTGCTCGTAGACCGCCACGCCCATGTCGTTGAGCATGGTGACCACGACTTCCATGGTCTCGGCGTCGACCAGCTTGTCGGGCAGGTGGTCGGAGATTTCGCCGTGCGTCAGGTAGCCGCGGGTCTTGCCCAGGGTGATCAGGGTCTTCAGGCGCGAGCGGCGCTTGGCCAGGTCTTCTTCGGACAGGACGGTCTCGTCCAGGCCGAATTCCTTCATCAAGGCCCGTTCCTTGGCCTTGCTGATCTTCATGCGCAGCGGCTTGACCTTTTCCTCGGTCGTGGTGGTCGCCGCCGGTTCCTCGCCGGCCAGGTCGTCCTCGATGTCCGACAGGTCGACGTCGCTGGTCGGCGCGTCGGCGCTGGCCTTCGGCTTGCGGCCGCGCTTGGCGCCGGTGGCGGGCGCGACGGCGGCACTGGTGGCCGCGGGCGCGGCGGCCTTGGGCGGCCGGCCGACCTTCTTGGCGGCGGGTTTCACGGGGGTTTCAGCGGCGGGAGTCGTTTTGGTGGGCAAGGGTTTCACTTTCGTGGCGGCAGACGCCTTGGAGGCGACGGCCGCCGTCTTGGTTGCATTCAGCGCGGCAACTTTCGACGGTTTTTCGGCAGCAGGCTTCTTGGCAACGGACACGGCGGGCTTCTTTGGACTGGGCATACGACCTCATCAAGTTGAACCAAGCGGAATCACAGGCGCCAACAAGCCGGCGCGGGCGGAGACGAACGACGAAGCCGCAGACACGAGGGCGTCTACGACTCCAGCACTCTCAAAAAGACAAGATGTCGGGCGAACATTTGGTGTGCAGTCCTTGCGGTGTATTGGCCCTTTCCCGTTTCAGGGAGTGCATTGCGCATGGGGCCGGCCCGGAGGTGCTGCTGTCGCTCTTGTCTGTTTTCGCGAGTAGCGAAGCCTTACATTATAGCGCGTTGCGCGTTTTTCAAGCACCTTCCGATGCGGGTTTGAGTCTTTGGCGCAATTCCAGGCGGCGCGCCTCCAGCGCCTTGTAGCGTTCCAGGGCCCGCGGATCGCTGCCGACGGCGGCGATCGCCTCGTTCTGCTGCGCCTTCAGCAGGCCGTCCAGCATGTGGTCCAGCACGTTGCGCAGCTCGCGGGCGGCGTCGGCCGCCTGCTCGCCCTCGACGTCGCCGAGCGGCCCGCCGTCCGGCCCGGTCATCACCCGCATCGCCATCGATTCGAAGCTGAGGCCGCGCAGGCCCTCGCGCAGGGCCGCCCAGGGCTGGGTGCCGTGCTCGTGGGTCTGGCTGTCGAGCCAGGCGAAGAAGAGGCCATGTTCGCCCGGCAGGTCACACAGCAGCGCGTGCAGCTCCTGCGACAGCGGCTCCCACTGGGCGGTGTTCGACAGGATCAGGCGCACCGCGACGTCGGCCCGGCTGGTCGGCAGGGCGCGGCCGCCCGGCGGCGGGCGCGGCGGCGCGGGGCGGAAGGGCTTGAAGCGGCGCCCTTCGGTGCCGGACCTCGACGAGCCGGAGGGCTCGTACCAGGGCTCGCGCTGGCGCCAGTCGTCGTCATCGTCAGCCCCGGTTGGCGGCGCGGCCGGGCGCGACGCCGGCGCCGGCTTCCACAGTTCGCTGAGCTCCTGCACGCTCAGCTGGACCAGCGCACCGATCTCGCCCAGCAGCTGGCGCTTGAGCGCGCCCTCGGGCAGGGCGCTCCAGAGCGGCCGGGCGTTGGCCGTCATGTGGGCCCGGCCTTCGGCGCTGGCCATGTCGCAGCCCTCGCGGGCCGCCTCGATCATGAAGCGGCTGAGGGGCGTCGCCTCGTTGACGAAGCGGGCGAAGGCGTCGGGGCCGTATTCGCGGATGTAGCTGTCCGGGTCGTGCTCGGTCGGCAGGAACAGGAACTTGATGCTGCGCACGTCGGTGGCGTAGCTGAGCGCGCCGTCCAGCGCCTTGCGGGCCGCGCGGCGCCCGGCGGCGTCGCCGTCGAAGCTGAAGACCACCGAATCGGTGAAGCGGAAGAGCTTCTGCACATGCTCCGGCGTGCAGGCGGTGCCGAGCGTGGCGACCGCGTTCGGAAAGCCCAGCTGCGCCAGCGCCACCACGTCCATGTAGCCCTCGGTGACCAGCGCGTAGCCGCGGTCGCGGAAAGCGGCGCGGGCTTCGTAGAGGCCGTACAGCTCGCGCCCCTTGCTGAAGACCGGCGTCTCGGGCGAATTCAGGTACTTGGGCTTCTCGTCGCCCAGCACCCGGCCGCCGAAGCCAATGCACTCGCCCTTGACGTTGCGGATCGGGAACATCACCCGGTCGCGGAAACGGTCGTAGCGGCTGGCCTCCTTGTCGCCTTCGGCCTCCGCCGAAATGACCAGGCCGCTCTCGACCAGCAGCGGATCGTCGTATTCGGCGAAGACGCTGGCCAGCGAGCGCCAGCCGGCCGGCGCGTAACCGATGCCGTATTCGCGGGCGATCTCGCCGGAGACGCCGCGGCCCTTCAGGTAGGCGATGGCGCCGGGCGACTGGCGCAATTGCTTGCGGTAGGCGTCGCCGGCCTTCTCGAGCACCTCGGAGAGCGTCGCCTGCTTCTGCCGCTGGCCGGCGGCGCGGGCGCGTTCCTCGGGCGAGGCGTCGTCCTCGGGCACCTGCATGCCGTATTGGCCGGCCAGGTCGTGCACCGCCTCGACGAAGCCCATGCCCGCGTGCGCCATCAGGAAACCGATCGCGTTGCCGTTCACGCCGCAGCCGAAGCAGTGATAGAACTGCTTGGTCGGGCTGACCGAGAAGGAGGGCGATTTCTCGCCGTGGAAAGGGCACAGCCCCATGAAATTGGCGCCGGCCTTCTTCAGCTGCACGTAGCGCCCGACGATCTCCACCACGTCCGCGCGCGCGATGAGTTCCTGGATGAAAGCGGTGGGGATCGTCATGTAGGCTGAGAACGCCAAATGATACGCAAGCCATCACCATCCAAGCCGTCGCCGGCATACTCGAATGCCGGAAATCGACGCATGATCCGACGCACCATCACCCATGCAGCGCCCTTGCTGCGCCATCCGCTCGGCTTCGTCTGGGAGGCGCTCAAGGCCTTCCGCGCCAACCAGGGCCTGCTGCTGGCGGGTGCGGTCGCCTACTACGCGCTGCTGTCGATCGTGCCGCTCCTGATCGTCAGCGTCATCGCGCTGTCGCAGGTGTTGCCGACAGCGGCGCTGCTGAACGCGGTCGGCCGCTACCTGGCCTGGCTGCTGCCCGGGCAGTCGCAGGCGATCGTGGCCGAGCTGTCGAACTTCCTGAACCACGCCGACGTGCTCGGGCCGGTGCTGCTGGTGACGATGATCTTCTTCAGCTCGCTGGCCTTCTCGGTGCTGGAAAGCGCGATGGCGGTGATCTTCCACCACCGCAAGGCCGACCATCAACGGCACTTCCTGATCTCGGTGGTGATGCCCTACGTCTACATCTTCTGCCTCTGCCTGGGGCTGCTGCTGGTGACGCTGGTGTCTGGCGCGCTGCAGGTGATCGGCGAGGAAAGCGTCGACCTGTTCGGCCGCAGCTGGTCGCTTTCGGGCGTCTCGGGGCTGCTGCTCTACCTGCTCGGGCTGGGCGGCGAGATCTTCATGCTGACCTCGCTCTACCTGGTGATGCCGGTCGGCCGGCTGCGCCTGCGCCACGCGCTGCTGGGCGGCGTGACCGCGGCGCTGCTCTGGGAAGTGACGCGCCGCCTGCTGGTCTGGTATTTCGCAACCCTGTCGCAGGTCAACGTGGTCTACGGTTCGCTCACCACTGCCATCGTGGTGCTGCTGAGCCTGGAGATCGCAGCGACGCTGGTGCTCTTCGGCGCCCAGGTCATCGCCCAATACGAGCGGCTGGAGCGCACCGGGAGCGTCAAGCCGGAGGCCGGCGAGCAGGCCGGCCTCGGCGCTCAGAACGTCACTTCGGCGCCAGCCGGATCGCGCCGTCGAGTCGGATCACTTCGCCGTTGAGCATGTCGTTCTCGATGATGTGTCTGGCCAGCCTGGCGTAGTCCTGCGGCGTGCCCAGGCGGGACGGGAAGGGCACGCTGGCGGCCAGCGCGTCCTGCACCTCCTGCGGCATGCCGAAGAGCATCGGCGTGCCGAAGATGCCGGGCGCGATGGTCATGTTGCGGATGCCGCTGCGGGCCAGGTCGCGGGCGATCGGCAGGGTCATGCCGACCACGCCGCCCTTAGAGGCGCTGTACGCCGCCTGGCCGATCTGGCCGTCGTAGGCGGCGACCGAGGCGGTCGAGATCAGCACGCCGCGTTCGCCGGTGTCCTCGGGCTCGTTGTTCTGCATCGCGTCGGCGGCCAGCCGGATCATGTTGAAGCTGCCGACCAGGTTCACCGTCACCGTCTTGGCGAAGACAGCCAGCGCATGCGGCCCCTTCTTGCCGACGGTCTTCTCGGCCGGCGCGATGCCGGCGCAGTTGATCAGCCCGACCAGCTTGCCGAGCTTCTGTGCCGCCGCCACTGCGGCCTGGCCGTCGGCTTCCTGGCTGACGTCGCACTTCACGAAGACGCCGCCGATCTCCTTGGCGACCGCCTCGCCCTTTTCCGCCTGCATGTCGGCCACGACGACCTTGCCGCCGTTCGCCGCCAGCATCCTGGCCGTGCCCTCGCCGAGCCCGGAGGCGCCGCCGGTGACGATGAAAACCTTGCCTTCGATCTGCATCTCTGTATCTCCTGGAATGAGCCGGCCATTATGTCCAGCGGCCCGCGCGGACGAAAAAAAGCCTCGCACCGGAGTCCGGGGCGAGGCCTTGGCGTCAGGACCCGCTGTCGCGGGTCTCGAGCGCGATTCAGCGCTTGCGGGTGGCGGTCTGGGCGGTGCTCTTGGCCGCGTTGACGGCGGTGGTCTGCACGGCCTGGAAGTTGGCTTCGGCGACGTCCGACGCTTGCTTGACGGCCTTTTGCACCGATTCGAAAGCGTTGTTGGCGGCGGCGACGGCGCTCTTCATGACGGCGACGGCGGTTTCCGAACCGGCCGGGGCGTTCTTGGCGGCGCTGTCGACCAGGCCGACGAAGGCTTGCTGGGCTTCAGCGGCCTTGACTTCGAAAGCCTTGGTGAATTCGGCGCTGGTGCCCTGGGCGATGTCGTACAGGTGACGGCTGTAGGCCGAGGTCTTTTCGGCGAGCGGCTGGAACAGGCTGGCTTGCAGCGACAGCAGCTCTTGCGCGTCCTTGACGCTCAGCATGGCTTGCGTGGTGCCGGCGGCTTCGGCCAGGGCAGCCTTGGAAGCGGTCACGTTCAGTTCGATCAGCTTTTCGACGCCTTCGAAAGCCTTGCTGGTCAGGCCGAACAGGGTTTCGAGGCTGGCTTTTTGCGAGGAGATGATTTGGTCGGCGGTGAGTGCCATGGTGGATGCTCCGGTAGTTAAGAATTGAAGTGGTTCATGAGCTACTCCGTAACTTTGTTGCGGTGCAGCATGGGACGAAGTATATGCAGCGCGGCGCCTCAGACAAGCCTTTTTTGCTGCCATGCAGCAATTTAGAGCCCGCTTTCTAAATCCCTGTCAATGAGACATTCCGCAAAATGCACGGCAATGCGCGCTTTCAATTCGGCCCAATACGTCCTGCCATTGCCGACCGGGCATCGCTTCCCGATGGGCCGCTACGCCTTGCTGCGCGAGAAGCTGGAACTGCACCTGCCGCAGGTGCGCATGACCGAGGCGCCGCGCGCCACCGACGGCGAACTGGCGCTGGCCCACACGCCCGACTGGATCGCCGCGATCAGCGACGGCAGCGTCAGCGCCGCGGCGATGCGCGAGATCGGCTTCCCGTGGAGCGAGGCGATGGTCGAACGCTCGCGGCGCTCCACCGGCGCGACCATCGCCGCCTGCCGCACCGCGCTGGCCGAGGGCGTGGCCGGCAACATGGCCGGCGGCACGCACCACGCGAGCGCCTCGAAAGGCGGCGGCTTCTGCGTCTTCAACGACGCGGCAGTGGCCTCGCGGCTGATGCAGGCCGAGCAGGGCCGGCGCGCCCGGCAGCCGCTGCAGGTGGCGGTGGTCGACCTGGACGTGCACCAGGGCAACGGCACCGCCAGCATCTTCCGCAACGATCCGAGCGTGTTCACCCTGTCGATGCACGGGCAGAAGAACTTCCCGTTCCGCAAGGAGGCGAGCGACCTCGACGTCGAACTGCCCGACGGCTGCGGCGATTCCGACTACCTGGCGGCGCTGGAGCTGGCGCTCGATGAACTGGAGCGCCGCTGCAACCCCGGCCTGCTGATCTACCTGGCCGGCGCCGACCCCTTCGAGCGCGACCGGCTCGGCCGCCTCAAGCTGAGCTTCGACGGCCTGGAGGCGCGCGATCGCCGAGTCTTCGACTTCGCCTGGCGCCGCCGCATCCCGCTGGCCTTCGCCATGGCGGGCGGCTACGCCAGCGACATCGCCGAGACGGTGCAGGTGCAGCTCAACACCTTCCGGGTGGCCTTGTCGTACTGGCAGCGCTGGCAGAATGCCGCGCCATGAGCAGAAAACCGACGCCGCACAGCCGCAGCGACTACCGCGCCTTCCGCAGCATCGCCACGCGCTGGACAGACAACGACATCTACGGCCACGTCAACAACGTCGTCTACTACGGCTGGTTCGACACCGCGGTCAACGTGCACCTGATCGAGCGCGGCGCGCTCGACATCCACCACGGCGCGGTGATCGGCTTCGTGGTCGAGACCCAGTGCAACTACTTCTCGCCGCTGGCTTTCCCGCAGACGGTCGAGGCCGGCATCCGGGTGGCGCATGCCGGCAGCAGCAGCGTGCGCTACGAGATCGCGCTGTTCGCCGAGGGCGCCGAGACGGCTTCCGCGCAGGGCCATTTCATCCATGTCTACGTCGACCGCGAGACGCAGCGGCCGGTGCACCTGCCGGTGGCGCTGAAGGCGGTGGTGGACGCGCTGCACGTCTGAGCCCGCGTCGAGCGTGTCCATGAAAAACGGCGCCCGAGGGCGCCGTTCGCAATGGAAGCCGAAGCTTCTTACATCTTCTTCATGGCCTTGATGTCGGCCTTGCCCTTGGCCTCGTCGGCGCTGGCCTGCTTTTCGCAAGCGCTCTTGGCGTCGCCCTTCTGGTCGTCGCACTTTTCCTTGGCGACTTCATAGTTGGCCTTCACCTTTTCCTCCTCGACCGCACGGGCGTGGCTGTCGCTCGGCTTGTATTGCTGTTCGAGTTCGGCCTTGGCGACGTTCTGCTTGCCCTTGGCATCCTTCTCGCAGACGTCCTTGGCGTTGTCGGTCATGGTCTTGCACTGAGCCATCGAGACCTTGTAGTCGGCCTCGATCTTCTGCTTGCCGACGTTGTACTGGTCGTGCGAGAGCGTGGTCTGCGCGCTGGCGGTGCCGGCGATGAAGCAGGTGGTGGCGGCGGCAAGGATGAGCAGGTGTTTCTTCATGATGGTGTCCCTCGGAAGTTGATGAATTCGTTGATGGTTCGGTTCGGATGAAAGACCGGGTTCAGATCGTCTCGGTCCAGAGCACATCCGGCGTGCGGCCGTCGGCGCGTTCCCAGCGGGCGACCTGCTTTTCGGCTTCGTCGCGGCTGATGCCGTGGCGTTCCTGGATGCGACCGAGCAGCTGGTCGCGCTTGCCGGCGATGACGTCGAAGTCGTCGTCCGTCAGCTTGCCCCATTGCTCCTTGACCTTGCCCTTGAGCTGTTTCCAGTTGCCCTCGACGGTGTCCTTGTTCATGTCTTTCTCCTTCGTGTGAGTTGCCGCCGACCCGTTTCGACCGGCGTGAAGGCACTGTCACCGGGCCTGTTTCCACGAGTGGTAGGACGCCCATCGAAGGGGTCGTAGGCACTTGCCGACGCGCCCCGTGATAATCGACCCGACACCGAATCCGAGACACCCCGCGCCGCCATGATCATTCACAGCCTGCTCGACACCGACCTCTACAAGTTCACGATGATGCAGGTCGTGCTGCACCACTTCCCCGGGGCGCGCGTCGAGTACCGCTTCAAGTGCCGCAACCCGGGCGTCGACCTGGCGCGCTTCGCGGGCCAGATCCGCGAGGAGGTCCGCCACCTCTGCTCGCTGCAGTTCCGGGAGGCCGAGCTGGGCTACCTGCGGTCGATGCGCTTCATCAAGAGCGACTTCGTCGATTTCCTGGGGCTCTTCCGGCTCAACGAGAAGTACATCGACATCGTGCCGCAGCCCTCGGGCGAGCTGGAGATCCGCATCGTCGGGCCCTGGCTGCACACCATCCTGTTCGAGATCCCGGTGCTGGCGATCGTCAACGAGGTCTACTTCCGCAACACGCAGGGCCAGCCCGACCTCGCCGAAGGCCGCAAGCGCCTCGAGACCAAGATCGAGCAGCTGCACGCCGACAACCTCAGCGACCTCAAGATCGCCGACTACGGCACCCGCCGCCGTTTCTCCAAGGACTGGCACGAGGAGGTCCTGCGCACCCTCAGCAGCAAGCTGGGCGCGGTGACCGCGCCGGCGGCGCTGCAGTCGGCGGCCCGCCTGCCGCAGTTCGCCGGCACCAGCAACGTGCTGTTCGCGATGAAGCTCGGCCTGATCCCGCTCGGCACCATGGCGCACGAATACCTGCAGGCCTGCCAGGCGCTGGGCCCGCGGCTGCGCGACAGCCAGGTCTTCGGCTTCGAATCGTGGGCGCGGGAATACCGCGGCGACCTCGGCATCGCGCTGTCCGACGTCTACGGCATGACCGCCTTCCTGCGCGACTTCGACCTGTTCTTCTGCAAGCTCTTCGACGGCGCCCGCCACGACAGCGGCGACCCGTTCCAGTGGGGCGAGCGCATGCTCGCGCACTACATCGCCAACCGGGTCGACCCGCTCACCAAGACTCTGATCTTCAGCGACGGCCTGACGGTGCCGAAGACCATCGAGCTCTACCAGCAGTTCCGCGGCCGCTGCCAGCTGGCCTTCGGCATCGGCACCAACCTCACCAACGACCTCGGCTACGAGCCGCTGCAGATCGTCATCAAGATGATCCGCTGCAACGACCAGCCGGTGGCCAAGCTGTCCGACACGCCCTCGAAGAACATGTGCGAGGACGAGCGCTACCTGGCCTACCTGCGCCAGGTGTTCGACATCGCGCAGCCGACGGCATGAGCATCGCGCGGCGCGGCGAAGCCGACGGCTCGCGAGGCCGCGCGCCGCGAAGCGCACGCCGGGCGGCCGCCTTGCCGATGCTGGCCGGGCTGGTCCTGCCGGCCGCGGCCCGGGCCGCCGACTTCGACGGCGCCAGCCTGTCGCCGTTGTGGGGCCTGCCCTTCGCCGGCATCCTGCTGTCGATCGCGCTGCTGCCGCTCCTGGCGCCGGCGCTCTGGCACCACCACTACGGCAAGATCTCGGCGGCCTGGTCGCTGGCCTTCCTGCTGCCCTTCGCGGCGGTCTTCGGCGCCTCACTGGCCACGGCGCAGTTCGTCCATGCACTGCTCTACGAATACATCCCGTTCATCGTGCTGCTGACCGCGCTCTACACGGTGTCGGGCGGCATCCACATCCGCGGCAACCTGCACGGCGCGCCGGGGCTCAACACGGCGATCCTGGCGATCGGCGCGCTGCTGGCGAGCGTGATGGGCACCACCGGCGCCTCGATGCTGCTGATCCGCCCGCTGATCCGCGCCAACGACAACCGCCGGCGCCGGGTGCACGTGGTGGTCTTCTTCATCTTCATCGTCTCGAACATCGGCGGCGCGCTGACGCCGCTGGGCGATCCGCCGCTCTTCCTCGGCTTCCTGGCCGGCGTGCGCTTCTTCTGGACCACGCAGCACATGCTGCCCGAGACGCTGCTGCTGGTGGCGGCGCTGCTCGCGTTGTTCTACGTCATCGACCGCTGGTTCTACCGCCGCGACGGCGTGCAGCCGGTCGATCCGACGCCCGACAGCCACGACGTGCGCGCCTTCGGCTTCGACGGCGCCATGAACTTCTGGCTGCTCGGCGGCGTGCTGGCGCTGGTGCTGTTGAGCGGCCTGTGGCAGTCGCCGGTGCGCTTCGACGTGCACGGCACCGAGGTCGGCCTGCCGGGCATCGTGCGCGACCTCGGGCTGGTGGCGATCACGCTGCTGTCGCTGCGCCTGACCGCGGCCCGGGTGCATGCCGACAACCAGTTCGGCTGGGAACCGATGGCCGAGGTGGCGAAGCTCTTCGCCGGCATCTTCCTGACGATCGTGCCGGTGATCGCGATGCTCAAGGCCGGCGCCGGCGGCCCCTTCGGCGCGGTGGTCGCGGCCGTGACCCGGCCCGACGGCCAGCCCGAGCCGATGATGTACTTCTGGGCCACCGGCCTGCTGAGCGCCTTCCTCGACAACGCGCCGACCTACCTGGTCTTCTTCAACACCGCCGGCGGCGACCCGCAGGCATTGATGGGCACCTTCGCCCGGACGCTCGCCGCCATCTCGGCCGGCGCGGTATTCATGGGCGCGCTCAGCTACATCGGCAATGCGCCCAACCTGATGGTCAAGGCCATCGCCGAGAGCCGCGGCGTGCCGATGCCGAGCTTCTTCGGCTACATGCTGTGGTCGGTGCCTATCCTGCTGCCGCTCTTCATCCTCGTCACCCTCATCTTCTTTCGCTGAAACGAACATGACCTCAACCCAAGCCAAACCCAAGGTCCTGGTGGCCCGCGCCATCTTCCCCGACCACATCGCCCGGCTCGAAGAGCACTTCGAGGTCGTCTCCAATCCGAAGGACGAGAGCTGGACCAAAGCCCAGCTGATCGAGAAGCTGCAGGGCGTGCAGGGCGTCTTCGTCGCCGGCGAGCGCATCGACGCCGAGCTGCTCGATGCCTGCCCCGACCTGAAGATCTGCGCCAACATGGCGGTCGGCTACAACAACTTCGACCTCGACGCGATGACCGCGCATGGCGTGCTCGGCACCAACACGCCCGACGTGCTGACCGAGACCACCGCCGACTTCGGCTTAGCGCTGCTGATGGCCACCGCGCGCCGCATGAGCGAGAGCGAGCATTTCCTGCGCGCCGGCCAGTGGCAGCGCTGGAGCTACGACATGTTCTCCGGCTCCGACGTGCACGGCAGCACGCTCGGCATCATCGGCATGGGCCGCATCGGGCAGGGCATCGCGCGCCGCGGCGCGCACGGCTTCGGCATGGACGTGATCTATCACAACCGCTCGCGCCTGGATGCCGCGCTCGAGACCGACTGCAAGGCCCGCTACGTCGGCAAGGAAGAGCTGCTCAAGACCGCCGACCACGTGGTGCTGGTGGTGCCCTACAGCCCGGCCTCGCACCACACGATCGGCGCGGCCGAACTGGCGCTCATGAAGCCGACCGCGACCCTGGTCAACATCGCCCGCGGCGGCATCGTCGACGACGCGGCGCTGGCCGTGGCCCTGCGCGAGAAGCGCATCGCGGCGGCCGGCCTGGACGTCTTCGAGGGCGAGCCCAAGGTGCATCCCGACCTGCTGACCGTGCCGAACGTGGTGCTGACGCCGCACATCGCCAGTGCCACGGTGCCGACCCGGCGCGCGATGTCGAAGTTGACCATCGACAACCTGATCGGCTTCCTGGTGCACGGCAAGCCGGTGACGCCGCTGAATCCGTCCGTGCTGAAGCAGGCCTGAGAGCCTGAAGAAAGACACCGAGACCCGTGATCGAGATCTGGATCCTGCTGGCCCTCGTGGCCGTCGCCATCGGGCTTCTGCTGGTGCTGCTGCTGCGGCCGCAGGCGGCGCCCGACCATTCGGCGCTGGTCGCCACCCTCGGCGCCAGCCACGAGCGCATCGAGCGCGAGTTGCGCCACGAGATCGGTGAATCGTCGCGCGGCACGCGTCAGGAGACGGCACAGGCCTTCGCCACCTTCCAGCAGGCGCTGGTGCATCAGGGCGCCGAAGCGACGCGCACCCAGAACGCCCAGATCGACGCCTTCGCCCAGCAGCTCACGCTGTTGCAGAAGACGCTGGCCGACACGCTCAACAGCCAGCTGCAGGGCCTGAGCGAATCGAACGCGCGACGCCTGGCGGAGGTGCGCGAGACCATGGCGACGCAGCTGGCGCAGCTGCAGCAGAGCAACGCCGCCAAGCTCGACGAGATGCGCCAGACGGTCGACGAGAAGCTGCAGAGCACGCTCGAGGCCCGGCTCGGCGAAAGCTTCAAGCAGGTCGCCGACCGGCTCGAGCAGGTGCACAAGGGTCTGGGCGAGATGCAGTCGCTGGCGGTCGGCGTGGGAAGCCTCCAGCGGGTGCTGACCAACGTCAAGACGCGCGGCGTCTTCGGCGAGGTGCAACTCGAGGCCCTGCTCGAGCAGGTGCTGACGCCCGACCAGTACGCGCGCCAGGTCGAGACCAAGCCGCGCAGCGGCCAGCGGGTCGACTTCGCGATCCGCTTCCCGGGCCGCGGCGGCGACGGCGCGCCGGTCTGGCTGCCGATCGATGCCAAGTTCCCGCGCGACGACTACGAACGGCTGCTCGACGCCCACGAGCGGGCCGATGCGGCATCCGCGGAGCAGGCCGCCAAGGCGCTGGAGGCGCGCATCCGCACCGAGGCCAAGTCGATCGCCGAAAGCTACCTGGCGGCGCCGCACACCACCGACTTCGCGATCCTGTTCCTGCCGATCGAGAGCCTCTACGCCGAGGTGCTACGCCGGCCCGGATTGATGGACGCGATCCAGCGGCAATACCGGGTCACGCTGGCCGGCCCGACCACCTTGCTGGCGATGCTCAACAGCCTGCACATGGGCTTTCGCACGCTGGCGCTGGAGCAGCAGGCCTCCGAGGTCTGGAAGGTGCTGGGCGCGGTCAAGACCGAGTTCGAGCGCTACGGCGACTGGGTCGCCAAGATCCGCGAGCAGGTGAGCAAGGCGTCCGACACGCTCGACAAGGCCGACACGCGGGCCAAGCAGATGCGCCTGGCCTTGCGCAAGGTCGAGGCGCTGCCGGAGGAGCAGACGCAGGGGCTGCTACCCGCGGCCGATGCCGACGACGAGGCTCAGAGCTTGTAGAAGTTGCGGATGTACGCCCACGCGTCCTGCGGCGCGTCGACGTACTCGATCAGCTTGACGTCGTTCGGCGAGATGACGCCTTCCTCGGCCAGGAATTCGAAGTTGATCAGCTGCTTCCAGTAGTCGGAGCCGAAGAGCACGATCGGCACCGGCTTGGCCTTCTTGGTCTGGACCAGCGTGATCACCTCGAACAGCTCGTCGAGCGTGCCGAAGCCGCCCGGGAAGGCCACCAGCGCCTTCGCCCGCATCATGAAGTGCATCTTGCGGATCGCGAAGTAGTGGAACTTGAAGCTCAGCGCCGGCGTGACGTAGGGGTTCGGTTCCTCTTCCATCGGCAGGGCGATGGCCAGGCCGACCGACAGGCCGCCGCCTTCGTAGGCCCCGCGATTGGCGGCCTGCATGATGCCCGGGCCGCCGCCGGTGCAGACGAAGAGCTTGTCCTGCGGCTCGCGCTCGTTGCTGTATTGCGCCACCAGCTTGCCGAAGGCGCGCGCCTTCTCGTAGTAGTGCGAGCTGCGGGCCAGCCGGCGGTAGCGCTCGGCGGCCACGGTGTCGCCGGCGGCATCGGCCTGGGCGATCAGCGCGCCAGATTCCTCTTCGCTTCGAAAGCGCGCGCTGCCGAAGACCACCACCGTATTCTCGATGCCATGGGCGCGCATCTCGATGTCCGGCTTCATCAGTTCCAGCTGCATGCGCAGGCCGCGGGTCTCGCGGCGCAGCAGGAATTCGGGGTCGGCGAAGGCCAGGCGCGAGGGATCGGGATTGAGCGGGAGTCCCTCGTCCGAATGGGCCTGCAGCGTGGCCCAGGCATCGGCGAGGCGCTTGTTGTGGAGGTCGTGGGTGCTCGTGTTTTCCATGTTCTTGCGAAAGGTACGAAGGATGTGTCCGGCGGATTGTGCCCTTTGCAGTTTCCGGGCCCACGACGGGCGCGAAGCGCAACGAGGGTGGCGCGGCAACGCAAAAAGGCTCCCGGAGGAGCCTTTTTCACGATCGCTGCAGGCAGCTCAGACGCGCTTGCGGTATTCGCCGGTGCGGGTGTCGATTTCGATGCGGTCGCCCTGGGCGACGAACAGCGGCACGCCGATCTCGAAGCCGGTCGAGATCTTGGCCGGCTTCATGACCTTGCCCGAGGTGTCGCCCTTGACGGCCGGCTCGGTCCAGGTGATTTCGCGCTCGACGCTGGTCGGCAGTTCGACCGAGATCGCCTTGCCGTCGTAGAACACCACTTCGACCGGCATGCCGTCCTCGAGGTAGTTGAGCGAATCGCCCATGTTCTCGGCCTCGACTTCGTACTGGTTGAATTCGGTGTCCATGCAGACGTACATCGGGTCGGCGAAGTAGGAGTAGGTGCACTCCTTCTTGTCCAGCACGATCTGGTCGATCTTGTCGTCGGCCTTGAAGACCACTTCGGTGTTGAAGTTGGCGATCAGGCTCTTGAGCTTCATGCGCACGGTGGCGGAGTTGCGGCCGCCGCGGCTGTATTCGGTCTTGAGGACGACCATCGGGTCCTTGCCGTGCATGATCACGTTGCCGGCGCGGATTTCTTGAGCGATTTTCATAGGGGTCTCTGGATGTTGGCCGCTCGGTGCGCCAGGGGCCGTTCGGACGCCATGTCCTCGGGCGCCGGCTGGTGCATTCACCGCGGCGGGTTCAGCGGATGCAGCGCGTGGGGCCCGATCTGAGCCCTTCGGGCCGTCGGTTCCCGCTGCTGGAATTCCGCAAAGCCCGCAATTTTAGCTTTTTTGGGCGACGAACTGGCAGAGGCGCGTCAAAAGGTCGTCCTGCGCCAGCAATCGGCCGCGCGCCGCCCGGACCGTCGCCGCCCACGATTCGAGCAGCGGGAGGTCGAGCGGCGGCAGGTCGCCGCTTGCCGCCATGCCGTTCCAGGCGTGCTGGAAATCGCGTACCGGCCGCGGCGCCCCGAGCCAGTCCAGGAAGGCGTCCAGCTTGACGTGGTGGGCGTCGTCGTCCTGCGGATAGATCTGCCAGGCGAAGGGCGCGCCGGCCCAGAGCGCCCGCACCAGCGAATCCTCGCCGCGGACGAAGTTGAAGTCCGAGGCCCAGAGCAGG
Organism: Xenophilus sp. L33; assembly: GCF_009765735.1. Taxonomy (GTDB): domain Bacteria; phylum Pseudomonadota; class Gammaproteobacteria; order Burkholderiales; family Burkholderiaceae_C; genus Variovorax. The sequence goes on from NZ_LMUW01000087.1 coordinate 37,617, forward strand.
CGGTCGAATTCCGGCTGCGGCAGGTGCGGCAGCCAGTGGATCGCGAGCGCGCCGCGCCGGGCCGGCCCGGGCGGCAGGGCGGCACTGGCGCGGCCGGCGGTCACCAGCAGAAGGGTCGGCTCGGGCGCCGCCTCGAACTGCGCCAGCAGCGCGGGTAGGGCGGCCGGCTCGTAGCAGAAGAGGCTCACGACCCGTTCGCCCTCCCAGTCGATGCCCTGGCGCGCCAGCCAGTCGCGGCGCTCGAAGCCTTCGCGCTCGGCGGCCAGGTCCGGCTCGCGCAGCAGCCCGCCGGTCGCGTCGGTGAAGCCGGGATAGAAGAAGTGCTTGGTCAGGCCTTCGCCCGGACCCTTGAAGACCGGCGAGGGCAGGCCGTGCAGCCGTTCGACGTAGGGCTCGGCGGAAAGGTATTCGAGGTTGATCCAGCGATGCGAAGCGCCATCTGCCACGCGGGCCCGGGCGAAGGCGGCGACCAGCGCCGGCGCCGGATCGCAGCCGAAGGCCTCGACCAGCACGTCGGGCGCCGGTCCGGCTGCCGCCGCGTCGACCGCTGCGTCATCGCTCCAGTCCACCACTTCGACGCCTGCGTGGCCGTCCGGCGCCATCCAGGCCAGCGCCGAGCCGTCGTCGATCCACAATCGCACCCGCTCGCCGGCACCGGCGAGCGCCACCGCGAGGCGCCAGCAGACGCCGACGTCGCCGTGGTTGTCGATCACCTTGCAGAAAATGTCCCAGCGCATCGCGGGATACTCTACAGATGTCAGAAATGCATTCCGAGCAACTGCTGAGCGAAGTGGCGGCGCTGCCCCAGTTGCCCGGCGTCTACCGCTATTTCGATGCCGCCGGCGGCGTGCTCTATGTCGGCAAGGCCCGCAACCTGAAGAAGCGGGTCGCCAACTACTTCCAGAAGAACCACGGTGGCACCCGCATCGGCCACATGATCTCGAAGATCGTCCGCATGGAGACCACGGTGGTGCGCTCCGAGGCCGAGGCGCTGCTGCTCGAGAACAACCTGATCAAGACGCTCAAGCCGCGCTACAACATCCTGTTCCGCGACGACAAGAGCTACCCCTACCTGAAGATCGCCTCGCACACCTTCCCGCGGCTGGCCTACTACCGCGGCGCGACCGATCGCAAGCACCGCTACTTCGGGCCGTACCCGAGCGCCTGGTCGGTCAAGGAATCGATCCAGCTGCTGCAGAAGGTCTTCAAGCTGCGCACCTGCGAGGACACGGTCTACGCCAACCGCACCCGGCCCTGCCTGCTCTACCAGATCAAGCGCTGCACCGGCCCCTGCGTCGGCTACATCGAGCCGGCCGCCTATGCGCAGGACGTGGCCAATGCCGAGGCCTTCCTGATGGGCGACACCCAGGCGGTGCTGACTCAGCTCGAGGCCCGCATGATGGCCCACGCCGACAAGCTGCAGTTCGAGCAGGCGGCCGAGCTGCGCAACCAGATGTCGGCGCTCTCGCGGGTGCTGCACCAGCAGTCGGTCGAGATCGCCTCCGACAAGGACGTCGACATCCTGGCGGTCAAGGTGCAGGGCGGCCGTGCCTGCGTGAACCTGGCGATGGTGCGCGGCGGCCGGCACCTGGGCGACCGGGCCTACTTCCCGGTGCACGTGGACGACGCGGCGCAGCTTCAGATGGGGGAACAGGAAGGCGAGGGCGATGAGGACGCATCGCCGCTGTCCGACCCGGTCGAGGTCCAGGTGCTCGAAGCCTTCATCGCCCAGCACTACATCGACGTGCCGGTGCCGGCCACGCTGGTGCTGAGCGAACCGGTCGGCCGCGAGCTGATCGAGGCGGTCGCGCAGCAGGCCGGCATCCGCATCAACGCGGTCTTCAACCCGCGCGAGCAGCGCCGGCTCTGGCTCGAGATGGCCTGCAAGAACGCCAGCCTGCAACTGGCGCGCCTGCTGGCCGAGGAAGGCTCGCAGCAGGCCCGCACCCGCGCGCTGGTCGATGCGCTCGAGCTGGCGCCCGACGACCTCGACAACTTCCGCGTCGAATGCTTCGACATCTCGCACACCGCGGGCGAGGCGACGCAGGCCTCCTGCGTGGTGTTCGAGCATCACGCGATGCAGAACCGCGAATACCGCCGCTACAACATCGACGGCATCACGCCCGGGGACGACTACGCCGCCATGCGCCAGGTGCTGCTGCGCCGCTACGGCAAGCTGGCCGAGGCGATGGCCGCCGAGACCGATGCGCCCACCGTCGGCGATGCCGGCGGCGTCGGCACCGACGCGCCGCAGGGCACGCGCTCGGCCCGCATGCCGGAGCTGGTGCTGGTCGACGGCGGCAAGGGCCAGGTGTCGATGGCGCGCGAGGTGTTCAGCGAGCTGGGCCTGCCGCTGTCGCTGATCGTCGGGGTCGAGAAGGGCGAGGGCCGCAAGGTCGGGCTGGAAGAACTGGTCTTCGCCGACGGCCGCGAGAAGGTCTACCTCGGCAAGGACTCCGCCGCCCTGATGCTGGTGGCGCAGATCCGCGACGAGGCCCATCGCTTCGCGATCACCGGCATGCGCGCCAAGCGGGCCAAGGTGCGGGTCGGCGGCAGCCAGCTCGAAGACATTCCGGGCATCGGGCCGAAGCGCCGGGCGCGCCTGCTGCAGCGCTTCGGCGGCATTCGCGGCGTGGCGGCGGCGAGCGTGGAGGACATCGCGTCGGTCGACGGCATCGCCTCCGACCTGGCCGAGGAAATCTACAAGGCGCTTCATTGAAGTCGACCGACATGGCGGCCCGATCCGCCATGACACAATCGCCCGCAATGTTCTGGACCCTGCCAACGATCATGACCTGGACGCGCATCGTCGCGATCCCGCTGATCGTGGGCGTGTTCTACCTTCCGTTGGCCGAGCCGATGCGCAACCTGATCGCCACGGTGATGTTCATCGTCTTCGCGGCCACCGACTGGCTCGACGGCTACCTGGCGCGCAAGCTCAACCAGACCTCGGCCTTCGGCGCCTTCCTCGATCCGGTGGCCGACAAGTTCCTGGTCTGCGCCTCGCTGCTGGTGCTGGTGCACCTCAACCGCGCCGACGTCTTCGTCGCCCTGATCATCATCGGGCGCGAGATCGCCATCTCCGCGCTGCGCGAGTGGATGGCGCAGATCGGCGCCTCCAAGAGCGTGGCGGTGCACATGGTGGGCAAGATCAAGACCGTGGTGCAGATGGTCGCGATCCCCTTCCTGCTCTTCAACGGCATGCTCTTCGGCCGCATCGACACCGGCGTCTGGGGCGAGTGGCTGATCTGGGTCTCGGCGGTGCTCACCGTCTGGTCGATGGTCTATTACCTGCAAAAGGCCATTCCCGAGATCCGGGCCCGCGCGCGATGACGGCTTCGGCCACGGCCGGCTCGTCGGGCTGGTTCCGCGCGATGCCCGCGGTCTTCGTGGTCATCTGGAGCACCGGCTTCATCGTGGCGCGATTCGGCATGCCCTTCGCGCCGCCGCTCAAGTTCCTGGCGGTGCGCTATGCGCTGTCCTTCCTGTGCTTCCTCGCCTGGATCCGCATGGCGCGCGTCGCCTGGCCGCGCGATCGCATGCAATGGCTGCACCTGTCGGTCACCGGCGTGCTGATGCAGGCCGGCTACCTCGGCGGCGTCTGGGCCGCGGTGCGCGCCGGCATGGGCTCCGGGCTGGTCGCGCTGCTGGTCGGCATCCAGCCGGTGCTGACCGCGATCTGGCTGTCGATGCGCGGCGGCAGCATCTCGCGGCGCCAATGGGCGGGGCTCTTCCTGGGCTTCGCCGGGCTGGTGCTGGTGGTGCTGCGCAAGCTGCAGCAAGGCGGCGAGGTCAACGCGCTGACGATGAGCCTGGCCTTGCTGGCGCTGCTGTCGATCACCGCCGGCACGCTCTACCAGAAGCGCTGGCTCGCGCCCTGCGACGTCCGCAGCGCCAGCGCGATCCAGTTGGCCGCCGCGCTGATCGTGACGCTGCCCTTCACGTTGCTGGAGCCGGAGGCCATCCAGTGGAACCTGGCCTCGGGCGGCGCGATGGCCTGGTCGGTGCTGGCACTGTCGCTCGGCGCCAATTCGCTGCTCTATCTGCTGATCCAGCGCGGCACCGCGACCGCGGTCACCAGCCTGCTCTACCTGGTGCCGCCGACCACCGCGGTGATGGCCTGGCTGCTGTTCGCCGAGCCGATCACCGCGCTGACCGTGGCCGGCATCGCGATCACGGTCGTCGGCGTGAGCCTCGTGGTGCGGCAGTAGCGGCAGTAGCGGTCTTGACCGGCCTGGCGGGCGCCGCCGGCGCGGCCGCGGCGGTCCACGGCGAATCGCGGAAGCGCTCGGCCAGGAAGTCGATCAAGAGGCGCACCCGGCGCGGCGTCTTCGGCCGCCAGGGCGCGACCCACTGGATGTCGGCGTCCGGCATCGACCACTGCGGCAGCACCCGCAGCAGTTCGCCCGAGGCCAGCAGCGGCGCGATGTCCCAGAGGCTGCGCAGCATGATGCCGCGACCGGCCAGGCACCAGTCGCGCACCATCTCGCCCGAGTTGCTGGCGAGCGGCCCCTGCACCCGCACCCGCGCGACGGACGAGTCGCGCGCATGGCGCAAGGTCCAGAGCGTGCCGTCGCGCTCGCTGCCGTCGCCGTTCTCGCTGGCCACCAGGCAGTCGTGGGCGGCCAGCGCGGCGACGTCGAACGGCAGGCCGCGGCGCTCGACATAGGCCGGGCTGGCGGCCAGCACGCGCTGGTTGCGGGCCAGCCGCCGGCTGATCCATTCGCTGTCGTGGCGGCGCTGCGGCGCGAACAGCCAGACCGCGCCGTCGATGCCCTCGGGGCCCAGCTCGGGCAGCTTCTCGGTGAGGCTGAGCTGGATCGACAGGCCCGGGTGTCGCTCGGCGAAGGCGCCCAGCGCCGGCCCGACCCAGCGGCGGCCGAAGCCGAAGGGCGCCACCAGCCGGATGCTGCCCTGCAGCGCCGTCTGGCGTTCGCCAAGTTCGTTCTCCAGCGCCGCGAAGCCCGCCAACAGCGTCTGCGCATGCTGGAACACGGTCTCGCCCTCGGCGGTCGCGCTGAGCCGGCGCGTGGTGCGGTCGAAGAGCCGCTGGCCCAGGCTGGCTTCCAGCGCGCCGAGCCGCTTGGTCACGACCGAAGGCACGACGTTCAGGGCCTGCGCGGCGCCGGCCAGGCTGCCGCGCAGGTGGATCGCGCTCACCAGTTCGAGGTCGCCGCGGTTCATTCGATTGCTGCCGTTTCGGAAAGTATGAATTGGCTCATTGTTGCTTGATGGAGCGCAGGGCGCAACGCACAATCAACGCCATGTCCAGTGCCATGTTCAGCGGCTTCACTCCCTTCGACCTGTCGCGCGACGGCGTCCGCCTGCACGGCCGCATCGGCGGCCAGGGCGAACCGCTGCTGCTGCTGCACGGCCATCCGCAGACCCATGCGAACTGGCACCGCGTGGCGCCCACGCTCGCCGCGCACTTCACCGTGGTGCTGCTCGACCTGCGCGGCTACGGCGACTCCGGGCGGCCGACCTCCGACGGCACGCACCAGGCCTATTCCAAGCGCGAGATGGCGCTCGATGCCATGGCCGCCATGCGCCACCACGGCTTCGAGCGCTTCGGCGTGCTGGCCCACGACCGCGGTGCACGGGTCGCGCATCGGCTGGCCGCGGACCATCCGGCGGCGGTCGACCGGCTGCTGCTGCTCGACATCGCGCCGACGCTGGCGATGTACGAGAACACCACCGAAGCCTTCGCCCGCGCCTACTGGCACTGGTTCTTCCTGATCCAGCCGCCGCCGCTGCCCGAGGCGCTGATCGAGTCCGACCCGGTGCGCTACATCCGCAGCGTCATGGGCGGCCGCCATGCCGGGCTCGCGCCTTTCGCGCCCGAGGCCATGGCCGAATACGAACGCTGCATCGCGATCGAAGGCAGCGCCCAGGCCATCTGCGAGGACTACCGCGCGTCCGCCGGCATCGACCTCGTGCACGACCGCGAGGACATCGCCGCCGGCCGCCGGCTGGCCCAGCCGCTGCGCGTGCTGTGGGGCGAGCACGGCGCGGTCGGCCGCTCCTTCGACGTGCTGGCGCTGTGGCGCGAGCGCGCCGACGCGGTGAGCGGCCGGGCCTTGCCCTGCGGCCACTACATTCCCGAGGAAGCGCCGCGCGAGCTGCTCGCCGAGGCGCTGGCTTTCTTCCACTCTCCATCAAGGACCTGAGACATGAGCACCCATCGCATCGCAGTCATCGCCGGCGACGGCATCGGCAAGGAAACCATGCCCGAGGGCCTGCGGGTGCTCGACGCCGCGGCCCGCAAGTTCGGCATCGACCTGAAGTTCGACCACTTCGACTTCTCCAGCTGGGACTACTGCGAGAAGCACGGCAAGATGCTGCCCGACGACTGGAAGGACCAGATCGGCGGCCACGACGCGATCTACTTCGGCGCCGTCGGCTGGCCCGAGAAGATCCCCGACCATGTCTCGCTGTGGGGTTCGCTGCTGCTGTTCCGCCGCGAATTCGACCAGTACATCAACCTGCGGCCGGCGCGCCTGATGCCGGGCATCGTGGCGCCGGTGGTGCGGCGCGACGGCTCGCCGCGCCAGCCCGGCGAGATCGACATGTACATCGTGCGCGAGAACACCGAAGGCGAATACTCGAGCATCGGCGGGCGCATGTACGAAGGCACGCCGCGCGAGATCGTGGTGCAGGAAACCGTGATGTCGCGCATCGGCGTCGACCGCGTGCTGAAGTTCGCCTTCGAGCTGGCGCAGTCGCGCCCTAAGAAGCACCTCACCAGCGCCACCAAGTCCAACGGCATCTCGATCACCATGCCCTACTGGGACGAACGGGTCGCGGCCATGGCGAAGAACTACCCCGGCATCACGCTCGACAAGTTCCACATCGACATCCTCACCGCGCACTTCGTGCAGCGGCCCGACTTCTTCGACGTGGTGGTGGCCAGCAACCTCTTCGGCGACATCCTGTCGGACCTCGGCCCGGCCTGCACCGGCACCATCGGCATCGCGCCGAGTGCCAACCTCAACCCCGAGCGCACCACGCCTTCGCTGTTCGAGCCGGTGCACGGGTCGGCGCCCGACATCGCCGGCAAGGGCATCGCGAATCCGATCGGCCAGATCTGGTGCGGCGCGATGATGCTCGAGTTCCTCGGCCACAAGGAGGCGCACGACGCGGTGCTGGCCGCGATCGAGAAGGTGCTCGCGCCCGGCAGCGACGCGCCCCGCACGCCCGACATCGGTGGCCGTGCATCGACCGGCGACCTCGGCCGCGCCATCGCCGAGGCGCTCTGAAAAACGGTTCTCGAAAAGCCCTTTAAAATCGCGCCCCTCGCTGGCGGCCAGGGGCATGCGTCGTATTGACACCCCCGGGACCAGTGGTTGTAATCCTTGTCGGCAGCGCGCTGCCGGCGCGTCAGAACTGCCTTCCACGTTTTCTGTCACCCACCCCCGCGGCGGCGTCGCGGGGTGGGCGCAGCGTCTGACGCCACTGATCAACAATTTTTTCTACAAGGGGCCCTTGTGAACAAGACCGAACTGATTGAGCACATCGCAAAGAACGCCGACATCTCCAAGGCCGCGGCCACCCGCGCACTCGAATCCACCATCGGCGCCATTCGGACCACGCTCAAGAAGGGCGGTTCGGTCTCGCTCGTCGGTTTCGGTACTTTCGCGGTCGGCAAACGGGCGGCGCGCACCGGCCGGAATCCGCGCACCGGCGACGCGATTAAAATCAAGGCCGCCAAGATCCCGAAGTTCCGTCCTGGCAAGGCGCTCAAAGACGCGCTGAACTGAGACATTGTCCGCAGTGGGGTGCTTAGCTCAGCTGGTAGAGCGGCGCCTTTACACGGCGTAGGTCGGGGGTTCGAGCCCCTCAGCACCCACCACCACTGATGCAAAGGCGAACTGGACGGTTCGCCTTTTTTGTTGCCGCGTCGATTCGCGTTCCATAGAGAGTTGAAAGCATGTTTGATACCTTCCGCAAGTACAACAAGATCGTCATGGTGTTCTTGTTCTTGCTGATCATTCCGTCGTTCGTGTTGTTCGGCGTCGATCGGTATCAGCAGGGCAGCGGGGATGGCGAGAAGGTGGCGCGCGTTGCGGGCACCAACATCACGCGGCCCGAGTGGGACGCCCAGCATCGCAACGAGACCGACCGCATCCGCCAGCAGGCGCCGAACATCGACCCGGCGCTGCTCGACTCCGACGCCGCCCGCTACGCCACGCTCGAGCGCATGGTGCGCGAACGCGTGCTGGCGGCCGCGGCCGCAAAGACCAACATGACCGTCTCCGAAGAGCGGCTGGCGCGCATGTTCGCCGCCGACCAGGGCCTGGCCTCGTTCCGCACGCCCGACGGCAAGTTCGACCGCGAGACCTTCATGCGCGTGACCGGCCAGACGCCCGAGCAATACGAAGCCTCGGTGCGCGCCAGCCTGGCGACCCAGCAGGTCTCGCTCGGCGTGTCGGGCACGGCCTTCGCCACCACCGCGCAGGCCGCGGCCACGCTCGACGCCTTCTACGACCGCCGCGAGATCCAGGTCGCGCGCTTCAACCCGGCCGACTTCGTCGCCAAGGTCACGGTCAACGACGCCGACCTGCAGGCCTTCTACCAGGCCCATGCCGCGCAGTTCCAGCTGCCCGAGCAGGCGAACATCGAATACCTGGTGCTCGACCTCGACGCCGCCAAGAAGAACATCACGGTCAGCGACGCCGACCTGCATGGCTACTACGACCAGAACGCGGCCCGCTTCGGCAGCCAGGAAGAGCGCCGCGCCAGCCACATCCTGATCGCGTCGCCCGCCGGCGCGCCGGCCGCCGACCGCGCCAAGGCGAAGGCCAGGGCCGAAGAGCTGCTGGCCGAGGTGCGCAAGGCGCCCAACACCTTCGCCGACGTCGCCCGCAAGAATTCGCAGGACCCGGGCTCTGCCGAGAAGGGCGGCGACCTCGACTTCATCACCCGCGGCGCGATGGTCAAGCCCTTCGAGGACACGGTGTTCGCGCTCAAGAAAGGCGAGATCAGCGACGTGATCGAGACCGACTTCGGCTATCACATCATCGAACTTACCGACATCAAGCCGGCCGTGGTGCCGCCCTTCGACAAGGTCCGTGCGCAGATCGAGAACGAGGTCCGCGGCCAGCAGGCGACGCAGGAATTCGCCAAGGCGGCCGAGAGCTTCACCGACCTGGTCTACCAGCAGCCCGACAGCCTCCAGGCCGCCGCCGACAAGCTGCACCTGACGATCCAGACCGCCGCCAACGTCACCCGCACGCCGCCCAAGGGCGTCACCGGCGTGCTCGCGAACCGCAGCTTCCTGAGTGCGCTGTTCGCGCCCGATTCGCTCGAGCGCAAGCACAACACCGAGGCGATCGAGATCGGCCCGAACCAGCTCGCTTCGGGTCGCGTGGTCAAGTACTCGCCGGCGCGGGTGCAGCCCTTCGACGAGGTCAAGGACAAGGTCCGCGCGCAGTTCGTCGCCGAGCGATCGGCCGCCCTGGCCCGTGCCGAAGGAGAGGCCAAGCTGGCTGCCTGGCAGGCCGACCCCGCCGGCGCGACCTTCGCCGCACCGGTCACGGTGTCGCGGCTGGACACCCAGTCGCAGCCGCCGGCCGTGGTCGACGTCGCGCTGCGTGCCGACACCGCCAAGCTGCCGGCGCTGGTCGGCGCCGACCTGGGCGTTCAGGGCTACGACGTCGTGCGGGTGCTGAAGACCGTGCCGCGCACGCCGCCCGCGCCCGAGCAGGCCAAGCAGGAAAGCCAGCAGTTCGCGCAAGCCGTGGGCGCGGCCGAGAGCGCCGCCTACTACGACCTGTTGAAGGACCGCTACAAGGCCGAAATCCTGGTGCCGAAGCCGGCCGATGTGCCGCTCACCGCCGAACGCTGATTTTTTCCCGCTACAATCGATGGCTCTACGGTGGCTGTAGCTCAGCTGGTAGAGTCCCAGATTGTGATTCTGGTCGTCGTGGGTTCGAGTCCCATCAGCCACCCCAAGCATCGTTCAAGAAAAGCGCCGGTCAATCGACCGGCGCTTTTTTTTGGCCCCGCCATCTTGCGGCAATAGCAATCTGAATTAGAATTTTCGCTTTTCAATTCCAGGATAAGCAAAGATGGCTTCCACGCTTGCCGACATCAATTCCCAGATCAAGAAGCACGACGAGCAGATCGCCCAATTGCGCAAGCAAGCCGAAGAGCTGCGCAATCAAGAGCGTGCCGGCGTGGTGGAGGAGTTGCGCAAGAAGATCGCCGAATACGGTTTGTCCGCCGCCGACCTGAAGCTGGGTGGCCGCGCCGCCAAGCGCGCCACCGCGGTCGCGGCACCCAAGGCCGCTGCCAAATACCGCAGCCCGACCGGCGAAACCTGGTCCGGCGGCCGCGGCCGCAAGCCGCGCTGGATCACCGAGGCGCTGGCCGCCGGCAAGTCGATTTCCGACTTCGAGATCAAGTAGGCCTCCCGGCCCGCCGCCAAACGAAAAAGCCCGCGCGTGCGGGCTTTTTCATTGGGGCTGACAGCGACGAGGGGCAGGCGTCAGTTCACCATCACCAGCTTGCCCTTGACCCCGCGCGAGCCCATGTGCGCATAGGCCGCCTTGAGTTCGGCCATCGGCATCGTGCGGTCGATCACCGGCTTGATCTTGCCCTGGCCGTACCACTGCCCCAATTCGGCCATCATCTGCACGTTGGCCTTCGGCTCGCGTCTTGCGAAATCGCCCCAGAACACGCCGACCAGCGACGCGCCCTTCAGGAGCGTCAAATTCAAAGGCAGCGAAGGAATCGGTCCCGACGCGAAGCCGACCACCAGATAACGCCCGCGCCAGGCAATGGAGCGAAATGCAGGCTCGGCGAATTCGCCACCGACCGGGTCGTAAATGACATCCGGGCCTTTGCCGTCGGTCGCCGCCTTGATCGCTTCCCGAAATGCATTGGGCACCGCATTCGTCGTGTAGTTGATCGTGAGGTCCGCGCCAATGGACTTGCACAGCTCGCATTTCTCGTCGGTCGACGCGGCCGCAATGACTTTGGCACCGACCGCCTTTGCAATCTGGATGGCCGAAGTGCCGACGCCGCCCGCCGCGCCGAGAATCAGGACGGTCTCGCCGGCCTTCAATTGCCCGCGGTCGAGCAGGGCGTGGTGCGAGGTGGCGTAGATCATGGGGAACGCGGCCGCGTCCACGTGGCCGAAACCTTCGGGCAGCGGCAGGCACAGCGCGGCCGGCGCGAGGGTGTGCGTGGCGAAGCCGCCGGTCCCCGACAGGCAGGCCACGTTCTGGCCGACCTTCAGATGGCTGACGCCTTCACCGACCGCGGCGATCACGCCCGCGTATTCCGAACCCGGCACGAAGGGCAGCGGTGGCTTCATCTGGTACTTGTTCTGCACGATCAGGAGGTCGGGAAAGTTCAGGCTCGCGGCCTTGATCTCGATCAGCACCTGCCCCGGCCCGGGTGTCGGTGTCGGCAGTTCCTTCCAGGTCAGCGCGTCGACGCCGACGGGGTTCTCGCAGAGCCATGCATGCATGCTCGTCTCCTTCTATGGGGTCCGTTGGGATGTGAAAAGCGGGTCATGATAGGCGGCTCGCGCGAGGCGCCCGTGTCCCTGTCGCGACGCCCGCGCCGCCTACAATCGGTCCACCCAGAGACGCCATGAAGATACTTATTTCGAACGACGACGGCTACCAGGCGCCCGGCCTCGTCGCGCTGCACGATGCGCTCAAGGACGTGGCCGAGGTCGAGGTGGTCGCACCCGAGCACAACAACAGCGCCAAGTCCAACGCCCTCACGCTGGCCGCGCCGCTCTACGTGCACGCGGCCCACAACGGCTTTCGCTACGTCACCGGCACGCCGGCCGACTGCGTGCACATCGCGCTCAAGGGCCTGCTCGACTACCGGCCCGACCTGGTGGTCTCCGGCATCAACAACGGCGCCAACATGGGCGACGACACCATCTACTCGGGCACCGTCGGCGCCGCCATGGAGGCCTACCTGTTCGGCATCCCGGCGATCGCCTTCTCGCAGATCGAGAAGGGCTGGGCCCACATCGATGCCGCGGCCCGGGTCGCGCGCCGCCTGGTCGAGCAGATCGAACGCGAGCGCATGCTCGACGGCCCGACGTTCCTGCTCAACGTGAACGTGCCGAACCGCCCCTGGGAAGAGCTGAAGCCGGTGCGCGTGTGCCGCCTCGGGCGCCGCCACGCGGCCGAGAAGGTCATCACCCAGCAAAGCCCGCGCGGCGAGACCATGTACTGGATCGCCGGCGCCGGCGGCGCCAAGGACAGCGGCGAAGGCACCGACTTCCATGCCGCGGCCCAAGGCCATGTCGCGCTCACGCCCCTGCAGATCGACCTGACCGACCACGCGCGGCTCGGCCACTGGCGCGACACCCTGGGCCGGCTCGGCGAGTCCGCCTGACATGGCGACCCAGCGCCCGGGGTTCCCCCTGCGGCTCACGCCCACCGCTTCCGCCGCCACCCGCGGCCGTCCGCCGGCAGCCACCACCGCCACCACGCCGAGCATCGCCGCGATCGACCGCACGCCGGCGATGGCTTCCGACGCGGTGCGTGCGCGCATGGTCAAACGGCTGGCCGCGCAGGGCATCGCCGACGCCCGCGTGCTGCGGGCCATGGGCACGGTCGAGCGGCATCGCTTCGTCGACAGCGCGCTGGTCAACCAGGCCTACGAAGACACCAGCCTGCCGATCGGCCTGGGCCAGACCATCTCCAAGCCGAACGTTGTCGCCCGCATGATCGAGCTGCTGCTCGGCGCGCCGGCGCTGGCCAACAAGGCCAACGACCGTCTCGGCCGCGTGCTCGAGATCGGCACCGGCTGCGGCTACCAGGCCGCCGTGCTGGGCCATGTCGCGACCGAGGTCTACAGCATCGAGCGGCTGCGCGGGCTGCACGAGAAGGCGCGCGTGAACCTGCGCCCGTTCCGCCTGGCGACCGTGCACCTGATGCTCGGCGACGGCATGGTCGGCTATCCGAAGGGCGCGCCCTATGCCGGCATCATCGCCGCGGCCGGCGGCGAATCGGTGCCCGAAGCCTGGATCACGCAGCTGGCGATCGGCGGCCGCATCGTCGCGCCGACCCAGTCCGCGACCGGCGGCCAGGCCCTGGTGGTGATCGACAAAACCGCCCGTGGACTCGAGCGCCGCATTCTTGAGGCGGTTCACTTTGTCCCCCTAAAATCGGGAATTGCTTGAAGGAAGAACACATGCAGGGTATTGGCAATCGGAGCTGGCTCGCCGGCATGACGCTGGCCGCCGCGCTCGTGATTGCGGGCTGCGCGTCGCCGCGAACGCCGGCGCCGGTCGAAGACCGCGGCACCATGGCGTTGGCACCACCGGCCACTGCCGCCAATGCGAACCCGGTCGCCGGCGGCCCTCCGATCACAGTCGATGCCAACGGCAAGCCACTGCCCGGCATCGAGAACTACGGCAAGCCCGGCTACTACGCGGTGCGTCCCGGTGACACCATCCGCCGCATCGGCGCCGACACCGGCCAGAGCTGGCAGAACATCGCGCGCTGGAACAACCTCGACAACCCCGACCTGATCGAAGTCGGCCAGGTGCTGCGCGTCATCCCGCCGACCGCCGAGAGCATGGCGAGCGTCAGCCGGCCGATGCCGCAGCCGGTGGTGGCGCAGCCTTCGTCGTCGGCCGCAGCGGCAGCGGCGGCCGCGGCAGCCGCCGCCAGTGCGGCGCCGCCCGTGACCGCTGCCGTGGCCAAGCCGGCGACGCCGATCACCGCATCGCCGACCCCGCCGGCCGCCGCTTCCGGCGACGAGGACGTCGGCTGGATCTGGCCCGCGCAAGGCACGCTGATCGCCGGCTTCGACGAATCCAAGAACAAGGGCCTCGACATCGGCGGCAAGCCCGGCGACGCGGTGCTGGCCGCGGCCGACGGCCGCGTCGTCTACGCCGGCGCGGGCCTGCGCGGCTACGGCAACCTCATCATCCTGAAGCACAACAACACCTACCTCACGGCCTACGCGCACAACCGCACCCTGCTCGTGAAGGAAGACCAGTCGGTGCAGAAGGGCCAGAAGATCGCCGAGATGGGCAACAGCGACGCCGACCGTGTCAAGTTGCACTTCGAGATCCGCCGCCAGGGCAAGCCGGTCGATCCGGCGCGCTACCTGCCGCCGCGCTAGCCTCCATGTCCGACGAGAAGGCAAGCACGCAGCATCCCGGAGACGAATGGCTGCAGGTCGAGTCGCTCGACCTCGATGCGCAAGGCGTGGCACACAAGGCCGACGGCATGGTGGTCTTCATCGAAGGCGCCTTGCCCTTCGAGGAAGTCCGCTTCAACCAGCACCGGCAAAAGAACAACTGGGCGCAAGGCACGGTGACCGCGATCCGCCGCGAGTCGTCGCAGCGCGTGCGGCCCGGCTGCGTCCATTTCGGCCTGCACACCGGCGCCTGCGGCGGCTGCAAGATGCAGCACCTCGAGGCCTCGGCCCAGGTCGCGGTCAAGCAGCGTTCGCTGGAAGACAACCTCTGGCACCTCGGCAAGGTCAAGCCCGACAACCTGCTGCGCCCGCTCGAAGGACCGGCCTGGCACTACCGCTACCGCGCCCGCTTGTCGGTGCGCCACGTGGTCAAGAAGGGCACGGTGCTGATCGGCTTCCACGAGCGCAAGAGCCGCTACCTGGCCGACATCAAGTCCTGCCCGGTGCTCCCGGCGACCGTCAGCGACATGCTGATGCCGTTGCGCGAACTGATCGGCTCGCTCGACGCGCGCGACACCTGCCCGCAGATCGAACTGGCTTGCGGCGACGCCGCGGGCAATGCGGGGCTGGGCGTGATCGCGCTGGTGCTGCGTCACCTGGAGCCGCTGTCGAATGGCGACCTCGCGAAGCTGAAGGCCTTCGCGGCCGTCCATCCGGGCGTGCAGTGGTGGCTGCAGTCCAAGGGCCCGGAAACGGTCAAGCTGCTGGAGGAGGGCGGCCCGACGCTGGCCTACGAACTTCCCGAGTTCGGCGTGACGATGCCCTTCAAGCCGACCGACTTCACCCAGGTCAATCCGCACATCAACCGGGTGTTGGTCGGCCGCGCGCTGCGCCTGCTCGACCCGCGCTCCGATGAACGTGTGATCGACTGGTTCTGCGGGCTCGGCAACTTCACCCTGCCGCTGGCCAGCCGCGCGCGAGAAGTGCTGGGCATCGAAGGCAGCGACACGCTGGTCGCCCGCGCCGGCGCCAACTACGCGCGCAATCGCGCCGCGGTCCCGGGCCGCGATGCGCTGGCGCCGACCACCTTCGTGGCCCGCAACCTGTTCGAGATGACGCCCGCGATGCTGGTCGCCGACGGCGCCGCCGACAAGTGGCTGGTCGACCCGCCGCGCGAAGGCGCCTTCGCGCTGGCCAAGGCGCTGGCCGACCTGCACCAGCAGATCGAGCCGCATGCGGGCGGCTGGGCGCCGCCCAGGCGCATCGTCTACGTCAGCTGCAATCCCTCGACCCTCGCGCGCGATGCGGGCCTGCTGGTGCACCAGGCCGGCTATCGCTGCACCCACGCGGGCGTGGTGAACATGTTCCCGCACACGGCGCACGTGGAGTCGATCGCGGTTTTCGATCGCGCCTGATCGCGGTCGCCGCGCCAATGAAAAAGGGCCCCGCGGGGCCCTTTCTGTTGCGAGGTCGGCGAGGCTCAGTCGCGCTGGCCGCCAAAGATGCCGAGCAGCGCCAGCAAGCTCTGGAACACGTTGAAGAGGTCCAGGTACAGCTTCAGCGCGGCGCTGATGTAGTTGGTCTCGCCGCCGTCGATGATCTGCTTGAGGTCATACAGCATGTAGATCGAGAAGATCGCGATCGCCGCGACCGAGATCGCCATCATGCCGGCGCTCGAGCCGACGAAGATGTTGATCACCGAGCCGACCAGCAGTGCCATCACCCCGACGAACAGCCACTTGGCCAGGCCCGACAGGTCGCGCTTGATGACGGTGGCCAGCGTGGCCATCAGAAAGAAGACGCCGGCGGTGCCGCCGAAGGCCGTCATGATCAGGTCCGGGCCGTTCTTGAAGCCCAGCACCAGCGAGATCAGCCGCGACAGCATCAGGCCCATGAAGAAGGTGAAGCCCAGCAGCACCGGCACGCCGGCGCCCGAGTTCTTGGTCTTCTCGATCGCGAACATGAAGGCGAAGGCGCCGCCCATGAAGACGATCAGGCCGAGGCCGCCGGTCAGCGAGCGGGTGATGCCGGTCGAGACGCCGACCCAGGCGCCCAGCACGGTCGGCAGCAGGCTCAGCGCCAGCAGCCAGTAGGTGTTGCGCAGCACGCGCTGGCGCTCCGCCGCCGGCAGCGTCTGGCCGTAGCCGACGGGAGAAAAAACGTTGACGGGATCGCTCATGGCCGAAGCTCCTGAAGTTGGCTGCAGTGGCGCAGATGGGGCCGATTCTAGGCGGCTGCAAGGGCGCGACTCTCGAAAGACCCACTCGGGGCATCGCATAGCGGCGCGGGGCAGCGCGTCGCCCGATGGTTTGCGAACGCTATGCTTGGGGTTTGCTCAACTTTTCTCGAAGACCATGAAAACCAAATCCGTGCTCGAACTGGCCGACATCAAGGCGATCGCCGCTGGCGCCGAAGCCGAAGCGCTCAAGAACAACTGGCCGGTGACAATCGCGATCGCCGACGACGGCGGCCATCTGGTCTGGCTGCAGCGGCTCGACGGCGCTGCCGCCATGTCGGCCCATGTCGCGCCCGCCAAGGCGCAGACCGCGGCGGTCAGCCGGCGCGAGACCAAGGTCTACGAAGACATGATCAACGGCGGTCGCACCGCCTTCCTGTCGGCGCCCGGCCTGGACACCATGCTCGAAGGCGGTGTGCCGATCGTGAAGGACGGCCAGGTGATCGGCGCAGTCGGCGTGAGCGGCGTCAAGTCGAACGAAGACGCGCAGATCGCCAAGGCGGGAATCGCCGCGATCGGCCTTTGAATTCCTGAAGCGATCGCGTCAATGAAAACGCCGCCCATCGGGCGGCGTTTTTTGTTGGCATTCAAGGTGGAAAAAAAGCTTGGCTGGTCGGCGAACGGTTGGCTAGCAAAAAACGACCCTTTGGAACTCCTGATGGATTTCCTCGAGTCGCCCCACGATGAAACTTGCGCGGTGGCGTCGGGTGTCGACAAGCGTCGACGGAGGTAGGCCTATTTGGTGAGGATCAACTTGCCCAAGCGCGTGGCCTGCAGGCGATAGAGCGATCCGTTGTGGAGGATGCCGACCGTCTTCGAGCCCTGCAGCAGGTCGGCACTTTCGACCAGCGGCGCCGGCTTGGCCTGCGCGCCGGTTGCACCGCGGCCGCCACCGGTGTGGTCCAGAGAAGGGTGGTTGAAGACGAAGGCGTTGGCAGGTGTGGCGGACATTTTGGAACCCTGATCGAAGCGGTCAGTGAATGATAATGATTCGCAATACAAAGTCAATCGCCGCGGTGGATTTTTTTGTCTTGCGAAGCCGAGATCACTTCGGGTCGGGTTCGGTGATGAAGCCGATCTTGCGCACGCCGGCCTCGCGAGCCTCCGACATCGCTTTCGCCACACGTTCATAGCGCACCGCCTTGTCGCCGCGGATGTGTAGTTCCGGCTGCGGGTCCTTGGCGGCTTCGGCGGCCAGTCGGCTTGCCAACTCGCTGTCGTCGATCTTCTGCTCGTTCCAGTAGTAGGTGCCGTCGGCGGTCACCGTGAACACGATGTTCTGCGGCTTGGTCAATTCCGGCTCGCTGCTGGCGCGCGGCAGGTCGATCGCCACCGCATGCTTCATCACCGGCACGGTGATGATGAAGATGATCAGGAGCACCAGCATGACGTCGACCAGCGGCGTCATGTTGATCTCGTTCATGACCTCGTCGGGTTCGTCCTGGGTACCGAAGGCCATGGTGCTCAGCCTTTCTTGAGCGGGACGACGACGACCGCCGAGTCGGCGCCGCCGCTCTGGACGCGGGCGCCGGTCACGAAGTAGGCGTGCAGGTCGTGGGCGAAGCTGTTGAGCTTGGTCAGCACGAACTTGTTGCCGCGCACCAGGGCGTTGTAGCCCAGCACGGCGGGAATCGCGACCGCCAGGCCGAGGGCGGTCATGATCAGCGATTCGCCGATCGGGCCGGCGACCTTGTCGATCGTGGCCTGGCCTGCCGTGCTGATGCTCATCAGCGCGTGGTAGATGCCCCAGACGGTGCCGAAGAGCCCGATGAAGGGCGCGGTCGAGCCGACCGACGCCAGGATGGCCAGGCCGGTCTGCAGCCGGGCCGTGAATTCATCGATGCCGTTGCGCAGCGCGCGCGTGATCCAGTCGCTGACGTCGAGCGAATCGTGCAGGTGCGCCTTGGTGTTGCGATGGTGGGCGGCGGCTTCGCGGCCTTCGAGCGCCAGGGCGCGGAACGGGTTGCTGTTGTCGCCGCCGAGCTTGTTCAGCGCGGTCGCGAAGTCCTCGCTGTGCCAGAAGTCCGACGAATGCCGGGCCAGGCTCTTGTATTTGATGACGTCGATCGCCTTCACCAGGATCACGATCCAGGAGGCCAGGGACATGCCGACCAACAGCAGCGCGACCGCCTTGGTGACGATGTCACCTTGCTGCCAGAGGTTCAACAGGCCGAATTGCGAATCCATTTTCTATCTCTTTCAAAAATCAGTTGAGAACCCAGTTGATCGGCACGTTGAACTCCATCGGTTCGACCACGCCGTTGCGTTTGCCCGGCACGAAGCGCCAGCTCATCACGGCGGTCCTGGCGGCTTCGTCGAGGCGGTCGTAGCCGCTCGAGGTCTTGATGCTCGCGTTCTGTGGCAGGCCGTCGACGCCGATCAGCACCCGCACGATCGTCTTGCCCTGTTCGCCGAGCCGCTTGCTCAAGGCCGGGTAAACCGGCTTCGGGTTCTGCAGGTAGTCGGCGTTGGTGGAAGGCAGCTGGATCGACGGCGGCG
>NZ_LMUW01000088.1 GCF_009765735.1 Xenophilus sp. L33
CGCCGGCCGTGCCGGCCGTGATCGACACGCTGCGCGAGCCCGCCCTGCACGACGACGCCGCCGCCTGGTCGGCCGCCTGGCAGGCGATCGACGCCGGCCCGCTGGCCCGCCTGCTGGCCGACTACACGGCCGGCGCCGACGTGCGGCTGACGCTCTGCGGCGACCGCGGCGCCCGCCGCTACGGCGTGCAGCAGCGCGGCCTGATGCGCTGGGCCCGCGGCCTCTTCAACCGGCCGAGCGCGAGCGCTGCGCTGGAAGGGCTGTGACGATGCAGATCCGGCCCCGCGACATTCCGCCGCGCAGCGCCTGGGCGCTGGAGCAGGCCGGCATCCATCCGCTGCTGGCGCGGCTCTATGCGGCGCGCGGCGTGCGCGGCAAGGAAGAGCTGGACGACGGCCTGGCGCTGCTGCTGGCGCCGCAGACCCTGCACGGCACCGCCGAGGCGGCGGTGCTGCTGGCCGATGCGATCCGCGACGACCGCAAGCTCTGCATCGTGGCCGACTACGACTGCGACGGCGCCACCGCCTGCGCGGTGGCGGTGCGCGGGCTGCGCCTGCTCGGCGCGCGTCACGTGAGCTACCTGGTGCCCGACCGCGTGGTCGACGGCTACGGCCTGACGCCGCCGATCGCCGAGCGGGTGGCCGCCAGCGGCGCCGACCTGCTGATCACGGTCGACAACGGCATCGCCAGCGTCGAGGGCGTGGCCGCGGCCAAGGCGCGCGGCCTGGCGGTGCTGGTCACCGACCACCACCTGCCCGGCCCGGAACTGCCGGTGGCCGACGTGCTGGTGAATCCGAACCAGCCGGCTTGCGCCTTCGACAGCAAGAGCATCGCCGGCGTCGGCGTGATGTTCTACGTGCTGCTGGCGCTGCGCTCGGAACTGCGCCGGCGCGGCCTCTTCGACGTCGCCACGCAACCCAAGCTCGATGCGCTGCTGCCGCTGGTCGCGCTCGGCACCGTGGCCGACGTGGTCCGCCTCGATGCCAACAACCGCCGGCTGGTGGCGCAGGGCCTGCGCCGCATCCGCGCCGGCGCGATGCCGGCCGGCGTCGCGGCGCTGTTCAAGGCCGCCGGGCGCGATGCCCGCGCCGCCACCACCTTCGACTTCGGCTTCGCGCTCGGCCCGCGCATCAACGCCGCCGGGCGGCTGGCCGACATGACCCTCGGCATCGAATGCCTGCTGACCGACGACGCCGGCCGCGCCGACGAACTGGCGCGCATGCTCGACGGCATCAACCGCGAGCGGCGCGACATCGAGGGCGGCATGCGCGAGCAGGCGCTGCGCCTGGCCGAGACGCTGTTCGGCGACGGCGTCGCTCCGCCGGCGGCGATCAGCGTCTTCGGCGCCGACTTCCACGAGGGCGTGGTCGGCATCGTCGCCTCGCGCATCAAGGAGCGCTTCCACCGGCCCACCTTCGTCTTCGCCGCCAGCGGCGCGGACGGCAAGGCGCACGAGCTGAAGGGCTCGGGGCGCTCGATCCCGGGCTTCCACCTGCGCGATGCGCTGGACCTGGTGGCCAAGCGGCATCCGGGCGTGCTGCTGCGCTTCGGCGGCCACGCGATGGCGGCCGGCTGCACCGTGGCGCGCGAGCAGTTCCCGGCCTTCGAGCGGGCGCTGGCCGAGGTGGCGCAGGAATGGCTCGACGCCGCCAGCCTGCAGCGCCGGCTCGACACCGACGGGCCGCTGGCGCCGGAATACCTGCGGGTGGACCTGGTCGACACGCTGCACCGCGAGGTCTGGGGCCAGGGCTTCGCGCCGCCGACCTTCAGCGAGGAGGTCGAGGTGGTGTCGCAGCGGCTGGTCGGCGAGAAGCACCTGGCGCTCAAGCTCAAGCATCGCGGCACGCCGGTCGACGGCATCTGGTTCGGCCACACCGAGCCGCTGCCGGCGCGGGTGGTGATCGCCTGGCGGCTGGACGCGGACGAATGGCAGGGCGTGCGGCGGGTGCGCTTCCTGGTCGAGGGCGCCGAGATCTAGGAAGGATCCACGCTGCGCTGCAGGCGCGCGAAGGCCTTGTGGGTCAGCCAGAGCGACAGGTTGTCGATCGGCTGCTTCCAGGACGAGAACTTCGCCATCACCAGCCGGCGCCGGCGGTCGACGAACAGGTTCTGGCCATGGATGCCCATGGCGAACAGCACGCTCGGCTCGTCGGCCACGCTGTACCAGCCGTTGCGATAGCGGATGTTCTTCGCGATCGGCGCGAAGGCCGCGGCCCATTGGCCGGTGCGCCAGGCCTCCGGGTCGCCGCCGGTCTGCAGTTCGTCGATCAGCGCCGGCGGCAGCACCTGCAAGTCACCGCGCCGGCCGTCGTCGAGCATCAGCTGGCCGAGCCGCGCCAGGTCGCGCGCGGTGGTGCAGAGGCCGCCGGTGGCGCGCGCCTGGCCCTGGCGGTCGAGCGTGATGCGGGCCGGCCGCTCGGCGCCCATCGGCTGCCACAGGCGGGTGGAGAGCAGCGTGGCGACCGATTCGCCGGTGGCCCGCTCCAGCGCCCAGCCGAGCAGATCGGTGTTGGCGGAAACGTAGCGGAACGGGCCGCCGTGCCGGCCGTCCGGCCCGCGCGCCCCGGCGAAGAAGGACTTCAGGTTCGCATCGGCCTCGCCCGGGCCGGTCGGCACCCAATGCGTCGCGGCGTCGTAGGCGCGCTGGCGCTCGGCGTCGAAGACGGCGCCGCTTCGCATGTCGAGCAGATGGCGCAGGGTGGCGGACTGGTAGACCGTGCCTTCGACCTCGGGCACGTAGCGCTGCACCGGTGCCTCCAGGTCGACCGCGCCTTCGTGCTGCAGCACGCCGGCCAGGAGGCCGATCACCGCCTTGCTGGCCGACATCAGGATGTGCGGCGTTCGGGCGTCGTTGCCGCGGCGATAGGACTCGAAGACGACCTCGCCGTCGTTCAGCACCACGATCGCGTCGGTGGCGGTCGCCTTCAGGAAGGCTTCGCGGCCGACGGCCATGCCGAGCGGCCGGGCGGCCGCCGGCAGCGGCGCGATGCGGACGGGGTCGTTGTCGATCGTCCCCGTCGGCATCAGCTTGTCGACGTGGTGGAAGGCCCAGCGGCTGTGCGGCGCGCTCTGCCAGTTCTGCAGCGTGGCTTGGAGAGAGGTCATCGCCCCGAGTCTAGGCAGCGTTGGCCGGACGGTCTATATTCAGAACGCCAATTTGTTGTCGCAACCGTCCAGCCATGGACCCCTTCACCGAAACCATCGACCTCTTGAAGCCGGCCGCGCTGCTGTGGAAGCAGATGGAGGCGCGCGGCCCGTGGGCGATCACCTTCCCGGCCAACCCGGCGGTCGTCTTCTGCCTGGTGAGCGCCGGCGACTGCGTCCTGCGGATGCCGGGCGCCCAGGCGTGGCCGCTCCGCACCGGCGACTTCGTGCTGCTGTCGGCGCCCGACGCCTGGACGCTGGGCGACAGCGCCGGCACCGCGCCGCGGCCGATGGCGGCGCTGGCGAAGTCGCCGCAAGCGGCGCTCGAAACGCTCGCCGCGGGCCTCGTGGCGCGCATCGGCGAGCCGGACGCGCCGCTCGCGGCCCGCGTCATCGGCGGCCACTTCAGCTTCGCCCAGGCCGACGCCTTCCTGCTGCACCGGCTGCTGCCGCGGCAACTGACGATCGCCGCCGGCGCGCCGGGCTCGGACCGCTTCCGGCGGCTGCTGGAGCTGCTCGGCGATGAAGCGACCAGCGAGCGGCCGGGCGGCTTCCTGGTGGTGCGGCGGCTGCTGGAGATCATCCTGGTCGAGGCGCTGCGCCATGGCGCGGCGGCACCGCAGGCCATGGACGAGGGCCTGTTGGTCGGCATGGCGGAGCCCCGCATCGCCGCCGCCCTTCGCGCGATGCACGGCGCGATCGAGCGGCCGTGGACCGTGGCGGACCTGGCCGCGGTCGCCGGCATGTCGCGCTCGGGCTTCGCCGAGCAGTTCAGCCGCCGGCTCGGCTGCCCGCCGATGGACTACCTGCTCAACTGGCGCATGGCGCTGGCGCGGCAGGCACTGCGCGAGGGCAAGGCGCGGCTGTCGGAGGTGGCGGACCGCTGCGGCTACGGCTCGGCCAGCGCGTTCAGCGCGGCCTTCCTGCGGGTCGAGGGCTGCACGCCGTCGCGCTACGCGGCGGGGTTCAGGCCGGCGGCTTGAAGGAAGCCCCAGCGCTGCCGTGCGAAGGTGCGCCGGCGATCTGCGCCTCGATCGCCGCCTTGTCGAGGATCGACCAGACCTCGTGGACCTTGCCGTCGCGGAATTCGTAGAACACGTTCTCCGCGAAAGAGACCCGCCGGCCGTCGACCGCGAGGCCGAGGAAGCGACCGCGCGGCGTGCAGTCGAAGGCCAGCCGGGCGGCCACGCGGGGCGGCTCGGAGACCAGCCATTCGATCTCGAAGCGAAGGTCCGGGATGTCGCGGTAGTCGCGCTCCAGCATCTCGCGGTAGCCGGCCAGGCCGAGCCGCCGGCCGTTGTGCCGCGCCTCGTCGTGGACGAAGCGATGCAGCTGCGCCCAGTCCTGCCGGTTCAGGCAGTCGATGTAGGCGCGGTAGTGGGCCGCGAGCTGGTGCGAGGTCATGGCGGGGCCACTTTACGCCCGCTTTACGCGCCCGCTACATGCGAGGTGGAGCGGCGCCCGTGTAATCCACGACCGATGAACCGACTCCAGCAACGACTCGCCGCGGCCGCATTGGCCGCGTTCCTGGCCAGCTTCGCCGGCGCCAGCTTCGCGCAGTTCGGCGGTGGCGGCATGGGCGGCGGCGGCCGTCACGGCCGCAATCCCGATTCGACCAACGCGCCGCCCGCGGCCGAGCCCGTCAACCCGCTCACCCGCGCCGCCAAGCTGCGCGACGCGCTCTACGACCTGCTGGTGCGCCTGATGATCACGCCCGAGCAGGGACCGCTCTACGACGCCTTCTACAACGCGGTATGGGACATGGCGAGCCGCGGCTCGATGACCGCCGTGGCGCCCGATGCCGACATGACCGCGGTGCAGGTGCTGCAGCAGCGATCGGACGCTGCCGGGCAGCGGGCGACGCAACTCAAGGCGGTGTCGGACGCGGTCGGCAAGCTCTACGCCGGCATGAACGACGACCAGCGCCGCATCGCCGACCGCGACCTGCCGGGCGTCGTTCCCTGAACGGAGTCAGATCTCGAACTGCGGCTGCAGCTCGCGGATGCGCTTCATCGCGACGCCCGCGGCCGCCGTGCGCGTCTCGACGCCGAGCTTGACGTAGACCCGCTCCAGGTGCTTCTTGGCGGTCGCCGGGCTGCTGCCGAGGATCTCGCCGATGTCCTTGTTGGTCTTGCCCTTGACCACCCAATACAGCACCTCGGCCTCGCGCGCCGTCAGCTTGAGGCTCAAGCTCATCGCCTCGATCACCGCGGTGTCGGACACCTCGCGCATGATGATCAGCCAGTCGTCGCCGTCGTCGTCGTGGCCGGTCTGCTGGTGCAGGCGCAGGCTGAGGCTGGTGGCGCCATGCTCGATCGCCAGCGGCGGCGGCTCGACCTGGCGCTGCTGGGCGTCGGGCAGGTGGCGCTGCAGCCAGTCGAGCACCGCCGGCGGCGTCACCGGCGCGCTGGTCCCGCAGTAGCGCAGCAGCATCTCGCGCGCCAGCGCGGTCTGCCAGATCAGCTTGCCCTCGGGCATGCGCACCGTGATGCTGGCGTAGCCGAAGGCGTCGAGCGCATTGCGCGCCTGGCCGGCCTGCTGCGCCTCCTGCCGGGCGCGGCGGGCGCCCTGCAGGTGCACGTTCATGCGGGCCAGCACTTCCTTGGGCTTGATCGGCTTGGTGACGTAGTCGACGCCGCCGGCCTCCAGCGCGGCCACCAGATGCTCGGTGTCGGTGAGGCCGGTCATGAAGACGATCGGGATGTGCGCGGTGGCCGCATCGGCCTTGAGCCGGCGCGCGACCTCGAAGCCGTCGATGCCCGGCATCATCGCGTCGAGCAGCACGATGTCGGGCCGGGTCTGGGCGGCGCGCTGCAGCGCCTGCTCGCCGCTGGTCGCGACCAGCACGGTGTAGCCGGATTCGTCGAGCGCGTCGTGCAGCACCGCGAGGTTGTCGGGCACGTCGTCGACGATCAGCACCAGGTCGCTGTTGCCGCCGCTGCCGCGCAGGCTGTCGACCAGCGTCGAGTCGCCGCTCATGGCGCCCCCGCCGCGACGGTCAGCGCCCGGCCGATCGCCTCGAACTGGAATTGCCGGGCCGAGGCGCGCTGCACCGCGGTCCAGGCGGCGCATTCGGGTTCGGCGGCATCGATGCTGTCGAGCTGGTTCATGATCCCGCGAAAATAACCCAGCCCGACCGCCTCCTCCAGCGCCCGCAGGCGCGCCGGCGACGGCAGCACCGAGGCCTGCGGCGCCAGGAGCGGCGGCTCGGCGGCGTCCGCGGTCCAGCGCAGCGCGAGGCGGCGCTCCAGCCAGTCGAGCAGTTCGCTGTGGCGCACCGGCTTGACGAAGAAGTCCTCCGGCGTGATGCCGACATCGTTGTCCAGCCGCTTGTCGAAGGCGTTGGCCGAGACGATCGCCACCGCCGCATCCACCAGCCCCAGCGCCCGGGCGCGGCGGATCGTTTCCCAGCCGTCGATGCCGGGCATCGCCAGGTCGACGAACATCGCGTCCGGCCGCCAGCCGGCGGCGATCAGGTCGAGCGCATCGTGGCCGCTGGCCGCGGTGCGCAGCTCGAAGCCGAGCGGCGCCAGCACGTGGGCCAGCAGGCCGCGGTCGGCCTCCTCGTTGTCGACCACCAGCAGGCGGCGGCGCGGCCCCTCGTAGCCGCGGCGCGGGCGCGGCGGCATGGGGTCGGCACTGCGCCGCGCGCGGGTGCTCGGCAGCGCATGCAGCCGCGGCAGGAAGAGGCGCAGCCGGAACACCGAGCCCTGGCCGGGCGTGCTGTCGACGCTCATCTCGCCGCCCATCAGGTCGATCAGCATCTTGGCGATGGTCAGGCCGAGCCCGGCGCCCGGCGCGGACGGCCCGGCGGTGGCGCCGCGCGCGAAGGGCTCGAAGATGCGGCCCAGCTCCTCGGGCGTCATGCCGGGGCCGGTGTCCTCGATCTCGATCGCCGCGAATTCGCGCGCGTAGCGCAGCCGCAGCGTGACCTGGCCGGCACTGGTGAACTTGATCGCGTTGCCCAGCAGGTTGATGAGGATCTGCCGCACCCGCTTCTCGTCGGCCCGCACCAACTCCGGCAGCTCGCCGCTCGGCTCGAAGTTGAAGCGCAGGCCCTTGTCGGCCGCCTCCAGCTCGAACATGTCGGCCAGCTCGCTCATCAGCTCGGCGAAGGGCATCGGCCGCGCGTTGAGGCGCAGCTTGCCGGCCTCGATGTGGGCGATGTCGAGCGTGCCTTCGATCAGCGACAGCAGGTGCTCGCCGCCGCGCTTGATCACCGCCACCGCCTGGCGCCGGTGCGGCGGGACGGCCGCGTCCTCGCCCATCAGCTGGGCATAGCCCAGGATGCTGTTGAGCGGCGTGCGCAACTCGTGGCTGATCGCGCTGATGTAGCGGCTCTTGGCCTGGTTGGCCTGGTCGGCCGCGAGCTTGGCGCGCTCGGCCACGGCGCGGGCCTGGTCGGCGTTCAGGGTCGCGGCCTGCAGCGCGCGGTCGGTCTCGCGGTGGCGCTCGATCTCGCGCACCAGCAGGTGGGTCTGGCGGTTCGATTCCTCCTGCGCGACCTTGCGGCTCTGGTGCGCCAGCACCAGCCACCAGGCGACGATGCCGGCGATCAGCAGCAGCGCCATGTAGGCCTTGAAGAAGCCGGAGCGCAGCGAGATCGGCTGCATCTCGCGCAGCGCCGCCTCGGTGAAGTCGCCTTCGGCGAAGGCGCGCAGCTCCTGCTGGTAGAGCACGCCGAAGACCACCGCCAGCAGCGGCACCACCACCAGCATCAAGAGCATGAAGTGGCCGAGGCCGGTGTCCAGGTAAGGCCACACCCGGCGCGGCAGCAGCCAGCGCAGCGCGCCCGACCACTGCGCCGCGAGGCTCGCCTGCGGCTTGCACAGGTCGCCGCAGCGGGCGTCGAGAGTGCAGCACAGCGAGCAGATCGCGCCCTGGTAGGCCGGGCAGTGGGCCATGTCGGGGCCTTCGTAGTCGCGCTCGCAGATCACGCAGCGCTGGGTCGTGAGCCGCCGGTAGCTGCCGGCGTCGGACTCGACCCGCGCCCAGCGCACCAGCGAGCGCTGGCGCGGCGGCTCGAAGGGCGCGGCGCCGCCTTCTTCCGAGAGGCGCGCGATGTAGTACTTGCCGCGCGTCGCCCAGGCCAGCAGCGGCGAGGCGACGAAGGCGGTGCCGAGCGCGATCAGCGCCGAAAAGGCCTTCGCGGTCGGCCCGAAGAAGCCGAGGTAGGCGACGATCGACAGCACCGAGGCCAGCGCCATGGCGCCGACGCCGACCGGGTTGATGTCCCAGAGGTGGGCCCGCTTGAACTCGATGCCCGGCGGGGACAGCCCGAGCGGCTTGTTGATCACCAGGTCGGCGACCACGGCCATCATCCAGGCGATCGCGATGTTCGCGTAGAGGCCGAGCACGTCGCCCAGCGCCTCGAACACGTTCATCTCCATCAGCATGAAGGCGATCAGCGCGTTGAAGACCACCCACACCACGCGTCCCGGATGGCTGTGGGTCACCCGCGAGAAGAAGTTGCTCCACGCGAGCGAGCCGGCGTAGGCGTTGGTGACGTTGATCTTCAGCTGCGAGACCACCACGAAGACCGCGGTGGCGACCACCGCCCAGACGTAGTTCGGGAACACGTATTCGTAGGCCGCCAGGTACATCTGGTTCGGATCGATCGCCCGCTCCGGCGGCACCATGTGGCTGATCGCCAGGTAGGCCAGGGCGGCGCCGCCGAGCATCTTGAGCACGCCCAGCACCACCCAGCCCGGGCCGCCGACCAGCACGCCGGCCCACCAGCGGCCGCGGTTGCCCGGGTTGCGCGCGGGCATGAAACGCAGGTAATCGGCCTGCTCGCCGATCTGGGTGATCAGCGCGATGCCGACGGTCAATCCGGCACCGAAGAGGTGCACGTCGAAGCCGCCGCCGGTCGATCGCACACCGATGTAGTGCGTGAGGCCGTCGAAAGCGCCCGGATCGCGCACCAGGACGTAGCAGAAGGGCACGATCAGCATCACCAGCCAGATCGGCTGGGTCCAGATCTGCAGCCAGCTGATCGCCGAGACGCCGTGCGTCACCAGCGGGATCACCACCAGCGCGCAGACCAGGTAGCCCCAGACCGGCGGGATGCCCAGCGCCAGTTCGAGCGCATAGGCCATCACCGCGGCCTCGAGCGCGAAGAAGATGAAGGTGAAGCTGGCGTAGATCAGCGAGGTGATGGTCGAGCCGATGTAGCCGAAGCCGGCGCCGCGGGTCAGCAGGTCCATGTCGACGCCGTAGCGCGCGGCGTAGACGCTGATCGGCAGGCCGGCCAGGAAGATGATC
Organism: Xenophilus sp. L33; assembly: GCF_009765735.1. Taxonomy (GTDB): domain Bacteria; phylum Pseudomonadota; class Gammaproteobacteria; order Burkholderiales; family Burkholderiaceae_C; genus Variovorax. The sequence continues at coordinate 9,409 of NZ_LMUW01000088.1, forward strand.
AGCCCGGTGCACAGGATCGCCCAAAAAGCGTTGACGAAGCCGTACTGCACCAACAGCGTGGCGCCGACCGCTTCCAGGATCAGGAAGGAGGCGGCGCCGCCGAAGGCGGTGGTGGCCACGCGCCACTCCGACATCCGGCGAAAGCGCTGCGGCGTGTAGCGCAGCGCGTAGTCCTCCAGCGTCTCGCGCGCCACCCAGCTGTTGTAGTCGCGGCGGACCTTGACGATGCGCTGCGGCGCGTCGTTGTCAGGGATGGAAGAAACGGTTTGGTCCACAGGTGAAACGTGCAGCTTTCATGCCATCAAATTCGTTTGGAAAAGTCTCGGAAATGTCTCTGAGTTGCCCATAATCGGCTGCCTCTGACGCCGAAATCGGACCCATGGAACTTACTCCGCGCGAAAAAGACAAGCTGCTGATCTTCACCGCCGCCCTGCTGGCCGAACGCCGCAAGGGCCGGGGACTGAAGCTCAACTACCCCGAATCGGTGGCGCTGATCTCGGCGGCCGTCATGGAAGGCGCCCGCGACGGCAAGAGCGTCGCCGCCCTGATGAGCGAGGGCCGCAGCGTGCTGACCCGCGCCGACGTCATGGACGGCGTGCCCGAGATGATCCCGGACATCCAGATCGAAGCCACCTTCCCCGACGGCACCAAGCTCGTCACCGTGCACCAGCCGATCGTCTGAGGCGTCGCCTCGACGCCGCGACCGAATCACCATCCCCAGGAAACACACGCCATGCGCACTTCCCGCACCGCAGCCGGCCTCGCGCTGCTGCTCGCCGCCCTGCCCCTGGCCGCCAGCGCCCACGTCGGCGTCGACGGCGGCCTGCACCACGGCTTCACCACCGGCTTCCTGCATCCGCTGACCGGCGCCGACCACCTGGCGGCGATGCTGGCGGTGGGCCTCTGGAGCGCCTTGACCGCGCGCCGCGCCTGGCCCGACCTGCTGTGGGCGCCGCTCGGCTTCGCCTCGATGCTGCTGGTCGGCGCGCTGCTCGGCCTGGCCGGCCTCTCGGTGCCGGCGGTCGAGCCGATGATCGCGGCCTCGGTGCTGGTGCTGGGCCTGCTGGTGGCGACGCGGCGGCGGCTGCCGCCGCTGGCCGCCGGCACGCTGGTCGGCTGCTTCGCCCTCTTCCACGGCGCCGCCCACGGCTACGAGCTGGCCGGCGTCTCCGGCGCGGCGCTGACCCTGGCCGGCATGCTGGCCGCCACCGTGCTGCTGCACGCGGTGGGCTTCGCGATCGGCGCTTTGCTGCGCCAGGGCAACCGCTGGCTGCCGCGCATCGCCGGCGCGGCGGTGGCGCTGTTCGGCGTCGCGCTGCTCGGCGGCGTCGCCTGAGGCCGGCCATGATCCCGGGCGAACTCATCACCGACGCGGGCGACCACGTCCTCAACCCCGGCCGCCGCACGCTCACGCTGGTGGTCCACAACACCGCCGACCGGCCGATCCAGGTCGGCTCCCACTACCACTTCGCCGAGACCAACGGCGCGCTCGGCTTCGACCGCGAAGCGGCGCGCGGCATGCGGCTGAACATCGCCTCGGGCACGGCGGTGCGCTTCGAGCCGGGCCAGCAGCGCACGGTCGAGCTGGTCGATTTCAACGGCGAAAGGGTCATCTACGGCTTTCGCGGACTGGTGCAAGGAAAACTCTAGATGGCAACGATCAGCCGCCGCGCCTATGCGGAAATCTTCGGACCCACGGTCGGCGACCGCGTGCGCCTGGCCGACACCGACCTCGTCATCGAGGTCGAGGAGGACTACACCCTGCGCGCCGGCGGCTACGGCGAGGAGGTGAAGTTCGGCGGCGGCAAGACCATCCGCGACGGCATGGCCCAGGGCCAGCGCACGCGCGCCGAAGGCACGGTCGACACCGTCATGACCAACGCGCTCATCCTCGACCACTGGGGCATCGTCAAGGCCGACATCGGCCTGAAGGGCGGGCGCATCGTGGCGATCGGCAAGGCCGGCAACCCGGACGTGCAGAGCGGCGTCGACATCGTCATCGGCCCGGGCACCGAGGTGATCAGCTGCGAGGGCAACATCGTCACCGCCGGCGGCATCGACAGCCACATCCACTTCATCGCGCCGCAGCAGATCGAGGAAGCGCTCTCGTCCGGCGTCACCACCATGATCGGCGGCGGCACCGGCCCGGCCACCGGCACCTTCGCGACCACGGTCACGCCGGGGCCCTGGCACATCGAGCGCATGCTGCAGGCCGCCGACGCCTTCCCGATGAACATCGGCTTCCTCGGCAAGGGCAACGCCAGCCTGCCGGCGGCGCTGCACGAGCAGATCGAGGCCGGCGTCATCGGCCTGAAGCTGCACGAGGACTGGGGCACCACGCCGGCGGCGATCAGCAACTGCCTGGACGTGGCCGACCTCACCGACGTGCAGGTGGCGATCCACAGCGACACGCTCAACGAGTCGGGCTTCGTCGAGAACACCATCGCCGCGGTCGGCGGGCGCTCGATCTGCGCCTTCCACACCGAGGGCGCGGGCGGCGGCCACGCGCCGGACATCATGAAGGTGGTCGGCGAGGCCAACTTCCTGCCGTCGTCGACCAACCCGACGATGCCCTACACGGTCAACACGCTCGACGAGCACGTCGACATGCTGATGGTCTGCCATCACCTCGATCCGGGCATCGCCGAGGACCTGGCCTTCGCCGAGAGCCGCATCCGCAAGGAGACCATCGCGGCCGAGGACATCCTGCACGACCTGGGCGCGATCAGCATGTTCAGCTCCGACTCGCAGGCCATGGGCCGGGTCGGCGAGGTCGTGATCCGCACCTGGCAGACCGCGCACAAGATGAAGCTGCAGCGCGGCAAGCTGCCGGAAGACAGCGAGCGCAACGACAACTTCCGCGCCAAGCGCTATGTCGCCAAGTACACGATCAACCCGGCGATCGCGCACGGCGTGGCGCACGAGGTCGGCAGCATCGAGGTCGGCAAGTGGGCCGACCTGGTGGTCTGGAAGCCGGCCTTCTTCGGCGTCAAGCCGTTCACGATCATCAAGGGCGGCACGATCGCGATGGCCGCCATGGGCGACCCCAACGCCTCGATCCCGACGCCGCAGCCGGTGCACTACCGGCCGATGTTCGGCGCCTACGGCGGCGCGCTGGCGAAGAGCTCACTGACCTTCGTCTCGCAGGCCGGCATGGCCGCGGGCATCGGCGAGCGCTACGGCCTCTCGAAGACGCTGTCGGCGGTGAAGAACATCCGCTCGGTGCGCAAGCAGCACATGATCCACAACGGCTACGCGCCGAAGATGGAGATCGATGCGCAGACCTACGCGGTGCGGGCCGACGGGCAGTTGCTGGTGTGCGACCCGCTGGCGGCGCTGCCGATGACGCAGCGGTATTTCCTGTTCTGAAACTCAGGCAGGTTCGAGATGCTGCCGGATCCAGTCCGCCAGCGCGGACTCGTCCAACGTGCCGGCGGCCAGGTCGAGCATCTGGAAGACGCAGTCGGCGTCCGGCGCGGCCAGCTCATGGCCGTTGAGCACCAGGAACAGTTCGATCGCGACGAAGGCAGTGCGCTTGTTGCCGTCGTTGAACGGATGATTGCGTGCGATGCCGAAGCCATAGCTCGCCGCCAGCGCGGCCGCATCGGGCGACCCGTAGCTCGCCAGCTGCTGCGGCCGGGCGAGCGCCGAGACCAGCAGGTTGGCATCGCGGATGCCGCCGAGGCCGCCATGTTCGGCGAGCTGCGCTTCGTGGATGGCGTGGACCACCGACTCGGCAAGCCAGGTCCATTGCGCGCGCCGGGCGCTCACTTGGCGAGTTCGCGCAGGACGTCGCGACGCTTCTTCATGATCTGGCGGGCCGCTGCCATCTGCGTTTCGAATTCGGCGCTGTACGGCGTCAGCATCACGCCGCCGGCGGCCTCGGTCCAGAACAGGGAGTCGCCCTTTTCCACATTGAGGCGCGCCAACAGTTCCTTCGGCAAGATGACGCCGACGGAATTGCCGATCTGAGTGAGCTTGAGCGCCGCCATCGAAATTCCCCAATACCAGCTTTCGCCGGAAGTTATAACAATCGTTATACTAACGCTGCTCAATCGCTCCGGCAAGCAGACAGGCCCCTTTTTCTCGAGACGAATCCTCCCATGCTGACCGCCAACAAAGTGATGCCGCAAGGCAAGGGCCTGGCGCCCGTGCTGCTCAAGCGCGCCGCCACCATCGAACTCGACTGGGACGTGCGCCAGAAAAGCCGCTTCGATACCACCGACTCGCAGGGCCGGCGCATCGGCGTCTTCCTGCCGCGCGGCACCGCCGCCCGCGGCGGCGACGTGCTGGTGGCCGAGGACGGCTCGCTGATCCGGGTCATCGCCGCGCCGCAGCAGGTGCTGGTGATCACCCATTGCAGCGAGCACGGCACGCTCTTCGACCTGATCCGCGCCGCCTACCACCTGGGCAACCGGCACGTGCCGATCGAGTTGAAGCCCGACCACCTGAAGATCGAGCCCGACCACGTGCTGGCCGCGATGCTGCGCTCGATGCACCTGATCGTGCGCGAGGCCGAGGAGGCCTTCGAGCCCGAGGGCGGCGCCTACGGCACCGACACCGGGCACGGCCACGGCGGCCACAGCCACGGCCATGCGCACGCCAAGGGCGCGGCGCCGGTCGGGCCGGTGCTGCATCCGGACGCGTACGGCGGGCATGGCCACGACCATGGCCACGAGCACGATCACGGCCACTCCCATTGATGCCCGACGCCCTGCCCGCTTCCAGCCTGCTGCAGCTGATCTGGCTGGCCTCGCCGGCGCTGCCGGTGGGCGGCTTCTCGTATTCCGAAGGCCTCGAGGCGGCGATCGAATGGGCCGGCGTCGACAGCGAGGCCAAGGTGTCCGACTGGCTGGCCGACCAGCTGCATCTCGCCCTGGCGCGCGCCGACTTCGCGGTGGTGGCGCAGGCGGTGCCGGCCTGGCGCGGCAACGACATCGCGCGCATCCGCCAGCTCGACGGCTGGATCCGCCAGAGCCGCGAGTCGGCCGAATTCCAGCTGCAGACCGAGCAGATGGGCCGCTCCTTCGTCGAGTGGCTCAAGCTGCACCAGCCCGATGCGGCGAGCGTCTTCGAGACGCTCCGCCCTAGCTACCCGATCGCCTTCGCCTTCGGCGCCAGCCGCACCGAGGCTGGCGCGCGCGACGTCTGCCTGGCCTTCGCCTTCGGCTGGGCCGAGAACATGATCGGCGCGGCGGTCAAGGCAGTGCCGCTCGGCCAGAGCGCCGGCCAGCGCATCCTCGGGCGGCTGGCGACCGAGATTCCGGCGGCGGTCGACCGGGCGCTCGGCCTGGCCGACGACGACCGTCAGGCCTTCTCGCCGATGCTGGCGGTGCTTTCCGCGCGCCACGAAACCCAATACTCCCGCCTCTTCCGAAGCTGACAAACCCACAGGCCGCCACCATGTCCTCCGCACTGCACCACATCCCCAACCGCACCAAGAAGCTGCCGCCGCTGCGCGTGGGCATCGGCGGGCCGGTCGGCTCCGGCAAGACCACCCTGCTCGAGATGCTCTGCAAGACGATGCGCGACAAGTACGACCTGGTCGCGATCACCAACGACATCTACACCAAGGAAGACCAGCGCCTCCTGACGGTCGCCGGCGCGCTGCCGGCCGAGCGCATCATGGGCGTCGAGACCGGCGGCTGCCCGCACACCGCGATCCGCGAGGACGCGTCGATCAACCTCGAGGCGATCGACCGCATGCTGGTGGACTTTCCGGATGCCGACGTGGTCTTCGTCGAGAGCGGCGGCGACAACCTGGCCGCCACCTTCAGCCCCGAGCTGAGCGACCTGACGATCTATGTGATCGACGTCGCCGCCGGCGAGAAGATCCCGCGCAAGGGCGGCCCCGGCATCACCAAGAGCGACCTGTTCGTGATCAACAAGACCGACCTCGCGCCCTACGTCGGTGCCGACCTGGGCGTGATGGAGACCGACACGAAGCGCATGCGCAAGGAGCGCCCCTACGTGATGACCAACCTGAAGACCCGCACCGGCCTGGCCGAGGTCGTGGCCTTCATCGAGCAGCGCGGGATGCTGCCGCAGCCCGCCTGAGGCCCTTGCGCGCTCGAAGCTCGTTCAGAGCTCGCTGCCGTCCTTGAGCTGCCGCATCTTGTAGACCACCCGCACGCTCGCGTGGCGCGCATCGGCGGTGCGCTGGGCGTAGACGTCGGTGTCGCCCTGCACCCAGGCGGCGTACGCGCTGCCCTGATCGTTCGAGGCCAGTTCCGGGCCGAAGCTGTCGCGGCCCCATGCCAGGATCTCGGCGAAGGCGGCGGCGCCCTGGTCGGGCTGGCCCTCGGCCGCGGCGCTCCATTCGACCCGGCGCAACTGGTCGCCGGCGAAGTAGAAGACCGGCTCGAAGGGCAGCCCGGCGATCACGCTCGGTGCCGCGCGCCAACTGCCCGCCAGGCCGCCGGCCAGACGCGCCGGCCGCGCCACCCGCTGCAGGTCCGGCACGGCCTGGCGCAGTTCGTCCGCCGACATGCCGAGGTGCACCCCCGGTGGCAACGCCTGGGCCGGTACCGCATGGGCCAGCGCCAGCAACGCGCAGGCGGCCAGCGCACGGAAAATTCTGGACGGCGGGTGGATGTGCATCGGGGCTCGGCGGGACAAAAGCACCGTGTGATCGGATGCGTCGCCCGAAGTTCATAAATGTGCGGCAGTGTGACTTAAATCGCCGGCGCCGCCGGCCGGCGTCGAGTTGTGACAGCAACCGTGAATTGGTCCGCATCTTGCTCGCCATGTATGTCGAAGGGCTTATGTTCCTCGCTACGGGGAACCGGGATACTTCACATCCAGATACAAGTTCAACCATCGTCGACCATGGCCACCGAAGCGATCTTTCACGCCCCGACTGGCAGCGTCCAGTTTGCGATCTATCCCGACGGCTACGACGGCGCGCGAATCCTCGCCCGGATCGACGAGGAAGCCCTGCACGCCCGCTTCCAGGCGCCCGAGGGCAAGGATGCCGACCTGCTGCAGGCCTACGCACGCAACGCCGACTCGATCGACGCCATGGCCACCACCCGCTACCGCGAGAACCCGACGATGGCGATCTGCCTGGGCTGCCAGGATTTCCTGACCCATCCGCACCTCGCATCGGAACCGGCACGGGACTGAGTTCCGAAGCGCCCGCGCACCTCGCGCGGGAGTCCGCGATGTCGCGTGCGACCCGATGCGCGATCGCGGTGCACGGCGCCCCGAGCCGCGCCGAAGCGGCACGAATCGCGGCGTTGGTCTATCGTTGCATCCCCGCGGCCGATGGCCGCGCCGGATCCCACGGAGACAAGCCCATGCGAAACATCGACGAACACACCATCACCCAGGCCGTGCTCGAGGCCATGGCGAACAGCCCGAACGAGCGCCTGCGCACCGTCATGACCAGCCTGGTCAACCACCTGCATGCCTTCGCACGCGAGGTGCAGTTGACCGAGGAGGAATGGTGGAAGGGCATCGAGTTCCTCACCGCCGCCGGCCACATCACCAACGACAAGCGCCAGGAGTTCATCCTGCTGTCGGACGTGCTCGGCCTCTCGACGCTGGTCACGGCGCAGAACAACGTCAAGCCCGCGGGCTGCACCGAGTCGACGGTGTTCGGCCCCTTCTACGTCGAGTCGGCGCCGCGCTACGAGAACGGCGCCGACATCGCGAACGGCGCCAAGGGCACGCCCTGCTACGTCGCCGGCACGGTCAAGGGACTGGACGGCAAGCCTGTGGCCAACGCGAAGATCAACGTCTGGCAATCCGACGAGGACGGCTTCTACGACGTGCAGCAGCCGAACGCCGCCAGCGAGCACGAGCACCGTGCACGCGGCGAACTGCGAAGCGACGCCGAGGGCAAATTCCACTTCCGCTCGATCCTCGCCAACTTCTATCCGATCCCGCACGACGGGCCGGTCGGCGCCATGCTGGCGCACATGGCGCGGCACCCGTGGCGGCCGGCGCACCTGCACTTCATGATCGAGGCGCCGGGCTACCAGCGGCTCATCACGCACGTCTTCCGCGACGGCGACAAGTACCTCGACTCCGACGCCGTCTTCGGCGTGCGCTCCAGCCTGATCGCCGACTGGGTGAAGCACGAAGCGAAGGACGGCGAGCCGGCGTTCTACACGCTCGACTACGACTTCGTGCTGAACCCGGCTTCGGCATGACCGCGCTGCGCTTCACCTACCAGGCGCGCCCGGCGCGGGTGGTCTTCGGCGCCGGCAGCCTCGAACACCTGGAGCGCGAACTGCTCGCGCTCGGCGCCGAACGCGCGCTGGTGCTGTGCACGCCCGGCCAGCGCGCCGCCGCCGAAGCGCTGGCGAAGCGGCTGGGCGAACGCTGCGCCGGCGTCTTCGACGGCGCGGTGATGCACGTGCCGATCGAGGTCGCGCGCGAGGCCCAGGCGCGCGCCCGCGCCCTCGAGGCCGACTGCGCGATCGCGCTCGGCGGCGGCTCGACCATCGGCCTGGGCAAGGCGATCGCGCTCGACGGCGGGCTGCCGATCCTGGCGATTCCCACCACCTTCGCCGGCAGCGAGATGACGCCGATCTACGGCCTCACCGAAGGCGGCCTCAAGCGCACCGGCAACGACCCGCGGGTGCTGCCGCGCACCGCCATCTACGACCCCGAGCTGATGATGAGCCTGCCGGTCGACATCGCGGTCACCAGCGGCATCAACGCGCTGGCGCATGCGGCCGAGGGCCTCTACGCGCAGGACGCGAACCCGGTCACCAGCCTGATGGCCGAAGAGGCGATCGCGGCGCTGGCGCGCGGCCTGCCCGCGCTGGTGGCCGATCCGCGCGACATCGAGGCGCGCAGCCAGGCGCTCTACGGCGCGTGGCTGGCCGGCACGGTGCTCGGCACGGTCGGCATGGCGCTGCACCACAAGCTCTGCCACACGCTCGGCGGCAGCTTCAACCTGCCGCACGCGCAGACCCACACGGTGGTGCTGCCGCATGCGCTGGCCTACAACGCGGCCGCCGCGCCCGAGGCGATGCGCCGCATCGCGCGGGCGCTCGGCAGCGCCGAGGCCGCGCAAGGCGTGCACGACCTGGCGCGCGCCACCGGCGCGCCGCTTTCCCTGCGCGAACTGGGTATGAAAGAAGGCGACCTGGACCGCGCCGCCGACATCGCCGCCGCCAACCCCTACTGGAACCCGCGGCCGGTCGACCGCAGCGCGATCCGCGCGCTGCTGCAGGACGCTTTCGACGGCCGCGCCCCACGCCACTGAACCAAGGACAGCTCCGAATGGACAACGACATCATCGAACGCCTCGCGATCCGCGACCTCATCGAGAACTGGGCCGTCTGGCGCGACGCCGGCGACTGGGAGCGCTTCGCGACCGTCTGGCATGCCGACGGCGTGATGAACGCCACCTGGTTCCAGGGACCGGCGGCCGACTTCATCCGCGTCACCCGCGAAGGCTGGGCCAAGGGCGTGAGCATCCTGCACTTCCTGGGCGGCACCTCGATCGACCTCGCAGGCCCGCGCGCGATCGCCCAGACCAAGATGACGATCTCGCAGCGCGGCGACGTCCAGGGCGTGGCCTGCGACGTGGTCTGCACCGGCCGCTTCTACGACTTCCTCGAGAAGCGCGACGGCCGCTGGGGCCTGGTGGTGCGCCAGCCGATCTACGAGAAGGACCGGGTCGACCCGATCGATCCGTCGGCGCGGCTGCAGCTGGATAAGGCGCGGCTGGCCGAATTCCCGGCCGGCTACCGGCACTTGGCCTACATCCAGACCCAGATCGGCTACACGGTCAAGCGCGACATGCCGCAGCTGACCGGACCGGAGGTCGAGCAGCTCTACGCCCGCGGCAAACGCTGGCTGGAAGGCGGTTCGCCGGCCGCTTGACCTTCGAGTGACTTCAGGGTTTCCAATGCCTGCATGGCTCGCAGCAACCCTGACACCTCGATCCTCGGCCCGCTCGGCGGCGGACATGGCGCGCACGCGCCGCACACGCCGCATGCACAGCACGAGATGGAGACGCACGCCCACGCGGACTGCTGCGGCGCCGACCACGCGCCCGCCGTGGCGCTGGCGCCCGGCCCGGTCGCGGCCAACACCTTCCGCATCGCCAGCATGGACTGCAGCGTCGAGGAATCGGAGATCCGCCGCGCGGTCGAGCCGATCGCCGGCATCCGCGGCCTGCACTTCCGGCTGGCCGAGCGCACCCTGCGCATCGACGGCGCCGACGAAGCGCTGCCGCTGGCGCTGGCCGCGATCCGCAAGGCCGGCTTCACGCCCGAGCCGCTGAGCGCCGACGGCGCCGATGCCCCCGCCGCGAAGGCGGACGACGCCCACGACCACGCACCCACCTCGTCCACCGGCTACCGCCGCTTCGCCGCCGCGCTCGGCCTCGCGCTGGTCGCCGAAGGCGTCTCGTACTTCGCCCCGGAAACGCTCGCATGGAAGGCGGTGGGCATGGCGATCGCCGCGGCCGCCATCGGCCTGGCCGGCCTCGAAACCTACGCCAAGGGCCTGAAGGCGCTCGGCCACGGCCGCCTCAACATCAATGCGCTGATGACCGTCGCGGTCACCGGCGCCTTCGTCATCGGCCAGTGGCCCGAAGCCGCGATGGTGATGGCGCTCTACGCGATCGCCGAACTGATCGAAGCCGGCGCGGTCGACCGCGCCCGCAACGCGATCAAGGGCCTGATCGACCTGGCGCCGCCGGACGCCGACGTCCGCCAGCCCGACGGCAGCTGGCTGCGCCTGGCGGCCGCCGACATTCCGCTCGACGCGATCGCCCGCGTGCGGCCCGGCGAGCGGGTCGCGCTCGACGGCGTGGTGGTGCGCGGCATCAGCAGCATCGACCAGGCGCCGGTCACCGGCGAGAGCATCCCGGTCGACAAGGGGCCGGGCGATCCGGTCTTCGCCGGCACCATCAACCAGGCCGGCGAGATCGAGTTCCGGGTCACCGCCGGCGCCGACGACAGCACGCTGGCGCGCATCATCCACGCGGTCGAGGAAGCGCAGGGCACGCGCGCGCCGACGCAGCGCTTCGTCGACCGCTTCGCCGCGATCTACACGCCGAGCGTGTTCGCGCTGGCATTGGCGGTCGCGCTGCTGCCGCCGCTCTTTTTCGGCTGGCCGTGGCTGGCGGCGCTCTACAAGGCGCTGGTGCTGCTGGTCATCGCCTGCCCGTGCGCGCTGGTGATCTCGACGCCGGTGAGCGTGGTGAGCGGCCTGGCCGCCGCGGCGCGGCGCGGCATCCTGATCAAGGGCGGCAGCTACCTCGAAGACGCGCGGCGGCTGAAGGCGGTCGCGCTCGACAAGACCGGCACCCTGACCGAAGGCAAGCCGACGCTGGTCGCGATGAAGCGCTGGGGCGCGGTCGACGAGGCGACGCTCGGCGGCCTCGCGCGCAGCTTGGCGGCACGCTCGGACCATCCGGTGTCGAAGGCGATCGCTGCCGGCATCGCGCAGGCCGCGCAGGCCGCGCTGGAGGTCGACGACTTCAAGGCCCTGCCGGGCCGCGGCGTCGAAGGCCGCATCGACGGCCGCCGTCTCGTGCTGGGCAACCACCGGCTGATCGCCGAGCGCGGCCAGTCCGACGCGGCGCTCGAGGCCGAGTTGGCGATTCACCAGTCGCAGGGCCGCAGCGTCACGCTGCTGTCCGGCGAGGAAGGCGTGCTGGCGCTCTTCGCGGTGGCCGACACGCTCAAGCCGCAGGCGCGCGAGGCGGTCGCGGAATTGAAGAAGCTGGGCGTCACGCCGGTGATGCTGAGCGGCGACAACGAGGCAACCGCCCAGGCCGTGGCGCGCGAGGCCGGCATCGACGACGCGCGCGGCAGCCTGCTGCCGGAAGACAAGCTCGGCGCGATCGCCGAGCTGCGCCAGCGCTACGGCCCGACCGCGATGGCCGGCGACGGCATCAACGATGCGCCGGCGCTGGCCCGTGCCGACATCGGCTTCGCGATGGGCGGCGCCGGCACCGACACCGCGATGGAAGCGGCCGACGTGGTGATCATGAACGACGACCTCGGCCGCATCGCCGAGACCATCCGCCTGTCGCGCCGCACGCATGCGGTGCTGTGGCAGAACATCGCACTGGCGCTGTCGATCAAGGCGGTGTTCTTCGCGCTCGCGGTCTTTGGCAGCGCGACCATGTGGATGGCGGTGTTCGCCGACATGGGTGCCAGCCTGCTGGTGGTCGGCAACGGCCTGCGCCTGCTGCGCCGGCCATGAAAAAACGGCCCCTCGGGGCCGTTCTCGTCGGCGCGCGGCGCTCGCTTACTTGCGGGCCTTCTTGGCAGCCGGCTTGGCCGGCTTGGCGGCGGCCTTGTCGGCCTTGCGCTTGGCGGCCTTGGGATCGACCGCGGCCTTGAACGCGGCGCCCGGCACGAACTTCGGCACCTTCTGCGCCGCGATCTTGATCGCGGCGCCGGCTTGCGGGTTGAAGCCGGTGCGGGCGGCGCGGGCCACCTGCTTGAAGGTGCCGAAGCCGATCAGCTGGACGGCGTCGCCCTTCTTGACTGCAGCGACGATGGAGCCGGTGACTGTTTCCAGGATGCGCGCGGCTTCGGCCTTGCTGAGTTCATGTGCGGAGGCGATCTTCTCGACCAGTTCGATACGGTTCACTTAAGGTTCCTATGGATGGTTGGCGCCATGTTGCCGATGGCGGCGCAGCTCCTCGATGCGAGCTGCAAGCGGCGCGGAGTGTAGCGCAGTGCATCCGATGCGCCTCCCTGGCGGTTCGGCGACGTTTCCGCGCCAGCCTCGGCGAGAGGACGCCCGACGAAGCGCTATCCTTCGCGGCGTGCCGCCCGCCCGTGGCGGCCCACAACCAGGAACATTCCATGAACCGCGCGAAGGACCTCCCGTGAGCGCTCCCACCGTCTGGTGGCTCCTGACCTTCGCACTGGTCGCCCTCGAACTCGTCACCGGCACGCTCTACGCCCTGCTGGTCGCGATCGGCTTCGCGATCGGTGCGGTGGCAGCGCATCTCGGCGCGAGCGAGCCGGTGCAGATCGTCTGCGCGGCGGTCGCGGCGCTGGCCTTCGTCGGCGCCTGGTACCTGCGCTCGCGCAAGCATCCGAAGGCGCCGCCGGGTTCCGCGCAGATCGACGTCGGCGCGCACGTCACGGTCGCGGCCTGGAGCGCCGACCGCTCGGCCGAGGTGCGCTACCGCGGCGCCACCTGGCAGGTCAAGGCCGCATCGGACGGCCCCACGCATGCCGGCCTGCATCGCATCGTCGACGTCGAGGGCAACTTCCTGGTCGTCGAATTCATCGGCTGAGCGGCCGCGCTCGCCTCCCCGTTTTTTTCTCCCGAAAGAAGGCTTCATGGAAATCTCGCTCGTCATCCTCGTGGTCGCGATCCTGTTCATCGCGCGGGCGGTCAAGTTCGTGCCGCAGCAGCATGCGTGGGTGGTCGAGCGGATGGGCAAGTACCACGCGACGCTGCTGCCCGGCGCCAACTTCCTGGTGCCCTTCATCGACCGCGTCGCCTATCGCCACAGCCTGAAGGAAGTTCCGCTCGACGTGCCGAGCCAGGTCTGCATCACGCGCGACAACACGCAGCTCACGGTCGACGGCATCCTGTACTTCCAGGTCACGGATCCAATGCGCGCGAGCTACGGCTCGTCCAACTACATCATGGCGGTGACGCAGCTGGCGCAGACGTCGCTGCGCAGCGTGATCGGCAAGCTCGAGCTCGACAAGACCTTCGAGGAGCGCGACATCATCAACGCGCAGGTGGTTGCCGCGATCGACGAGGCGGCGCTCAACTGGGGCGTCAAGGTGCTGCGCTACGAGATCAAGGACCTGACGCCGCCCAAGGAGATCCTGCATGCGATGCAGTCGCAGATCACCGCCGAGCGCGAGAAGCGCGCGCTGATCGCGGCCTCCGAAGGCCGGCGCCAGGAGCAGATCAACATCGCGACCGGCGAACGCGAGGCCGCGATCGCGCGCTCCGAAGGCGAGAAGCAGGCCGTGGTCAACAAGGCGCTGGGCGAGGCGGCCGCGATCGGCGCGGTGGCCGAGGCGACCGCCGGCGCGATCGCGAAGATCGCCGGCGCGATCCAGCTGCCGGGCGGCCAGGCCGCGGTGCAGCTGAAGGTCGCCGAGGAAGCGATGACGGCCTACGGCCGGGTCGCCGACAAGTCCAAGACCACCTTGATCGTGCCGAGCAACATGACCGAGGTCTCGGCCCTGATCAGCTCGGCGATGGCGATGGTGAAGGGCAGCGGCGCCTGAGCGTCGTCAGGCCGCCAGCAGCGCCGGCGGCAGCCGGTCGCCGAAGGGCGTCGCCTGCTGCCAGGCATGCGCCAGCTGGAGAACCTCGAGGTCGGCCTGCGGCCGGCCCATGATCTGCAGCCCCATCGGCAGGCCTTGCGCGTTGAAGCCGGCCGGCACGCAGATCACCGGCAGCCCGGCCAGCGTGCCGCCGATGACGACTTCCATCCAGCGGTGGTAGGTGTCCATCGCGCGGCCGCCGACCTCGCGCGGCCAGGGCAGCCCGGCATCGAAGGGAAAGACCTGCGCGCTCGGCAGCACCAGGAAGTCGTGGTGCTCGAACAGGCGGCCGAGCGCCTGGTGCCAGGCAGATCGATCGGCCGAGGCGCGGTAGACCGCCTGCGCGTCGAGATGCCGTCCTTGCTCGATCTCCCACAGCGCCTCGGGCTTGAGCAGCGCGCGATGGCCTGCATCGGCATGCATCGGCGCCAGCCGGCCGCCGACCAGGAAGCTGCGCAGGGTGAGCCAGGCGCGCCAGAGGCGTTCCATGTCGAAACCGGGCTGCGCGGCCTCGACCGTGCAGCCGATGTCCGAGAAGTGGCCGAGCGCGCCTCGGCACAGGTCCAGCACGCCCTCTTCCATCGGCAGGTGGCCGTCGAAGTCGCCGAGCCAGCCGACGCGCGTGCCCTTGAAGTCGCGCGCCAGCGAGGCGGTGAAGGCCGCGCCGTCACCCGGCAGCGACAGCGGCACGCGCGCGTCGTGGCCGGCCTGCACCGACAGCAGCATCGCGACGTCGGCGACGTTGCGGCCCATCGGCCCTTCGGTGCCCAGTTGCTGGAAGAAGACCTCGTCGGCCGGCCCGTGCGGCACCCGGCCGAACGACGGTCGCAGGCCATAGACGTTGTTCCAGCCGGCCGGGTTGCGCAACGATCCCATCATGTCGCTGCCGTCGGCCACCGGAAGCAGGTGCAGGGCCAGCGCGACCGCCGCGCCGCCGCTGCTGCCGCCGGCCGAGCGGCTCGGGTCCCAGGCGTTGCGGGTGGTGCCGAAGACCTGGTTGTAGGTGTGCGAGCCGAGGCCGAATTCGGGCGTGTTGCTCTTGCCGACGAAGATCGCGCCGGCGCGGCGCATGCGCTCGACCATGATCGCGTCCCGCGCCGGCACCTGCGTCGCCAGGCCGCGAAAACCGAGGGTGGTCGTCAGGCCCGCGGTAGCGGCCATGTCCTTCGGCGCCTGCGGAAAGCCGTGCATCCAGCCCATCGATTCGCCGCGGCGCAGTTGGGCATCGCGCTCGTCGGCCTGACTCAGCAATGCCTCGGGCGCCTGCAGCGAGACGAGTGGGTTGAAGACGGGATTGAGTCGGTCGATCCGGGCCAGGTAGGCGCTCATCACCTCGCGGCAGGACAGCGTGCGGGCGTGGAGGGCCGTGGAGAGCTCGGTCGCCGAGAGGGCGGTGGGATCGCCGGAGGGCTGGGCTTGCATGGCCCGCAGGATAGCGCCGACGCAGAGCCGCCGGTGCCGCGGAGACCCCTAGAGCGCCTGCTTGTCCGAGCGGCGGTCCGAGCGGCCGTTCTGCTCGCGGATGAAGTCGTATTGCGAGCCGTCCTGCGGATGGCTGGCATGCATGTCGGGTGCGGAAAGCCGGTCGACGGTGCTGCCGACCTTGGTCGACTCCAGGGGCGCGACCGAGGTCGAGGCGCCGCACGGGCGGTCCGACAGCACGGTCTGGCCCTGATCGTCCTTGCACCGGTGGATCTCCGCCGAGGCCATCGCGCTCGCGGCGCACAGGCTCGTGACGAGAAGGGTGCGCAGCAGGTTCGAGGCGGTGTAGGACATGGATCGCTTTCGAGTTGTTGTCGCGATCCTAGGGGTTCGTCCGCCGCGCGGATACAAATGGTTGCATTCAGTGTCCGATTTCGTGACAAACGCACGGCCGCGAGGGCTCAAGAAATCGAAGCGATGCAATCGACCTCAATGTCGAAATGCCCCGGCCACGCCGGCACGCAGACGAAGATGCGCGCCGGCGGATCGTCCGGGAAGTAGCGCGCATAGACGGCGTTGACCGCGGCGAACTTTTCGACCGAGGTGCAGTAGACGTTGCACTTGAGCACCTCGTCGAGCGAGCTGCCGGCGGTCTCCAGGCAGAGCTTGAGCTGCGCCATCACCAGCTCGGCCTGCCGTTCGATCGGAGCATCGACCACCTCGCCCGTCTCGGGATCGAAGGGCGGCAGGCCGGAGACGTAGAGCGTGTCGGCGCTGCGGGTGGCGACCGAAGTGGGCGCTTTCCAGCGTTCGAGCCAGGTCGAGATCGGCTCGACGCGAATGGTTTGTCGTTTCATGCCGCGAGTCTGCCGAAACGGCGGGGCCATGCTTCGGCCGAGAGCGAAGCGTGCCGACGACCGGCGTCAGCCCGGCAGCGACACCATCGGCCGGCGTGCCGCGCGCCACAGCCAGACCACATAGAAGATGGCGCACAGGCCGTCGAACAGCGCGGCGCCGTGCAGCCCGCGCAGGGCCGGGTCGTTCCAGGCCAGCGCGACCAGCAGCGCCAGTCCGACCTTCTCGACCGCCGCGGCCAGCACGATCGGCCCGCGCGCCGCCGGATGGCGCGCCGCGTAGACCAGCAAGGCGCCGAAGCACATCGCCATCAGGCCCCAGTGGCGGGCGTAGAACATGCCGGCCGGGTCGCCGACGTCCAGGCCCGACACGCGCAGCAGCGCGTCCGGCGCGATGAACTGCAGGCCCGGCAGCATCGTCACGATGCCGGTCCAGAAGAACACGCGCGACCAGGCGCGGTCGGTGGCGGGAAGGGTGCTCGTCGTCTTCATGGCGTGTCTCCTCGATGCCTTCATGTGTGGTGGTACCAGCGCGCAGGGCCCGGGAATTCTGCGCCCTGGTCGACGCCGACCTCCTGGGCCACCAGCGTGTTGGTGCGGGCCGAGAGGCCGAGCAGCAGGTCCTTGTGGGTTTCGGGCTCGGCCGCCAGGTTGACCAGTTCGTCGGGGTCGGCCTGGGTGTCGTACAGCTCCAGCTCGTTGCGGGTGGTGAGCATCTGCCAGTCGGTCGGCGTGTGGTGGTCGGCCGGCGGGAAGTAGCGCGCGAACTTGTAGCGGCCGTCGTGCACGCCGCGGAAGAAGCCCGGATGCTCGCGGCTCGGGAACATCTGGCCGCCGTGCAGTGCGACCTCCAGCGCGGCCACCTGCGGCACGGCGGCGCCGGTCTCGATGGTGGCGCGCATGAAGGCCGGGTCGATGTAGAGCGGCACGCCATAGTTGAAGAGGATGCCGCGCGCGTCGCGCTCGGTGCGCGCCGCCGGATCGGCCACCGCGGCGCGGACGTCGACGCCCTGCAGCCAGGGATAGCGCTCGCGCCGCGCCGAGTCCTCGACGCCGGCGAAGCCGAGCAGGGTCGGCACCAGGTCGATGCAGCTGCTGAGCGCCTCGGTCTGGCTGCCGGCGCGCGCGTCCGGATGGCGCACGATCAGCGGCACCCGCACGTTCTCCTTGTAGATGTGCGGGCCCTTTTGCCGCAGCCGGTGCGCGCCGGCCATCTCGCCGTGGTCGGCGGTGTAGACGACGATGGTGTCCTCGTCCAGCCCGGCCTGCTGCAGCGCCCGCAGCACGGTGAGCGCATGGCTGTCGACGTCGCGCAGGCAGTTGAAGTAGTAGCTCTGGTAGGCGCGCCAGAGCGCCTCGTTGGCCGGGTCGATGCGGCCGTAGAGCATGTTGCAGACCTCGACGTAGGAACGCTGCGCCCACGGCTTGGTCGACAGGTCGTCGCGGTAGAAACTGGTCGGGAGCGGCAGGTCCCATTGCTTGTCGTAGCTGCCGCCGACCGGCGGCGCCGCCAGCGGCGCCAGGAGGTTGCGCCGCACGCGGGTGCGCTCCTGCTCCTCGCCCGAGCTGAAATACATCACGTCGTGCGGATTGACGAAGTTGACCGCCAGCAGCCAGGGCTGGCGCTGCGCCTGCAATGCTTTGCCGCGGGTGGCCAGCCATTGCGAGGCGGTGCTGGCGATCTCGGCGTCGAAGCGGTAGCCGGTCCAGGTGGCGCCGTGCGGATCGCCATCGATGTTGTAGTCGGAGAAGCCGTAGGGCTCGAGCGCATCGGCGCTGCTGGGATAGGTGCTGTAGACCAGGCCCGGGTCGCGACCGATCGGGCTCAGGTGCCACTTGCCCTTGTAGGCGGTGTGGTAGCCCTGGGCGCGCAGCAGGTGGCCGAGGCTCGGCATGCCGGAGCTCAGTTCGGGAAAGGTCGGCGGCGCGTCGAGGTTGGCCGTCATGCGCGTGTGCTGCGTGTGCTGGCCGAAGTAGATGTTCGAGCGCGAGGGCGAACACGGCGTGGTATGCGCATGGTGCCGGGTGAAGCCGGTGCCGCGCTCACGCAGCCAGTCGTGGGCGTCCAGGCCGAGGCCGGCCGGCAGGTCCTGCCAGCCGCGCTCCTGGTCCGACATGACCAGCAGGATGTTCGGCCGGCGGCCGGCGCGCACCTTGTCGCTGACGGCCGACGCCAGGTCCTTGGGCGAACGGTAGGGGCGATGGGCCCGCTCGTTGAGCGTGCCCGCGACCGCGCCGATGCCGACCGCGGCGAGCGCGGCCAGCACGTGGCGGCGCTGGGGTCCTGCGGGGTTCATGGATGTCTCCTTGCTCTCTGGTCGGCCGGATTCTGGAGTGGCCGCCGAGCCGCGTCCAATGCATTATTGGGGCCCATCCGATGAAAACGGCTCATTGCCGCCAAGCCCATGGACCTGCGCAAGCTCGAGCACGCCGCGCTGCTCGCCGAGACCCTCAACTTCGCCCGCGCCGCCGAGCGCGCGCACCTGACCCAGTCGGCGCTCAGCCGCAGCATCCAGGCACTGGAGCACGCGCTCGGCCTGCGCCTCTTCGATCGCCAGCACGGCGGCCTCGGCGGGGTCACGCCCACCGCCGCCGGCCGCCAGCTGCTGGAACGGGCCCGGCCGCTGCTGCGCGCCGCCGACGACCTCGACCGCGACATGGCGCTGCTGCGCGGCGCCGCCCTGGGCGAGCTGCCGATCGGCGCCGGGCCGTTCCCGGCCGCGACCTTGCTGCCGGCGGCGCTGGCCGGGCTGGGGCAGAGCCACCCGGCCCTGCGCGTCAGCCTGCAGATCGACCACACGGCCGCGCTGTGCGAGCTGCTGGCGGCCGATCGCATCGAGCTGTTCGTCGCCGACAGCCGCGATGCCGAGAAGCGCGACGACCTGGTGGTGCGACGGCTCGCAACGCAGCAGGGCGGCATGTTCTGCCGCGCCGCCCATCCGCTGGCCCGGCGGCGCAAGCTGGTCGTGGCCGAGCTGGCCGGGCAGCGCTTCGCCTCGGTGCACCTGCCGGCCGCCGTGCGCGACAACCTGCTGCGCATGATGCGGCCGGCCGGCGAGGCCAGCTGGGCGCTGACCTGCGACAACGTCTATCTGCTCAAGGACCTCGGCCGGCGCAGCGACGTGCTGCTGCTGTGCACCGAGGAGTCGCTGGCCGACGAACTGGCGAGCGGCGAATTCGTGAAGCTGCCGGTGATCGACCTCCGACCGATGCCGGTCGCGGTGAGCCTCTTCACCCGCGCCGGCCGCACGCTCTCGCCCGCCGCCGCGCTGCTGGCCGCGCGCCTGGCGGACGAGGCGAAGCGCGGCCGCTGACGACAGGCGGCTGGCAGAATCCGCGGCCATGCCCCGCTACATCGCCTTCCTCCGCGGCGTGAGCCCGACCAACGCCCGCATGCCGGAGCTGAAGCGCTGCTTCGAGGAAGCCGGGTTCACCGAGGTGAAGACCCTGCTGTCCAGCGGCAACGTGGTCTTCGATGCGCGCAGCGCCACGCCGGCAGCGCTCGAGCGCAAGGCCGAGGCGGCGATGACGAAGGGCCTCGGCCGCAGCTTCCAGACCATCGTGCGTTCGAGCGCGGCCCTGAAGGCGCTGCTGGAAGCGGACCCCTTCGCCGCCCATCGGCTGCCCGCCGGCGCCAAGCGGGTCGTGACCTTCCTGCGCCAGCCGCCGAAGCAGGCGGCGCCGGCGCTGCCGATCGAACTGGACGGCGCGCAGGTGCTGTCGCTGGTCGGCCAGGAGGTCTTCAGCGCCTATGTGCCCGGCCCGCGCGGCCCGGTCTTCATGACCCTGATCGAGAAGACCTTCGGCACCGACCTGACCACCCGCACCTGGGACACGGTGCGCAAGTGCGCAGCCGCCTGAGCCTTCGGTCGTCCCGGCCCGGCGCTCCCGCGCTCATGGTAGAACCTTGGAACCTTGCGCCGATGGCTTCATTGCGCCTTTCGGCAAGAGGCCACGCCACACGGGACTCGCCATGCCGCAGACAGCCAGCCAAACCATCGCCCGGCCGCAAGGCCCGGTCTTCGTCACGCGCAAGGAGGACGCCCGCTGGGTCGACGCCTCGCGGCCCGGCACCCGGCTCGCGCCGGTCTACGAGGACCGCGGCAGCGGCCGCTTCCTCGGCCTGCTGGGCTTCGACACGCTGGCCTCCTCGGGCCTGCACCAGCACGTCGACGTGGGCTTCAGCTACGTGCTGAGCGGCGGCCTCACCGACTACGCGGGCACCACGGTGGCCGGCCAGATGGGCATCAACATGCCGGGCGCGACGCACGACGCGATCGCCTACGTGCCATCGCTGCTGGCCTCGCGCCTCGACGGACCGGTGCTGTACTGGCCGGAGCCGGCGCGCGAGGACGCGCCGCACCTGCATGCCGGCGGCCGCGACGCGAAGTTCAGCAACCCGCGCCCCGAGGAAGATCCGACCGACAGCATCACGCTGGATGCGCTGCCGGCCCAGCCGGTGATCGGCGGCGTCACCCGCCGCTTGATCTGCGACTACGCCGGCACGGTGCACGACTTTCGCAACTGCGCGCTGAACCTGATCCCCGGCACCCGCGTGCCGCCCTTGCGCACCAGCGCGCCGCTCGAGATGTTCATGATCGGCGGCGGCCTGAAGGTCAACCAGCAACTGCTGCTGGCCGGTGGCTTCTGCGTGGTCGAGGCGGGCACGCAGGTCACGCTGTCGAGCGCCTTCGGCGCGCACCTGATCGCCTGGTCGGAGGCGCCGATCGAATGGCTCGACGGCGAGCGTCCCGACCTGTTCGGCTTCTGACGACGGCCTACTTGTAGACCGTCGGCGGCACCTTGGCCGGCGCATCGGACGCGCTGGCCTGGCCGGCGATCGACTTGTTCATGCGGTCGGTGGCGCTCGGGCTGCCCATGTCGGTGGCGCCCTTGCCGGTCATCGGGCCGCCGCGCGGCGTGCCGGTGACGCCGGCGGCGCCGCTGCCGGAACTGCCGCTGGAATTGCCGCCGGGATTGCCGCTGCGCTCGCCGCCCTGGGCGCCGAGCGCCGCGCTCCCATCCGGCGTCGTCACACCTGCACCGGTGGCGCCGGCGCCGCCGCCCTGCGCGGCCGCGGCGGCCGAGGCCAGCGCGAAGCACAGCGCCAGCAAGGTTTTGGTCACTCGGTTCATGGTCGTCCCCGTTCGTTCGACAGGCAACCACTTGAGCGCCGACGCGCGTGCACCGGCTGTGCGGGAGCTTCGCGAGCCGCTGTCGGCCTCGCCCTACCGCCGGCCCCGCGAAAGTCGCGTGCTCAGCCGCGCTTCGACTTGCCGGCCACGAAGCCGGCCATGAAGCGCTGCGGCTCGCCGGTGTCGAAGGCGGCTGCGAATTCCTGCACGCCCTGCGTGATCGCGGCATCGAGCGGCGTCTGCTCCCATTCGCGCAGGAGGCGCTTCTGCTGCCGCAGCGCCTGCGGCCCGTAGCCCGCCAGGCGGCCGGCCAGGCGATCGACTTCCTCGTCGAGCCGGTCCGGCGGCACGACGGTGTCGACCAGCCCCCACGACAAGGCCTGCGCGGCGTCGATGTTGTCGCCGGTCAAGAGCAGCCAGCCGGCGCGCGCGCTGCCGATCAGCCGTGGCAGCAGCGCGGCATGGATGATCGACGGAATGCCGACCTTCACCTCGGGCATGCCGAACTGCGCACGGTTGCCGGCGATGCGCAGGTCGCAGGCGGCCGCCAGTTCCAGCCCGCCGCCGAGCGCCCAGCCGGGAATGCGCGCGATCACCGGCGAAGGAAACTGCCGCGCCGCTTCGCAGGCCCGGCGCAGCAGGTCGATGAAGACGGGCGCGCTCGCGACATCGAGCCGGCTCATCTCCTTGATATCGGCCCCCGCGACGAAGGCGCGGTCGCCGCTGCCGCGCAGCACCACCACCTTGACCTCCGGCATCGCACGCAGCCGATCGAAGGCCGCGACCAGGTCGTGCAGCACCGGCGTGGAGAGGATGTTGAGCGCGCCGGCATCGCGGATCGCGAGCGTGGCGACGCCGCGCGCATCGATGTCGATCGCTGCATGCGCCAACGCGTCGTGGGCGGTCATGGCGCGGTGTGTCCGGGTTCGACGTCCGCGGGCGCCGGAGGCAGTACCTTGTCGTCGACGATCGCCAGGATGGTCTCGACCACACGCGCGCGCTGCTTGTCGGTGAAGGGCGAGAGCCCCAGCACTTCCATGAACCAGAGGCCTTCGGTGGCCGCATGCACCAGCGCCGCGCGGTCGAAGCCCGCGCCTTCGGCGATCTCCGGGAAGCGCTCCTTCCAGTAGCGGCGGATCGGGTCGGCCGATTCCTTCAGCATCGATCCGGCCGCCAGCATCTTGGTGGTGAACTTGTCGTTGCCCGCCCGGTTGTAGACCGAGGCCAGCACATAGGCCTTGAGCGGACGGCGCGGCGTGTCGGGCAGGTTCGCAGCCTCGGCCTCGCGCGCCGCCAGCAGCCGGTCGGCGATCACCTCGTTGGCGGCGGTGAGCAGGTCTTCCTTGAACGGGAAGTGGTAGAGCAGGCCGCCCTTGCTCACGCCGGCGCGCTCGGCCACCGCGTCGAGGGTCAGCGCGGGCGCGCCGACCTCGTTCACCACCGCGAGCGCGGCGTCCAGGATCTTGTCGCGCGCGCTCGGGCGTCCGCGCTTCTTCGTCGGGGTGTCCATGTTTCTTGCCTCTCGAAGTCGAACAGGGGTTGTACTGGGCATTACTTTACCGTACAGTCCAGCCGGTACAGTAATTCAGTCCTTCCGAGGAAGCGAGTCGCCGGTGAACTTCGATCTGTCCGTTCTCGAACAAGGCCGCGAGGCATTGCTGGCGGGCTTGCTGCTCACCGTGTCGCTGGCCGCGATCGGCGGCCTGGCCAGCCTGCTGGGCGGCGTCGCGCTCGGCATCGCGCGCATCAAGGCGCGGGGTATCGTTGCCGCGCTGCTGACCGGCTATGTCGAGCTGATGCGCAACACGCCGCTGCTGGTCACGCTGTATCTCGTGTATTTCGGCCTGCCGATGGTGGGGCTGGCGCTGCCGACCTTCGGCTGCGTGGTGCTGGTGCTCGTGATGCAGCACAGCGTGTTCGTCGCCGAGATCCTGCGCGGCGGCTTCCTCTCGGTGCCGCTGTCGCAGGTCGAGGCCGGACGGGCGATGGGCATGCGGCCCTTCGCGATCTTCCGCATCGTCCAGTTCCCGCAGGCCTGGACCGCGTCGGTGCCGTCGCTGATCGGCGCGCTGATCCTGCTGATCCACGACACCTCGCTCGGCGCTGCGATCTCGCTGGTCGACCTCACGATGGCGGCCAACGTCATCTCGCAGCGCACCGCATCGAGCTTCGAGCCCTTCGTGGCGATCGCGGTGCTCTATTCGATGCTGTCGTGGATGCTGAGCCGCATCGGCGGCCACTTCGAGCGCCGCAGCCGCATCGCCCGGCAGGAAGCATGATGCCCATCGAACTGCTCGCCAAGGCCTCGCCGCTGCTCCTGCAGGCGCTCGGCCAGACCCTGCTGCTGGCGCTGGTGACGATCTGCATCGCGCTGCCGCTCGGCTTCCTGATCGCGGAAGTGGGCCTGCTCGGCGGCCGCGCGGCCGCGTTCGCGGTGCGCTGCCTGGTGGAGGCGGTGCGCGGCGTGCCGCTGCTGGTCTTCGTCTTCCTCACCTACTACCTGCTGCCGAAGATCGGCGTGCACATCGAGACCTTCCTGGCCGGCTGCATCGCGCTGGCGCTCTTCTTCTCGATGTTCGTGGCCGAGATCTTCCGCGGTGCCTTCGACACCATCCCCAAGGTGCAGAGCGAAGCCGGCGCGGCGCTCGGCATGCGCCGCTGGAAGATCCAGGTCGTCGTGCTGCTGCCGCAGGCGCTGCGGATCGCGCTGCCCGCGCTCATGAACCTGGCCGCGATCGTGATCAAGGCCACCTCGGTGGTGTCGATCATCGGCGTCTGGGAGCTGACCCTCGCCACCAACGAACTGGTGATGCGCACGCTGGCGCCCTTCACCTTCTTCCTCGCCGCGATGGCGATGTACTTCGTGCTCTGCTACGGCACGGTCTGCGGCGCGGGCTGGCTGGCGCGCCGCCTCGGCCGTTCGCAACGCGCCTGATCCCCCAAGGGAATATCAAGGACCCTCGATGATCTCCGTTCGAAACCTGTCCAAGTCCTTCGGCCCCAACCGGGTGCTGAAGGACCTTTCCTTCGACGTGCCGCAAGGCAGGACCGCGGTGCTGCTCGGCCGCAGCGGCTCCGGCAAGAGCACCATGCTGCGCTGCCTCAACCTCCTGGAGCACTGGGACGGCGGCGAGATCGAGATCGGCGGCGCGCCGCTCGGGCGCAGCCGCAAGCCCGACGGCCAGTGGAGGCCCTGGAACAGCCGCGAGGAGGCCGAGGCCCGCCAGCGCATCGGCATGGTGTTCCAGCAGTTCAACCTGTTCCCGCACATGACCGTGCTGCAGAACGTGATGTGCGGGCCGGTGCGCATCCTCGGCGAGGACGCGGCGAAGGCACGGCCGGCGGCGCTGGCGCTGCTCGAGCAGGTCGGGCTGGCGGCCAAGCAGGACGCCTACCCCGCCTTCCTGTCCGGCGGCCAGCAGCAGCGCGTGGCGATCGCCCGGGCGCTCGCGATGCGGCCGCAGGTGCTGCTGCTCGACGAGATCACGTCGGCGCTCGACCCCGAGCTGGTCGGCGAGGTGCTCGAGGTGGTGCGCGACCTCAAGCGCAGCGGCCTCACCATGGTCTGCGTCACCCACGAGATCCACTTCGCGCAGGACGTGGCCGACCACGTGATCTTCATGGAGGACGGCCAGGTGGTCGAGGAAGGGCCGCCCGACACGATCCTGGTCGAGCCCGCCACCGAGCGCCTTCGCAAGTTCCTCACCCGTTTCCACGCCCGCGGCGGCCGCGAGAAGGCAGCCGCCTGATCTGTCCGCCTTCTTCTCCACTCTTCCAAGGTTCACCATGACATTCAAATCCATCGGCAGATGGCTGGCACTCGCCTGCGCGCTGCTCGGCCTCGGCATGCCCTTCCTGGCCCACGCGGACAAGCTGCAGGACGTCCTCAAGCGCGGCTACCTGATCGTCGGCACCACCAGCTCGACGCCGCCCTTCGGCTTCAAGGACGAGAAGGGCGAGCTGCAGGGCTTCGACATCGACATGAGCCGGCTGATCGCGCAGGCGCTCTTCGGCGATCCGACCAAGGTCAAGTTCGAGCTGCTGAGCAACGAGGCGCGCTGGCCCGCGCTGCAGAACGACCAGGTCGACATGGTGGCGCAGTTCGCGACCATCACGCCGCAGCGGCTGGTGCGCGTGGGCTTCACGCCGCGCTACTTCGACACCGGCATGACGGTGGCGGTGCCCAAGGATTCGAAGATCAAGACGCTGGCCGAGCTCAACGACCCGGCCATCACGATCGCCACCCTGACCGTGCCCGAGCAGATCGACCTGATCAAGCGCATGGCGCCCAAGGCGCAGCTGGTGAGCTTCGCGACGGTCGACCAGCAATCGCTGGCGATGCGCTCCGGCCGGGCGCAGGCCTTCCTGGTCGATCTGCCGATCGGCATGTGGTACGCGGCCACCAACCCGGACATCAAGGTGGTGCCCGACGTCTACGGCGGCTTCCAGAACTACGGCATCGCCTACAAGCTGGGCGAGCTGAGCTGGAAGCAGTTCCTCGACGGCTTCGTGACCGACCTCACCACCGGCTATTCCTACGTGGCCTACACCGGCCTCTACAAGAAGTACTTCAAGGTCAACCCGCCGCCGCAGCGCGACTACAAGATCATGGGCGGCAACTGATGACCGGCCGCCACGAGCCGGCGCGCATCGGCGACCGGGTCGAGGACATCGACACGCCCGCGCTGCTGCTCGACCTCGACGCCTTCGAGCGCAACCTGCAAAGGATGGCGACCTATGCGGCCTCGGTGCCGGTGCGCCTCAGGCCCCATGCGAAGACCCACCGCTCGGCGGCGATCGCACAGGCGCAGATCGCGCTCGGCGGCGTCGGCCAGTGCTGCCAGAAGGTCGGCGAGGCCGAAGCGCTGGTACGCGCCGGCGTGCGCGACGTGCTGGTGAGCAACGAGGTCGTCGACCTCCGCAAGCTGCGCCGCCTGGCCGTGCTGGCCAAGGAGGCGACGGTCTCGCTGTGCTTCGACGCGGCCGAATCGGTCGACGCCGCGGGCCAGGCGGCCTGCGAGGCCGGCGTCGAATTCGGCGCGCTGGTCGAGATCGACCTCGGCATGTGGCGTTGCGGCGTGGCGCCCGGCGAAGCGGCGGCGGCGCTCGCGCAGCGCATCGACGCGACGGCGGGCCTGCGATTCCTCGGCCTGCAGGCCTACGAAGGCAAGGCCCAGCACCTGCAGAGCCACGCGGAGCGGGTCGATGCGATCGAAGCCGCGGCCGACGCGGTGCGCGCCAGCGTCGCGGCCATCGAGCGTGCGGGCCTCCGCTGCCGGGTGATCGGCGGCGGCGGTACCGGCACCTACCGGCTCGAAGGCGGCTCCAGCCTCTGGACCGAGCTGCAGTGCGGCTCCTACGTCTTCATGGACGGCGAATATGCGGCGCTCAGCGACATCGACGGCCGACCGTATGCCGACTTCGAGCAGAGCCTCTTCGTGCTCTCGTCGGTGATGAGCATGGCCGGCGCGGGCCACGTGGTCGTCGACGCCGGCCTCAAGGCCTACACGCTGGAAAAGGGCTTCCCCACGGTGCACGGCCGGCCGGACCTGCGGCTGGTCGCCGCCTCCGACGAGCACGGCACGCTGGCGTTGCTGGCACCGGATGCACGCGACACGCTGGCGCTCGGCAGCAAGCTCCGGCTGGTGCCGTCGCATTGCGATCCGACGGTCAACCTCTACGGCAGCTACGTCTGCGTGCGCGACGGCCGGGTCGAGGCGCTCTGGCCGATCTTCGAGCGCGGTGCCAGCAGTTGAACCATTCATCGATCCACAAGGACAACTCATGATCAATCGACGCATGTTTTCCGCGAGCCTTGCCGGCGCCGCGGCCTCGCTCGTGACGGCGGCTTCGCACGCGCAGTCGCCGCAACCGGCGCCACGCCCCGCCGTCGGTGCCCGCAACGTGGTGCTGGTGCACGGCGCCTATGCCGACGGCTCCTGCTGGACCGAGGTCATCGCCCGCCTGCAGGCCGCGGGCCTGAGGCCGACGGCGGTGCAGAACCCGCTGACCTCGCTGGCCGACGACGTCGAGGCGACCCGCCGCATCCTGGCGCTGCAGGACGGCCCGACGGTGCTGGTCGGCCACTCGTGGGCCGGCATGGTGATCAGCGAGGCCGGCGTCGATCCGAAGGTGTCGGCACTGGTCTACGTCTCGGCCCGCGCGCCGGATGCCGGCGAGGACTTCGCGGCGCTGGCCGCGAAGTTCCCCAAGCCGCCGGCCAGCAACGGCCTGGTCACCTCGGGCGGCTTCGCGCAGTTGAGCGAGGAAGCCTTCCTGCGCGATTTCGCCGGCGACATCGATCCGGTGAAGGCGCGGGTGCTGTACGCGGTGCAGGGCCGCGTCGCCTCCACGCTCTTCGGCGGCCGCACCACCGTCGCGGCCTGGCGCAGCAAGCCCAGCTGGTATCAGGTGTCGACCGAGGACCGCACCATCGACCCCGACCTCGAACGCTTCCTGGCCAGGCGCATGGGCGCGAAGACGATCGAGCTGCCGTCCAGCCACCTGGGACTGATCTCGCACCCGGACGAGATCACGGCCCTGATCCTGGACGCCGCCAGGGCCTGAGGGCGACGAAAGCGCGACGCCGCCGCGCGCAGAATGCGCCTCAACGAACGAAGAGGAGCACTCCATGGCCGGCGAACGTCCGGATGCGATCGTCATCGGCGCCGGCCCCGCCGGCCTGGCTTGCGCCGCCATGCTGGGCCAGCGCGGCCTCGCGGTGAGCTTGCTGGAGAAGGCCGCCACCGTCGGTTCGGTCTGGCGCCGCCACTACGCGCGGCTGCACCTGCACACCGACCGCGGCCATTCCGGCCTGCCGGGCTTGCCGATGCCGCGCAGCTTCCCGCGCTATCCGTCGCGCGCGCAGGTGGTCGAGTACCTCGAGAGCTACGCCGCGCATTTCCGGCTGCAACCGCGCTTCGGCTGCACGGTGCGCACGGTCGAACGCGAAGGCGGCGGCTGGCGCGTGGCGACCGGCACCGACGAACTGCATGCGCCGGTGGTGGTGGTCGCCACCGGCTGGGCCGACTTCCCGCACCGCCCGACCTGGCCGGGACTCGACGACTTTGCCGGCCCGGTGCTGCACAGCGGCGACTACCGCGATCCGGCGCCCTACGCCGGCCGGCGCGTGCTGGTGGTCGGCTTCGGCAACTCGGGCGCCGAGATCGCGCTCGACCTGGCCGAGGCCGGCGTGGCCACGACGCTGTCGGTGCGCGGCCCGGTGCGGATCCTGCCGCGCGAGCTGCTCGGCCTGCCGATCCTGAGCTGGGCGATCGCCGAGTCGTGGCTGCCGCCCGGCCTGGCCGACTTCCTCAACGCGCCGGCGATCCGGCTGGCGGTCGGCCCGCTCGGCGGGCTCGGCTTGCCGATCGCGAAAAAAGGTGCGCTGCGCATGATCCGGGAAGACCGCCGGGTGCCGCTGCTCGACATCGGCACGCTGGCGCGGATCCGCGACGGCACGATCCGGGTGCGCGGCGACGTCGCGCGCTTCGACGCCGGCAGCGCGACCTTCGCCGATGGCCGCCAGGAGCCCTTCGACGCGCTGATCCTCGCGACCGGCTTTCGCAGCGACCTGCGCACGCTGCTGCCGGGTGCGCACGGCGTGCTCGACCGCCACGGCGTGCCGCTCGCGACCGGCACGTTGACGGCCGAGCCCGGCCTCTTCTTCTGCGGCCAGATCCCGTCGGCGACCGGCCAGTTGCGCGAGATCGGCATCGAGGCACGGCGCATCGCGAAAGCGGCGACACTCCCGCAGCCGAAAAGCTAAGCCATCCACCCATTGGGAGGTTCGATCTTGGAGTCCGTGAACGCCGATGTGAAAGCCGCCTCGACCGACCCCTACGAGGCCTTGCGCGAACGCCGGCGCGCGGTCTTCGCGCTCGGGCAGGGCGCGACCGATGCGTCCGGGCCCGAAGACGCCGGCCCGTTCTGCGCGCTGGCGCTGTCCGGCGGCGGCATCCGCAGCGCGACCTTCTCCCTCGGCGTCATCCAGGCGATCGCACTCAGCAGCAGGTCGGCCCAGGGCGACACGCCCGCGACGACCTACCCCGCGTCGCTGCTCTCGTCGATCGACTACCTGTCGACCGTCAGCGGCGGCGGCTATGTCGGCGGCTTCCTCTCGAGCCTGTTCCTGCCCGGGCGACTGCAGACCTCCGCCGCGCCGCAATCCGACGCGACCGCCGCCGACAACGCCCTGCAGGCCCTCAGCGTCGAACCGCCCGGCCGCATCCATGCCGACCGGCCGGCCAGCGACGCCGACTGGGTCCGCTTCCCGCTCGCCTGGCTGCGCGACAACGGCCGCTACCTGTCGCCGACCGGCGCCGGCGACATGGCCTACGACATCGCGCTGGCGATCCGCAACTGGATCGCGGTGCAGTACGTCATCGGCACCATCTTCGTGATGGCCTTCGCGCTGCTGGCGGTGCTGCGCGGCCCGTTCTGGCTGCTGGCCGCCCTGGCCGACCTGCCGGTGCTGCCGATCCCGCCGTTGAACGAGACCCTGGCCTTCGAGATGTGGTGGGGCCCGACCGCCTACCTGCCGCTGGCGACCTTCCTGCTCTGGGCCTGCCCGACCGGCCTGGCCTATTGGTGGGCGGCGCGGCAGGGCCCGAAGGTGCGGCCGAGCGCCGCCTCGCTCGGCACCCTGCTGCTGGTGGTGCTGCTCTACCTGCTGTCGCGTTTCGACCCGATGCCGGCGCGCGTGAGCACCGAGCTGGGCTTCGCGGTGCTGCTGTTCCTGAGCCTGCTGTTCTACGGCGCGGCGCTCGCCTCGACGGCGGTCAAGGGCGAAGGCGCCGAGGTCGCGCAGCGTGTGCTGCTCACCCGCTGGCTGCGCGCCGCACTGATGCTGACCGCGGCGCTCACGGTGCTGGCGGTGCTGGAGGCGCTCGGGCAGTCGATCTACCTCTACTGGGCGCGCGGCGGCACCCTGGCGGCGCTGGTGACCTCGCTCGGCACCGCGGGCGTGCTCACGCTGCTGGTCAAGCGCTTCGCCACGCTGGTGAGCGGCCTGCAGGTCAAGGGCCTGACCTCGCGCATCCCGCTGATGACCCTGGCCGGCGCCGCCGGCGTGGTGATCATCCTGTGCGTCGCGCTGAGCTGGAGCTTCGCCTTCGCCTGGGTGCTGTGGGGCGGCGAGATGCCCTTCACCGAGCCGAGCGCCGAGGTGCCGCTCAGCTTCCTGGTGGTCGGCGCGTCGGTCTTCGGGCTGGCCTTCCTGACCGGCCTCTTCCCGGGCTTCATCAACCTGTCGAGCCTGCAGACGCTCTACGCGTCGCGACTCACGCGCGCCTACCTCGGCGCCTCCAACGGCCAGCGCTGCAGCAGCTCGACCAACGACCGCGACCGCAGCGCCGCCGAGCCGGTGCAGGACGACGACGTCGACCTCGCCGCCTTCCTCGATGCGACCGGTCGGCCGCGCTCGCTGGCGCCGCTGCACCTCATCAACGTGACCCTCAACAGCACGGTCGATCCGGCCGAGCAGCTTGTGCAGCGCGACCGCAAGGGCCTGCCGATGGCGATCGCGCCGACCGGCTGCTGGATCGACGGCAAGCGCTTCGACTTCGCCGCGTCGCCGACCAAGGACATCGACCGCACGCCTTCGGTCGGCAAGTGGGTGTCGACCTCGGGCGCGGCGCTGTCGACCGGCCTCGGCCGCCAGACCTCGCTCGGCCTGTCGCTGCTGCTCGGCGCAGCCAACGTCCGGCTCGGCACCTGGTGGAACTGCCCGGGCGCCAGCCAGACCTCCGACGCCACCGGCAAGGTCGCGCGGCTCGGGCGCTTCCTCTTCACCACGCAGAGCTACCTGGCGGACGAACTGCAGGCGCGCTTCTTCGGCCTCAGGCGCGACTGGCAGTACCTGTCGGATGGCGGACACTTCGAGAACATCGCGCTCTACGAGATGCTGCGGCCGGCGCGCCGGGTCGGCTTCGCCTTCGCCACCGACGGCGGCGCCGACGGCGACTACCAGTTCAGCGACCTCGCCACGCTGATCCGCCTCGTGCGCATCGACTTCGGCATCGAGCTGGAGGTCGACACCAGCGCGCCGGACAACGAGCACCTGGGCGGCCTCTTCGGCGTGCCGGAGGAGTTCCGCCGCTGGATCGCCGCGCAACGCGCTGCCGGCGCCGCGACCGGCCATGCCGGCGGCTTCACCCGCCGCGCGGTGCTGCTGAAGGCGCGCTTCCCGGGCCAGCCGCCGCACTGCTGGGTGGTGCTGTTCAAGCCGGTCGTGACCTCGGATGCGAGCGCCGACGTGATCCAGTATTCGCTCGCCAATCCGGACTTCCCGCAGCAGAGCACCGCCGACCAGTTCTTCGACGAGGCGCAGTGGGAAAGCCACCGCAAGCTCGGCATCGACAACGCGCTGAAGGTGCTGGACCCGACGATCCGCGCGGCGCTGCGGGACCACACGCACAGCGCGCTGATCTGAATCACGCCGCATGCCGCGACGGTAGACTGCGCCCCATGTCAGGCCAGGCAGGTTCTCCAGTCAGCCGGCTGCTCGCCGCCGAGCGGCGACTGGCGGCGTTGCCGGATGCCGCTGCGCTGCAGCAAGGCGTGGTCGACGAAACCGCGCGCCTGCTGCGAGCCGATCGCGTGCTGCTGATCGACGGCGCCGCCGGACCTGCCCGCATCCTTGCCTGCCGCCTGCCCGCCGATGAAGACGCGCCGGCGCTGCTGTCCGCGATCGGCCCCTGGCTCGACGAGGCACGCCGCAGCCTCGACGCGGCCCTGCGCCATGGCCCCGAAGACGCTGGCGCCATCGACCAGCGCTCCTGCCTGATGGTGCCGCTGCGGGTCCGGACCGAGCTGCTCGGCCTGCTGTATGCCGACGTCAAAGGCTCTCGCGCTCGCTTCGACGACTCCCACCGCGACCTCATCGCGCTCCTGGCCGATCGCGCCGCCGCCGCGCTGCTGCGGCATCGGATGGACGACGAGGCGCTGCAGGCGCGCCAGCAGCAGGCCGCGGCCGCCGACGTGCTGCAGGTGATCAGCCATTCGACCGAGGATGCGCAGCCGGTCTTCGACACCATCCTCGAAAGCTGCCAGCGCCTCTTCGCCGGTGCCGAGATGGGCATCACGCTGAACGGCGAGGACGGCCTGGTGCGGCTCGGCGCGCACCTCGGCTCGGCCCGCGAGCAGCTGGCCGGCCTCTATCCGCGGCCGCCGGACCTGTCGCCGGTCGGGCGGGCGATGTCCGGCATCGAGATGGTCCACCTGCCCGACGTGCTGGCCACACCCGGCCTGCCGGAGGCGATGCGCATGATCGGCGAGCGGGTCGGCAACTACTCGGTGATGAACGCACCGCTGCTCTGGCAGGGCCGCAACATCGGCTCGATCCATGTCACGCGGCATCCGCCCTCGCCCTTCTCGCCGCGCGAGCTCGAACTGCTCGAGACCTTCGCCGACCAGGCCGTGATCGCGATCCAGAACGCCCGGCTGTTCCGCGAGACCCAGCAGGCGCGCGCCGATGCCGAGGCCGCCAACGAAGCCAAGAGCGCCTTCCTGGCCACCATGAGCCACGAGATCCGCACGCCGATGAACGCGGTGATCGGCATGAGCGGCCTGCTGCTCGACACCGCGCTGGACGCCGAGCAGCGCGACTACGCCACCACCATCCGCGACTCCGGCGACGCGCTGCTGACCATCATCAACGACATCCTCGACTTCTCGAAGATCGAGGCCGGCCGGATGGACATCGAGGCGCATCCCTTCGACCTGCGCGAATGCATCGAGTCGGCGCTCGACCTGGTCGGCACGCGCGCGGCCGAGAAGGGCATCGACCTCGCCTACGTCTTCGACGGCGAAGTGCCCGAGGCGGTCAGCGCCGACCTGACCCGGCTGCGCCAGGTGCTCCTGAACCTGCTGGCCAACGCGGTCAAGTTCACCGAGGCCGGCGAGGTGGTGCTGGGCGTCTCGGCCGAGGCGGCCGCCGACGGGCGCACAACCTTGAAGTTCGCGGTCCGCGACACCGGCATCGGGCTCACGGCCGAAGGCATGGGCCGGCTCTTCCGCTCCTTCTCGCAGGCCGATTCGAGCACCACCCGCAAGTACGGCGGCACCGGGCTCGGGCTGGCGATCAGCAAGCGCCTGGCCGAGCTGATGGGCGGCCGCATGTGGGCCTGCAGCGACGGACCGGGCCGTGGCTCGAGCTTCTTCTTCACCATCGCGGCGCCGGTCGCGCTGCTGCCGCCGAGCCGCCGCCATGCCATCGCCGATGCCCAGCCCGAGCTGGAAGGCCGGCGCCTGCTGGTGGTCGACGACAACGCGACGAACCGGCGCGTGCTGTCGCTGCAGGCCGCCCGCTGGGGCATGCCCGCGCGCGACACCGGCTCGCCGCTCGAAGCGCTGCGCTGGCTCGAGGAAGGACAGGTGTTCGATGTCGCGATCATCGACATGCACATGCCCGAGATGGACGGCATCGACCTCGCGCGCCGCATCCGGCAGACGCAGCCCGGGCTGCCGCTGGTGATGTTCAGCTCGCTCGGCCGGCGCGAGCCCGGCGACACCGGCGGCCTGTTCGACGCCTCGCTCGCCAAGCCGATCCACCAGTCGCAGCTCTTCGACACGCTGATCGGCCTGGCGCACCGCGACACCGGGGCGGCGCCCCTGCCGTCGGCACCCGCGGCGCCGACCCGGCCGTTGATCGATGCCGGCATGGCGGCGCGCCATCCGCTGCGCATCCTGCTGGCCGAGGACAACGCGGTGAACCAGAAGCTCGCCCTGCGCCTGCTGCAGCAGATGGGCTACCGCGCCGACCTCGCCTCCAACGGCTTCGAGGCGGTCGACTCGGTGCAGCGCCAGACCTACGACGTGGTGCTGATGGACGTGCAGATGCCCGAGCTGGACGGCCTCGACGCCACCCGCCGCATCGCCGAGGCGCTGCCGCCCGCGGCGCGACCGCGCATCGTCGCGATGACCGCCAACGCGATGCAGGGCGACCGCGAGATGTGCATCGAGGCCGGCATGGACGACTACCTGAGCAAGCCGATCCGCGTCGACCGCCTGGTCGAGGCGCTCAACCGCGTGACCGCACGCAAGGACGACTGACACATGCCCGAGCCCACCATCGACAGCGCCACCTTCACCGAGCTGCAGTCGGCCGCCGGCGCCGACTTCGTCAGCGAGCTGATCGACACCTTCCTCGAGGAAGCCCCGCCGATGCTGGCCGAGCTGCGCGCCTCGCTGGCCGCCGGCGACGCCGAGGTCTTTCGCCGGGCCGCCCATTCGCTGAAGTCGAACAGCGACACCTTCGGCGCGCTGCGGCTCGGCGCGATGGCCCGCGAGCTGGAGCTGAAGGGCCTGGCCCACCAGCCGCCGCCGGACGCGACCGCGCTCGATGCGCTCGAAGCCGAATACCGCCGGGCCGCCGACGCGCTCGCGGGGTTGCGCGATGGCTGACCTGCGCAGCGACGCCGCCCGACTGCTGGTGGCCGACGACAACAAGGTCAACCGACGGCTGCTCGCGCGCAGCCTGGAGCTGCAGGGCCACAGCGTGGCCGCGGCCGAGAACGGCCGCATCGCGATCGAGATGCTGCATGCCGGCCTCGGCGGCGACGAAGCCTTCGACCTGCTGCTGCTCGACATGGAGATGCCCGAGATGAACGGCTTCCAGGTGCTGGAGCGCCTGGGCGCCGACCCGAAGCTGCGCGACCTGCCGGTGATCGTCACCTCCTCGCTCGAAGGCGTGCCCAACATCGCACGCTGCATCGAGCTGGGCGCCGAGGACTACCTCAGCAAGCCGGTCAACCCGGTGCTTCTCAAGGCCCGCATCGGCGCCAGCCTCGAGAAGAAGCGCTTGCGCGACCTGCAAAAGGAACTGGTGCGGCGCTTCGCGACCTCGGAAGTGGCGCAGGACCTGCAGCAGTCCGGCTTCGCGCTCGGCGGCCGCCGGGTCGAGGGCAGCGTGATGTTCTCGGACATCCGCGGCTTCACCGCGCTGGTCGAGTCGCAGCCGCCGGAAGAGACCATCGGCCTGCTCAACGACTACTACGCGCTGATGTTCGACGCCATCAACGACCACGGCGGCGTGGTCAACCAGATGATCGGCGACGGCCTGATGGCCATCTTCGGCGCGCCGCTGCCGCTGCCCGGCCACGCGGGTGCGGCGGTTGCCGCCGCGCTGGAGATGGTCGACAAGCTGGTGCTCCTGAACGCCGGCCGCGCGGCGGCGGGCAAGCCGGCGATCCGCATCGGCATCGGCATCGCCACCGGCGAGATGGTGGCCGGCTACACCGGCACCCAGAAGCGCGCCACCTACACCTGCATCGGCGACACGGTGAATCTCGCGGCCCGGTTGGAGACGCACACCAAGGAGGCGCTGCGCGCGATCCTGATCGACGAGGCGACGCGCGCCGGCATCTCCGGGCCGGCCGGACTCGCGGCGCCCGTCGCGACCGAGGCGATCGGCGCGGTGGCCTTTCGCGGCAAGGCGGCGCCGGTCGAGGTGTTCGCGGTTTCGAAGGCGTGACAAGGCCCGAGGGACGCGGAGAAGGCGAGCGCCCGGTTCCTACAGCCGGCAATTCCGGCGCCCTACAGCCGGGCGGCGCGATCCGGACGATGCTCGCCATCTTGTGACCCAGGCGCCATGCCCGTTCAGGTGAATCGTTGACATCTCTTGCAAGCGCGAAGTCCATGGCGATCGCGTGCCGCAACTGCGGCACCCTGCAAAGCGCGCCGGCCGAGGCGCGAGCGGGTTTCGTCCTGAACTGCGCCTGCTGCCGCAGCGAGCTGCAGCGACCGGCCCGCGAAGACCTCGTGCTGGCGCTGGCCGCATCGACCTTGCTGCTGCTCGTCCCCGCCAACCTGCTGCCCTTCCTGTCGACCTCGGTGGCCGGCGTCTCGCGCCACAGCTGGCTCGGCTCCGCCGCGACCATCCTCTGGAACGAAGGCTGGGCCTGGCTCGGCATGGCGGTGGGCCTGTTCGTGGTGGTGCTGCCGCCGATCCGCTTCGCGCTGCTCACGCTGGTGCTGGGCTGCCTGCGCACCTCGGCGCGGCCGCCCTGGCTCGGCCGCGCCTTCCGCTACGCCAACCTGCTGCAGACCTGGGCGATGGCCGACGTCTTCCTGCTGGCGCTGTGGGTCGCGCATTCGCGGCTGGCGGCCACCATCTCGGTCTCGCTCGGCGCCGGCGCCTTCTGCTTCGTGCTGGCGGGGCTGGGCACCATCTTCACGCGGGCGGCGCTCGACAAGGGCGCGATCTGGGAGGCGATCGGGCCTGGCCGCGCGGCCGCCGACGCCGAGAACGCCACGGCGCGCGGCGACGACATCGCCTGCCCGGCCTGCGACCTCGTGCTGCACGCCGGCTGCGAGGGCCACCACTGCCCGCGCTGCGGCGCCAAGGTGCATGCGCGGCAGCCGGAATCGATCAGCCGCGCCGCGGCGCTGACGCTGGCCGGGCTGATCCTCTACGCGCCGGCCAACATCTACCCGATCGCCACCTTGCCGATCGGCTTCACGCCGACCGCCTACACCGTCATCGAAGGCGTGCACGACCTGATCCAGGCCGGACTCTTCGGGCTGGCCTTCCTGGTCTTCTGCGCCAGCTTCCTGATCCCGATGCTCAAGCTGGCCGGCATCTCGTGGCTCATCTTCTCGGTGGTGCGGCGCTCCACCCGGCGCCTGAAGACCAAGACCCGGCTCTATTCGGTGGTCGACGAGATCGGCCGCTGGTCGATGGTCGATCCCTTCGTCATCGGCTGTTCGGTGCCCGTCATGCAATACAACGAACTCATCTCCGGCCGCGCCGAAGCCGGCGCCACCGCCTTCGCCGGCGTGGTCATCCTCACCATCGTCGCGGCGCAATGCTTCGATCCGCGGCTGCTGTGGGATGCAGCCGGAAAGGCGGCATGAGCGCCGAGCCCACGAGGCCCGAAGCCATTCCGACGCGCCGGCGCTGGCCGGGGCTGGTCTGGGCGCTGCCGCTGGCGGCGTTGATCATCGTGGTCTACCTCGCGGTCCAGTCCTTCGCCGAGCGCGGCGTCGATGCGGTCATCAGCTTCGACACGGCCGACGGCGTCAAGGTGGGCGACACCAAGGTGGTCTACCGCGGCATCGACACGGGCCACGTCACCAAGGTGGTGCTGAGCCCGGACGGCAAGCGGGTCGACGTCACGGTGCGGCTCGACCCTAACGTCGAGCGCGCACTGGTCGCGAGCACCACCTTCTGGCTGATCGGCGCCAAGCCGGAGCTGACCGACATCGCCTCGCTCAAGGCGGCGCTGGCCGGCGTCACCATCGGCATGGCGCCCGGCGTCACCGGCGCGCCGACCCGGCATTTCGACGGCCTCGATGCGCCACCGATCGTGGTTCCCGGCACGCCGGGTTCGCATTTCACGCTCACCGGCGAGCAGCTCGGCCCGATCCGGGTCGGCTCCGACGTCTTCTACCGCGGCCTCGACGTCGGCAAGGTGGTCTCGGTGGCGATGGCCGAAGGCACCCGGCTCGGCGTCGGCATCTTCGTGCAGGCGCCCTACGACAAGCTGGTGCACGGCGACACCTCGTTCTGGATCGCCACGCCGGTGTCGGTGTCGCTGTCCGGCGGCAGCGTCAGCGCCCAGCTGTTCCCGGCGGCGGCGCTCTCGGGCGGGGTCGAGTTCGACACGCCGCGCGCCGACACGCAGGAGCCGCCGAGCCTCGACGGCAGCCGGTTCGTGCTGTACGCCGACAAGGGCGAGTCCCTCTCGGCCAGCCAGGGCCCGCAGGTGTTCTACGACATCGCGCTCGACGAGAGCGCCGGCAACCTCGCGATCGGCGCGCCGGTCGACCTCGGCAGCTACCGCATCGGCTCGGTCAAGACGGTGCGGCTGCAGCTCGACGCCATGACCGGCGTGGTCGACACCCGCGTCGTGGTCGCGATCGAGCCGCGCCGGCTGAACCTCACCGGCATCACGCCGCCGGCCGACGGCAACTGGCAGAAGATCGCCGACGGCGCGCTCAACAAGCTGTTCGGCCGCCACTACCGCGCGGGCCTGTCGAAGAGCCCGCCGCTGATCGGCACGCCCTTCGTCGAGATCGACCGCGTCGCCTCCGCCGGTCCGGCCGCGCTGGCCTACGGCGGCGAGCACCCGCGGCTGCCCAGCCGGCCCGCGGTCGATGCCGGCGACGTCACCGACAAGCTCGGCGCGATCGTCGACAAGCTCAACGCCATTCCGCTGGCCGAGATCGGCGAGAACGTGCGCCAGGCCACCGGCCACCTGAACAAGCTGCTCGATTCGCCCGAGGTGGCCGACAGCGTCAAGCACCTCGACTCGACCCTCGACCAGCTCGACCACATGATCGGCGAGGTGCGTCCGCAGGTCGGACCGCTGGTCGCCAACCTCAACAAGGCGGCCGACCAGCTGCAGCAGACCGCGGCCTCGGCCAACCGGGTGCTGGGCGGCGAAGGCGCCAGCCAGGACGCCGGCCTGCCCGACGCGATCCGCCAGCTCACCGAGGCGGCGCGCTCGATCCGCTCGCTGACCGACTACCTGGGCCGCCATCCGGAGGCCATCATCCGCGGCAAGCCGAAGGAGGGCCCATGAAGCCAGCTGCATCCGGATGGCGCCTGGCGCCGTTCGCCCTGGCCCTGGCCACCCTGGCGGGCTGCGCCAACAGCCCGCCGACCGTCTTCTACACGCTGGAGCCGGTGCCTGCGGCGACTGCGACCGCGGCAGCGGCGCCGCCGGCGTCAAGCGATGCGGCGCCGCTGCGGGTCGACGCGGTGCGCCTGCCGCCGGTGCTCGCCCGGCCCGAGATCTACCTGCGCCAGGGACCCAACGAAATGCGGGTCGACGACTTCGCGCGCTGGGCCGCGCCGCTCGGGGAAATGATGCAGCGCACCTTGACGCAGGACCTGGCGAGCCGGCTGCCGCCCGGGCGGGTGGTCTACCCCGGCGCGACGCAGCCCTCGAAGGTCGCCGGCCTGACGCTCGACGTGCTCGCCTTCGAGGTGGCGGACGGCCAGGGAACGCTGTCGGCCAACTGGACGCTGGGGTCGCAGTCACGCACGCTGAAGCTGACGACGCCGGTGCAGGGCAGCGGGCCCCGCGCCATGGCCGAGGCGCTGAGCGCCCTGATGGGCCGGGTGGCCGACGACATCGCGGGCCACGCGGGCGCCTGAGCGGCTCCGGCCGGGACCTGGCCACTCCCGGCCTTGCCGGCCGGGACATGTTCACTCCCGGCCTTGCCGGCCGGGAGCGCCCCTCACATCTGGATCTTGCTGATCTTCGCGCCCGACAGCGAGACGCCGGCTTCCAGGCCGACATTGGTCAGCACGAAACCCACCACCGGCTGGCGGATGGTGTTGGTGTCGACATTGCCGTTGGCGCCGATGTTGGCCACCGCCACCGTGGCGTCGGCGCCGGCGGTCCAGCCGTTGCTGTTGCGGAAGGCCTCGAGCGCCTGCGGCGTGTTGAACAGGTAGATGACCGCCTTCGACTGGGCGCCGGCCTGGATGCCGAGCGAACCCTGGGTGGTGCTGTAGAAATTCTCGGTGCGACCGCCGACGCGCAGCGCGCCGCGTCCGTACTGGGCGCCGACGCCCAGGCTGGCGCCGACCACCGCCGGGAACACCAGCACGCCGTTGGCCTTGGCGACCATGTCGCGCGAGCCGGGCACCGCGCCGTAGAGGCGGGTCAGGGTGGCGTCGACCTGGGCGTCGATCGAGGCGCGCGACGCCGTCGCGCTGCCGGTGTCGCTCGGCTTGGTGGTGGTGCAGCCGGCGAAGGCGAGGCTGGCGAGTGCCACCGCGGTGGCGCTGAAGAAGGTCCGGGTACGTGTCATGAGAGGGTCTCCTGGAGCTGGGTTGGACAGGCGAATTCATGATAGGAGCGCGCCGGAGCGCCTCCGGCAGCTAGCGCCGAGCACCTACATGCAGTCGAGGCGGCCGGGAAGATCCGCGTCGGACAAGCTCGAAAGCGAAGGCGGAGCGGGTCCTCACACCCGCCGGCCGGAATCGGATCAGAATATCGGCCGGCACGATCCATGCACCGCCCCATGCGCCGATCGATGCACCGAGCGATTCGCCCACCAAACCACTACCTGAAATCCCCTCAAGTAGACTCGGCCGACGAGTCGGAAGCCGCGTTCCGCACGCCACCGATGCGCCAAGTGCCACTCACACATATTCAGAGGTCAAACCAAATGGCAGCCGGAAAATCCAGGATCATCTACACCCTCACCGACGAAGCGCCGCTGCTGGCCACCGCTTCGCTCCTGCCCGTCATCGAGGCTTTCACGGCGCCCGCCGGCATCGAGGTCGAGACCAGCGACATCTCGGTCGCCGCCCGCGTCCTGGCCGAATTCCCGGAAGCGCTGACCGCCGAGCAGAAGGTGCCGGACAACCTCGCCGAACTCGGCCGGCTGACCCAGTTCCCCGACACCAACATCATCAAGCTGCCCAACATCAGCGCCTCGGTGCCGCAGCTGCAGGCCACCGTCCGCGAACTGCAGGGCCGCGGCTACAAGCTGCCCGACTTCCCGGAACAGCCGAAGACCGACGAGGAGAAGGCGATCCTCGCGCACTATTCGAAGGCGCTCGGCAGCGCGGTCAACCCGGTGCTGCGCGAAGGCAACTCCGACCGCCGCGCACCGGCCGCGGTCAAGCGCAACGCCCGCAAGAACCCGCATTCGATGAGCAAGTGGAGCCCGGCCTCGCGCACCCACGTCTCGCACATGCATGAGGGCGACTTCTATCACGGTGAAAAGAGCATCACGCTCGCCAAGGCGCGCGACGTCCAGATGGACCTCGTCACCCAGAGCGGCAAGACCATCGTGCTCAAGAAGAAGGTCGCGCTGCTCGAAGGCGAGATCATCGACAGCATGTTCATGAGCAAGAAGGCCCTGCTCAAGTTCTACGAGGACGAGATGGAAGACGCGCGCGAGACCGGCGTCATGTTCTCGCTGCACGTCAAGGCGACCATGATGAAGGTGTCGCACCCGATCGTCTTCGGCCATGCGGTGCGCGTGTTCTACAAGGACGCCTTCGCCAAGCACGGCAAGCTGTTCGAGGAACTGGGCGTCAACGTCAACAACGGCCTCTCGAGCATCTACGAGAAGATCGAATCGCTGCCTTCGTCGAAGAAGGACGAGATCATCAAGGACCTGCACGCCTGCCACGAGCACCGTCCCGAGCTGGCGATGGTCGACTCGGCCAAGGGCATCAGCAACCTGCACACGCCCAACGATGTGATCGTCGACGCGTCGATGCCGGCCATGATCCGCCTGGGCGGCAAGATGTGGGGCGCCGACGGCCGCCCGAAGGACACCAAGGCCGTGATGCCCGAGAGCACCTTCGCCCGCATCTACCAGGAGATGATCAACTTCTGCAAGACCAACGGCGCCTTCGATCCGAAGACCATGGGCACCGTGCCCAACGTCGGCCTGATGGCCCAGAAGGCCGAGGAATACGGCTCGCACGACAAGACCTTCGAGATCCCCGAGGACGGCGTGGCCCGCATCGTCGACCTCGCCACCAACGAGGTGCTGCTCGAGCAGAACGTCGAGACCGGCGACATCTGGCGCATGTGCCAGGTCAAGGACGCCGCGATCCGCGACTGGGTCAAGCTGGCCGTGAACCGCGCGCGCCTGTCGGGCATGCCGGCGGTCTTCTGGCTGGACGAATACCGCCCGCACGAGGCCGAGCTGATCAAGAAGGTCAAGACCTATCTCAAGGACTACGACACCAAGGGCCTGGACATCCAGATCATGTCGCAGGTGCGCGCGATGCGTTACACGCTCGAACGCGTGATCCGCGGCAAGGACACCATCTCGGTCACCGGCAACATCCTGCGCGACTACCTGACCGACCTGTTCCCGATCATGGAACTCGGCACCAGCGCCAAGATGCTGTCGATCGTGCCGCTGATGGCCGGCGGCGCCATGTTCGAGACCGGCGCCGGCGGCTCGGCACCCAAGCACGTCAAGCAGCTGGTGGAAGAAAACCACCTGCGCTGGGATTCGCTCGGCGAATTCCTGGCGCTGGCCGTCTCGCTGGAAGACCTCGGCCAGAAGACCGGCAACAAGAAGGCGCTGATCCTGGCCCAGACGCTCGACAGCGCCACCGGCATGCTGCTCGACAACAACAAGGGCCCGTCGACCAAGGCCGGCGAGCTCGACAACCGCGGCAGCCACTTCTACCTGGCGATGTACTGGGCCCAGGCGCTGGCCGCCCAGACCGAGGACAAGGAACTGGCGGCGCACTTCGCCCCGCTGGCCAAGTCGCTGGCCGAGAACGAGCAGAAGATCGTCGGCGAACTGAAGGACGTGCAGGGCAAGCCGGCCGACATCGGCGGCTACTACAAGCCCGACATGGCCAAGGTCGCGGCCGTCATGCGCCCGAGCCCGACCTTCAACGCGGCGCTGGCCGCGGTCGCGGCCTGACCTGCGGCTGAACGCCATCGGCTCCGGCCGATGGCGCGTCATCAAAGGCCTTCGAACGGCCGCCATTCAGGCGCCTTGCCTACATCCGGCCGGCACCGTCGAGCCTAGGTTCTTCTTCGTACCCTCCGGTGCAACAAAGGAACCTGAATGATCAAGAAACTGATGCTCGCGCTGGTCGCCACCGGCGCCTGCTCGCTCGCCCTCGCCCAGCAGCCGCCGCACGACGACCATCCCGAGCCCGGTCGTCCGATGGCCATGGAGCGCCACGAGCCGCCTCCGCCGCCGCCGCACCATCGGCAGAAGGTCTGGGTGCCGACCCAGCACGACTCGCACGGGCACGTGATCAAGGGCCACTACGTGTATCGCTGAGCCGTCGGCGCCTTGCCGGCGCCGCCGCTTCATGATCAACTCTCGGCCGCCTTCGGGGCGGCCGAACCACGTCGGCCGTCGGCACGAGGCACTTCGGAGTCCGAGCCCATGGTTTTCGAACAAATCGCCACCGGCGGCTGCCAGTCCTACCTGGTCGGCTGCGCCGACACCTGCGCCGCGGTCCTGATCGACCCGGAACTGAGCCAGATCGACCACTACGTGGCGCTCGCCAGCCACCACGGCGTGCGCCTGCGCTACCTGATCGACACCCACACCCACGCCGACCATTTCTCGGCCACCAAGGCGCTGGCCCGCCAGCTCGGCTTGCCGGTCGTCATGCACCGCGCCAGCCCGGCGCCCTTCGTCGACATGCGCATCGGCGACGGCGAGATGATCGTGCTGGGCAAGCTGCGGCTGCAGGCGCTGCACACGCCCGGCCACACCGCCGACTCGATGTGCCTGCAGGTCGAGGACCGGGTCTTCACCGGCGACACGCTGCTGATCGGCGGCACCGGCCGCACCGATCTGCCGAGCGGCGACCCGAGCGCGCTCTACGACAGCCTCTTCAACCGCCTGCTCAAGCTCGACGGCCAGCTGGCGGTCTACCCCGCGCACGACTACAAGGGCCGCGGCCACTCCACCCTGGCCGAAGAGATCGCCAACAACCCGCGGCTGCAGAAGCGCGACGAGGCCGAGTTCGTCGAGATGATGCGCAACCTCAGCCTCACCATGCCGACCCACATCACCGAGGCGCTGCGCACCAACATGAGCGGCGGCAAGACCGTGGCGGCGCTGCTGGCCGAGGCCAGCGCCACGGTGCCCTTCATGTCGCTGGCCGAGCTCAAGAGTCGGGTCGAGGCGGCGGAAGACGACCTGATCGTGCTGGACGTGCGCGAGCGCGACGCCTACGAGGCCGGGCACATCCCCGGCGCCCGCCTGCTGCCGCGCGGCCAGCTCGAACTGCGGGTCAACCAGGACCTGCCGGACCCGACCCGCCGCATCCTCACCTGCTGCGAGCTGGGCTACATCTCGACCCTCGCCGCAGCCACCTTGCGCGGCATGGGCTTCACCCGCGCGGTGGCGCTGGACGGCGGCATGAAGGCCTGGCGCGAAGGCGGCTACGCGCTGCGTCCCGGACGCGAGCCTTGAGAGGACCTCACGCTGCTGCGCCGCTTCGGCGCTTGCTCTCGGACGTTTCGCCGACATTTCGGGATGGGCTGTCGAGCGCCCGAGGGTAGATTGGTCGGTTCCGATTTCGACCCCGCCGCACCGCGCGGCACCGGTCCCTTCCCTCCGCAATCGATGATCCCCTCGGGCGAAGCCGCCATCCCGTTCGCGCATCCGGTCTTTGTCCGCACCGTCCTCGACTGCCTGAACAGCCGCGGCGTGCGACCCGGCGACGTGTTCGCCGCCGCCGGCCTCGCCTGGCAGGACCTCGCCGA
This sequence comes from Xenophilus sp. L33, assembly GCF_009765735.1. GTDB lineage: Bacteria > Pseudomonadota > Gammaproteobacteria > Burkholderiales > Burkholderiaceae_C > Variovorax. The sequence goes on from NZ_LMUW01000088.1 coordinate 54,222, forward strand.
CGACCGCCGGATGGTCGACTTCGCGGTGTTCCGCCGTTTCGTCGCCGAGGCGATCCGCGCGAGCGGCGACCCGACGCTCGGCCTGATGGCCGGATCGATGCTGCAGCCCTATCACAGCCCGGTCGGCATTGCCGCGGTGACCAGCGACACGCTTGGCCAGGGCCTGCAGCAGGTCGGCCGGCATGGCCGCCTGATCTTCGGCGGCATCGACTTCCAGCTCGACAACGGGCCGCGCTGGAGCCTCTTGAAGGCCCGGCCGACGCGGCCGCTGTGCGAGACGCACCTGTTCGTCATCCAGTCGATCATCGGCGCCCATTGCCGCCTGCTCGAGGCGATCCTGGGCCGGCCGGTCGACGAGCTCAGCGTCGGCCTGCCCTACGCCCGCCCGCTCGGCAACGACGTGCCCTGCCTGCGCTACGTGCGTCGGGTCGAATTCGACCAGCCCTTCCTCAGCTTCCAGTTGCCGGTCGAACTGCTGCGCGTCCCGAGCGTCGGCGCCGACGCCCGCGCTTTCGCCGAGGCGGTGCAGGCCTGCCGCAAGCTGGAGACCGAACTCGGCCAGGGCGATTTCGTGCAGCGCGTGCGGCACGCTCTCTTCGAGCGGCTCACCGCCAACCCGGACATCCACGAGCTGGCGTCGGCCCTGAGCCTGTCGGCCCGCACGCTCGTGCGGCGCCTCGCCGATGTCGGCGCCACCTATTCCGACATCAAGGACGAGCTGCGCAAGACCCACGCCGCGTGGTACCTGCAGCACACCGAACTGTCGATGGAGGCGATCGCCTCGCAGCTCGGCTACAACGACCCGACCAACTTCAGCCGCAAGTTCAAGAACTGGTACCGGGTGCCGCCGAGCAAGATGCGGCAGGCTCTGCGCAGCGGCCTGCACTGAGCGGTCGCCAGGGCCGCAATCCGCCCGGACCCGATCGCGCGACCAGCCCGGCCGGCGCGATGCGCACCGCGGCACGGCGCCCGACCGCCTGTCCGAGCCGCAACAGCATCTCGACGCAATCCTGCTGCAGCGCCACCCCACGCGTGGTCAGGCGCACCTGCCGCGTGGTGCGCTCGATCAGCGGCATCGCCAGCGCCTCTTCCAGCCGCGTGATGCTTCGGCTGACGCTCGACTTGTGCGGCCGCAGGGCATGCGCCGCCAGCGAGAAGCTGCCGAGCGACGCCACGTAGGCGAAGACGCGAAGGTCGTTGAGATCGATCAGGTCGGCGTGGTGCATGCGCGTGCGCTCTCCATGAAAAAAGGCTGCCCGACGATGCCGGGCAGCCTTCAGCAGCGAGCTGCGTTCAGGTCAGATGATCAGAACGAGTGGCGCATGCCGATGTCGTAGCCGACCGACGACTTCGGGGTCAGGCCCAGGCCGTTGAGACCCGTGGCGGCGAAGCCGGCACCGCCCACCGTCAGGTCGGCGCCGTTCTTGTTGCTGATGCGTGCCACCGTGGTGTACAGGGCGGTGCGCTTGGACAGGTTGTAGACGTAGCCGATGGCGAACTTGTTGGCCTTCGGCTCTTCGTGGAAGTAGCCATCGATCCCGATGCTGGCGCTCGTGTTGCGGTAGCTGACCGCCGAGTAGGAAGCACGCACCAGGCCGGCACCGATCGGTGCGCTCACGCCGAGCAGCCAGCCCTTGGCACCGGGGCTCCGACGCTCGGTGAAGAGCTCGTAGGTGCCGCCGTCGGTCTTCATCTTGTTGTCGGAATATTCGCCGAAGAGCTTGACCACGCCGAAATCGTAGGAAGCGCCGAGGTTCCAGATGTCGAGGCTGGTCGTGGTGCCGGCGAAGTAGCTCGAGGCGATGGTGCTCTGGCCATAGGACAGCGCGACGTCGAGCGGGCCGTTGGCGTAGCCGACGCGGCCGCCGACATAGCGGTTCTTTCGCGTGTCGGCATCGTTGTTGGGGCCGCTGCGCGGCGTCAGTTCGCCCGGATCGGTGCTGGTGTTGCCGTTGAACGAATACATCAGCTGGCCGTACACGCCACCCAGGTTCGACGGCAGGAAGTAGCCGACCGAGTTGCTGGCGCGCTGGTAGTTCTGGTTATCGCCGAAGCCGCCTTGCTTGAAGCCGGGCGAGTTCTTGCCGTTGGCGGTGGCGATCAGGTTGGCGCCGACGCCGTTGGTGCTGAACGGATCGAAGGCGGTGTCGTTCCAGAAGGTCGGCGTGTAGTCGCGGCCGAGGCGGACTTCACCGAAGTTGCCCGACAGGCTGACGGTCGAGCGACGGTTGAACTTCAGGCCGCCGTCCTGTGCGCCGCTGCCGTTGGCGGAGTTGACCGCGGCTTCGAGCCAGAAGCTGGCGGCGAGGCCGCCGCCGAGGTCTTCGGTGCCGCGAAAGCCGAGGCGGCTGGCGTCCATGCCGCTCGTGCGCAGCGTGGTCTGGCTGAGCTTGACGCTCTGGCCAAGGATGTTCTGCGACTTGTTGGAGGTACCGCTGACGGCGGTGTCGAGCACGCCGAAGAGAGTGACGGACGACTGGGCCGATGCGACACCGGCGACCGCGAACGCGGCCAGAGCGACGAGGGATTTTTTCATTGAGGTTTCTCCAAGGTTCAACATAGGGCTCCGGTTCGAAAGGGTTCCGGACCCCGGGCCAACCTCCTTTTGGGAAGTTGTCGCTATTGCATCAGAGCGCCGAATTGCCATTGGCGTCGTTCATGCAAATGCGATCCACGACTATGCAAAGTCGACCCTAATTCCGTGGAGTTGCGTTGTTGGACTGCGACAATGCGTCGAGTCGATATCGACACGGCGATGACTGTGCCGTGCCGAGGAGAATCACCAATCTCGAGAGGCTTGATTGCCTCTCAACACAAGATCAATTGATGCAATAGATGATGCGTCTGGCCAGCATGCCAGAAATTTCTCTAATTGCTAGAGAAGACAAGAGAATTAGCGAATCAATCCTAAACGAAGCAGGCTTTCGGCAGTGGCGATCACGCTGTCTTCATTCGATCGCGGCTGCCAGCCGAGGATGCTCGTGGCCTTGGCGTGGCTGGCGTTCCTGGCGCGGCCGAGTTCCGGGACGATCTGCCGGAGCGACGAATCGAAGACCGACGCCAGCCGCACCAGCCAGTCGGGAAGCACCCGCGTGGGCACCTTGCGCGCGGCGTCGCCCAGCCGCTCGCGCAACAGGGCCGCGATCGCCGACATCGAGACGAAGTCACCGGCGACCGCCAGGAAGCGCTCGCCGCGCGCGTCCGGATGGGTCATGGCGCGCAGGTGCAGGTCGGCGACGTCGCGCACGTCGACCACGCCAAAGGACAAGCGCGGCACGCCCGGCACCGAGCCGGCGAGCAGGCGCTGCACCACCTGGATCGAGCTGGAGAAGTCCGGCGCGATGACCGGACCGAGCACGAGCACCGGATTGACCGTCGCCAGTTCCATCGCACCGCCCTCGCGGGCCATGAAGTCCCAGGCGGCGCGCTCGGCCAGGGTCTTGGACTTGACATAGGCGCCGATGCCGGGCGCGTCGGGGTTCGTCCAGTCGCTCTCGGTGAAGACGGGGCCGGCCGGCTCGACGCCGTAGCCGACCGCCGCGAAGGAGGAAGTCAGCACCACCCGCTTGACGCCCGCGTCGCGCGACGCCTTCAGCACGCGCAGCGCGCCCTCGCGCGCCGGGCGGATCAGTTCGTCCTCGTGCCGGGGCACCGAGATCGGGAACGGCGAGGCCACGTGCAGCACGTGGTCGCAGCCGGCGACCGCGGCCGGCCAGCCGGCATCGGACATCAGGTCGGCGGCGGCGAAGCGCAGCGCGTCGGTCGAGGCGGCACCGCCCGCCACCAGCATCGCACGCACCGCGGGCTCGCGCTCGAGCGAGCGCACCGTGGTGCGCACCTGCCAGCCCGCCGCCAGCAACTGCAGGATGCAGTGCGCACCGACGAAGCCGGAGCCGCCGGTGACCAGCACCGTGCCGGTCACAGCAGCACCTCGATCAGCGAAGGGCCGCCGGAGCGCAGGCCGTCCTCCAGCCTGGCGCGCAAGGCCGCCAGGTCCTCGACCCGCGCGGCATCGACGCCCATGCCGCGCGCCAGCGACACCCAGTCGAGCGACGGCCGGTCGAGGGTGAGCATGTCGGTGGCGCGCTGGCCGGGCGCGCCGGCGCCGACGCCGGCGAATTCGCCGCGCAGGATCTGGTAGGCGCGGTTGGCGAAGAGCAGCACCGTCACCGGCAGCTTCTCGCGCGCCATCGTCCAGAGCGACTGCAGGGTGTACATGGCGCTGCCGTCGCCTTCGAGCGCGATGACCGGGCGGCCGGGCGATGCGATCGCCGCACCGATCGCCACCGGCAGCGCGAAGCCGATCGAGCCGCCGGTGCCGGCCAGCCAGTCGTGCGGCGCCGAGCCGCGGGTGGCGGCGTCCAGGCCGCGGCCGCTGGTGATCGCCTCGTCGATGACGATCGCGCCTTCGGGGATCGCGTGGGCGACGACCGCGGCGATGCCCGCGAGGGTGATCGCGCCACCGGTCGCGGCTGGCGGCAAGGGCGCGCTGGCGAAGCGTGCCGGCGGGGCGCCGACGGCTTCGCACAGCATCTGCAGCGCGAGGAGCGGGTCCTGGTCCAGGCCGGCCAGGGTCACGAATTCGCAGTCGGGCCGCGCCAGCCGGCCGGGCTTGTCGGGATAGGCGAAGAAGGCGACCGGCTCGCGCGCGCCGATCAGCACGATGCGGTCGAAGGGCGCGAGCGCCGCCAGCGCCGGTTCCACCGCGTAGGGCACGCGCGGCAGCGCCACCCGGCCGGCGCCGCGCTCGATGCGCGCGCTGTTGTATTCGGTCATGAGCGCGCAGCCGGTGGCCGCGGCGATGCGGCCGGCGAATCCGGCCGCGTCCTGGCGCGCGGCGCGGCCGCCGAGCAGCAGCAG
>NZ_LMUW01000089.1:0-39742 GCF_009765735.1 Xenophilus sp. L33
CGGCGGGGTCGCGCGGCTGGCGGAACTGCTGCGGCAGCCGCGCCGCCGCGGTTGAGCCGCCCGGCCGGCACCGGCCGCCATCCGGGGCGACCTGCCTCGCCGGCAGGCAAAAACCCGGCGCCGCCTTGAAATGTCATAAAACGCCCGTATGATTAGCACTCGTTGAGGTTGAGTGCTAACAGCACCCCCGGCCCAGCGATGCGGCGCCGGCCCCATGCGGGCGCCCGACACAAAACCCGTTCCCATCCAGGAGATGCAAGCAATGAAACTTCGTCCTTTGCACGATCGCGTGATCGTCAAGCGCATTGAAAGCGAAACCAAGACCGCCTCGGGCATCGTGATCCCCGACAACGCCGCCGAAAAGCCCGATCAAGGCGAAGTGCTGGCCGTCGGCCCGGGCAAGAAGAGCGACAAGGGCGAGCTGATCGCGCTGAACATCAAGGTCGGCGACCGTGTCCTGTTCGGCAAGTACAGCGGCCAGACCGTCAAGGTCGATGGCGACGAACTGCTGGTCATGAAGGAAGACGACCTGTTCGCGGTCGTCGAGAAGTAATCAACATCTGAATCGGAGAAACAAACATGGCAGCAAAAGACGTAGTCTTCGGCGGTGAAGCCCGTGCACGCATGGTCGAGGGTGTGAACATCCTGGCCAACGCGGTCAAGGTCACCCTGGGTCCCAAGGGCCGCAACGTGGTGCTCGAGCGCTCCTTCGGCGCCCCGACCGTGACCAAGGACGGCGTGTCGGTCGCCAAGGAAATCGAACTCAAGGACAAGCTCCAGAACATGGGCGCCCAGCTCGTGAAGGAGGTGGCCTCCAAGACCTCGGACAACGCCGGCGACGGCACCACCACCGCGACCGTGCTGGCCCAGGCCATCGTTCGCGAAGGCTTCAAGCTGGTGGCCGCGGGCATGAACCCGATGGACCTGAAGCGCGGCATCGACAAGGCGGTCACCGCCCTGGTCGCCGAGCTGAAGAAGGCTTCCAAGCCCACCACCACCTCCAAGGAAATCGCGCAAGTCGGCTCGATCTCGGCCAACAGCGACGAAACCATCGGCAAGCTCATCGCTGACGCGATGGACAAGGTCGGCAAGGAAGGCGTCATCACCGTCGAAGACGGCAAGTCGCTCGAAAGCGAACTGGACGTCGTCGAAGGCATGCAATTCGACCGCGGCTACCTGTCGCCCTACTTCATCAACAACCCGGAAAAGCAATCGGCGTTGCTGGACAACCCCTTCGTGCTGCTGTTCGACAAGAAGATCAGCAACATCCGTGACCTGCTGCCGGTGCTGGAGCAAGTCGCCAAGGCCGGCCGTCCGCTCCTGATCATTGCCGAGGAAGTCGAAGGCGAAGCCCTGGCGACCCTGGTCGTGAACACGATCCGCGGCATCCTGAAGGTCGTGGCCGTCAAGGCGCCTGGCTTCGGCGACCGCCGCAAGGCCATGCTGGAAGACATCGCCATCCTGACCGGCGGCAAGGTCATCGCCGAAGAAGTCGGCCTGACCCTCGAGAAGGTCACGCTGGCCGACCTCGGTCAGGCCAAGCGCATCGAAGTGGGCAAGGAAAACACGATCATCATCGACGGCTCGGGCGCCGGTGCCGACATCGAAGCGCGTGTCAAGCAAGTGCGCGTGCAGATCGAGGAAGCCACCAGCGACTACGACCGCGAGAAGCTGCAAGAGCGCGTGGCCAAGCTGGCCGGCGGCGTTGCCGTGATCAAGGTCGGCGCTGCCACCGAAGTCGAGATGAAGGAAAAGAAGGCTCGCGTCGAAGACGCCCTGCACGCCACCCGCGCTGCAGTGGAAGAAGGCGTGGTCGCCGGTGGCGGCGTGGCCCTGCTGCGTGCCAAGCAAGCCGTGGGCGACACGCTCAAGGGCGACAACGCCGACCAGGACGCCGGCATCAAGCTGGTGCTCAAGGCCATCGAAGCGCCGCTGCGCGAGATCGTCAACAACGCCGGCGGCGAAGCCTCGGTGGTGGTGAACGCGGTGCTCGCCGGCAAGGGCAACCACGGCTTCAACGCCGCCAACGACACCTACGGCGACATGCTCGAGCTGGGCATCCTGGACCCGACCAAGGTGACCCGCACCGCGCTGCAGAACGCAGCCTCGGTCTCTTCCCTGCTGCTCACGACCGAAGCCATGGTCGCCGACGCACCGAAGGAAGAAGCCGGTGCCGGCGGCGGCGGCATGCCCGACATGGGCGGCATGGGTGGCATGGGCGGCATGGGGATGTAATTCCCCAGCCGGCCGGCTTCACGCCAGGTCCGACCGAAAAGCCCCGAAGCGAAAGCCTCGGGGCTTTTTTTGCGTCCAGAATCCGGGGGCCACCGACCGGAGACGACCATGCCCCGTGAAATCCGCCTGAACGCGTTCGACATGAACTGCGTCGGCCACATCCAGCAAGGCCTGTGGACCCATCCACGCGACCAGTCGACCCGCTACCTCGACATCCACTACTGGACCGACTACGCGCGGCGGCTCGAGGCCGGGCTCTTCGACGGCATCTTCTTCGCCGACGTGCTCGGCGTCTACGACGTGCTGGGCGGCAATGCCGACGCGGCGATCCGCGGCGCGGTGCAGGTGCCGGTCAACGACCCGACCCTGCTGATCCCGGCCATGGCGGCGGTGACCCGCCACCTCGGCTTCGGCGTCACCGCCAACCTGAGCTACGAGACGCCCTACCTCTTCGCGCGCCGCATGTCGACGCTCGACCACCTGACGGGCGGGCGCGTCGGCTGGAACATCGTGACCGGCTACCTCGACAGCGCGGCGCGCGCGGTCGGCCTCGGCGGCCAGATGGCGCACGACGACCGCTACGACCTGGCCGACGAATACATGGCGCTCGTCTACCAGCTGTGGGAAGGCAGCTGGGAAGACGGCGCGGTGCTGGCGGACAAGGCCCGCGCCATCTACGCCGACCCGGCGCGCGTGCACGCGATCCACCACCACGGACCGCAATACAAGGTCGACGCGATGCACCTGTGCGAGCCGTCGCCGCAGCGCACGCCGGTGCTCTACCAGGCCGGCTCGTCGGCGCGCGGCTCGCGCTTCGCGGCGACGCATGCCGAGTGCGTCTTCGTCAACGGACAGGGCAAGCCCGGCGTGAAGAAGATCGTCGAGGACATCCGCGCGCAGGCCGTGCAGCGCGGGCGCGCCGCCTCCGACATCCAGGTGTTCCTCGGTGCCACCGTGGTGACCGGACGCACCAGGGCGGACGCCGAGGAGAAGTTCGCCGAATACCGCCGCTACGTCAGCTCCGAGGCCGCGCTGGCGCACGCGGCGGCCTCCATGGGCATCGACTTCGCCCGCTACGACATCGACGAGCCGATCGAGGCCGGCGGCAGCCAGGCGATCGTGTCCAACGTCGAGGCCATGACGCGCAGCGCCGGCCCGCGCTGGACCCGGCGCAAGCTGCTCGAGCAGATGGTGCTCGGCAGCCGGCAGCCGCCGTTGGTGGGCTCGGCCGAGGAGGTCGCCGATGCGCTGGTGGCCTGGACCGAGGAAGCCGACGTCGACGGCTTCAACCTCTCGCGCACCGTGGTGCCCGAATGCTTCGACGACTTCATCGCGCTGGTGGTGCCGCTGCTGCAGGAGCGCGGCGTCTACAAGACGCGCTACGCCGAAGGCACGCTGCGCGGCAAGCTCTTCGGCCGCGACCGGCTACCGGCCAGCCATCCGGCGAACGGTTGGCGGCGGACCGCCACGATGGCCTGAGCCGCATCGACCTCCGATGGCCGACGCCGCGCCCGACCCCTATCGCACCAAGCTTCGCTCGCTGGCCATCCTGCTGCTGTGCGAGGTCGGGGCGATGACGGTCTGGTTCTCGTCGGCCTCGGTGGTGGCCACGGTCAAGCAGAGCCAGGCGGTGTCCGAGCAGGCGGCGGCCTTGCTGACCAGTTCGCTGCAGGCCGGCTTCGTCGCCGGCACCGTGCTAAGCGCGCTGCTGTCGCTGGCCGACCGCTTCGACCCGCGCCGCCTCTTCATGGGCTCGGCGCTGGTCGCGGCCGCCGCGACGGCCTGGCTGGTGGCGCTCCCGCCGACCGGGCCGCTGGTCTATGCACTGCGCTTCCTCACCGGCATGTGCATGGCCGGCGTCTACCCGGTCGGGATGAGGCTGGCGGCCACCTGGGCGCGTGGCGACCTCGGCCTGCTGATCGGGCTGCTGGTGGCGGCGCTGACGCTGGGGTCGGCCAGCCCGCACCTGCTGGCGGCCGCCGGCGGCGTCGACTGGCGCCGGGTCTATGGCGTCGCCGCGGCCTGCGCCGCGCTGTCGGGCCTCGGCGTGCTGGCCTGCGACATCGGGCCGAACATCCGGCGCGCCGCGCGCCTGGACCTGTCGAAGTTCACCCAGGCCTGGCGCGACCCCGCGGTGCGGCTGGCCAACCTCGGCTACCTCGGCCACATGTGGGAGCTGTACGCGATGTGGGCCTGGCTCGCGGTCTTCCTGCAGGCCAGCTTCGCCCGCAGCGGCATGGCCGACGCCGGCCACCGCGCCAGCCTCTGGACCTTCGCCACCGTGGCCGCCGGCGTGCTCGGCGCCTGGGGCGGCGGCGCGCTGGCCGATCGCATCGGCCGCACCGCGGTCACCATCGCCGTCATGGCCACCAGCGCCGCCTGCGCGCTGGTCATGGGCTGGCTGCTCGGCGCCGCGCCGTGGGTGGTGATCGCGGTGGCGCTGGTCTGGGGCGTGAGCGTGATCGCCGACTCGGCCCAGTTCTCGGCCAGCATCGCGGAGCTGGCCGATCCGACCTCGGTCGGAACCCTGCTGACGGTGCAGACCTGCGCGGGCTTCCTGCTGACGCTGGTCAGCATCCACCTGGTGCCGGACGTGGTGGACTGGATCGGCTGGCCCGGCGCCTTCGGCATGCTGGCCGTCGGGCCGCTGCTGGGTTGCGTGGCGATGGCGCGGTTGCGAAGGCTGCCGCAGGCGCTGCGGCTCGCGGGTGGGCGGCGTTAGGCTCTCGCGTCAAGTCAACCGGAACGAGAACACCGCGCCCTTCTCGGGCGTCGGCAGCAGCCGGATGTCGCTGCCGTGCAGCTGCAGGATGCGCTGCACGATCACCAGCCCCAGACCGCCGCTGCGCCCACCGGCCGAGGAGAACATCGGCCGGGTGAACAGTGCCGGGCGCAGTTCGTTCGGGATGCCGGGGCCGGTGTCGCTGATCTCGACCCGCACGCCTTCCTTGTCGGGGCGCAGCTGCACCACGATCTCGCCGCCGGCCGGCGTATGGCGGATCGCGTTGTCGAGCAGGTTGGTCAGCACCCGCTCGATGAGGCCGAGGTCGGCGTTCACGCCCGGCAGCCCCTGCGCGATGTCGGCGACGAGTCGCTGCTGGCGCGCCTCGGCCGCCAGCTCGAACTTCTGGAACACGTCCTGCACCAGGTCGGCCAGCGCGAAGTTCTCCTTCTCGGGCTTGACCACGCCGTATTCCAGGCGCGCCAGCTCGAACAGCTCCTGCGACAGCCGCGTGACCTTGCGGCTCTGCGCCAGCGCGATCTCCAGGTAGCGGCGGCGCTCGGCGAGGTCGAGGGTGTCGGCCTTCATCAGCAGGGTCTCGAGGTAGCCGTGCAGCGAGGTCAGCGGCGTGCGCAGGTCGTGCGAGATGTTGGCGAACAGCTCGCGCCGCTGCTGGTCCTGGCGGGTCAGCTCGCGCCATTGTTCGCCGATGCGCTGGGTCATCTGGGCGAAGGCCTGGGCCAGCATGGCGATCTCGTCGTGGCCCTGGCCGGCGCGCTCCAACGCCGGCACGGCGCCGGGCAATTCGGGCAAGGCGTCGATCCGGTCGACGTCGAACTGCCGCACCGCGCCGGTCAGCTCGCGCAACGGCCGGGTGACGAAGCGCAGCGCCACCAGCCCGGCGACCAGCCCGAGCAGCGCGACCAGCGCCATCGACCATAGCGTGGTGCGCAGCACGTTGCTGGCGGCGAAGTCGGCCAGCGCGGCCTCGCGGTCCTCGCCCGACAGCACCACGTAGACGTAGCCGACGTCGCGGCCGTCGATGCGCAGCGGCGCGGCGCTGAACACCTTGCGGGCGCCGAGGTCGCGCGGATCGTCGCCGACGATCGGCAGCGGCGCACCGTCGAGCAGGCGATGCACCGGCGCGAGGTCGACCCGGTCGCGCTTCAGGTGACCGGGCGGCGCGGCCTGGGCCTGGATGCGGCCGTCGCGGTCGAGCAGGTAGACCTCGACGCTCGGGTTGACGTCCATCAGCTTGCCGAAGAGGTCGTGCACCGCGGCCGGGTTCAGGCCGTCGCGCTCCATCAGGGTCTGGTTCTCGGCGATGTGCGCGGCCAGCCCGCTGGAGAGGCGCTGCGTCACCTCCTGCTCGTAGCGGCCGTTGGCCTGCATCTGCAGCCAGATCGAGGCGCCGCTGCAGGCCAGCAGCAGCACCGCGAAGACGATCGGGATGCGTGTCGAAAGCTTCATGCCGCCTCCGGCCCCGCCAGCTTGTAGCCGCGGCCCCAGACGGTGAGGATGCAGCTCGGCTGCGCCGGGTCGACCTCGATCTTGGTGCGCAGGCGGTTGATGTGGGTGTTGACCGTGTGCTCGTAGCCGTCGTGCTGGTAGCCCCAGACCTGGTTGAGCAGGTCCAGGCGCGAGAACACGCGGCCCGGATGGCGCGCGAAGAAATGCAGCAGGTCGAATTCGCGCGGCGTCAGCTCGACGGGCTTGCCGTCGACCTGCACCTCGCGGGCCACCGGATCGATGCCGATGCGGCCGACGTCGATGCGCCCGGCCTCCATGCGCGCATTGCGCGCCAGCGCGTCGGTGCGTCGCAGCAGCGCCCGCACGCGGGCCACCAGTTCGAGCACCGAGAAGGGCTTGGCGAGATAGTCGTCGGCGCCCAGCTCCAGGCCGAGGATGCGGTGCACCTCGCTGGAGCGCGCGCTGGTGATGATGATCGGCGTGTAGCGGGTCATGGCCCGGGCGCGGCGGCAGATCTCCAGGCCGTCGACGCCGGGCAGCATCAGGTCGAGGATGAGCGCGTCCCAGCTGCCGCGCTCCAGCTCGCGCACGCCGGCGTCGCCGTCGGCCGCATGGGTGACCGCGAAGCCCTCGTCCTGCAGGTGCATGCGCATCAGCTCTGCGATGTGGGCATCGTCCTCGACGATCAGAACGCGTTTGACGGGATCCATGGCGGTCGATTGTGCGGCGTTATGGCGCCGCCGTTTATCACGATTAATTGAACTCTTCGTGATGATTCGGCCATCGGGCGCGGCCAACAATCCGCTCCATGGCCTCCGACCTTCGTCCCTCCAAGAGCGAACCGATCCACCCGTTGTGGATGCGGATCACGCACTGGCTCAACGCCCTGGCGGTGCTGGTGCTGGTGACCAGCGGCTGGCGCATCTACGACGCCTCGCCGCTCTTCGGCTTCGAGATCCCGACCGCGCTCACGCTCGGCGGCTGGCTCGGCGGCGCGCTGCAATGGCATTTCGCGGCGATGTGGCTGCTGGTTTTCAACGGCCTGGTCTACCTCGGCATGAACCTCGGCAGCGGCCGCCTGCAGGCCAAGTTCTTCCCGCTGTCGCCGCGCGGCATCTGGAACGACGCGATGGCGGCGCTGCGCGGCCACCTGTCGCACGCCGACCCGCGGCGCTACAACCAGGTGCAGCGGCTGGCCTATCTCTTCGTGATGCTCGACCTGGTGGCGATCGTGCTGTCGGGCCTGGTGCTGTGGAAGTCGGTGCAGCTCGCACCCTTGCGCGACCTGCTGGGCGGCTACGAAACCGCCCGCCGCATCCACTTCTTCGCGATGAGCGCGCTGGTGGCCTTCGTCGCGCTGCACCTGGTGATGGTGGCGCTGGTGCCGCGCACGCTCCTGTCGATGCTGAGCCGCCGCGCCGGGGAGGCCGCATGAAACTCTTTCAACGCCGCGCCCTGCCGACGGTCGACGCCGAGGCGGTGCTCGCCGACGCCCGCAAGCTGATCGGCCGGCAGGTCGAGCAACCGGCCCGCCGCGCCTTCCTGCAGCGCACGCTGACCCTGGGCGGCCTGTCGCTGCTCACCGGCTGCAGCATCAGCGACGACCCGTCGGTCGACGCCGCGCTGACCCGCATCTCGCGGCTGAACGACACCGCGCAGGGCTGGCTCTTCAACCCGAAGCAGCTGGCGCCGACCTACCCGGAGTCGATGATCACGCGGCCCTTCCCCTTCAACGCCTACTACGGCGAGGAAGACGTGCGCGAGGTCGACGAGGCCAGCTACAAGCTGGAGGTCACCGGCATGGTCGCCGACAAGCGCCGCTGGACCCTGCCCGAGCTGCGCGCGATGGCGCAGACCGACCAGGTCACCCGCCACATCTGCGTCGAAGGCTGGAGCGCGATCGGCAAGTGGGGCGGCGTGCCTTTCGCCGACTTCCTGCGCCGCGTCGGCGCCGACACCACGGCCAAGTACGTCGGCTTCAAGTGCGCCGACGACTACTACACCAGCATCGACATGCCGACCGCGCTGCATCCGCAGACGCTGCTGGCGCTGACCTACGACGGCCAGCCGCTGCCGCCCAAGTACGGCTTCCCGATGAAGCTGCGCATGCCCACCAAGCTGGGCTACAAGAATCCGAAGCACATCCTGGCGATCTTCGTCAGCAACACCTATTCGGGCGGCTACTGGGAAGACCAGGGCTACAACTGGTTCGGCGGCAGTTGAGTCGATCCGCGACTCGACGCCTCGAAAAAAGCGGGCCGCACTTGAACGCGGGCCATCGACACCTCAACTCACAGGACACTTCCATGAACAAGCTCAGCACCACCCTCCTCGCCGGCCTCCTGGCCATCGGCTCGGTCTCGGCCTTCGCCGCCGACGACATGTCCAAGGACGCGATGTCCAAGGACTCGATGAGCAAGGACGGCGCCATGGCCAAGGACGGCATGAAGAAGGACAGCATGGCCAAGGACTCGATGTCCAAGGATGCGATGAAGAAGGATTCGATGTCCAAGGGCACCATGGCCAAGGACGGCATGGCGAAGGACGGGATGGCCAAGGACGCCATGCAGAAGTAACGATGAAGACCCGGGATCGTGCGCTGCAGTACGATGATCCGGGTCACAGCGAACCAGCCGTTGCTGGAACAGGCAAGCCAGGAGTACCTCCGACATGAATAGCACCGTTTCGAACCCCACGACCGCCAGCCAGTTCACGAGGCTGGCCCGCCGGCCTCTGATGGCCCTGCTGGTGCTCGGCGCCGGCGCGGCGCTCTGGCACGTGGTTCCCTCCTTCGCCGCCGAACCGGCGGTGACGATCCCGGCGCCGCTGGCCGACGAACAGGTCGCCACGACGCCGACCGAGACCGCGGTGATCGCCGGCGGCTGCTTCTGGGGCGTGCAGGGCGTGTTCCAGCACGTCAAGGGCGTGACCAGCGCGGTCTCCGGCTACGCCGGCGGCGACGCGAAGACCGCGCAATACGAGGTGGTCGGCGGCGGCGCCACCGGCCATGCGGAGTCGGTGAAGATCACCTACGACCCGAAGCAGATCAGCTACGGCAAGCTGCTGCAGATCTACTTCTCGGTCGCGCACAACCCGACCGAGCTGAACTTCCAGGGCCCGGACCACGGCACCCAGTACCGCTCGACCATCTTCACCGCCAATGCCGACCAGGCCCGCGTGGCCAAGGCCTACATCGCGCAGCTCGACAAGGCCAAGGTCTTCGACAAGCCGATCGCGACCACGGTCGAGCCGCTGGCCAAGGGCTTCTTCCCGGCCGAGGGCTACCACCAGGACTACCTGACCCTCAACCCCAACCAGCCCTACATCGCGATCAACGACCTGCCGAAGATCGACAACCTCAAGAAGGTGTTCCCGGACAGCTTCCGCGACAAGCCGGTGCTGGTCGGCGGCGGCGCCTGAAGAAGTTCAGGCCACCGCCGGCAGCCCGAAGTCGTTGGCTTCGGGCTGGCTCGGCTGGACCATGAAGAAGATCAGGATCAGCTCGCCCACGAAGGGGATCAGCCCCAGCAGCAGGAACCAGCCGCTGCGTCCGCTGTCGTGCAGCCGGCGCACGCCGACCGCGATCTGCGGCAGCAGCACCAGCAGCGCCACCGCCACGTTCACGTAGGGATGGATCAGCGCGGCGACCACCGACGCGATCAGGCAGGCCAGCGCGAACCACCAATACTCCGAACGGGTCGCGCGGCCCGAGAAGTCGGCGTATTTGCCGAGGCAGGTCCGGACGGACTCCTGGAAGGTCATGGCTACTCCTCGTCGTTGTGATGACGCGGCTCTCGGGCCGCGCGCCATCATATCGAGCGCAGTCGCTGCAAGAGGCCCGCGGTCGAGCCGTCCAGGCGGCTCGCGTCGCCCGAGGCCAGGCGGGGCTCGAGGTCCCGCGCCAGCACCTTGCCCAGTTCCGCGCCCCACTGGTCGAAGCTGTTGATGTCCCACAGCGCGCCGCTGGTGAACACCCGGTGCTCGTACATCGCGATGAAGGCGCCGAGCGCCTCGGGCGTCAGCCGCTCGAAGACGAAGAAGGTGCTCGGCCGGTTGCCCGGGAAGTTGCGATGGCCGCCGGCATCGGCCTGGCCGACCATGAGCGCCTGGGCCTGTGCGAGGGCATTGGCCAGCAGCTTCGGGTGATGGCCCGGCAGGTCGTGCGAAGGCTCGCGCACCGCGATGAATTCGAGCGGCGTGACGTCGGTGCCCTGGTGCAGCATCTGGAAGTAGGCATGCTGGCCGTTGGTGCCGGGCTCGCCCCACAGCACCGGTGCGGTGCCGAAGGTCAGCAGCTGGCCGCTCGCGTCCACCTGCTTGCCGTTGCTCTCCATCTCGAGCTGCTGCAGGTAGGCCGGCAGGCGCTTCAACGCGCTGTGGTACGGCGCGATGCTGCGGGTGGTGAAGCGATGGAAGTTGCGATACCAGACGTCGAGCAGGCCGAGCCGCACCGGCAGATTACGCGCCAGCGGCGCCGTGCGGAAATGCTCGTCCATCGCGTGCGCGCCCGCCAGCAGCCGGCGAAAGCCGTCGGCGCCGAGGGCCAGCGCGATCGGCAGGCCGATCGCCGACCACAGCGAGTAGCGGCCGCCGACCCAGTCGCGAAAGCCGAAGGTGGTCTCGATGCCGAAGGCCTTCGCGGCGTCGACGTTGCTGGTCAGCGCGGCGAAGTGCCGGGCGACGTCGCTGCCGCCCGATTGCTCGAACCAGCGCCGGGCCGACTGCGCATTGGCCATCGTCTCTGCCGTGGTGAAAGTCTTGGAAGCCACCAGGAAGAGCGTGTGTTCGGGCGCCAGCCCGCGCAGGATGCCGGCCAGTTCGTGACCGTCGACGTTCGAGACGAAGTGGAAGCGCTTGCCCGGCGCGGCGAATTCGGCGAGCGCGAGCACCACCATCTGCGGGCCCAGGTCGGAGCCGCCGATGCCGATGTTGACCACGTCGGTGATCGTGGCGTCGCCGCGCACCCGCTCGGCGAAGGCCAGCATCGCGTCGAGCGTCGAATGCACCTCGTCGAAGGCGGCTTGCTGCGGGCCGGCGGGCGGCGCCGAAGCCGGCCGGCGCAGCAGCGTATGCAGCACCGCGCGGTCTTCGGTCGTGTTGATGTGCGCGCCGGCGAACATGGCGTCTCGCCGCGCCTCCAGACCCGACTCGCGGGCGACGGCCTGCAGGAGTGCCTCCGTGCGGCTGTCGATCAGGTTCTTCGACAGATCGGCGAAGAGATGCGGCGCCTCCTGGCTCAGCGCCTCGAAGCGGCCCGGCTGCTCGGCGAAGGCCCGCCGCAGGTCGAAACCGATGCCGGACTCGTCGTAATGCGACAGCAATGCGCCCCAGCCGGCCGTGCGGTCGCAACGGATGCCGGCACCACCCATCACGCCATCAGCTTTTCGAGCTTGACCGCATCGCCGGCGAAGGCGCGGATGCCCTCGGACAGCTTCTCGGTGGCCATCTGGTCTTCGTTGAGGGCGAAGCGGAAGCTGGCCTCGTCGAAGCTGACCTTCGGCAGGTCGAGCTTCTTCGCGGCTTCGGGGTCGAGCGCGCGGGTGAAGGGCGCTTCGCTGCCGGCCAGTTCGCCGAGCAGTTCGGGGCTGATGGTCAGGAGGTCGCAGCCGGCCAGCGCGGCGATCTGGCCGACGTTGCGGAAGCTCGCGCCCATGATCTCGGTGGCGATGCCGTTCTTCTTGTAGTAGTCGAAGATCTGGCGCACCGACTTGACGCCCGGGTCGTTGGCGCCGGCGTTGGCTGCCTCGTCCCACTTGCTGCCTTCGTTCTTCTTGTGCCAGTCGTAGATGCGGCCGACGAAGGGCGAGATGAGCTTGACGCCGGCGGCACCGCAGGCCACTGCCTGCGAAAAGGAAAACAGCAACGTCAGGTTGCAGTTGATTCCCTTCTGCTGCAATTGCCTGGCGGCCTCGATGCCTTCCCAGGTGGACGCGATCTTGATCAACAGCCGCTTGGAGACGTCGATGCCCTCGGCCTTGTAGAGATCGACGATGCGCACGGCACGGGCCATGGTGGCTTCGGTGTCGAAGGCCAGGCGAGCGTCGACTTCGGTCGAGACACGGCCCGGAATGATCGACAGGATCTCGGTGCCGAAGCGCACCAGCAGCCGGTCGATCACCTCGTCCATCGGCTTGCCCTTGTATTTCTTGACCGCCTCGTCGAGCAGCGGCCGGTAATCCGACTTCTGCACCGCCTTCAGGATGAGTGACGGATTGGTGGTCGCATCCCTCGGCTTGAACTGGGCGAGTTGATGAAAATCACCGGTGTCGGCAACAACGGTGGTCCATTGGCGAAGGGCGTCGAGTTGGTTCATTCGTGCATTATCCCGATCCATCACTACATGTCATGTGGTCCGTGACTGACGCGGCCTTACTGGCAGCGCAACTAATCTCCAGCTCACGATGGGCAGGCCATCGCAGGAGCTTCCATGCCATTTCGCGACACCCGTTCGGCGCCCGCGCCCTTCGACGACCAGGCCGAGAGCCTCTCGATCGCCACCCTGGCGACCGCCTTCTGCGTCGGCGGTGCCCTCACCCTGCTGGCGATGTCGACGGCCCGCTCCAACGCCCAGACGATCGCCGGACCGGCCGACGGCGCACCACTGATGCGGGCACCGCTGCAGGTGGTCGCGCCGGTCGACCTCAAGCGCTACGCGGGCCTCTGGCACGAGCAGGCGCGGCTGCCGAACCGCTTCGAGAAATCCTGCGCCGGACCGGTGACCGCCGAATACACGCCGCTGCCCGACGGCACGGTGGAGGTGCGCAACCGCTGCCAGCAGGCCGACGGCCAGTTCGACGAATCGATCGGCTCGGCGCGCGTCGTGCCGGTGGCCGGGCAGCCTGGCGCCGGCCGGCTCGAAGTGCGCTTCGCGCCGGCCTGGCTCGGCTGGCTCCCCGTCGTCTGGGGCGACTACTGGATTCTGAAACTCGATCGTGACTACCAGGTGTCACTGGTCGGCACGCCCAACCGGCAGTACCTCTGGGTGCTGTCGCGCTCGCCGGTGCTCGATCCGGCCACGCTGCAGGCCGAACTCGACTACGCCCGCACCTTGGGCTTCGACGTCGACAAGGTGGTGCTGACCGGCTCGCCGGTTGCGACGCCCGGCACGTAGGCCGCCAACTGCGCCGGCACCGCGCTGGCGCGTTCGCAGTGGATCGCGCTCCAGCCGAAAGCGCGAGCGGCTTCGACGTTGGCGAGCGAGTCGTCGATGAACACCGTCTCCTCGGCCACCAGGCCGTAACGCTCGGCCAGGAGCGCATAGATCTCGGGCTGCGGCTTGATCAGCAGCACGTCGCCCGAGAAGATGCCGCCGTCGAACCAGCGGAAGAACTCGTGGCGGAATTCGAGCACCCGCGCATAGGGCACCGGCATGTTCGACAGGTAGTAGAGCCGCAGGTCCTCGCCGGCATCGCGCCGGCGCTTCAGGCCGGCCAGCAGCTCGACGGTGACTTCGATCAGCTCCAGCCGCTCGCCCATCGGCGCCAGCACTTCATTCAGCCGGTCGCTCGGCAAGGACAGCCGCACCGCCATGCGGCCGATGGCGTCGTCGAGGTCGTGCGTGCCGCGGTCGAAGCCGAGCCAGTCCTCGTGATGGAACATCTGACGCGCCAGCTGGTGCGCGGCTTCCGCGGTCGGCGCATGGCGCGGGAACTGGGCCTGCACCAACGCCACGGGCTCCCAGCTCAGCAGCACGGCGCCGAGGTCGAAGACGACGTTCTTCACTTTCGATTTGCTCATTCGGGGTCCAAGTAACATTCGGCGGCGGCCATCCACGTCGGCCGCACGTCATTACAACCCGGAAGTTTCAATGAGTTTCGATCTCGTCCTCTTCGGCGGTACCGGCGACCTCGCCTGGCGCAAGCTGATGCCCGCCTTGTTCCAGGCCTTTCGTCATGGCAGCCTGCCCGAAGGCGGCCGCATCATCGGCGTCGCCCGCGACGACCTCTCGGACGACGCCTATCGCCAATTGATCCAGTCGCGCTTTGAGGCGGTCGAGGGTTCCAAGAGGCCAAATCCCGAGGAGTTCAAGGCCTTCGCCTCGCTGCTGCATTTCCTGCGCGTCGATCTTTCGAAGCCGGAAGACTACAAGCGCCTGGCCGACATGCTCGCCGCGCGCAACGCCGACACGGTGGTCATGTACCTCGCGACCGCGCCCGGCCTCTTCACGCAGGCGGTCGAGCAGTTCGCGGTGGCCGGCCTCAACGGACCGCACGTGCGGCTGGTGCTGGAGAAGCCGCTCGGCCACGACCTGGCCTCGAACCGCGAGATCAACGCCGCGGTGCGCAAGGTGCTCACCGAGCAGCAGGTCTTTCGCATCGACCACTACCTCGGCAAGCCTTCGGTGCAGAACCTGTTCGCGATGCGCTTCGGCAATGCGCTGTTCGAGCCGATCTGGCGCCGCGAATACATCGCCAACATCCAGATCACGATCGCCGAAGACCTCGGCGTCGAGAAGCGCGGCGCCTTCTACGACCAGACCGGCGCGCTGCGCGACATGGTGCAGAACCACGCGCTGCAGCTGCTCTGCGCGATCGGCATGGAGCCGCCGATCAACGCGCATGCCGACGCGATCCGCGACGAGAAGCTCAAGGTGCTGCGCGCGCTCGAACCCTGGACCGCCGAGACCATCGGCCTGCACGCCATCCGCGGCCAGTACGCGGCCGGCACGTCCTACGGCAAGCGGGTGCCGGGCTACCGCGACGAGCCGGGCGTCGACCCCGAGAGCCGCACCGAGACCTTCGTCGCACTGCGCACCGAAATCGCCAACTGGCGCTGGGCCGGCGTGCCCTTCTACATCCGCACCGGCAAGCGCCTCGCCTCGCGCGACGCCCGCATCGAGGTCAACTTCAAGCCGACGCCGCACGCCATCTACAGCACGCCGACCAACGCGATCAACAAGCTGGTGATCAACCTGCAGCCTCGCGACGGCCTGGAGCTGCACATGCTGGCGCAGGCGCAGAACGGCCGGCAGCGCAACGGCAACCGCCGCAACGGCCCGCAGCTGGCGCCGGTGCAGCTCGACCTGGACTTCGACAAGCGCTTCGGGGCCGAGCGGGTCGGCGCCTACGAGCGGCTGCTGCTGGACGTCATCGACGGACGGCTGAACCTGTTCGTGCGCAGCGACGAGCAGGAAGAGGCCTGGCGCTGGGTGGAGCCGCTGATCGAGACCTGGGAGGCCGACGGCGAGCCGCGGCCCTATGCCGCCGGCACCTGGGGCCCCAGCGCCGCGAGCGCGATGATCGCGCGCGACGGCTACGCCTGGGGCGAGGAGCAGTAGCCGAGGTGACGGCGCCGGGCCCGGTCGTCTGCTTTCGCAGCGGCGAGGCCCTGCGCAGCCGCGGCGTGGGCGATCGGGTGCTGGCGGCGACGCTCGACGTGCCGCCGCCTCCCGCGCGCCTGGTGGCGGACTGGCAGCGCGACGTCGACGAACAGCTCGGCCTGGAGCCGGGGGACGTCGAGCCGCTCTCGCTGCCTCGCGCCCGCACCCGCTGGCCCGACTATCGGCGCTGCGTGCAGGCGATGGCCGACTGGAGTGCTTCGCTGGGCCTTCGCGGTCTGCTGCAAGACTCCGAGCTGGCGCTGATGGCCTGCCGCGGCGCTCGCGTCCACCACGACGGCGAGCAATACGGCCACGCCGCCTTCTGCAACCTCTTCCTCGGCGAGGACCGCGGGCTGGACCTGCACTTCCCCGCCATCGACCTGCGCATTCCGCTGGTGCGCGGCAGCGCCGTGATCTTCGACACCGGCCAGCCGCATGCAGTGATCGACCGTGCACGCGGCAGCTTCGACCCGGCGGACTTCGATGCATCGCGCGACCGGACGCTGGTCTTCCTCAGCTGGGAGCTGCCGATCGCGCATGCCGCGCTGGCGGAGGCGCTCGGCGTCGTCTTCGATGTCGACCCGGCCGCCGCGGCGAGCAAGGACGAAGCGGCGTGCTGAGTTTCCTTTGCCGGAGCGCTTCGGCTACGCTTTGGGCATACCCAGAACGGAGACGCCCTTGATCACCCTCTACGACTGCGCCACCGCGCCGAGCCCGCGCCGCGCCCGCATCTTCCTGGCCGAGAAGGGCGTCGCCCACGAGAAGGTCGAGGTCGACCTGCGCAACAACGAGCAGCTCGGCGAAGCCTTCCGCCGCATCAACCCGCAATGCACCGTGCCGGTGCTGCAGACCGGTGAAGGCCCGGCCCTGGTCGACAACGCGGCGATCGCGGCCTACCTGGAAGCCCGCTTCCCGGAACCGCCGCTGCTGGGCGTCACGCCCTACGAAAAGGCGGAGGTCGCCAGCTGGAACTGGCGCATCGAGTTCGAAGGCCTGTTGGCCATCGCCGAGGCGATGCGCAACAGCGCGCCCTCGCTGGCCAACCGCGCACTGCCGGGACCGGTCGACTATCCGCAGATCGCCGAACTGGCGCAGCGCGGCAAGGCGCGGCTGCAGCAATTCGTGGCCACGCTCGAGGAGCGCCTGGCGGGCCGCGAATTCGTCGCCACCGACCGCTTCGGCCTGGCCGACATCACCGCGGTGGTCGCGATCGATTTCGCGCGGGTGCTGAAGTTCAAGCCGTCGGACGAGCAGCCGAACCTGCTGCGCTGGCGGCAGGCGATGGCGCAGCGGCCGTCGATGTCGCTGTAGTTTCCTTGTAGTTCTCTTCAGCCTGCGCTCGCCGCGCGAATCTGTTCGGTCAACTGCAGCGCGACGGCCTCGAAGGCCTCCATGCTCTGGTCGGCCCGGCTGAGCACCACCGCGCCTTCGGCCGAGGCGATCAGCACCATCGCGAAGCGGCGCGCCGCCTCCGGCGCGAGGCCGCCCTGCTGCAGCAGGTCGGTCAGACGTTCGCGCCAGGCGCGGAACACCGCGGTGGCGTGCGAGAGCAGCTCCTCCGAATCGGTGGCCACCGTCACCGCCAGCACCGCGCAGCCCGACTCGCATCGCGAGCGGGTCAGCACCGCGCGCCAGATCGCCAGGAAGCGCGCGACCACGGCCTCGGCCGGCGCGCCGGCCACCGGCTCCATCGCATCGGTCAGCACCGCGCCGGCGCGGTCGACCGCCGCGGCCACCAGCTGGTCCTTGCCGCCCGGGAAGTGGTGGTAGAGCGAGCCGCGCGGCGTCCCCGTGGCCGCCAGCACCTCGGCGAAGGACGTGGCCTGCAGGCCGCGCTGCGCCAGCAGCGCCATCGCGCCTTCGACCATGCGATCGCGTACCTCACCCGCCATTCCGAATCCCTTTCAAAAAAACTATGACAGTCGTCATATTCGGTGCTACTATGACGTTCATCATAGTCACTTCGCAGCCGCGTCCCAAAGGAACCTCATGCCATCGCGTCGCCATGCCCTTTCGTCCCTGGCGCTCGCCATGGTGCTGCCCTTGTCCCTCGCCGCCTGCGGCAACCTGCGTCCGCCCTCTTCATCCCCCACCGGAGCCACTCCCATGACCCTCGACCAGACCAAGGCCGCCATCGCCGGCGAATGGATCAGCATCGCGCCCGAGATCCGCCCCAGCGCGCAGAAGACGCCCGAAGGCGCGCTCAAGCCCTTCTACCTGCAGCGCGACTTCAAGGCCCTCGCGGACGACCGATTCGAGCTGACGATCACCAACTCGGCCGACCCCTACGGCAAGGCGCCGCTGGCGCGCATCTTCATCAGGGGCCACATGCACTGGCAGGGCGAGCATCCGATCGCCGCCGGCGCGCAGAAGGTCGACTTCGTCGCCGACGAGGCCTACGAGGTCACGCCGCTGCTGCAGGGCTTCGCCGACGTGCTCAACCAGGTCGCGGCGCAGGGCTACGCCAAATGGGAAGTCGGCCAGCCGCAGAGCGTCTTCGGCAAGGCCTTCGCGCCCTTCGGGCTGGTCGCCGGCAGGAACTTCATGGAATACGACCTGGTGTTCGTGTCGCACGGCCTTCTCTTCTGGGGCGCGCGCAACGTCGACGGCCGCGGCTTCGACACCGAGCAGAACCGGCCGACCAACCTGCAGATTCCGCTGGCGCGCAAGTGAGGCGCGGCGCGTCCGCGCCCGCCTATTCCGGCTCGATGTGCGCCGCGCTGATGATGCGGCCCCAGCGCGCCGACTCGGTCGCCTGGAACTTCGCCAGCTCCTCCGGCGAGGAGGTGGTGGTGTCGACGCCGCTCGGCCCGAAGAAGGCGGCGCGCGCCGACTCGCTGTGCACCGCATCCACCAGCAGCTTGTTGAGCTTCGCGACCACCGCGGGCGGTGTCTTCGCCGGCGCGTAGGCGGCGAACCAGTAGCCGATCTCGTAGCCCTTGACGCCGGCCTCGGCGATCGTCGGGATGTCCGGCGCCAGCGGCGAGCGCCGGCTGCCCGAGACACCCAGCGCCCGCAAGGTGCCGGCCTTGACCTGCGGCAGGCCGGTGATGGTGTCGGTGATGATCATGTCGACCTGGCCGCCGAGCACGTCGGCGATCGCCAGCGAATTGCTCTTGTAGGGCACGTGCAGCAGCTTGATGCCGGCCAACTGCTGCAGCAGTTCACCCGCCATGCGGCTCGACGAGCTGCCGCTCGCGAAACTGTACTTGCCCGGCTGCGCCTTCGCCATGGCGACGAATTCGGCAACCGTCTTCGCGGGGAATTTCGGGTTCACGACCATGATCTGGCCGCCGGTGCCGAGCAGGGTCAGCGGCTCGAAGTCGTTGACCGGGTCGTAGGGCAGGCTCTTGAACAGGTGCTCGTCGGCGGCGTGCGTGGTGACGCCGCCGATCAGCACCGTGTAGCCGTCGGGCGCGGCGCGCGCCACGTACTGCGACGCGATGAAGCCGTTGGCGCCGCCCTTGTTCTCGACGATCACCGCCTGGCCGGTCGCGGCGCCGACCGGCACGGCGAGCGCACGTGCGAGCTGGTCGGTGCCGCTGCCGGCGGCGAAGGGCACGACGAAGGTGATCGGCCGCTCGGGAAAGCCCTGCGCCGCGGCGCCCTGCACCAGCGCCCACGAGGCCAGGGCCAGCGCCCACTGCAGGCCACGGAAAAATTTCTTCATGGATGTGTCTCTTGGTCTTTATTCGGAGCCGCGCAGGTGCGGGGCCAACTCTGCCGGCACCGCGATCGGCATGTCCAGCAGAAGGTACGACAGCGCCTTGCCGTGCGTGTCGAGGTTCAGCGCGTCGTTGACGCCGCCATCGAGCACCCGGTCGAGCACGAAGTTCATCGCCTGCAGCCGCGGCAGCAGGTAGCGCTGCACTGCGCTCGGCCGGCGATGGGCGAACTGGCGAGCCACGGCCGCCTCGGTGACCTGCTCGACCAGCAAGGGCCACAGGGCCGGATGCCAGGCGACCAGGCTGATGCTGGCGCGGTCGCCCTTGTCGCCGGCGCGCGCATGGGCCAGCCGGTAGAGCGGGACAGCTTCGGTCATGCGCTTGCCTCCGACGTCATCTCGAAGCGGGTCGGCACCGCTTCGCGCGGCACCAGGCACGAGACCGTGTTGAGCCGCCGCGTCAGCGCCGTGCGGACGCCGCCGCCGCCGGCCGGTCCGCAGGTGTACATCGCGACCATCTCGCGCGTGACCCGCTCGGCTTGCGCGCGATCGGGATGCGTCGCCGCGACCCGCAGCCGGACGTCGCGCGCGTCACCCGCTAGCGTCGCGTCGAGCATGCGCCCGCCGTCGTCGGCGAAGAGGCTGAGCGCGCCGAGCAGGTCGACGCGCAGGTGCAGGCCGTCGAGCCGCCGGCGCAGCGTCTCGGCGGCGAGCCGCGCGCGGGCCTCGGCGCGTGCGCCGGCATAGGAAATCTCGGCCTCGGCCAGCCAGCCGCCTTCGAGGCAGACGTTGACCTTGAGTGCCGCCGGGCGCGCATGGCCGCGCACGCCGCGGAGCGCCACGCGGTTCGGCCCGACCTCGCGCAACTCGGCCTCGCCGATGTCGGCCACCACATCCGGCGTCAGGTAGCTGGTCGGATCGTGGATCTCGTAGAGCAGCTGCTCCTTGACGGTGGCCAGGCTCACCAGGCCACCCTGCGAATCGGCCTTGCCGATGACGCAGTGGCCGTCCGCGTCGACCTCGGCGATCGGATAGCCGATGTCGTGCATCGCCGGCACTTCCTTGTAGCCCGGGTCGGCGAAGTAGCCGCCGGTGACCTGCGCGCCGCATTCGAGCAGATGGCCGACCATGGTCGCGCGCGCCAGGTGGTCCCAGTCGTCCGCGGCCCAGCCGAAATGCGCCATGGCCGGCCCGACCGCCAGCGTCGGATCGGCGATGCGCCCGCAGACCACGACCTGCGCGCCGGCCCGCAGCGCCGCGGCGATCGGCTCGGCGCCGATGTAGGCATTGGCGCTCACCACCCGGCTCATGTCGACGGCGCCGCCGAGCGCCTCGCCGAGCAGCGCCCGCTGCGCCGGCGTGGCGAGGTCGTCGCCCTCGACCACCGCGATGCGCGGCGGATCGATCCCCAGCCGCGCCGCGATACGCGCGATCACGCGTGCCGCGCCGCGCGGATTCGCGGCGCCGAAGTTGCCGACGATGCGGATGCCGTGTGCGATGCAGCGCGCCAGCACCGGCGCCAGCATCTCGTCCAGCAGCGGCTCGTAGCCGCTCTCCGGATCGGCGCGGCGCCGCAGTTGCGCCAAGGCCAGCGTGCGCTCGGCCAGCGTTTCGTAGATGAGGCAGGCACGCAGCCCCGGCGGCGCATCGGGCGCGCCGAGCCGCGCGATCAGCGTGTCGACCACCGGACCGGCGACGTCGGTGCGGTCGCCCGAGAAGCCGGCGGCGCAGCCGATCAGCAAGGGAGCCTGGGAACCTGGATTCATTGGATGGACCTTCGGGATGGCGCACTCTACGATCGGTCCATCCATCCGTAAAATCGAAAATACGGATCAATTCATCGGATCCGCAGATCAATGAAGCCGGCCCATCTCTCGATCCGCGTGCTGCGCGCCTTCCTGGTGCTCTGCGACCTGGGCAATTTCACGCGCGCCGCGCAGGCCAGCCACCTGTCGCAGCCGGCCTTCAGCGCGTTGATCCGCTCGCTCGAGGACGACGTCGGTGCCCGGCTCTTCGACCGCAGCACCCGCAGCGTGCAGCTCACGCCGGAGGGGCGCCTCTTTCGCAACTCGGCGCGCCAGCTGGTGGACGACGCCGACCGCGCGCTCACCGACCTGGCCGACCACGTCGAGCGGCGCAAGGGCCGCGTGCACGTGGCGGCGGTGCCTTCGCTCGCGGCCAGCTGGCTGCCGCGCATCTTCGCGGAATACCGTGCCGCCTGGCCCGGCGTCACGCTGGCCATCTCCGACCTCATCTCGGACGATTGCATCCAGCTGGTGCGCGGCGGCCAGGCCGACTTCGCGCTGGCCGCCGCCGGCGTGCGCGCCAGCGACGCATCGGAACTGAAGACCACCTTCCTCGGCCAGGGCCGCTTCCACCTCGCCTGCCGCGAGGACCATCCGTTGGCCCGCGAGACGCGCATGACCCTGCGCAAGATGGCGCCCTGGCCCTTCATCCACATGGCGCGCAACAGCAGCGTGCGCTTCGCGCTGGACGCCGCGATGCACCCCATGCAGATGAACACGGTGCTGGAGGTCGAGACGCTGGCCACCGCGATCGGCATGGTGGCCGCCGACCTCGGCATCTGCGTGGTGCCGGCGCTGTCGCTGAACCAGTGCGCGATCCAGGGCGTCGTCACCCGGCCCTTGCCGCTCTCGCAACTGGGCCGCCGCATGCTGCTGGTGAGGCGGCGCGAAGGCAGCCTCTCGACCGCGGCGCAGGCCCTGCACGACCTGGTGCTTCAGCGCATCCGGTTCACCTGAGCGTCTTCAAGGCGGCGGCGCGTCGGTGCGCAGCCAGGCGCCGGCCGCTTCGAGCAGGGTCGCGACGCCGGTCTCCAGCGTCGGATGAATCGCCGGCGCGAACTTGGGCGAGTGGTTCACGGGCAGCGAGGCCAGCGCCTTCGCTGCCGCCGCTTTCTCGTAGACCTCGGCGTCGATGCCGCCGACCACCCAGAACACATACGGCACCTTCCAGCTGCGCCCGAAGACGCTGAAGTCCTCGCTGGCCGATGCCGCCGCGGTCTCGAAGGCCTTGTCGCCGAAGCGGCGCTGGAAGACCTGCGCGATGCGCATCGTGGCCTTGGCGTCGTTGTGCGTGAGCGGATAGGTGCTCAGGGTCGTGTACTCGGGCGCATGCGGCGCGTTCGAGGCCATGCACTCGGCGTCGCAGATGCGCCTGATCGCGCCCAGCATGTAGCGCTCGACGTCCTCGTCGTAGGTGCGGACGTTGAGCTTGATCGTGGCGTCGTCCGGAATGATGTTTTCCTTGGTGCCGGCCTGCAGCGAGCCGATGGTCAGCACCGCGCTGTCGAGCGGCGAGACCTCGCGCGAGACGATGGTCTGCAGCCGCATTGCGGTCGACGCGGCCATGATCACCGGGTCGATGGCGCTCTGCGGCTGCGAGCCGTGCGCGCCGCGGCCGAAGAGCTTCACCTTCAGGCTGTGCGCCGCCGCCATGATGGTGCCGCTGCGCCAGCCGACGGTGCCGGCGGCGGCGGGCACCACGTGCTGGCCGAGGATCACGTCGGGCTTCGGAAAGCGCTCGCCCATGCCGTCGTCCACCATGCCCTGCGCGCCGCGGCCGACCTCCTCGCCGGGCTGAAAGACGACCATCAAGCTGCCCTTCCAGGCGTCGCGATGCTCGGCCAGGAGGCGCGCCGCGCCCATCAGCCAGGTGGTGTGGAAGTCGTGGCCGCAGGCGTGCGAGACGCCGGTCTCGGCGCCGTCCTCGTCGCGGGCGGTGACGGTGCTGGCATAGGGCAGTCCGGTGGCTTCCGTGACCGGCAACGCGTCCATGTCGGCCCGCAGCATCACGGTGGGGCCGTCGCCGTTGCACAGCAGGCCGACCACGCCGGTGCCGCCGAGCTTGCGCGTCACCTCGTAGCCTAAGCGGGCCAGCCAGTCGGCCGCGATGCCGGCGGTGCGCACCTCCTGCATCGACAGCTCGGGGTGGCTGTGCAGGTCCTTGTAGATCTCTTCCAGTTCGGGGAGCAGTTCCTGCAACGCCGTGTGCAGGGAGTCGAAGGCGTCGGCCATGGCAAGTTTCCATCGAGCGCCACCGGCCCGGAGGGGCGGTGCAGCGATGGGTGCAAGCGTAGGAAAACGGCGCCGGCGCCGAATCGTCAGAACTGCTGATGCCGGATGGCCCTGATTCAGTCCCTGCCCTCTTCCACCGCATGACAGGCCACCTGCACGCCGCGCAGGGTCTGCAGCGCCGGCCGCTCGGCCTGGCAGCGGGCGTTGGCCAGCGGGCAGCGCGGATGGAAGGTGCAGCCGCCGGGCGGCGACAGCGGGTTCGGCACCTCGCCCTGCACCGGCGTGCGGGCGCGACCGATGTGTTTCATCTGCGGGATCGCGTCGATCAGCATGCGGGTGTACGGATGCTGCGGCGTCGAGAAGAGGCTCTCCTTGTCCGCCAGCTCGACCAGCCGGCCGAGGTACATCACGCCGACCTGGTCGGCCACGTGCCGCACCACCGCGAGGTTGTGCGAGATGAAGAGGTAGGTCAGGCCCTGCGCGCGCTGCAGGTCCTTCATGATGTTCAGCACCTGCGCCTGCACGCTGACGTCGAGCGCCGAGGTCGGCTCGTCGCAGACCAGGAATTCCGGCTCGGTCGCCAGCGCGCGGGCGATCGAGATCCGCTGCCGCTGGCCGCCCGAGAACTGGTGCGGGTACTTCACCATGTCGAGCGGGCTCAGGCCGACGGAGCTCAGCAGCTCACCGACGCGCGCCTTCAACGCCGGCCCCGGCGCCAGCAGGCCGTGCTCGCGCAGCGGCTCGCCGACGATGTCCTCGACGATCCAGCGCGGGTTGAGGCTCGCGTAAGGGTCCTGGAAGATCATCTGGATGCGGCGCCGCAACTGCCGGCCGGCGCCTGTCTTGAAGGCCGCCAGCGCATCGACGCCGTCGAAGTCCATGCCGCCGCGGGTCGGCTCGTACAGGCCCACCAGCAGCCGCGCGACCGTGCTCTTGCCGCAGCCGGATTCGCCGACCAGCGCCAGCGTGCGGCCACGCTCGATCGTGAAGCCGACGCCGTCGACCGCCCGCAGCAGCAGCCGGGGCTTGCGCTCCAGCACGCGGTTGAGCCAGGGCGGCGAGACGTCGAAGTTCTTGCTCAGGTCGTGGGCGCGGACCAGCGCCACCGGCGCTTCGCCGATGCCCGCTTCGTGGACCGTGCGGGGTGAAACGACGCTCATGCGTGGGCCTCCTGAAGCCAGCAGGCCGCGCGCGTGGCGCCGGCGTTCAGCAGCTCCGGCCGCTCGACGCCGCAGCGCTCGAAGGCGCGCGGGCAGCGCGGGTTGTAGGCGCAGCCGGTCGGGATCGCATTCAGCCGCGGCATCGCGCCGTCGATCTGGTTCAGCCGCTCGCGGTCCATGGTCATGTCGGGAATCGCGGCCATCAGGCCGGCGGTGTAGGGATGGGCGGGCGCGTGGATCACCTCGCGCACCGGGCCGATCTCGACCACCCGGCCGGCGTACATCACGGCCACGCGGTCGCAGGTCTCGGCGATCACGCCCATGTCGTGCGTGATCAGCATCACCGCGGCGCCGCGCTCGCGGCAGATGGTCTTGAGCAGCTCGATGATCTGGGCCTGGATCGAGACGTCCAGCGCGGTGGTCGGCTCGTCGGCGACGATCAGCTTCGGTTCGGCCGCCAGCGCCAGGGCGATCACCACGCGCTGGCGCATGCCGCCGGAGAACTGGTGCGGATAGTGGTCGATGCGCTGCGCGGCGCCCGGGATGCCGGTGTCCTGCAGCAGCGCGATGGCGCGCCGCCGCGCCTCTTCCTCGTTCACCGGCAGGTGCGTGCGGATCGTCTCGACCAGCTGCCGGCCGATCGTGTAGAGCGGGTTCAGCGAGGTCAACGGATCCTGGAAGATGGCGCCGATCTTGCGCCCGCGGATGTGCCGCATCGCCTCGTGGCCGAGCTGGTCGATGCGCTGGCCCTCCAGCACGATCTCGCCGGCGGCCACGCGGCCCGGCGGCTCCAGCAGGCCGATGATCGCCGCGCCGGTGAGCGACTTGCCGGCGCCCGACTCGCCCACCACGCCGAGGATCTCGCCCGGGGCGATCTCGAAGGACACGTCGTCCAGCGCGCGCAGCGTGCCGCGCCGGTGCGGGAATTCGACGACCAGGTTGCGGACCTGCAGCAGTGTGCTCATCTCAACCTCGGATTCAATGCGTCGCGCAGCCAGTCGCCCAGCAGGTTCACGCTCAGCGCGATCAGCACCAGCATGACGCCCGGGAAGACGGTGATCCACCATTCGCCGGAGAACAGGAACTCGTTGCCGACCCGGATCAGCGTGCCGAGCGAGGGCGAGGTCGGCGGCACGCCGACGCCGAGGAAGGACAGCGTGGCCTCGGTGATGATCGCGGTCGCGACCTGGATCGTGGCCAGCACCATCACCGGGCCCATCACGTTCGGCAGCACGTGCCGCATCATGATCCGCCAGGGCGAGACGCCGGTCACGCGCGCCGCCTGCACGTATTCCTTGCCGCGCTCGACCAGGGTTGAGCCGCGCACGGTGCGCGCGTACTGCACCCAGCCGGTCAGCGAGATCGCGATGATCAGCACGCCGAAGGCGACCGAGGTCGGCGCGTTCGGGAACAGCGCCCGGCCGACGCCGGCCATCAGCAGCGCGACCAGGATCGGCGGGAACGAGAGCATCACGTCGCACACGCGCATCAGGAAGGCGTCGACCCAGCCGCCCCAGAAGCCGGCGACCAGCCCGAAGACCACGCCCACCAGCACCGACAGCAGCACCGACACCAGCCCGACCACCAGCGAGATGCGCGCCCCGAAGATCACGGCCGAGAGGATGTCGCGGCCCTGGTCGTCGGTGCCCAGCAGGTACTTGGCCGAGCCGTCGACGCTCCAGGCCGGCGGAAGCCGCGCATCGCCCAGCTCCAGCGTGGCGAGGTCGAACGGATCGTGCGGCGACACCCAGCCCGCGAACACCGCGCAGAAGACGCAGGCCAGCGCGATCGCGGCGGCGATCATCGCCACCGGCGAACTGCGGAAGCTGTGAGCGACGTCGCCGTCCCACCAACCAGCTAGCTTTTTCTTCATCGAGATCCGAGCCGGTCGAGACCGCGACAGCCGAATGCCAGGGATACCGCGGAACCGGCTTTGCCGGGCCGCTGGTATCGCCCCCTCGAGGGGGCGCCGAAGGCGCTAAGGGGGTGTTTCAAGGTTTGATGCTCATCCACTTGAAGGGCATGAAGTTGTCGGCGAGTTGCGTCAGCTCGACCTTCTTGCTCACGCCCCAGGCCAGCGACTGCTGGTGCAGCGGCAGGGTGCCGATGTCGTCGGCGTGGATCGCGAAGGCTTCCTTGATCATCGCGTCGCGCTTGGCCTTGTCGGTCTCCGACTGGATCTTCTTGGTCAGCTCGTCCAGCTTCGGATTGCAGTAGGCGCCGAGGTTGAACTGCCCCGCGCCCTTGTCGTCCGGGCAGGCCGTGAGCGAGGTCAGCGCGTTGTGCGCGTCGTAGGTGGTCGGCGTCCAGCCCAGCAGGTAGAAGCTGGTGTCGCGGCGCAGGATCTTCGGGAAGTAGGTGCCCTTGGTCTCGGTCGCCAGGTTCACCTTGACGTTGATCTTGGCCAGGTTGGCGGCCACGCTCTGGCAGATCTGGCCGTCGTTCACGTAGCGGTCGTTCGGGCAGTTGAGCGTGACCTCGAAGCCGCTCGGATAGCCGGCGTCGGCCATCAGCTTCTTGGCGGCCTCGACGTCGTAGGGCAGCCGCTTGTCCTGCTCGGCGCTCCAGCCGTTGATGCCGGGGCCGACCAGCAGCGCGGTCGGCCGCGAGGCGCCGCGCATCACCGTCTTCTGGATGCCGACGATGTCGATCGCCTGGTAGAAGGCCTGGCGCACCCGCTTGTCCTTGAACGGGTTCTTGCCCTTCACGCTCGAATAGAGCAGCTCGTCGCGCTTCTGGTCCATGCCCATGAAGATGGTGCGCAGCTCGGGACCGGAGATGACGCGGGCGTTGTCGCTGGCATTGACCCGCGCGATGTCCTGCACCGGCACCGGCTCCATCACGTCGACCTCGCCCGACAGCAGCGCCGCCACGCGCGTGGCCGGATTGGCGATCGGCGTGAACACGACCTCCTGCACGTTGCCTTCGATCTTGCCCCAGTAGGTGGGATTGCGAACGAAGACGGTGCGCACGTCCGGCTGGCGCTCGCGCACCTTGAAGGGGCCGGTGCCGTTGGCCTTGAACGAGGCCGTGTTCTCGATGCCCTTGCGGCGGTCGACCGGCTTGGTGGCCTTGTTGTCCTCGCACCATTTCTTGCTGAGGATGTAGATCTGCGAGATGACGTCGGGCAGGATCGGGAACGGCCCGCGGGTCTCGATCTCGATCGTGTGGTCGTCGATCTTGCGCACTTCCTTGATATCGGAGGTATTGGCGCGCATGTCCGAACCGTCGCCGGCGGCGCGGGCGAAGCTGAAGACCACGTCGTCGGCGGTGAAGGGCGTGCCGTCCTGGAACTGCACGTTCTTGCGCAGGTCGAAGCGCCAGACCGTCGGCGAGGTCTGCTTCCAGCTGGTCGCCAGCAGCGGCGCCAGGCTCAGGTCCTTGTTGCGGCCGACCAGCGGCTCGTAGACGTTGGAATCGGTGCTCAGCTGCAGCGACTCGTTGAGCGAATGCGGATCGAGCGACAGCGCGTCGCCCTGGTTGGCGATGCGGATGGTCTGCGCGCCGACGGCCATCGAGCCGGTGGCCAGCAGGGCCAGGACGGCTGCGGCAATCGCATTCTTGTTCTTCGAACTCATTGGGAAGCTCCTCGGTGGTGGTAGTTCAGGCCGCGCTGGTCGCGGCCTGCTGGGGGGAAACGGTGGCGCTCTCGGCCAACGGCATGCCGCGCTCGATCAGCCCGGCATGCAGCGCCGCGCCGAGCGGCAGGATCTCGTCGTTGAAGTCGTAGCGGCTGTTGTGCAGGAAGGCGCCGCCGCGGGCGTCCTGGCCGATGCGCAGGTAGGCGCCGGCCTTCTTCTGCAGCATGAAGGAGAAGTCCTCGGCGCCCATGCTGGGCTCCATGTTGCGCTCGACGTTGTGCGCGCCGACCAGCGCCTCGGCGACGTCGCCGGCGAACTGGGCCTCGGGCGCGGTGTTGATCGTGGCCGGGTAGATGCGCTCGAACTTCACGCTGGCGCTGGCGCCGAAGCCGGCGGCCACTGCGGCGCACAGCTCGGTCAGGCGCTGCTCGACCTGCTCCTGCACCCGCGAGCTGAAGGTGCGCACCGTGCCGACCAGGGTCGCCTTGCCCGGCACCACGCTCATCGCGCCGAGGTCGCCGGCCTGCACCGCGCAGATGCTGATCACCGCCGCGTCGATCGGCCGCACGTTGCGCGAGACGATGCTCTGCACCGCGGTGATGAGGTGCGCCGCCACCAGCACCGGATCGATCGTCAGGTAGGCATGCGCGCCATGGCCGCCCTTGCCGGTGACCTCGATCGTGATGCGGTCGGCCGCGGCCATCATCGCGCCGCGGTTGGTGCCGATGGTGCCCGCCGGCAGGCCGGGCCAGTTGTGCATCGCGTAGACCGACTGCACCGGGAAGCGCTCGAAGAGGCCGTCCTCGATCATCGCGCGGGCGCCGGCGTAGCCTTCCTCGCCGGGCTGGAAGATCAGCACCGCGGTGCCGTCGAAGTTGCGCGTCTCGGCCAGGTAGCGGGCCGCGCCGACCAGCATCGCGGTGTGGCCGTCGTGGCCGCAGCCGTGCATGAGGCCGCTGCGCGAGGAGCGCCAGGCGAAGTCGTTGTCCTCGCCCATCGGCAGCGCGTCCATGTCGGCGCGCAGGCCGATCATGCGGCCGCTGGCGGTCGAGCGGCCGCGGATCACGCCCACCAGGCCGGTCTGACCGATGCCGCTGTGGATCTCGTCGACGCCGCAGGCCTTGAGCGCCTCGCGCACCCGGCCGGAGGTGTAGACCTCCTCGAAGCCCAGTTCCGGATGGGCATGCAGGTCGCGGCGCAGGGCGGTGATCTCTGGATGGAAGCGCGCGATGTGCGCGAAGGGCCGGCCGGCGGCCTGCAGTCGGGACGGGTTCATCGATGAGCTCCAGCTTGGACGATGCGCAACCGGGGGTCGACCACGAAATACAGCAGGTCGACGACCAGGTTGATCACCACGAAGATGAGTGCGACCAGGCACAGGTAGGCGGCCATCACCGGGATGTCGGCGAAGGTCACGGCCTGCACGAACAGCAGCCCCATGCCGGGCCACTGGAAGACGGTCTCGGTGATGATCGCGAAGGCGATCAGGCCGCCGAGCTGCAGCCCGGTGATGGTCATCACCGGCACCAGCGTGTTCTTGAGCGCATGGCCGAAGTGGATCGCGCGGTCCGACAGACCGCGGGCCCGCGCGAACTTGATGTAGTCGGTGCGCAGCACCTCCAGCATCTCGGCACGCACCAGCCGCATGATCAAGGTCAGCTGGAAGATCGCCAGCGTCACCGCCGGCAGCACGATGTGCATCCAGCCGTCGGCGGTCAGGAGGCCGGTGCGCCACCAGCCCAACTGCACCGTCGTGCCGCGCCCGAAGCTCGGGAACCAGCCCAGGTGCACCGAGAACACGAGGATGAGCAGGATGCCGATCAGGAAGGTCGGCAGCGACACGCCCAGCAGCGACAGCGTCATGAAGACCTGGCTCATGAAGCTGCCGCGCCGCAGGGCCGTGTAGACGCCCATCGGGATGCCGATCAGCACCGCGAGCAGCGCCGCCACCATCGACAGCTCCAGCGTGGCCGGCAGCCGCTCGCCCATGAGGCGGGACACCTTGGCGCCCTGGCGCAGGCTGAGCCCGAATTCGCCCTGCGCGGCATTGAGGAGGAAGTGCCAGAACTGCACGAAGAAGGGCTGGTCCAGGCCGAGCGCGACGCGCAGCTCGCGGATCTGTTCCGGCCGCGCATCCTGGCCGAGCAGGAAGACCACCGGGTCGCCGACGTACTGGAACAGCAGGAAGGCGAAGAAGGCCACCGCGATCATCACGATGACGGCCTGGATCAATCGGCGCAAGACGAAAGCGATCATTCAGTGGGCGAGTGGATCCATGCCTGAGCATAGCGAGCAAGGGCCATGCCCACACCCGATGGAATCCCCAATGAAAAAAGCCGCCCGACTTGCGTCGGACGGCTTTCAAGACTTCCCTTCGATGCCGGCTTGCACCGGCGTCGGATCAGAAAGCGTGGCTGATACCGAGGTCGTAACCCATCGACTTGTTCGGGATCGCGGTGCCGACGCCGCCAGGCAGCGTACCGATGAAGGCCGACGGGCCGCCGTTGACCGTCAGGTCGGCGCCGTCCTTGTTCTTCAGGTAAGCGAAGGTGGCGTACAGCGAGGTCCGCTTCGACAGGTTGTAGATGTAGCCGATCGCGAACTTGTCGGCGCTCGGGTTCGTCTGGGTGCCGAAGAATTGTTCAGCAGCGGTACCGGTGTTCTTGTACTTCACCACGCCATACGAAGCGCGGATCAGGCCAGCACCGACAGGCACCGACACACCGATCAGGCCACCGTTGGCACCCGGTTGGGTCACGCCGAGGGGGTTGAAGGTGTTGGTGGCCAGGTCGACCTTTTCCTTGTTGTTCGAGTATTCACCGAACAGCTTGGCAACGCCGAAGTCGTACGAAGCGCCGAGGTTCCAGATGTCCAGATTGGTCGTGCTACCAGCGAAGTAGTTCGACGCGATCGTGCTCTGGGCATAGGCCAGTGCGACGTCCAGCGGGCCGGTGGCGTAACCGACGCGACCGCCGATGTACTTGCCGGTGCGGGTGTTGATCGCCGGCAGCGGGGTCAGGGTGCCCGGGTCATACGACGTGTTGTTGTTGAACGCGTACATGAACTGGCCGTAGAAACCACCCAGGTTCGGCGGCAGGAAGTAGCCGACCGAGTTGATGGCACGCACGTAGTTCGGGTTCGCTTGGAAACCTTGCGTGATCGCGCCGGCGCTGGAGAAGCCGCTGGCGTTGGTGATGATGT
Source organism: Xenophilus sp. L33 (assembly GCF_009765735.1). Lineage (GTDB taxonomy): Bacteria > Pseudomonadota > Gammaproteobacteria > Burkholderiales > Burkholderiaceae_C > Variovorax. Next base: position 31,390 of record NZ_LMUW01000089.1, read on the forward strand.
TGGTACCGACGCCGTTGGTGCCGAACGGATCGAACACGGTGTCAGACCAGAACGTCGGCGTGTAGTCCTTACCGAGGCGGACTTCACCGAAGGCGCCCGACAGGCTGACGGTCGAACGACGGTTGAAGTCGAGGCCACCACCGGTGGCTGCGCCCGTGCCGTCGTTGTTGTTCAGGCCGGCTTCGAGCCAGAAGCTGGCAGCCAGACCGCCACCCAGGTCTTCCGTGCCACGGAAGCCGAGACGGCTGGAGTTTTCGCCGGAGTTCGACAGCGTGTTCTGGTTCTTGGTAACCGTGACACCGAACGGCGTTTGCGACTGGACCCGGAAGCCGGTGATCGACGCGTCAACCACACCGAACAAGGTGACGGAAGACTGAGCCGAGGCAACACCGGCGACAGCCAGAGCAGCCAGGGCGACGAGAGATTTTTTCATTGCAAGTTTCTCCAAGGTTAAACATAGGGCTCCGGACGAAGGGCTCGCAGTGACTAGCACTTTGCGCACCTACCGGACCCCGGGCCAACCTCCTTTTGGGAAGTTGTCGCTATTGCACCAGAGCAGACTCTCAAGGGCAAAACAATTCCGCCGAAAAGAAAGACGGTTCCGAGGTTTCGTTGCAGCCGTGCAACAAAAAAAGCAGCCCTCTTCGTGACCACCATGTGAAACGCGCGGCGCGCCAACACCGCATCGACCTGTGACTTTGTGTACATAGGTTCCAATCGTCCAATGAATCGCGCGCTCGACTCCGTCCTGGCCGCGGCTGATGCCAGCCTGCGCACCCTTTTCGCCCGTCCGCATGCCGTCCGGCCGACCCCGGCACCGGAAACGCCGCCCGGCAATCTCGACGACGCCGAGCGCCGCGAGGCCGGCGCGCTGATGCGGGTGAACCATGTCGGAGAGGTCTGCGCCCAGGCGCTCTACACGGCGCAGGCGCTCGCGACCCGCGATCCGGCCTTGCGCCGGCACTTCGAGGCCGCCTCCCAGGAAGAGACCGACCACCTCGCCTGGACGCTCGAACGCCTGGACGCGCTGGGCGCGCGCCCGTCGGCGCTCAACCCGCTCTGGTACCTGGGCGCCTTCGGCCTGGGGCTGGTGGCCGGGCGATCGGGCGATCGCTGGAGCCTGGGCTTCGTCGAGGAGACGGAGCGCCAGGTGGAGGCGCACCTGGAGGGCCACCTCGACCGCCTGCCGGCCGGCGACAGCGCCTCGCGGGCGGTCGTCGAGCAGATGAAGGCCGACGAATCCCGCCATGCCCGGCAGGCGGCGGATGCCGGCGGCCGGCCGCTGCCACTGCCGGCCAAGATCCTGATGCGGGCCGCATCACGCGTGATGACGACCGTTGCGCACCGGATCTGATCAGGACAGATCGATCAGGTCGAAGCTGGTGGTGATCTCGGCAGTCTTGCCCAGCATGATGGTGGCCGAGCAATAGGTGTCGTGACTGAGCGCAATTGCGCGCTCGACCGCCGCTGCAGGAATGCCCTTGCCCGCGACCGTGAAGTGCATGTGGATCTTGGTGAACACCTTCGGATCCTTCTCGGCGCGCTCGCTGGTCAGCTTGACGCTGCAACGCTCGACCGCATGGCGGCCGCGCTTCAGGATCATCACCACGTCGTAGGCGGTGCAGCCGCCGGTGCCGGCCAGCACGGTTTCCATCGGCCGCGGCGCCAGGTTGAGGCCACCGTTCTCGGGCTTGGCCGCGTCCGGCGCGCCGTCCATCATCAGCACGTGGCCGCTGCCGGTCTCGGCCAGAAATCCCATCTTCGATTGCGCGCCGGCGTTGCCGGTCCAACTCACTGTGCATTCCATGGCTTCGAGACTCCGAAAAGTGACACGCCGAGAGCGAAAGACCTCGTGCGGCGTGATTTAGTGTTCAAAAAAAGCAACTCGCGTGTTGCATCGCAGCATTCAATCGATATACTTTATTTCATCGCACATCGACACATGTGCACCGGTTGTCTCCTCCACCCTCCCAATTGGTGGATTTAGCCCCGAGCCGCAAGGCCCGGGGCTTTTTTCTTGGGACCTATGATCGCGGCCCTATGTCCACGCCTTCCTCGCCCTCCACGCCGTCCAATCCAGCGTCCGCCGCTGCGCTCACGCCCGCCGACTACCTGAAGAAGATCCTCACCGCGCGCGTCTACGACGTCGCCGTCGAATCGGCGCTGGAGCCGGCGCGCGCGCTCAGCGCCCGGATCGGCAACACGGTGCTCCTGAAGCGCGAGGACCAGCAGCCGGTGTTCAGCTTCAAGCTGCGCGGGGCCTACAACAAGATGGCGCACCTGAGCGCCGAGCAACTGGCCGCCGGCGTGATCTGCGCCTCGGCCGGCAACCATGCGCAAGGCGTCGCGCTGTGCGGCCGCAAGCTCGGCGCCCGCGCGGTGATCGTGATGCCGGTGACCACGCCGCAGCTCAAGGTCGACGCGGTGCGCGCGCTGGGCGGTGAGGTGCACCTGCACGGCGAAAGCTATTCGGACGCCTACGGCTATGCGCTGGAGCAGCAGAAGCTGCAGGGCCTCACTTTCGTGCACCCCTTCGACGACCCGGACGTCATCGCCGGCCAGGGCACGATCGCGATGGAGATCCTGCGCCAGCACCAGGGCCGGCTCGACGCGGTCTTCGTCGCCATCGGCGGCGGCGGGCTGGTCTCGGGCGTGGCCAACTACATCAAGGCGGTGCGCCCGGAGATCAAGGTGATCGGCGTGCAGATGAACGACTCCGACGCGATGATGCAGTCGGTCGCCGCGCACCAGCGCGTGACCTTGCCGGACGTCGGCCTCTTCTCCGACGGCACCGCGGTCAAGCTGGTCGGCGAGGAGACCTTCCGCATCGCCAGCGACTTGGTGGACGAATTCATCTCGGTCGACACCGACGCGGTCTGCGCCGGCATCAAGGACGTCTTCATCGACACCCGCAGCATCGTCGAGCCGGCCGGCGCGCTGGCGGTGGCGGCGATCAAGCAATACGTGGAAGAACGCGGGACCCGCGGCGAGACCTACGCGGCCATCCTGTGCGGCGCCAACATGAACTTCGACCGGCTGCGCTTCGTGGCCGAGCGGGCCGAGGTCGGCGAGGAACGCGAGGCTCTCTTCGCGGTCACGATTCCCGAAGAGCGCGGCAGCTTCCGGCGCTTCTGCGAAGTGGTCGGCCAGTTGCCGGGCGCGTCGCGCAGCGTCACCGAATTCAACTACCGCATCAGCGACACCCGCGAGGCGCACGTCTTCGTCGGCCTGACCACGACCGCGCGCGGCGAGTCGACGACCATCGCCGAGACCTTCCAGAGCCAGGGCTTCGGCGCGATCGACCTGACCCACGACGAGATGGCCAAGGAGCACATCCGCCACATGGTCGGCGGCCGCACCGGCCTGGCGCAGGACGAACGGCTGCTGCGCTTCGTGTTCCCGGAGCGGCCGGGCGCGCTGCTCAAGTTCCTGAGCCTGCTCAAGCCGAACTGGAACATCAGCCTCTTCCACTACCGCAACCAGGGCGCCGACTACGGCCGCATCCTGGTCGGGCTGCAGGTGCCGGCGGCCGAGCATCCGGCCTTCGACGATTTCCTGCGAACGCTCGGCTACCCGTTCGTCGAGGAAACCGCGAATCCGGTCTACCGGCTGTTCCTGGGCTGATAGGGCGAACGCGGCGGCGGCCGTTGGCGGGCGAACGCGGGCGGCGGCGACTGCGCACCGGCCGACGCACCGGCCGACGCACCCGTCGACGTATTCGGCGGCGCGGTCACCGGCCCCGGTTCGTTCGAATAGAGCACCGGCGACGGCGGCGGGTTGGCCGCCTGCGGACGCAGCGGCAACTCGATGATGAAGCCCGGCGGCCCGTCGACGCTGCCGCCGATCGTGATCGCGCGGCGATCGAGCGACTGCAGCACGTAGCCGGAGGCGACCTGGGCGCCGGTGCGGAACGGCCGCGGCGGCCGGCCGTCGACCGCGATCAGCGCGGCGCCCTGCTGGTCGCTGTCGACCACGACGCCGAGCAGCGCGAAGCGGCTGGCCGCGTCGGGCGTCGCCGCCACCCGCGTCTCGGCCTGGACCACGCCGAGCGAACGCGCCACAGCGACCGGATCGGGCGCCGCGGCGGGCGCCGGCACCGCAGGCGGCGCCAGGGCATCGGCCGGCGCGGAGAGCCTGAGGCCCCAGAACACGATGCTGCCGGCGGCCAGCGCCCACAGCAGCGCGGTGGACGTGGCCGAGGGCCAGCGGGCGGTTGCGTAGGGGACTGACATGGGGCCGGATTATCATTCAGCGAACCTTCCCGCGCCCGTTTCACCACGAGCCTCACGACTCCCATGACCATTTCCCGACGCCTTCGCGCACGCGCCCTCGGCCGCGGCTTCACCCTGATCGAACTGATGGTCGTGCTGGTCATCATCGGCGTGCTGGCGGCGCTGATCGTGCCGAACGTCATCGAGCGGGCCGACGACGCCCGGGTCACGGCGGCCAAGACCGACATCAACAACCTGATGCAGGCGCTCAAGCTCTACCGGCTCGACAACCAGCGCTATCCGACCGCCGAGCAGGGCCTGCAGGCGCTGGTGGCACGGCCGACCAGCGGACCGGCCGCGCCCAACTGGAAGCCCTACATCGAGAAGCTGCCGAACGATCCCTGGGGCCACCCCTATCAATACATGAACCCGGGCATCAAGGGCGAGGTCGACGTGCTCTCGCTCGGCGCCGACGGCGAACCGGGCGGCGAGGGCAAGAATGCCGACATCGGCAGCTGGCAATAGCCGGCTCCGGGCAACGCGCGGCGCGGGCGGCTTCACGCTTTTCGAGCTGCTCGTGGTGGTCGCGATCATCGCCTTCGGCACCGCCGGCGTGGCCATGTCGCTGCGCGATTCGGGCCAGACGGCGCTCGACCGCGAAGGCGAGCGGCTGTCGGCACTGCTCGAATCGGCCCGCGCGCAATCCAGGGCGACCGGCGTCGCCGTTCGCTGGCACACCAACCCGAACGGGCCGGGCGACTTCGCCTTCGAAGGCCTGCCGCCGCAATCGCTGCCGACCGGCTGGCTCGCCGCCGGCATCGTCGCCCAGCCGATCGGGCCCGACGGCCAGCCGGTGCCGGCCTTGCAACTCGGCCCCGAGCCGGTCATCGCCGCCCAGCAGGTCGAACTGAGCACCGAAGGTCCACCGGCGCGCAATCTGCGTATAGGGACCGATGGACTGCATCCCTTCGCGATCGTGTCGCCGCCATGAGGCGCAGCCGCGGCTTCACGCTGATCGAGGTGCTGGTCGCGCTCGGCATCGTGGCGATCGCGCTGGCCGCCGGCACCCGCGCCACCATGGCGCTGGCGCACAACGGCCAGCGGCAGTCGGACGTGATGCTGGCGCAGATCTGCGCCGAGAACGAACTGGTCAAGGCCCGGCTGGCGCCCGCGATGCCGGCGGTCGGCGACGCCGGCCTGACCTGCACCCAGGCCGGCCAGGACTTCGGCGTGACCGTGTCGACCACCTCGACCCTGAACCCGAACTTCCGCCGGGTCGACGTGCAGGTCTTCGACGGCGACAACAACTCGATCCTGCGGCTGTCCACCATCGTGGGGACCTACTGATGCGCCGGGGCCGCGGCTTCACCCTGATCGAGCTGCTGGTCGCGATCAGCGCGATGGCGCTGCTCGCCCTGATGAGCTGGCGCGGCCTCGACGCCATGGGCCGCGGCCAGGCGATCAGCCGCGAGCGCGGCGACGCGGTGCTGACCATGCAGACCGCGCTGGCCCAGTGGGGCTCCGACCTGGACGCGATCGTGCCGCTGGCCCAGACCACCGCGATCGACTGGAACGGCACCGTGCTGCGCCTGACACGCCGCAGCACCGACAGCCCGAGCCCGGTGGTCTACGTGGTCGCCTGGATCCTGCGGCAGGACGCCAACACCGGTTCGCGCTGGCACCGCTGGCAGTCGCCCGGCGTGACCACCCGCGCCGACTGGCAGCAGGCCTGGGACAACGCCTCCGCCTGGGCCGGCGATCCGACCGTGAGCGACACCGGCGGCACCGACGTCGACCTGATCCCGGTCGACAGCTGGCAGCTGCTGTACTTCCAGAACGGCAACTGGGGCCAGGCGGTCGCCGCTTCCGCGCTCGGCAGCACCACGCCGCTGCCCGACGGCGTGCGGCTGATCCTCGGCCTGCCCGGCGGCCAGCCGCTCACCGGCACGGTCACCCGCGACTGGGCGCGGCCGTCCGTCACCGTGCCGAAGGCCTCATGAAGCGCCGCCAGGCTACTGCCGCCTGTCCGCCGGCGCAGCGCGGCGCCGCCCTGCTGCTGGCGCTGCTGACCGTGACCCTGGTCGCCACGCTGGCGGCCTCGGCGCTCTGGCAGCAATGGCGGGCGGCCGAGATCGAGGCGGCCGAGCGGGCCCGCATCCAGGCCGGCTGGGTGCTGGTCGGCGGCCTGGACTGGTCGCGGCTGATCCTGCGCGAGGACGCCCGCGCCGGCGGCATCGATTCGCTGTCGGAACCCTGGGCGGTGCCGCTGGCCGAGGCCAAGCTGACCAGCTTCATCGCCGCCGACAAGAACGTTTCCAGCGACGAGCTGGAAGGGCTGCCCGAGGCCTACCTGTCAGGCCGGATCGTCGACGCCCAGTCGAAGCTCAACGTGCTCGACCTGGTGAGCGGCGGCAAGCCGGTCGCGACCTCGGTGGCGGCCTTCGCCAAGCTCTTTCAGCTGCTCGGCCTGCCGGCGCAGGAATTGAGCGCGATGGTGAGCAACCTGCAGCAGGCGCTGCCGCCCACCGCGGTGGTGCCCGACCTGGCCGGCGCACTGACGCCGGTGGCCGCGGCCACCACCGCGTCGGCGGCGAGCAACAGCACGACCACCAGCGCCGCCACCGCGTCCGCGACGGCAGGCGCCACGGGCACGACGACCGGCGCGACGACCACCGCGAGCGGCAGCGCGGACAACTCCGGCACCTCCTCCGGCGGCGGCTCCCTGGTGCCGCAGCGGACCGCGCAGCTGGTCTGGCTCGGCCTGTCAAGCTCGACCGTCGCCGCGCTGGAGCCCTACGTCACGGTGCTGCCCGTGGCCACGCCGCTCAACATCAACACCGCGCCGGCCGAGGCGCTGTTCGCCAGCGTGCCGAACCTGGACATGGCCGGTGCCCAGCGGCTGGTCGCGGCCCGGGCCGGCAGCGCCTTCAAGAGCCTGGCGGATGCCGGCACGCTGGTGCCGCAGGTGCAGGGCCAGTTCGTACCGGCGCAGCACAGCGTGTCGACCAATTTCTTCGAGGTCCAGGCCCGGCTGCGGATCGACCGCACCTGGGTCGAGGAGCAGACGCTGCTGCAGCGCAACGGCATCGACGTGCGGATCGTCTGGCGCGAGCGTGGCGCCGGCGCCACGTTCCCGCCGCCCAACCCCTGAGACCACGACTTTGTCACAGGGTTGCGATCAAGATAGGCCAGACGCCCGTTCGCGCTGCGTCAGACGCTATCAAATCTGTAGCGCCATACGCCTTTCTCCTACAATAGCCAGCCCTTTCGAACCCGGTTTTTCCTCACGTCCATGGCCCAGTTGATCGTCATCGCGCCACCCGCTTCCGGCCCTAGCGCGGAATTCGCCTGGGCGGTCTGGTCGAGCGACGGCCGCAAACTGCGCTCGCAGGGCAGCGCGGCCGCCGCGCTGCTGCCGACCAGCGACGACCTGGTGCTGGGCGTGCCGGCCTCGGAGCTGTCTTGGCATCAGGTGACCCTGCCGCAAGGCAGCATGAGCGGCGCGGTGCGGCTGCGCTCGGTGCTGGCGGGCCTGCTCGAAGACCGCCTGCTCGACGAGCCCGAGTCGCTGCATTTCGCGCTCGAGCCCGACGCCCGCATCGGCCAGCCGGTCTGGGTGGCGGCCTGCAACCGGGTCTGGCTGCGCGGCATCGTGCAGGCGCTCGAAGGCGCCGGCCGCCGCATCAGCCAGATCGTTCCCGAATTCGCGCCGCAGCCGGCCGGCCTGCCGCCGATGGTGTTCGCGGTCGGCGAGCCGGGTGCCGCGCTCTGCGTGGTCTGCGGCGCCGACGGCGTCGCCATGCTGCCGCTCGACAGCACCGGCCTCGGCCTGGCCGGCGCGCTGCCGACCGGCACCACCGCCCTGGCCGAGCCGGCGGTGGCCGAACTGGCCGAGAGCGTGCTGGGCTACCGGGTGCCGATCGTCAAGCCGGCCGCGCGCTGGCTGCAGGCCAGCCAGTCCGAATGGGACCTGGCCCAGTTCGACCTGGCCTCGACCGGCCGCGCCCGGGCCAGCAAGAAGGCCGCCGCGATCGGCCGCGCGCTCTGGTACGGACCGCAATGGCGGGCCGCCCGCTGGGGCGCGGCGCTGCTGGTGGTGGCTCAGCTGGTCGGCGTCAACGCCTGGGCCTGGAAGGAGCGCA
>NZ_LMUW01000089.1:39940-93431 GCF_009765735.1 Xenophilus sp. L33
GCCGCCCTGCAGCAGTCGACCGGCGGCGTCGCCGCGGGCGACCTCGAGCCGATGCTGGGCGCGCTCGGCAGCAGCCTGCCGGCCGGCCACGTGCCCACGGTGATCGACTTCGGCGCCGGCCAGCTGCGGCTGCGCGGCCTCGGCCTGCAGCCGAGCGAGCTCGGCACCCTGACCGCGGCGCTCTCCTCGCGCGGCTACAGCGCGCGCAGCGAAGGCGACCTGCTGCTGGTGCAGGCGGAGGCTTCGCGATGAGCCGTCCCGGCGAGGCACCCCGCTGGCTCGAGACGCTGCAGTCGCGCTGGCAGGGCTGGTGGCTGGAACTCGAAAGCCGCGAGCAGCGGCTGGTGATCGCCGGCGCGCTGCTGGTGGGCCTCGCGCTGGTCTACTGGATCGCGCTGGCACCGGCCCTTCGCACGCTCAAGTCGGCGCCCGCCGAGCAGGCCGAGCTGGACGCGCAACTGCAGCAGATGAGCCTGCTGCAGCAGCAAGCCAAGGCGCTGCAGGCGCAGCCCCGTGCCAGCCGCGACGACGCGCTGCGGGCGCTCGAGACCTCGGTGCGCCAGAACCTCGGGCCGAACGCCCAGATGCAGAGCGTGAACGCCGGCGAAGGTGTGACCGTCGCGCTGCGCGCGGTGCCCGCCGATGCGCTCGCCCAATGGCTGACCTCGGCGCGCGGCAATGCCCGCGCGGTGCCGCGCGAGGCTCACCTGACGCACGGAGCGAATGCGGGCAACAACGGCGGCAACAACGCCGGCAACGCCGCGCCGGCCGCCCCGGCACCCGGCGCGAGCCCCGAGGCCAACCGCCCGCGCTGGGACGGCACGCTGGTCATGGGCCTGCCGGCCCGCTGAGCCCGACCCGCATGGCCACCCTCTATGCCTCCTCGTCCGCGTCTGCGGCTGCCGCCGCGCTGCGCGCACCGCGTGCCGGCTGGCGCTGGGCGGTCGTCGGCATCCTGGTGGGCATCGCCTGGGCGCTGGCGGTCTACGCGCCGGCGCGCTGGCTGGCCGCCGGCCTCGCGCAATGGAGCGACGGCAAGCTGCAGCTGGTCAATGCCCGCGGCACGGTCTGGAGCGGCAGCGCCGGCGTGGTCTTCGCGAGCGGCGCCGACGGCGCCCAGGCCATCTCGCTGCCCGGCACGCTCGGCTGGACCCTGCGGCCGCGTTGGGACGGCGTCGCCGCCTCGCTCGACCTGTCCTGCTGCGCCGAGCAGCCGATCGAACTGCGGGCCCGGCCGCGCGGCGAAGGCGTCGAGCTGGACTGGCGCGACAACCGCTCGCGCTGGCCGGCCGCCCTGCTGGCCGGCTTCGGCGCGCCCTGGAACACGCTCAAGCTCGACGGCATGCTCGACGTCTCGATGCAGGCCTTCGTGCTGCGCGTGAGCGGCCAGAACCTGGCGCTCGCCGGCCGCGCGACGCTCGACGCCACCGACATTTCCTCGAGCCTCAGCACCCTCAAGCCGATGGGCAGCTACCACGTCGCGCTCGACGGCGGCCCGGCACCGACCTTGCTCCTGACCACCCGCGACGGCAGCCTGCTGCTGACCGGCAGCGGCCGCTGGAACGGCCGCTCGATGCGCTTCGACGGCGAAGCCAGCGCGGCGCCGGGCCGGGAAGAAGCCTTGTCGAATCTGTTGAACATCATCGGGCGCCGCGACGGTGCGCGCTCCCTCATCTCACTGGGTTGACCATGAAGCCAACGTCTTCGTCCGGCATCCGCCTCTGCACCATCGCGCTGGCAGCGCAAATGGCGCTGGCGGCCTGCCTTCCAACGGCCTTCGCGCAGGACTCCGGCGTGCTGCGCGGCGAGCCGATCACCTTGAACTTCACCAACGCCGAGATCGAATCGGTGGCCCGCACGATGGCGGTGGTGACCGGCCGCGACGTGGTGGTCGACCCGCGCGTGAAGGGCACCATCACGCTGCAGACCGACAAGCCGATCACGCCGGCCAACGCCTTCAACCAGTTCGCCGCGGCGCTGCGGCTGCAGGGCTTCGCGATCGTGCAGGCCGACGGCCTCTACAAGGTGGTGCCCGAGGCCGACGCCAAGCTGCAGAGCAGCTCGGTGAGCACCTCGACGCCGGCCAGCTCGTCGCTCTCGGGCAACCAGATCGTCACCCAGATCTTCAAGCTCAATTTCGAGTCGGCCAACAACCTGCTGCCGGTGCTGCGCCCGCTGATCGCACCCAACAACACGATCAACGTCAACCCGACCAACAACTCCCTGGTCATCACCGACTACGCCGAGAACATGCGGCGGCTGGCCCGGATCATCGCGTCGCTGGACGTGCCGAACGCCTCCGACATCGAGGTGATCCAGCTCAAGCACTCGATCGCCACCGACCTGGTGCCGCTGGTCAACCGGCTGCTCGAAGGCAGCGGCTCGGGCGCCGGCGGCGCCGCGCCCGGAGGCACCGACACCGCCTTCCGCACCACGCTCCTGGCCGAGCCGCGCGGCAACTCGGTCATCCTGCGGGCGGCCAACCCGGCCCGCGCGCAACTGGTGCGCACGCTGGTCGACAAGCTCGACAAGGCGCCGCTGGACAACGGCAACGGCGAGGCCGGCAACGTCTACGTGGTCTACCTGAAGAACGCCGACGCGGTGCGCCTGGCGACCACCCTGCGCGCGGCGATGTCGCCCGAGGCGCGCAACGGCGGCGGTGGCGCGGCCGCCGGCACGCCGGCCAGCCAGGCCGCCACGCAGGCGCTGAACACTTCCGCCCAGACCCAGGGCGCCAGCACCCAGTCGACCGCGCCGGTCACCGGCGCCGCGGCACCGAGCACCGGCGGCAACATCCAGGCCGACCCTTCGACCAACTCGCTCATCATCACCGCGGCCGAGCCGCAATACCGGCAGCTGCGGGCGGTGATCGACCGGCTCGACGGCAAGCGCGCGCAGGTGCTGGTGGAAAGCCTGATCGTCGAGGTCGACGAGAACACAGCGGCGCAGTTCGGCATCCAGTGGCAGGCGGGCCTGGGCAACAGCGGCGACCGCAACGTCGGCGTGATCGGCAACAACTCCGGCGTCACGGGCACGAACATCATCAACCAGGCCATCGGCCTGGCGACCAAGAGCACCGCGACGCTGCCGGCGAGCGGCCTGAACCTGGGCATCGGCACCAAGTACGGCGGCGAATACATCCTGAGCTTCCTGGCCAACTTCCTGCAGAGCAACGGCTCGGGCAACGTGCTGTCGACCCCGACGATCATGACCCTCGACAACGAGGAAGCGAAGATCGTCATCGGCCAGAACGTGCCCTTTGTGACCGGCCAGTTCACCAACACCGGCGCGGCCAACGGCTCGGTCAACCCGTTCCAGACGATCGAGCGCAAGGACGTCGGCCTGACCCTGCGCGTGCGGCCGCAGATCAACGAGGCCAACAGCGTCAAGATGCAGATCTACCAGGAGGTCTCGACCATCCAGGCCGGCACCGCCAACAACGCCAACGGCCCGACCACCAACAAGCGCAGCATCGAGTCGAACGTGGTGGTCGACGACGGCAACATCATCGTCATCGGCGGCCTGCTGCAGGACCAGTACCAGACCACCGGCGACCGCGTGCCGCTGGCCAGCGACATCCCGATCCTCGGCAACCTGTTCAAGAACGAGAACCGCACCCGCACCAAGACCAACCTGATGGTCTTCCTGCGGCCGGTGGTGATCCGCAGCAACCTGGTCGCCGACCAGTTGGCGACCGACCGCTACGACTCGATCCGCGGCCAGCAGGTGGACACCCAGCCGGACAAGAACTTCCTCTTGCGCGGGGTCGACCAGTCGGCCATTCTCCCGCCGCTGCCGGTCAACCCGAACGGGGTCACCACCCGCTTCGAGGGCACCCACCTGGTGCCGCCGCCGCTGACGCCGGACGACGCCTTCCGCAACAGCGGCCGGCCCGCGCCGTTGAAGGGCGCGCTGCCGCCGACCGACGATCCCGCCAGCGCGCGCGAGCTGCCCTAGGAGCCCCGCGCCCATGCGCTATCCCCTGCCCTATGCCTTCGCCCGCGGCCAGCAACTGCTGCTGGAGCAGGCCGACGACGGCGCACTCACGCTCTGGATGCCCAAGGTGCCGCCGCGCAGCGCGCTCGGCGAGGTGCTGCGCAAGTACCCGGTGAAGGTGTTCGAGCCGCTGGGCCCGGCCGAGCTGGCGCAGCGCATCAGCGCCGCCTACGCCAAGGGCGAATCGAACGCGGCCGCGGTCGTGAGCGAGGTGCAGGGCGACGCCGACCTCTCGCGCATGATGCAGGAGCTGCCGGCGGTCGAGGACCTGCTGGAGTCGGCCGGCGACGCGCCGATCATCCGCATGCTCAACGCGCTGCTGACGCAGGCCGCGCGCGACGGCGCCAGCGACATCCACATCGAGCCCTACGAGCGCACGTCGTCGGTGCGCTTTCGCATCGACGGCACCTTGCGCGAGGTGGTGCAGCCCAACCGCGCCTTGCATGCGGCGCTGATCTCGCGGCTGAAGATCATGGCCGACCTCGACATCGCCGAGAAGCGGCTGCCGCAGGACGGCCGCATCTCGCTGCGCATCGGCACGCGGGCGGTCGACGTGCGCGTCTCGACGCTGCCGTCGGCGCACGGCGAACGCGCGGTGCTGCGGCTGCTCGACAAGACCGAGAGCAAGCTCACCCTCGAATCGGTCGGCATGCTGGGCGACACGCTGGCGCGCTTCGAGAACCTGATCGGCCAGCCGCACGGCATCATCCTGGTGACCGGCCCGACCGGCTCCGGCAAGACCACCACGCTCTATGCCGCGTTGAGCCGTCTCGATGCCGCCAGCAGCAACATCATGACGGTCGAGGACCCGATCGAATACGAGCTGCCGGGCGTCGGCCAGACCCAGGTCAACGCCAAGATCGAGCTGACCTTCGCCAAGGCGCTGCGCGCGATCCTGCGGCAGGACCCGGACGTGATCATGATCGGCGAGATCCGCGACTTCGAGACCGCGCAGATCGCGATCCAGGCCTCGCTCACCGGCCACCTGGTGCTGGCCACCTTGCACACCAACGATTCGGTCAGCGCGGTCACGCGCCTGACCGACATGGGCGTGGAGCCCTTCCTGCTCAGCTCCTCGCTGCTCGGCGTGCTGGCGCAGCGGCTGGTGCGCAAGCTCTGCCCGGTGTGCGCCTCGCCGACCGGCGATGCCGGCGAAGGCGTGCCGGTCGGCTGCGAGGCCTGCGGCCAGACCGGCTACCAGGGCCGCACCGGCATCTTCGAGCTGCTGGTGGCCGACGAGACGGTGCAGTCGCTGATCCACAACCGTGCGCCCGAGAGCCAGCTCTTCGTGGCCGCCGAGCGCGGCGGCCTGCGCTCGATGCGCGAGGACGGCGACCGGCTGATCCGCGCCGGCATCACCTCGCGCGCCGAGCTGCTGCGCGTGACCCGCGACTGATCCGCGAGCGATGCCCAGTCCGCAGCAGCAGGTCGCGGCGGCCGAGCGCCAGTTCCGCGGCGGCCAGGTGGCAGCGGCGGAGCGCTCGCTGCGCGAACTGGTGCAGCGCGATCCACGGATCTCGCGCGCCTTCGAACTGCTGGGCTACATCAGCGGCAACCGCGGCGATGCGGCCGAGTGCGAGCGCTTCCTGCAGCAGGCGACTGCCCTGCCGGACGGCTCGCCGGAAGCCTTCTTCTACCTCGGCCGGGTGCAGCTGCAGCGCGGCCGGCCGCGCGAGGCGATCGCGTCGCTGGAGGCGTCGATCAGGAAGGCCGGCGACTTCTTCGAGGCCCTGCACGAGCTCGGCGTGGCCCACGCGGCGCTGGCCGACTGGCCGCGCGCGCTGGCCAGCTACGAGCGCGCCGGGCGGATGAACCCGCGCTCGATCGAGCTGCTGTCGAACGTCGCGGCAGCCCTGGTCGCCTTGCATCGACCGGCCGATGCGCTGGCCTGCTACGAGCGGATCCTGTCGATCGAGCCGAACGATCCGAAGGCCTGGGCCAGCCGCGCCGCGACGCTGGTCGAACTGGGGCGCCGCGCCGAGGCGCTCGACAGCTACGAACGCGCGCTGGCGCTGCGGCCGGCGAACGAGCCCGACAACGACGATCTGCACGGCGACCGTCTGCAGATGCGCATGCGCCTGTGCCGCTGGGAAGACTGGCCGACGCTGGTGCAGGACCTGGTGGCGCGTATCGAGCGCGGCGAGCGCGCGGCCGATCCGTTCGCGCTGCTGGCGACACCGGCCAGCGCCGCGGTCGAGCTCGTGTGCGCGCGTCGCTACGCGACGGCCACCTACGCCTCCATCGCACCGGCGCCCTTCGCGCCGCGCGAGCCGCATGGGCCGGACCGCAAGATCCGCATCGGCTACTTCTCGAACGACTTCCGCAACCACGCGACCTCGCACCTGATGGCGCGCATGCTGGAGCTGCACGACCGCAGCCGCTTCGAATGCTTCGCCTTCTCGTTCAGTGCCCAGCGCGACGACTGGAGCGCGCGGGTCGAGGCCGCGGTCGATCATTTCCTCGCGGTCGACGGCCTCGGCGACGACGAAGTGGTGGCGATGGCGCGCGAGGCCGGCATCGACATCGCGGTCGACCTGCACGGCTACACCGAAGGCCGCCGCACCGGCATCTTCGCGCGCCGCGCGGCGCCGCTGCAGGTCAACTACCTCGGCTACCCGGGCACGATGGGCTGCGACTTCATCGACTACATCGTGGCCGATGCGACCCTGATCCGGCCCAAGGACCGCGTCCACTACAGCGAGCAGGTCGTGACGCTCCCCGGCTGCTACCAGCCGAACGACGACGGCAAGCGCATCGCCGAGCCGGCGCCGACGCGCGAGAGCGAAGGCCTGCCGCCGCACGGCTTCGTCTTCGCCGCCTTCAACGCCAGCCACAAGATCACGCCCGATGCCTTCGACGTCTGGATGCGCCTGCTGCGGCAGGTGGCAGGCAGCGTGCTGTGGCTGCTGGCCACGAGCGACGAGGCGCGGGCCGCGCTGATCGAGGAGGCGGGGGCCCGCGGCATCGGGCCCGAGCGGCTGGTCTTTGCCCGCGCGCTGCCCCTGGCCGAGCATCTGGCGCGGCTGGCGCTGGCCGACCTCTTCGTCGACACCTTCCACTACAACGCGCACACCACCTGCAGCGATGCGCTGTGGGCCGGGCTGCCGGTGCTGACGCTGGCCGGCGGCACCTTCGCCTCGCGGGTAGCGGCCAGCCTGCTGGTCACGATCGGCCTCCCGGAACTGGTCGCGCCGGATGTCGACGCCTACGAATCGCTGGCGCTGGCGCTGGCGGCTTCGCCCGAGCGCCTGGCCGACCTGCGCCGCCGGCTGCAGGCGCAGCGCACGCGCACGCCGCTCTTCGACACGCCGCGCTACACGCGGCAGCTGGAAGCGGCCTTCGAGGCGATGTGGACGCGCCACGAGCAAGGCCTCGCGCCGACAAACATCGCACTTCCGACCTCGTGTGCACATTAGGGACAATGCGCCATGCCCGCCTATTCCTTCGAAGCCATCGACGCCCAGGGCCAAACCCGCAAGGGCGTGCTCGAAGCCGACACGGCGCGTGCGGCGCGCGGCATGCTGCGCGCCCAGGCGCTGATACCGCTGGGCGTGACCGTGGTCGGCAGCGTCGAGAGCGGCGCGGCGCCCAGCCGCGACCTGCGGCGCCTGTACGGCGGCGGCCGCATCTTCAACTCGACCACGCTGGCGGTGTGGACGCGGCAGATCGCCGGGCTGGTGTCGTCGGGCCTGTCGCTCGAACGGGCGCTGACCGCGCTGACCGAGGAGGCCGAGAGCGAGCCCCAGCGCAACCTGATCGCCTCGCTGCGCGCCGAGGTGAATGCCGGCTCGCCTTTCGGTAGAGCGCTGTCGCAGCATCCCCGCGAGTTCTCGCCGATCTACACCGCGGTGATCGGCGCCGGCGAGCAGACCGGCAACCTCGGCCTGGTGCTCGAACGCCTGGCCGACGACCTGGAGGAACGCCAGGCGCTGCAGCAGAAGCTGGTCGGCGCGGCGCTCTATCCGGCGATCGTCACGCTGGTGGCGATCGTCATCGTGATCTTCCTGGTGAGCTACGTGGTGCCGCAGGTGGCCAACGTGTTCGCCGGCACCAAGCATGCGCTGCCCTTCCTGACGGTCGCGATGCTGGCGATCAGCGGCTTCGTGCGCAACTACGGCTGGCTGATGCTGATCGTGATCGTGCTGGCGACGCTGGCCAGCCGGGTCGCGCTGGCGCGCTCGGCCCTGCGCGAGCGCTTCGACGCCGCGTGGCTCAAGCTGCCGCTGGTCGGCAAGCTCTCGCGCGGCTACAACGCGGCGCGCTTCGCGAGCACCCTGGCGATGCTGGCCACCGCCGGCGTGCCGATCCTGCGCGCGCTGCAGGCCGCCGCCGAGACGCTCGGCAACCGCGCGATGCGGGCCGATGCGCTCGACGCACTGGTGCTGGTGCGCGAAGGCGCGCCGCTGGCTTCCGCGCTGGCCCAGAAGAAGCGCTTCCCCGGCATCGTCTCGATGTTCGCGCGCCTCGGCGAGCAGACCGGCACGCTGCCGCTGATGCTGCAGCGCGCTTCCAACCAGCTCGGCGCCGAGGCGCAGCGCCGCGCGATGCACCTGGCGACCGTCCTCGAGCCGCTCCTGATCGTGGTCATGGGCGCGGTCGTGATGCTGATCGTGCTGGCGGTGCTGATGCCGATCATCCAGCTGAACCAGTTCGTGAAATGACCCCGACCCTCGACGACAAGCTGGTGGTCGCGATCTCCTCGCGCGCCCTCTTCGACCTCGAAGAAGAAAACCGCCTCTTCGAATCCGGCGACGACGCCGGCTACATGAAGCTGCAGCTCGACCGCCTCGACGTGCCGGCGCGGCCCGGCATCGCCTATTCGCTGGTGAAGAAGCTGCTGCGCTTCAACAGCGGCGGCGTGCAGCGGGTCGAGGTGGTGATCCTGTCGCGCAACGACCCGGTGTCGGGCATGCGGGTGTTCCGCTCGGGCGTGGCCAACGGCATCAGCCTGCAGCGCGGCGTCTTCACGCAGGGTCGGCCGCCCTTCGGCTACCTGCGGCCGCTGCGGGCGCACCTCTTCCTCTCGGTCAACGCCGACGACGTGCGCGAGGCGCTGGTCGCGGGCTTTCCGGCGGCGCGGGTGCTGGTCGAGTCGGTGCTCGCCAGCGAGGCCTATCCGGACGAGGTGCGCATCGCCTTCGACGGCGACGCGGTGCTGTTCAGCGACGAGGCCGAGCGGGTCTACCAGGCCGAAGGGCTCGACGCCTTCCAGCGCCACGAATCCTCCAAGGCGAGCCAGCCGCTGCCCGAAGGCCCGTTCAAGCCGCTGCTGGCCGCGCTGCACCGGCTGCAGCAGGCGAGCGGTTCCGACATGCGCATCCGCACCGCCCTGGTGACTGCGCGCAGCGCGCCGGCCCACGAGCGGGCGATCCGCACCTTGATGGACTGGAACATCAAGGTCGACGAGGCGATGTTCCTCGGCGGCCTGCCCAAGGGCGAATTCCTGCGCGAATTCGAGCCCGACTTCTTCTTCGACGACCAGACCGGGCACGTCGACGCTGCGGCCCGCCACGTGCCCTCGGGCCACGTCGCCAGCGGCATCAGCAACGCCTGAGGGCTTTCAGTCCCACCTAAGAAAGTCGGCCGGGCCGGCCTTAGGATGCGCAGACCGCGCCGTTCTGGCGCGACAACCACCCACGCCATGAACGATCCGATCGCCTCCAAGAGCATGCTCACCACCTTGCGCCGCATCGGCGCGCTGGCGGCGCCCTACTTCCGCTCGGAAGAAAAGTGGGCGGCCCGCGGCCTCCTGGCGGCGATCGTCGCGCTCAACCTCGGCGTGGTCTACATGCTGGTGCTGAACAACCAGTGGTACGCCCGCTTCTACGACGCGCTGCAGAACAAGGACGCGGCGGTGTTCTGGCGCGAGATCATCTACTTCTGCAAGATCGCTGCCGCCTTCATCGTGATCGCGATCCTGAAGTTCTACCTGACCCAGCTGCTGCAGCTGCGCTGGCGCGCCTGGATGACGCGCAGCTACCTGGCCCGCTGGATGGCCGACCGCACCTTCTACCGCCTCGAGCTGGCGCGCTACGGCCAGAACGACGAAGGCCGCACGCCGGACAACCCCGACCAGCGCATCCAGGAAGACATGCAGCTCTTCACCGACTACACGGTGACCCTGTCGATGGGCCTCCTGAACGCGGTGGTGACGCTGGCCAGCTTCATCGGCATCCTGTGGGGCCTGAGCGGCGTGGTCACCTTGCCGATCCTCGGCCACGACTACACGGTGCCGGGCTCGATGGTCTGGATCGCGCTCATCTACTGCGCGGTCGGCACCGTCATCACGCACTACATCGGCCGGCCGCTGATCCGGCTGAACTTCCAGCAGCAGCGCTACGAGGCCGACTTCCGGCATCACCTGGTGCGGGTGCGCGAATACAGCGAGGCGATCGCGCTCGACCACGGCGAGCAGGTCGAGCACGGCCAGCTCAGGACGCGCTTCGGCGCGGTGCTGAAGAACTACCTGGCGCTCATCAACAAGCAGAAGAACCTGGTGGCCTTCACCGCGTCCTTCGGCCAGGCCTCGGTGATCTTCGCCTTCATCGTGCAGGCGCCGCGCTTCTTCGCCGGCACGATCCAGCTCGGCCAGCTGATGCAGGTCAACTCGGCCTTCGGGCGGGTGCAGGAATCGCTCAGCTGGTTCGTCGACAACTACGACACGGTGGCCGTCTGGCGCGCCACCGCCGATCGCCTGAGCACCTTCGAGGCCGCGATGAAGGCCCACGCCGGTGCGGCCAGCCCGGTGGAGCGGGCACCGGCCGTGAACGGCGCGGGTCTCCGCACCGAAGGCCTGGGCGTCGCATTGCCCGATGGCGCGGCCCTGCTGCAGGACGCGGCGCTGGCGGTGCAGCCCGGCGAGACACTGATGCTGCAAGGCCCGTCGGGCAGCGGCAAGTCGACGCTCTTTCGCGCCTTCGCCGGCATCTGGCCCTTCGCCAAGGGCCGCGTGTCGATCCCCGACAACGCGATGTTCATTCCGCAGCGGCCTTACGTGCCGGACGGCCGCCTGCGCGACGCGCTCGCCTACCCGCTGCCGGCCACCAACTTCAGCGACGCCGAGCTGGTGCAGGCGCTCAAGGACGCGCTGCTGCCCGACCTCGCCGGCCGCCTGGACGACCGCGACGCCTGGAGCCAGAAGCTGTCGGGCGGCGAGCAGCAGCGCCTCGCGATCGCGCGCGTGCTGCTGAAGAAGCCGGCGTGGCTCTTCGCCGACGAGGCCACCAGCGCGCTCGACGCCGACAGCGAGGCGAAGCTCTACCAGCGGCTGGCCTCGATGGTGCAGGCGGCCGGCGGCGCGATGGTGTCGATCGCGCACCGGGCCTCGGTGGGCGACCACCACCAGCGGCGATGGACCTTGGTGCCCGAGCCTACCGGCAGCGGCGCGCGCTACCGGATCGAGGCGTCCGAGGCCGCGTAACGTTCCCAGCCGCGGGCCCGCAGCTCGCAGGCGGGGCAGCTGCCGCAGCCCCAGCCCCACGCATGTCGATGCGTGCGGTCGCCGAGGGAGCAGGTGTGGGTGTCCTCGACGATCAGGTCCACGAGCGCATCGCCGCCGAGCCGATGGGCCATGGCCCAGGTGGCGGCCTTGTCGATCCACATCAACGGCGTCTCGATCACGAAGCGGCGGTCCATGCCCAGCGTGAGCGCCACCTGCAGCGCCTTCATGGTGTCGTCGCGGCAGTCGGGATAGCCGGAGAAGTCGGTCTCGCAGACGCCGGTGACGATCACCTCCAGCCCGCGCCGGTAGGCCAGCGCGCCGGCCAGCATGACGAACAGCAGGTTGCGGCCCGGCACGAAGGTGTTGGGCAGGCCGTTGGCCTGCATCTCGAAGGCGATGTCCTGTGTCAGCGACGAGGCGCTGACCTGGCCCAGCACGTCGACCGTCAACAGGTGGTCGTCGCCGAGGCGCGCGGCCCATTCGGGAAAGCGCTCGCGCAGGCGCGCCAGCACGGCGAGCCGGGCGTCGAGCTCGACCCGATGGCGCTGGCCGTAGTCGAAGCCGACGGTTTCTACCCGCTGGTATTTCGCCAGCGCGTCGGCCAGGCAGGTGGTGGAATCCTGGCCGCCGGAGAAGAGGACGAGTGCGGTGGTGTGCATGGGCTTCAGTCCGGAATCTTGATGTGTCGCTGCCGCTCCGCCGGCGTGGCGAGCAGCTGCGCCAGGCCGGTGTCGAAGGTGACCAGGCGCACCGCGTGGCGGATCGCCAGCGTGAGCAGCCAGGCGTCGGTGATCTGCCGATGGCCGCGCAGGCCGCCGGTGCAGCTGCCGAGCACCTGCTCGATACCGAAGTCCAGGGGCAGGAAGCGGTGCTTGGGATGCGCGGTGTTGTGCAGCAGGACCTCGGCGCTCTCGCCGATCGAGATCGCTCGCGTCGAGAAGGCCGGCTGCGAAGTGATGCGAACGAAGGCCGCCTGGGTCAGGGCCGTGGTCGACCAGCCCTGGCGCGCATGGCCCTTGAACCAGGCCCGCATGCGACCGTGATGCTCGTGCGATGGCCAGCCGAGCGCGATCAAGGCGTTGACGTCGAGCAGGAAGCTCAAGGTCCGTCTTCCAACAGATCCTTGACTTGCCGGCTGGTGACGCGGGGCGCGTCCGCCGGCAGGTCGAAGACCCAGACACCGTCTTTCTTGCGCACCGGCAGGCGCTCGCCGCCGCCGCGCCGGATCAGTTCGGAAATGGCCTGCCCGAGCTTCAACGCCCGCGCCTGGGCGTAGGCCTGGGCGACCTCGAAGGCGTCGTCCTCCAGGGTGACGGTGGTCCGCATGGTTGATGCACTTTCGTGAAATTGATGCGCTTTATTCTATTTGATGCAGTTTGCACCGGCGGCCGTGGGCCGACTTCAGAGAAAGCGCTCGAGCAGCTTGCGCGACCCGCGGTCCAGCGCCTTCGCGTCCGGGATCCGGAACTGCACGCCGCTGGCGCTCGCGATCAGCAGCGCGCCGCCCTCCAGTCGGCGGATGTCCTCCTCGGCCTTGAGCACGAAGTCGGTCTCGCCGCGGTCGGTGGCGACGCGCCAGGTGCTGGGCACGCCGAAGCTCGACACCGAATGCAGCTTCAGGAGCACCGGCGCGAAGTCGCGTGCCGCCAGTTCCTCGTCGAGCAGCGCGCGCGTCGGGGCCGGCAGCGCATCGAGCCGGTCGATCCAGCGCAGCTCGCGGCCGTCGCTGCCGACCAGCGACAGGCCGTCGTCCGGCGCGCTCAGCGGAAAGGCCCGCACCGGCAGCACGCCGGCACGGCGGCGGCCGTCGGGCTCGACCAGGACCAGCCGGCCGAAGGCGTCGCGTTCGATCCGCCAGTCCATCACGCCTCCCCCGCCGGATGCGCCGCATGGCCGCCGAGCGCCAGCGTGACCGAGGCCCGCTCGTCGGCGGCGCCGGCGCTCTCGTCGTCCGCCTGCCGCAGCTGCGCCTGGTAGAGCCGCCAGTAGGCGCCCTGCCTGTCCATCAGCGCGTCGTGCGGCCCGACCTCGACCACCTCGCCGCGGTCCATCACCACCAGCCGGTCGGCCTTGCGCAGGGTCGACAGGCGGTGCGCGATCGCGATCGTGGTGCGGCCCTTCACGAGGTTGTCGAGCGCCTTCTGGATCTCCTTCTCGGTCTCGGTGTCGACCGCCGAGGTGGCCTCGTCGAGGATCAGGATGCGCGGGTCGATCAGGAGCGCGCGGGCGATGCTGATGCGCTGCCGCTCGCCGCCCGAGAGGCCCTGGCCGCGCTCGCCGACCAGCGAGTCGTAGCCGTGCGCGAGACGCAGGATGAAGTCGTGCGCATGGGCCGCGCGCGCCGCGGCGACGATCTCCTCGCGCGTGGCGTCCGGCTTGCCGTAGGCGATGTTCTGCGCGATGGTGCCGAAGAAGAGGAAGGGCTCCTGCAGCACCAGCCCGACGTGCCGCCGGTAGTCGGCCACCGCGAAGCGGCGGATGTCGGTGCCGTCGACCCTGATCGCGCCGTCGGTCACGTCGTAGAAGCGGCAGATCAGGTTCACCAGCGTGCTCTTGCCCGAGCCGCTGTGGCCCACCAGGCCGATCATCTCGCCCGGCTCGATCGCCAGGTCGAGGTCGCGGATGACCGCGCGGCTGCCGTAGCGGAAGCCGACGCCGGCCATCTCGATGCGGCCTTCGATGCGTCCGACCCGCACCGGATTCGCCGGCTCCGGCACGTTGCTCACGTGGTCGAGGATGTCGAAGATGCGCTTGGCGCCGGCGGCCGCCTTCTGCGTCACCGAGACGATGCGGCTCATCGAATCCAGCCGCGTGTAGAAGCGGCCGATGTAGGCGATGAACGCGGTCAGCACGCCGACCGTGATGCTGCCCCGCGCCACCTGCCAGATGCCGAAGCCCCAGACCACCAGGAGGCCGATCTCGGTCAGCAGCGACACGCTGGGCGTGAACAGCGACCAGGTCTTGTTGAGCTTGTCGTTGACCTGCAGGTTGTAGGCGTTGGCGGCGCGGAAGCGGTCGGCCTCGCGCTTCTCCTGCGCGAAGGCCTTGACCACGCGGATGCCGGGAATGGTGTCGGCCAGCACGTTGGTGACCTCGCTCCAGACGCGGTCGATCTTCTCGAAGCCGGTGCGCAGCCGGTCGCGCACCACGTGGATCATCCAGGCGATGAAGGGCAGCGGCACCAGCGTGACGACCGCCAGCAGCGGGTTGATCGAGAACAGGATCACCGCGGTCATCGCGATCATCAGCACGTCGGTCATGAAGTCGAGCGCATGCAGCGACAGGAAGACGTTGATGCGGTCCGTCTCCGAGCCGATGCGCGACATCAGGTCGCCGGTGCGCTTGCCGCCGAAGTAGTCGAGCGGCAGGGTCAGGAGATGCTCGTAGGTGGTGGTGCGCAGGTCGGCGCCGATGCGCTCCGACACCAGTGCCAGGAGGTAGGTGCGGGCCCAGCCGAGCGCCCAGCCCACCAGCGCCGACAGCAGCAGCGCACCCAGGAACAGCTCCACCTTCACCGCCGCGATCTGCTGGCCGGTCTGGAACGGAATGAGGATGTCGTCCATCAGCGGGATGGTCAGGTAGGGCGGCACCAGCGTCGCGGCGGTCGACGCCAGGGTCAGCAGGAAGCCGACGATCAGCTGCTTGCGGTAGGGCCTGGCGAAGCGGCCGAGGCGCAGCAGCACCCAGGTCGAGGGCGGTGCCTGGGTGCCGGGCGCGGCATCGAAAACCTCTGCGGCGTCGGCACCGTCCGCATCGATGTCGATCGGGTCGCCTGTCACCTGCGCGACCGACGCGAAGCGCAGGTCGAACAGCTTCTGCAGCCGCAGCGCGGCCGGCTGCCGCGCCAGGGTGTAGCGCCAGCGTGCCAGCCGCCCGCGGGGGCCCACCAGGTCGAGCGTGCCGACACCGGCGTGGTCGCTGTGGGCCAGCATCAGGCCGGTGGCCGGCAGGGTCCATTCGGCCCATTCGCCCTCGGCGCTGCGGGCCATCAGGCGGCGGTCGGTGAGGGCCAGGAGGCCGTTGTCGAAGCGGAGTTCCTCGTCGAGGTCAACCGACAGGAGTGCCAGAACGTTCTCCGCGGGTGCGAGCCGGCTTTTCAGCGCGTCGGGCGCCTCTCTCGCTTCGCCCTCCGGGGCTCCGACTGGATCAAGATTTTGCATTGTGTTCGTGGTGACCAGGCCCGTCGACGGGCCCTTCATGGCGCTTCTCGCGCGCCGATTCTGACCGATGCCCTTCGCCGCGCCTGAAGCGGCCAACGTTCCCATGACCCGTTTCGACGACATCCGGCTGGAGCGCATCCAGTACCTGCGCGGCCCCAATCTCTGGACCTACCGGCCGGTGCTCGAGAGCTGGCTCGACCTCGGCGCCCTGGAAGACCATCCGTCCAACACCATCGCCGGCTTCACCGAACGGCTCACCGCGCTGCTGCCGGCGCTGATCGAGCACCACTGCGGCGTCGGCGAGCGCGGCGGCTTCATCCAGCGGCTGAGCGAAGGCACCTGGGCCGGGCACGTGCTGGAGCACGTGGTGATCGAGCTGCTCAACCTGGCCGGCATGCCGACCGGCTTCGGCCAGACCCGCAGCACCTCGCGCCACGGCGTCTACCGCATGGTGTTCCGCGCCCGCGACGAGCAGGTCGCGCGGGTGGCGCTGGCCGAAGGCCACAGGCTCCTGATGGCGGCGATCAACGACGATCCCTTCGGCGCCGCCGACGTGCAGCGCGCGGTCGACGCGGTCAAGGCCAAGGTCGAGGACTGCTACCTGGGCCCGAGCACCGCCTGCATCGTCGGCGCCGCCACCGACCGCGGCATCCCTCACCTGCGGCTCAACAGCGGCAACCTGGTGCAGCTGGGCTACGGCGCCAACCAGCAGCGCATCTGGACCGCCGAGACCGACTACACCAGCGCCATCGGCGAATCGATCGCCAGCGACAAGGAGCTGACCAAGTCGCTGCTCGCCGCCTGCGGCGTGCCGGTGCCCGAAGGCCAGGTCGTCGCCGACGCGCAGGAAGCCTGGGACGCCGCCGAGGACATCGGCCTGCCGGTGGTGGTGAAGCCGTCGGACGCCAACCACGGCCGCGGCGTGTCGCTCGAGCTGCGCACCCGCGAGGAAGTGGTCGCCGCCTTCGCGGTCGCCGAGCCCGAGGGCAGCGACGTGATGGTCGAGCGTTTCATCCATGGCCACGAGCACCGCCTGCTGGTGGTCGGCGGCCAGGTGGTGGCGGCGGCGCGCGGCGAGATCATCACGGTGACCGGCGACGGCACGGCCAGCGTCGCCGAGCTGATCGACAGCCAGCTCAACAGCGACCCGCGGCGCGGCGCTGAGGAAGAATTTCCGCTCGACCTGATCGTGATCGAGGGCGACGCCAAGCTGGCGCTCGAACTGCAGCGCCAGTCGCTCGACGCCAATGCGGTGCCGGCCGCCGGCCGCGTGGTGACGATCCAGCGCAACGGCAACATGGCGATCGATTGCACCGACCAGGTCCATCCGGAAGTGGCGCACGCGGCCGTGCTGGCGGCCCGCGTGGTCGGCCTGGACATCGCCGGCATCGACCTGGTGGCGCAGGACGTCGGCCGGCCGCTGGCCGCGCAGGGCGGCGCGATCGTCGAGGTCAACGCGGGTCCGGGCCTCCTGATGCACCTGAAGCCGGCGCTCGGCTCGCCGCGGCCGGTCGGCCGCGCGATCTGCGACCACCTGTTCCCGGACGACGCGCCGGGCCGCATCCCGGTGATCGGCGTGGCCGGCTCGCGCGACACCGCGGTGCTGGCGCGGCTGGTGGCCTGGCTGGTCGGCCTCGGCGGCAGCCAGACCGGTCTCGCCTGCCGCGACGGCCTCTTCCTCGATCGC
Source organism: Xenophilus sp. L33 (assembly GCF_009765735.1). Taxonomy (GTDB): domain Bacteria; phylum Pseudomonadota; class Gammaproteobacteria; order Burkholderiales; family Burkholderiaceae_C; genus Variovorax. The sequence continues at coordinate 57,225 of NZ_LMUW01000089.1, forward strand.
CGCCGGGTCGATGCCCGCGACAGCGCCAACTGGGCCGCCGGCCACCGGCTGCTGGTGAACCGCTCGGTGCAGGCGGTGGTGATGGAGAACGGCGCCGACACCATCCTGCGCGACGGCCTCGCCTACGACCGCTGCCAGGTCGGCATCGTGACCGACCTGGAAGGCTACGAGCCGCTGGCCGCATACGACATCACCAGCAGCGACCAGCTGGTCAAGGTGCTGCGCACCCAGGTCGACGTGGTGCTGCCCGAAGGCACCGCGGTGCTGCATGCCGGCGACCAGCGCGTCGCCGGCCTGGCGCCGCTGTGCGACGGCCAGGTGATCCTTTACGCGGTCGATCCGCAGGCCGCGCCGCTGGCGCGCCACCGGGCCGAGGGCGGCCGCGCGGTGCTGGTGCGCCAGGACCGCGTGGTGCTGGCCAACGGCGCCACCGAATCCTTCCTGCCGGGCCTCGGCCGCCTCACCGCCTGGCGCGCGACGCACGCCGGCGTCTCGCTCGAACACCTCCTGGCCGCGGTCGGCGCCGGCTGGGCGCTGGGCATTCCGCTCAACCTCATCGGTGCCGGCATCGAGGCCTTCGAGGCCGACCTGCAGGCGGCGCTCGACTCGCTGCAGCTGTCGCAGAGCCTCCTGCCCGCTCCCACCCAACTCGCCTGACGACACCATGGAAGTCACCCGCATCCGCGCCCTGCGCGGATCCAACCTCTGGAGCCGTCACACCTGCATCGAGGCCATCGTGCGCTGCGAGGGCGACGAGAACGCGATCGAGCGCCTGCCCGGCTTCGAGGCCCGGCTGCGGGCGCTGTTCCCGAACATCGGCGAGCTGCATCCGATCGTGCTGGGCCAGCCGCTGGCGCTGGCGCACGTGCTGGAGAACACCGCGGTGGCGCTGCAGGTGCAGGCCGGCTGCGCGGTCAACTTCGGCCACACCTCGCGCACCCTCGACGAAGGCGTGTTCCAGGTCACCTTCCAGTACAGCGAGGAAGCGGTCGGCCGCCGCGCGCTCGAACTGGCCGGCACCCTCATCGCCGCGGCCCAGGCCGGCAGCGACTTCGACGCCATGGCCGCGATCACCGAGCTGCGCGACCTCGACGAATCGGAGCGGCTCGGCCCGAGCACCGGCTCGATCGTCGACGCCGCGGTGGCGCGCGGCATCCCGTTCCGCCGCCTGACCCGCGGCAGCCTCGTGCAGTTCGGCTGGGGCGCCAAGCAGCGCCGCATCCAGGCGGCCGAGATCGACAGCACCAGCGGCGTGGCCGAGGCCATCGCGCAGGACAAGGAGCTGACCAAGCAGCTCCTCAACGCCGCCGGCGTGCCGGTGCCGCTGGGCCGGCCGGTGGCCGATGCCGACGACGCCTGGGCCGCGGCGCTCGAGATCGGCCTGCCGGTGGTGGTCAAGCCGCAGGACGGCAACCAGGGCAAGGGCGTGACGGTCAACATCACCGGCCGCGAGCAGCTGGCCGCGGCCTGGCAGTCGGCCGCCGCGTACGGCGAGGTGATGGTCGAGAAGTTCCTGCCGGGCTTCGACTTCCGCCTGCTGGTGGTCGGCGACAAGCTGGTGGCGGCGGCCCGGCGCGATCCGCCGCAGGTGATCGGCGACGGCGTCAAGACCGTGCGCGAGCTGGTCGAATGGGTCAACCAGGACCCGCGCCGCGGCGAAGGCCATGCCACCTCGCTCACCAAGATCCGGCTGGACGACATCGCCATCGGCCGCCTGGAGGACCAGGGCCTGGCGCCCGACAGCGTGCCGGCGCTCGGCCAGCGGGTCGTGCTGCGCAACAACGCCAACCTGTCGACCGGCGGCACCGCCACCGACGTCACCGACACGGTGCACCCGGAAGTGGCCGCCCGCGCGGTCGAGGCGGCGCAGATGGTCGGGCTGCACATCTGCGGCGTCGACATGGTCTGCGAGAACGTGCTGCGCCCGCTGGAGGAGCAGCATGGCGGCGTGGTCGAGGTCAATGCCGCGCCCGGCCTGCGCATGCACATCTCGCCTTCCTTCGGCCGCGGCCGCGCGGTCGGCGAGGCGGTGATGGACACGCTCTTCGCCCACGGCGACGACGGCCGCATCCCGGTGGTCGCGGTCACCGGCACCAACGGCAAGACCACGGTCACTCGCCTCATCAACCACCTGCTGGCCAGCAGCGGCCTGCGCACCGGCATGACCAACACCGACGGCGTCTATGTCGACGGCCGGCAGACCGACAGCGGCGACTGCAGCGGCCCGAAGAGCGCGCGCAACGTGCTGCTGCATCCGGAGGTCGACGCCGCGGTCTTCGAGGTGGCGCGCGGCGGCGTGCTGCGCGAAGGCCTGGGCTTCGACCGGTGCCAGGTGGCGGTGGTGACCAACATCGGCAGCGGCGACCACCTGGGCCTCAACTACATCACCACAGTGGAAGACCTTGCGGTGCTGAAGCGCGTGATCGTGCGCAACGTGACGCCGGGCGGCCACGCGGTGCTGAACGCGAGCGACCCGAACGTGGCCGCGATGGCCGCCAGCTGCCCCGGCAGCGTGATCTTCTTCGCCGCCGACCGCGCCCATCCGGTGATGGCCACGCACCGCGCGCAGGGCCGGCGCACGGTCCATGTCGACCGCGACGCGATCGTGGCGGCCGAAGGCTCGTGGCGCGAGCGCATCCCGCTGCGCGACGTGCAGATCACGCGCAACGGCAGCATCGGCTTCCAGGTCGACAACGTGATGGCGGCGGTGGCCGCGGCCTGGGCGGTCGGCCTGGACTGGGACACGATCCGCAGCGGCCTGGCCAGCTTCAACAACGACGCCGCCGGCGTGCCCGGCCGCTTCAACGTGATGGACTACCGCGGCGCCACCGTCATCGCCGACTACGGCCACAACACCGACGCGATGCGCGCGCTGGTGGCCGCGGTCGACACCATGCCGGCGAAGAAGCGCTCGGTGGTCATCAGCGGCGCCGGCGACCGGCGCGACAGCGACATCCGCGACCAGACCGCGATCCTCGGCCAGGCCTTCGACGACGTGATCCTCTACCAGGACGCGGCCCAGCGCGGCCGCGCCGACGGCGAGGTGATGGCGCTGCTGCGCCAGGGCCTCGAAGGCGCCGGCCGCACCCGCCATGTCGAGGAGATCCGCGGCGAGTTCATCGCGATCGACACCGCACTGGCGCGCCTGCAGCCGGGCGACCTGTCGCTGATCCTGGTCGACCAGGTCGAGGAAGCGCTGGCGCACCTGGCCCAGCGGATCGCCGAAGGCTGAAAGCCTGGATGCGGGCGCCCGGCCCGCCCGGCTGGAGGAGCCGTCCTACGCGAAGCCGCGACTCTGCGAGGAAGGAGCGGCCGAATCGTCCCACAGTCGGCGTCGTGCCGGCGCCTGAAAGTCTGTCGCTCACGGGGGCGCAGACCGCGCCGCCGCTTCGAAGACCCAAGGAGATCGACATGAACCGCTTCCTGCGCACCAGCCTGGCCACCCTGGCCGTTTCCGGCAGCCTGATCGGCGCCAGCGCCTGGGCCCAAGACGTCGGCGCCAACACCTGCGACGGCGTCAAGCAGGACAAGGCCGCCTGCATCCGCGAACAGGGCGCCGCCCGCGATGCCGCCAAGCGCGGCATGCTGCCGACCGCGGACGCCAGCACGATGCGGCGCGATGCGCTGGCCCGTTGCGAACTGCAGCCCGAGAGCGACCGCCAGGCGTGCAAGCAACGCATCATGGACACCGGCGACACGACGGTCCAGGGCAGCGTCATGGGTGGCGGCATCCTGCGCACGACGGTGACACCGATCCCGGCCAACGGCCAGCAATAGAAGTCGTCTGGCAGTAGCCGACCCGCGCGGTCGGAACTGTCACACCACTGTCATAAAGCGGGGCCACTCGCTGGCTATAGTCGTGGGCTGTTCCATCCCCAAGCCCCCACATGAACGCCATCAAGGTCGCCCGTCGGTTCATCGAAACCGATCCCGCCGACGAGTCGGCTCGGATCCTGGCCCGACTGGTCCTTGCGCTCGAGTCGGAGCAGAGCTTCGAGCTCGTCACGCTCTACCGGCTCGACTACAAGAGCTTCCAGCTCGCGATGGACATCCTCAAGGAATGGCGGCTCGACCGCTACTACGCCAGCAAGAGCAAGCTGTTCGATCTGTCGCTGCAGGTCAGCGAACTGAAGGAGTGAGCGGCTCCTTCAAGCCCATTGCCCGGCAAGTGGCGGCGGGTCCGCGGCCATGATCGAATTCGAACTCAAGTTCCAGGTCGACGCCGACCAGCGCGCCGCGGTCGAAGCGGCGGTGGCGCGCGGCCGCTCGCATCGCACCCGACTGCGCGCCCGTTATTTCGACACCGCCGACGGTGCACTGGCCGCGCGACACATCGTGCTGCGCATGCGCAAGGAAGGCAGCCACTGGGTGCAGACGATCAAGGCGCCCGCAGGCGGCCCGCTGCAGCGCCATGAACACAATTTCGAGCTGCCCACGATGCGCGGCGCCGAGCCGCCGCGGCCCGAACTGGTGCGCCACGAGGGCACGCCTGTCGGCAAGCTGGTCGCCAAGGCGCTGAAGAAGGCCGGCCACGATCCGTCGCTGGTCGAATGGGTGCCGCTCTACGACACCGACGTCTGGCGCACCACGCGCGAGATGCGCAGCGGCGACGCCCTGGTCGAGCTGGCCTTCGACATCGGCTCGGTGCGCACCGCGAACGCGTCGCACCCGATCCGCGAACTCGAAATCGAACTCAAGCACGGCAGCCCGCAGTCGCTGGTCGAGCTGGCGCGGCGCTGGTGCGTGCGCTACGGCCTCTGGCTCGACACGGTCGCGAAGTCCACCCGCGGCGAGCGGCTGGCGCAGGGCGTCGTCCACGGGCCGGCGGTCAAGGCCGAGCCGCCGGCGGTCGATGCGGGCCAGAGCGGCGCAGATATCTTCCGCGCTGTGCTCGACACCTGCCTGCGCCAGGTGCTGATGAACGCCAGCGAGGTCGCAGCCGGCGGCTGCGACGCCGAGCACGTGCACCAGCTGCGGGTCGGCATCCGGCGCCTGCGGACCGCGCTGCGCGAGATGGCCGAACTGGCACCGCACATCGATCCGGCATGGGAAGCCGCACTGGTCGAGGTCTTCCAGGCGCTCGGCCGCCAGCGCGACCGCGAGCATCTCGCGCTGATGCTGCAGCCGCAGATCGAGGCCGCGGGCGGACCGGTGTTCCAGGTCGCCGACGGCGAGACGCCGGGTGCGGATCCGGGCGAGGTGGTCCGGTCGGCGCGCTTCCAGGCGGTGCTGATGGACCTGATCGTGGCTTCATTGCCGCCCGCCGCCGAGGCGGCTGCGGTGGCGGATGCCGAAGAGGCCCCGCTCGTCGAGAAGCCGAAGGTCGACAAGCCCGTCGACCCCCGCAAGCTGCTGCGCGCCCGCCTGCAGAAGCTGCACCACCAGTTGCTGCGCGACGGCAAGCGCTTCGAGCAGCTGAATCCGGTCGAGCAGCACCGGGTGCGCAAGCGCCTGAAGCGGCTGCGCTACCTGGGCGAATTCGTGGCGCCGCTGTTCGGCCGCCGCGAGGCGCTGCGCTTTCTCGAACAGCTGGAGCCGGCGCAGGACGCGCTCGGCGCGCACAACGATGCCGCCACCGCGATGTCGGCCTGCCGCGAGAGCGCCGGGCAGCACGGCGCGGCCTGGTTCGCGGTCGGCTGGCTGGTGGCGCGCCATCCGCACAGCGCCGCCGCCTGCCACGCGGCGCTCGCGAAGGTCGCGCGCCTGAAGCCGTTCTGGAAGGGCTGAAGCCCTTTCAGCGGCCCCAGCGCAGCACCAGCGGATCGAGCCGCTTCGCGGTCTCGATCAGCCCGGCCCGCGTGGCCGGGTGCATCGCCGGCAGCGGATGCCGCGGCGCTTCGCAGTCGATCACGCCGCCCTCCTTCATCAGCGCCTTGCAGGCCAGGAGCCCGGCCTGCCGGTTCTCGTAGTTGATGAGCGGCAGCCACTGCTGGTAGCGCGCGAAGGCCTCCTCGCGACGGCCGGCGAGGTGGTCCATGATGATCGGCCGGATGCCGTCGGGATAGCCGCCGCCGGTCATCGAGCCGGTGGCGCCGGCGTCGAGGTCGGGCATCAGGGTGATCGCTTCCTCGCCGTCCCATGGCCCTTCGACCGCATCGCCGCCGAGCGCGATCAGCTCGCGCAGCTTGGCCGCGGCGCCGGCCGTCTCGATCTTGAAGTAGGCGACATGCTCGATCTCGCGCGCCATCTTCGCGAGGAAGGGCGCCGACAGCACCGTGCCGCTGGCCGGCGCGTCCTGGATCATGATCGGGATGTCGACCGCATCGGACAGCTGCGCGTAGAAGCTCTCGATGCGCGGCTCGGCCACGCGGAAGGTGGCGCCGTGGTAGGGCGGCATCACCATCAGCAACGCGGCGCCCATGTCCTGCGCGCGGCGGCTGCGCTCGGCGCAGACCCGGGTGCTGAAGTGCGTGGTGGTGACGATCACCGGCACGCGGCCGGCGACGTGCTCCAGGATCGTGCGGGTCAGCAGTTCGCGCTCGTCGTCGGCCAGCACGAACTGCTCCGAGAAGTTCGCCAGGATGCACAGGCCGTCGGAGCCGGCGTCGATCATGAAGTCGATGCAGCGCCGCTGGCTCGCGAGGTCGAGCTCGCCGCTCTCGGTGAAGGTGGTCGGGACGACCGGGAAGATGCCCTGGTAGCGCTTGCGGTTGGATGCGTTCATGTCGGTGGCGGTCAGTGTGAATGGCGCGGCACGGCGGCGCCGCGGCAGCCGACCAGGAAGTCGAAGTCGCAGCCTTCGTCGGCCTGCAGCACGTGGTCGACGTAGAGGCGCTGGTAGCCGCCGCCGCGCACCGGCTGCGCCTCGGCGGCGATCGCGTCGAGCCGCGCCTGCAGTTCGCCCGGCGCGATGTCCAGGTGCAGGCGGCCAGCGTCGCAGTCGAGCTCGATCCAGTCGCCGTCGCGCACCGCGGCCAGCGGGCCGCCGTCGGCCGCCTCCGGCGCGACGTGCAGCACCACCGTGCCGTAGGCGGTGCCGCTCATGCGGGCGTCGGAGATGCGCACCATGTCCTTGATGCCCTGGCGCAGCAGCTTGGGCGGCAGGCCCATGTTGCCGACCTCGGCCATGCCGGGGTAGCCCTTGGGGCCGCAGCGCTTCATCACCAGCACGGAGTCGGCATCGACCTCGAGCGACTCGTCGACGATGCGTGCCTTGTAGTGCTCCAGGTTCTCGAAGACCACCGCGCGGCCGCGGTGCCGGAGCAGGTGCGGCGACGCGGCCGAGGGCTTCAACACCGCGCCGCGCGGCGCCAGGTTGCCGCGCAGGATGCACATGCCGCCGTCGGCCACCAGCGGCCGGTCGAGCGGGCGGATGACCTCGTCGTTCACGCTCGGTGCTTCGCGCACGTTGTCCCAGAGCGAGCGGCCGTTGACCGTGAGCGCCTGCGGATGCGGCAGCAGCCCGTGCTCGCCGAGCCGGCGCAGCACCGCGGGCAGGCCGCCGGCGTAGTAGAACTCCTCCATCAGGAAGCGGCCCGAGGGCATCAGGTCGACCAGCGTCGGCGTGCCGCGGCCGATGCGGGTCCAGTCTTCCAGTTCGAGCGCGACGCCGATGCGGCCGGCGATGGCCTTGAGGTGGATCACCGCGTTGGTCGAGCCGCCGATCGCGGCATTGACCCGGATCGCGTTCTCGAAGGCCTCGCGGGTGAGGATCTTCGACAGGCAGAGGCCCTCGCGCGCCATCTCGACCGCGCGCATGCCCGACATCTGGGCCAGCACGTAGCGCCGCGCATCGACCGCGGGAATGGCCGCGTTGTGCGGCAGCGAGGTGCCGAGCGCCTCGGCCATGCAGGCCATGGTGGACGCGGTGCCCATGGTGTTGCAGGTGCCGGCCGAGCGCGACATGCCGGCCTCGGCCGAGAGGAACTGGTGCAGGTCGATCTCGCCGGCCTTCATCGCCTCGTGCAGCTGCCAGACGGCCGTGCCGGAGCCGATGTCCTTGCCGTCGAGCTTGCCGTTGAGCATCGGGCCGCCGGTGACCACAATGGCCGGGATGTCGCAGCTCGCGGCGCCCATCAGCAGCGCCGGCGTGGTCTTGTCGCAACCGGTGAGCAGCACCACCGCGTCGATCGGGTTGCCGCGGATCGCCTCCTCGACGTCCATGCTGGCCAGGTTGCGGGTGAGCATCGCGGTCGGCCGCAGGTTCGACTCGCCGTTGGAGAAGACCGGGAATTCGACCGGGAAGCCGCCGGCCTCCGAAATGCCGCGCTTCACGTGCTCGGCAATCTTGCGGAAGTGCGCGTTGCAGGGCGTCAGCTCCGACCAGGTGTTGCAGATGCCGACGATCGGCCGGCCGTCGAACTCGTGGTCGGGGATGCCCTGGTTCTTCATCCAGCTGCGGTACATGAAGCCGTTCTTGTCGGCGGTGCCGAACCATTCGGCGGAGCGCAGCTTCTTCGGTGTGTCGGACATGCCAGGCTTTGGTGATGGAGGCTCAGTGAGCCGGGCCGCCGCGGGCGCTGAAAAGGCGCTGCAGCAGGCAGAAGACGAAGAGCAAGGCGCCCACCACGATGCGGGTCCACCATGAACTCAGCGAGCCGTCGAAGGAGATCAGCGTCTGGATGATGCCGAGCATCAGCACGCCGAAGAGCGTGCCGACCACGTAGCCGACGCCGCCCGTGAGCAGCGTGCCGCCGATCACCACCGCGGCGATCGCGTCCAGCTCCAGCCCGACCGCATGCAGGCCGTAGCCCGACAGCATGTAGAAGGTGAACACCACGCCGCCCAGCGCCGAGCAGAAGCCCGACAGCGTGTAGACGCCGATCACCGTGGCGCGCACCGGCAGGCCCATCAGCAGCGCCGACTGCTCGCTGCCACCGATCGCGTAGACGTTGCGGCCGAAGGGCGTGCAATGGGCGATGAACATCGCTGCTGCCACGACCACCAGCGCGATCAGCCCCGACAGCGAGATCGAAGCGCTGCCCCAGACCGGCAGCCGCCATTGCGAGACCGCCGCATAGAAGTCGTTGGTGATCGCGATCGAGTCGATGCTGATCACGTAGCAGAGGCCCCGCGCCAGGAACATGCCGGCCAGCGTCACGATGAAGGGCTGCAGCCGGAAGCGCTCGATCAGGAAGCCCATGAAGGCGCCGAAGAGCGTGCCCATCACCAGCACCAGCGGGATGACGATGGCCGGGCTCCAGCCGTGCGTCTCGACCAGCGAGGCCGAGACCATGGTGGTCAGCGCGATCACCGAGCCGACCGACAGGTCGATGCCGCCCGACAGGATCACGAAGGTCATGCCGACCGCGACGATGCACAGGAAGGCGTTGTCCACCAGCAGGTTGAGGAAGACCTGGGCCGAGAAGAAGCCGGTGTAGAAGACCGAGCCCAGCAGCGCCATCAGGACGAAGAGCGAGATGGTGGCGGTGAGCGGCAGGTACTTGGGGTCCAGGCGGTTGCGTGGACGCGCAGGTTTCGCGCGCGCCTGCGACGCGGGCACGCCGGCGTTCGGCACCAGCGCGCTCATGCTGCACCCCCACGTGCAGGCCGCTGCGCCAGCGTCCGCAGGCTCGCCCGGAATTCCGCCGACTGCATCAGCATCACCGCGAACACCACCACCGCCTTCACCACCAGGTTGATCTCCGGCGGCACGCCGAGCGAATAGATGGCATAGGTGAGCGTCTGGATGATCAGCGCGCCGATCACGCTGCCGACCAGGCTGAAGCGGCCGCCGGTGAGCGCGGTGCCGCCGAGGGTGACCGCGAGGATCGCGTCCAGCTCCAGCAGCTGGCCAGCGTTGTTGCCGTCCGCGCTCTTGACGTTGGAGCTGATCAGGAGGCCCGCCATGCCCGCGGTGAGCCCGCAGAACATGTAGACGCCGAGCACGATGCGGCGCGCCCGCACGCCGGCCACGCGTGCCGCGCCCGGGTTGATGCCCACCGCCTGGATGAAGAGGCCGAGCGCGCTGCGCGTGATCGCCAGGTACAGCAGCAGGAAGACGAAGGCCGCGATGTAGACCGAGAACGGCAGGCCGAACAGGTAGCCGCTGCCGATGAAGAAGAAGGGCGCGTAGTAGATGGTGATGATCTGCCCGCCGGTGATCAGCTGCGCGATGCCGCGGCCGGCCACCATCAGGATCAGGGTGGCGATGATCGGCTGCATGCCGACCCGCGCCACCAGCACGCCGTTCCAGAGGCCGCAACCCAGCGCCGCCGCCAGCGCCACGACGATCGCCAGCCACATCGGGAAGCGGCTGACCTCGGCCGCTGCGCCGTTGGTGACCACCAGCGAGCCGCCGATCATCCAGCCGGCGATCGCCGCCGCGATCGCCACCACCGCGCCGACCGAGATGTCGATGCCGCGGGTCGCGATCACCAGCGTCATGCCGAGCGACACCAGCACCAGCGGCGCCGCCCGGTTGAGGATGTCGATCAGGCTGCCGTAGAGATGGCCGCCGCGCCACTCCAGGTGCAGGAAGCTCGCGCTGAAGGCGGCGTTGACCGCCAGCAGCAACAACAGGGTCAGCACCGGCCAGGCGAGCCGATGGCGGAACAGGCGTGCGATCGCATCCATGTCAGCCTTCCGCCGCGATCAGTTCGTAGACCGCGTCCTCGCTGCTGCCGGCCGGCAGCTCGCCGACCTTGCGTCGCTCGCGCAGCACCGCGATGCGATGCGACACGCGCACCACCTCGTTCATCTCCGACGAGATGAAGAGCACCGCCATGCCCTCGCCGGCCAGCCGCAGGATCTCTTCCATGATCTCCTGCTTGGCGGCGACGTCGATGCCGCGGGTCGGCTCGTCGAGGATCAGGAGGCGCGGCTCGATCGCCAGCCAGCGCGCCAGCACCGCCTTCTGCTGGTTGCCGCCCGAGAGCAGGCCGATCGGCGTGTCGACGCTGGCGGTCTTGATGCCGAGCGCCTTGACGAAGCGTTCGGCCAGCGCGGTCTGCTCGGCCCGCGACAGGGTGCGGCGCACGCCGCGCCGGGCCTGCAGCGCCAGCGCGATGTTCTCGCGCAGCGACAGCTCGGCGACGATGCCGTCGGTCTTGCGTTCTTCCGGGCACAGCGCGAGGCCGGCCTTCACCGCATCGGCCGGGCTCGCCAGCGAGACCTCTTCACCGCCGATGCGCAACCGCCCTTCGTCGGGCGAGGCCAGCCCGAACAGCAGTCGCGCCAGCTCGGTGCGCCCCGAGCCGAGCAGGCCCGCCAGGCCGAGCACCTCGCCCGGCCGGATCTCCAGGTCGATGGGCTGCAGCTGGCCGCGCTGGCCGAGGCCTTCGGCCTCGAGCAGCGGCGGCGCGTTCGCGTCGATCGCCGGCAGGTCGGCATGGCCGCTCGCCTGGGCCGCGAGCTCGCGCCCGACCATGGCCGAGATGAGCGCCTGCGGCGGCAGCTCGGCGGTCGGCCATTCGCCGACCCAGCCGCCGTTGCGCAGCACCGTGATGCGGTCCGACACCGCATACACCTGGTTCAGGAAATGGGTCACGAACAGGATCGCCATGCCCTCGCCGCGCAGCCGCCGGAGCACCGCGAACAGGCTCTGGACCTCGTCCTCGTCGAGGCTCGAGGTCGGCTCGTCGAGGATCAGCACCCGCGACGACAGCCCGAGCGCGCGCGCGATCGCCACCATCTGCTGCACCGCCACCGAGTAGCTCGACAGCAGCCGGCCGACGTCGATGTCGATGTCCAGCCGCGCCAGCAGCGCGCGCGCACCGCTGTGGACCGCCGCCCAGTCGATGCGACGACCTTGCGCGAGCCCGCGGCGCGGATAGCGGCCGGAGAAGATGTTCTCGGCCACCGACAGGTTCGGGCACAGGTTTACTTCCTGGTAGACGGTGCTGATGCCCAGGCGCTGGGCCTCCAGCGGCGAGCCCGGCCGGATCGCTTCGCCCGCCAGCCGCATGGTGCCGCCGTCGGCCGCGTGCACGCCGGTCAGCACCTTGATGAGCGTGGACTTGCCGGCGCCGTTCTGGCCCAGCAGCGCGTGGATCTCGCCGGCGCGCAGCCTGAGCGCGACGCCGCGCAGGGCCGGCACGCCGTTGAACTGCTTGTCGATGCCTGTGAGCTCCAGCACGGGTGCCGTGACGTGGGTCATTTGTTCTTGTTGTAGACATCGACGAACACCGCCGCCAGCAGCACCAGTCCCTTGATCACCTGCTGGTAGTCGATGCCGATGCCGAGGATCGACATGCCGTTGTTCATCACGCCCATGATGAAGGCGCCGATGACCGCGCCCATCACGCGGCCGACGCCGCCCGAGGCGGAGGCGCCGCCGATGAAGCAGGCCGCGATCACGTCCAGCTCGAAGCCGAGCCCGGCCTTGGGCGTCGCGGTGTTCAGGCGAGCCGCGAACACCAGCCCGGCCAGCGCCGCCAGCACGCCCATGTTGACGAAGGTCAGGAAGGCCAGCCGCTGGGTCTTGATGCCCGACAGCCGCGCCGCCTTCTCGTTGCCCCCCAATGCGTAGATGCGGCGCCCGACGGTGGTGCGGTTGGTGACGAAGTCGTAGGCCACGATCAGCACCGACATCACGATCAGCACGTTCGGCAGCCCCTTGTAGGTGGCCAGCAGGTAGGACAGCAGCAGGATCGCCGCGGCGAAGAACAGGTTCTTGGCCAGGAAGAAGGCGAAGGGCTCCTGCGCCATGCCGTGCGCCGCCAGCCTGGCGCGCCCGCGCAGCTTGAAGAAGACCAGCGCCGCCGCGGCCAGCGCGCCGAGCAGCAGCGAGGTGGTGCGCAGGCTCTCGCCGCCCAGCGGATCGGCGACGAAGCCGGAGCTCAGCTTCTGGAAGGTCTCGGGGAAGGGTCCGACCGATTGCCCCGCCAGCAGCGCCAGCGTCAGCCCCTTGAACACCAGCATGCCCGCCAGCGTGACGATGAAGGACGGGATGCGGAAGAACGCGACGAACCAGCCCTGCGCCGCGCCGATGATGCCGCCGGCCACCAGGCAGACGAAGAAGGTCGGCACGTAGCCCCAGTCGTACTCGACCATCAGCACCGCCGCCAGCGCGCCGACGAAGCCGCAGACCGAGCCGACCGACAGGTCGATGTGGCCGGCCACGATCACCAGCAGCATGCCCAGCGCCATGATGACGATGTAGCTGTTCTGCAGCAGCAGGTTGGTGAGGTTGAGCGGCCGCATCAGGGTGCCGTCGGTCAGGAACTGGAACAGCGCCATGATCGCGACCAGCGAGATCAGCATGCCGTATTCGCGCAGGTTGTTCTTCAGGAAGCCTGCGTGCTGTGCCGTCGAGGCGCGCTCTTCGCCAGGAACCCCGCGGAACCGGCTTTGCCGGGCCGCTGGGGTTGCCCCCGGCGAGGGGGTGTCCGAGCCACACGAAGTGGGCGAGGCTGGGGGAGTGCCCAGTTCATGCATGGACGCTGCTCCCGGAGGCCACGATGACGCGCATGATCTTTTCCTGCGAGGCCTCGGCCGCAGGAAATTCGGCGACGAAGCGCCCCTCGTTCATCACGTAGATGCGGTCGCACAGGCCGAGCAGCTCGGGCAGTTCGGAAGAGATCATGAGGATGCCTTTGCCCTGGCTGGCGAGCTGGTCGATGATGGTGTAGATCTCGTACTTGGCGCCGACGTCGATGCCGCGCGTCGGCTCGTCGAGCATCAGCAGTTCGGGCCTGGCGAAGAGCCACTTGCTCAGCACCACCTTCTGCTGGTTGCCGCCCGACAGGTTCACCACCTTCTGCGCCACGCCCGAGCAGCGGATGGCGAGCGAGCGGCGGTAGTCGTTGGCCACCTTGAACTCCAGGCCGTCGTCGATCACGCCGCGTTCCGACACCGCCTTCAGGTTGGCCAGGCTCACGTTCTTGCGGATGTCCTCCTCCAGCACCAGCCCGAGGCTCTTGCGGTCCTCGGTGACGTAGGCGATGCCGTGCGCGATCGCACGGTCGATGGTGCCGACGTCGACCTCCTTGCCGTGCATGCGCACCGTGCCGCGGATGCGCTGGCCGTAGGAGCGGCCGAAGACGCTCATCGCGAACTCGGTGCGCCCGGCGCCCATCAGGCCCGCGATGCCGACGATCTCGCCCTGGCGCACGTGCAGGCCGACGCCCTTGATGACCTCGCGGTCGGCATGCTGCGCGTGGTGCACGTGCCAGTCGCTCACCTCGAACACGGTCGGGCCGATCTTCGGCGTGCGCTGCGGATAGCGGTGCGCCATGTCGCGCCCGACCATGCCGCGGATGATCCGGTCCTCGCTCACCTCGCTGCCGCGGCAGTCCAGCGTCTCGACGGTGGCGCCGTCGCGCAGCACCGTGATCGAATCCGCCACCTTGGCGATCTCGTTGAGCTTGTGCGAGATGAGGATCGACGAGATACCCTGCGCCTTCAGCTCCAGCAGCAGGTTCAGGAGCGCATCGCTGTCGCTCTCGTTGAGGCTGGCGGTCGGCTCGTCGAGGATCAGGAGCTTGACCTCCTTGGCCAGTGCCTTGGCGATCTCGACCAGCTGCTGCTTGCCGACGCCCAGATTGGTGATGAGCGCGGTCGGCGGCTCCTTGAGGCCGACCTTGGCCAGCAGATCGCGGGTCTTCGCATAGGCGGCGAACCAGTCGATCACGCCGCCGCGGGCGGTCTCGTTGCCGAGGAAGATGTTCTCGGCGATCGACAGCAGCGGCACCAGCGCCAGCTCCTGGTGGATGATGATGATGCCCAGCTTCTCGCTGTCGGCGATGTCCCTGAAGCGGCGCGGCTCGCCCTCGAACCGGATCTCGCCGGTGTAGCTGTCGCACGGATAGACGCCGCTCAGCACCTTCATCAGCGTCGACTTGCCGGCCCCGTTCTCGCCGACGACCGCGTGGATCTCGCCCGCGCGCACCGCCAGGTTGACGTTGTCCAGCGCGTTCACGCCGGGGAAGGTCTTGGTGATGCCGCGCATCTCCAGAATCACATCGTTCACCCTGTCTCCTTCGAACCGGCGCAAGAGCCTTACTGGATCTGGCTTTCCTTGTAGTAGCCGCTGTCGACCAGGGTCTTCTTCCAGTTCGACGCGTCGACGCTCACCGGCTTGAGCAGATACGACGGCACCACCTTCACGCCGTTGTTGTAGGTCTTGGTGTCATTCACCGTCGGCGTCTTGCCGGACATCATCGCGTCCACCATGTCGACCGTCACCTTGGCCAGCTCGCGGGTGTCCTTGAAGACGGTCTGGGTCTGTTCCTTCTTCAGGATCGACTTGACCGAAGGCACCTCGGCGTCCTGCCCGGTCACCACCGGCATCGGCTGCTGCGGCGTGCCGTAGCCCACGCCCTTGAGCGAGGAGATGATGCCGATCGACAGGCCGTCGTAGGGCGACAGCACCGCGTCGACGTGGTCCTTGGTGTAGTAGGCCGACAGCAGGTTGTCCATGCGAGCCTGCGCCACCGCGCCGTCCCAGCGCAGGGTCGAGACCTTGTCCATGCCCATCTGCTTGCTGCGCACCACCAGCTTGCCGCTGTCGATGTAGGGCTTCAACACCGACATCGCGCCGTCGTAGAAGAAGAAGGCGTTGTTGTCGTCCGGCGAACCGCCGAAGAGCTCGATGTTGTAAGGGCCCTTGCCTTCCTTCAGCTTGAGCGCCTGCTCGATGTAGCTGGCCTGCAGCACGCCGACCTGGTAGTTGTCGAAGGTGGCGTAGTAGTCGACGTTCTTCGAGCCCTTGATGAGCCGGTCGTAGGCGATCACCTTGACGCCCTTGTCGGCGGCCTTCTGCAGCACATCCGACAGGGTGGTGCCGTCGATCGCGGCGATCACCAGCACCTTGGCGCCCTTGGTGAGCAAGTTCTCGACCTGCGCCAGCTGGTTCGGGATGTCGTCGTCGGCGTACTGCAGGTCGGTCTTGTAGCCGCGCTCCTGGAAGTACTTGACCATGTTGTTGCCGTCGGCGATCCAGCGCGCCGACGACTTGGTCGGCATCGAGATCGCGACCAGGCCCTTGTCCTGCGCCTGCACCAGCGGCGCGATGCCGATCAGCACCGTGGCGACCACGCCGCCGAACAGGGCCTTGAGGAAGTTGCGTTTCATCGGTTCGTCTCCGTTGTTCAAGTTCTCGGGTTCAATACTTTCTATTGGGAAACTCCGCCTTCGCGACTTCCATCGGGAAGATCCCTTCCTTGGTCAGGATGCGCTTGGGCAGCGGCTTGCCGGCCTTGATGTCGGCCACCGCGCTCATCAGCTGCGGCCCGAGCAGCGGGCTGCATTCGACCGTGACGTTGAGCTTGCCGGCCATCATGGCCTCGAAGGCACCCTTCACGCCGTCGACCGAGATGATGATGATGTCCTGCGCCGGCTTCATGCCGGCTTCCTCGATCGCCTGGATCGCGCCGATGGCCATGTCGTCGTTGTGCGCGTAGAGCACGTTGATGTTCTTGCCCTCGGCCTTCAGGAAGGCTTCCATCACTTCCTTGCCCTTGGCGCGTGTGAAGTCGCCGGTCTGCGAGCGGATGATCTTGAACTTCGGGTCGCTCTTGATGATTTCCTCGAAGCCCTTCTTGCGGTCGATCGCCGGCGCCGAGCCGACCGTGCCCTGCAGCTCGACGATGTTGACCGGGCCCTTGTTGTCCTTCTCCTTCTCGACCAGCCAGCGGCCGGCCTTGCGGCCTTCCTCGACGAAGTCCGAACCCATGAAGGTGACGTAGAGCGAGTCGTCCTTGACGCTCACCGAGCGGTCGGTCAGCACCACCGGAATGCCGGCGGCCTTGGCTTCCATGAGCACCGTGTCCCAGCCGGTCTCGACCACCGGCGAGAAGCCGATCACGTCGACCTTCTGCGCGATGTACGAGCGGATCGCCTTGATCTGGTTCTCCTGCTTCTGCTGCGCGTCGGAGAACTTCAGGTCGACGCCCGACGCCTTGGCGGCCGACTTGATCGACTCGGTGTTGGCGGTGCGCCATTCGCTCTCGGCGCCGACCTGGGCGAAGCCCAGCACGGGTGCCTTCTTGTCCTGTGCCAGCACGAGGCCCGGCAGCATCGAGGAGAGGGTGGCCGAGGCCAGTGCGATGTTGAGGTTGCGGCGGTTCAGTTTCATGTTGTCTCCTGCGGGTGAAAGAACTCTTGTCGTGTCGTCTCGTCGATCGGTTCAGGCCAGCACGTAGCCGGTCTTGACCGTGGTGTAGAACTCGGCCGCGTGCCGGCCCTGCTCGCGCGGGCCGTAGCTGGAGGCCTTGCGGCCGCCGAAGGGCACGTGGTAGTCGACCCCCGCGGTCGGCAGGTTGACCATGGTCATGCCGACCCGCGCATGCCGCTTGAAGTGCGTCGCGCGCGACAGCGAGGTGGTGCAGATGCCGGCGCACAGGCCGAAGGGCGTGTCGTTCGCGAGGTCGAGCGCGTGTTCGTAGTCGTCGGCGCGCAGCACGCAGGCCACCGGCCCGAAGATCTCGTCGCGCGCCACCCGCTGCTCGGGCCGTGCCAGGAACAGCGCCGGGCTCATGAAATGGCCCTGGGTCGCGCGCTGCAGCGGCTCGCCGCCCCAGACGTGCTCCGCGCCCTCCTCGCTCGCCGCGGCGATCGCGGCGAGGTTGCGCGCCAGTTGCACCCGGTCGACCACCGGGCCGATGTCGGTGCCGCGCTCCAATGCATGACCGATCTTCAGCGCCGCCAGCCGATGGCGAAGCCGCACCACGAAGGCGTCGTGCACCGGCGCCTCCACGATCAGCCGGCTCGACGCGGTGCAGCGCTGGCCGGTCGAGAAATACGCGCCCTGCACGGCGCAGTCGACCGCGCGGTCGAGGTCGGCATCGGCCAGCACCACCAGCGGGTTCTTGCCGCCCATCTCCAGCTGCACCTTGGCATGCCGGCGCGCGGCCGCCTGCAGGATCAGCTCGCCGGTCTCGACCGAGCCGGTGAAGCTGATGCCGTCGACCAGCGGGCTGTCGACCAGGGTCTGGCCGACCTCGCGGCCGCTGCCCATCACCAGGTTGAAGCTGCCGGCCGGCAGCGCGGCCCGGCTGATGATCTCGGCCAGCGCCCAGCCGCAGGCCGGCACCAGTTCGGCCGGCTTGAAGACCACCGTGTTGCCATGGGCGAGCGCCGGCGCGATCTTCCAGGCGGGGATCGCGAGCGGGAAGTTCCAGGGCGTGATGAGCCCGACCACGCCGAGCGGCTCGCGCGTGACGTCGACCTGCACGCCGGGCCGCAGCGACGCCAGCGTCTCGCCGCCGCCGCCGCGCAAGGCCTCGCCGGCGAAGAACTTGAAGATGTGGCCGGCGCGCGCCGCCTCGCCCACCGCTTCGGGCAAGGTCTTGCCTTCTTCGCGCGCCATCAGCAGGCCGAGCTCCTCGCGCCGGGCCAGGATCTCGCTGCCGATCTGGTCGAGCACGTCGGCGCGGCGCTGGGGCGTGGTGTGGCTCCAGTGCGGCGCGGCATCGGCGGCGGCGCGGATCGCCAGCTCGGTCTGGCTGCGATCGGCGCGGGCATACTCGGCGACCGTTTCGCGCGTGTCCGACGGGTTCTCGCTGAGGCCCGTGGTCACGCCGGTCTCCCAGCGGCCATTGATGTAGTGCCGGGCGTTCTGGGTGAGCTCGCTGCGTTTCAAGGTGCGGCGAGTGTAGGAATCAACACCCATATCTTTCCAATCAATATTTGGATGGAATGCATATCGGAAGAGGCATTCAGGTAAACCCTCATGACCCACCCATGACCAACTACACGCACTGGTTCATCCGTGCGCGACTCAAGACCCGGCAGCTGCTGCTGCTGGTCGCCCTTGCCGAGGAAGGCAACATCCATCGCGCCGCGCAGGTGCTCAACATGACGCAGCCGGCCGCCTCCAAGCTGCTGAAGGACCTGGAGGACGTGCTCGAGGTTTCGCTCTTCGACCGGCTGCCGCGCGGCATGCGGCCGACCTGGTACGGCGAGACCATGATCCGCCACGCGCGGGTCGCGCTCGCCAGCCTCAACCAGGCGCACGACGAGGTGACCGCGCTCAAGGCCGGCCGCGCCGGCCAGGTCAACATCGGCGTCATCACCGCGCCGGGGCTGGTGCTGCTGCCGCCGGCGGTGGCCGAGGTCAAGCGCGAGCATCCGAACCTGCGCATCGGCGTCGAGATCGAGACCAGCCCGGTGCTGCTGGAGCGGCTCGAGCAGGGCAAGCTCGACCTGCTGGTGGCGCGCCTGTTCGCCGAGCACGACAAGACCAACCTGCGCTACGAAGGCCTGACCGAGGAACCGGTGAGCGCGGTGGTGCGACCGGGCCATCCGCTGCTCGGCATGAGCGGCCTGGGCCTGCGCGACCTGGTCTCCGCCGGCTGGATCGTTCCGCCGGCCGGCAGCGTGCTGCGGCACCGCTTCGAGCTGATGTTCCAGGAAGAAGGGCTGGCGCCGCCGATCAACGTGATCGAGACCGCGGCGCTGCTCTTCATCACCCGCATGCTGCAGCAGAGCGACATGATCGCGGTGCTGGCCACCGACGTCGCGCGCTACTACGCGGCGCACGGCATCTGCACGCTGCTGCCGCTGGACATGCCCTGCCACATGGACGCCTTCGGCATCATCACCCGCACCGACCGGCTGCTGTCGCCGGCCGCCAAGGTGATGATGAAGGCGCTGAAGGCGCAAAGCCTGGTGGCCTACGGGCGCCGCTTCGAGGCCGAGGCCTAGGCGCGAGCCTTCAGACCCAGCCGGCGTCCACCTTGAATTCCTGCGCGGTGCACATCGCGCCGTCGTCCGAGGCCAGGAACAGCACCATGCGGGCGATGTCGTGCGGCTGCAGCTTGTCGGGCAGGCACTGGTTGCGCTGGATCTCCAGTTCGCCTTCGGCGTCGAGCCAGAGCTTGATCTGCCGCTCGGTCATGACCCATCCCGGCGACACCGTGTTGATGCGGATGCGATGCGCGCCCAGCGGCTTGGCCAGCCCGCGGGTCAGGCCGTTGACCGACGACTTGGCGATCGCGTAGCAGGGGTAGGCGCCGCCCTTGCCCTGCCAGCCGGTCGAGCCGAGGTTGACGATCGAGCCGGCACCGAGTCGCTTCATGCCCGGCACCACCGACTGGATCGCGAAGAAGGCCGGCCGCTCGTTGATGGCCATGCGCTCCTCGTAGTAGGCCGGCGTCACCGATTCGAGCGTGTGGCGGTCGTCGCTGGCGACGTTGTTGACCAGCACGCCGAAGTCGCCGTTAGTGACCGCGGCCTCGGCGATCGCCGCCTGCAGCGCGGTCACGTCGCGCACGTCGCAAGCACGCCACCAGGGCGCCGCGTGCCCCGCGTCGGCAAGACCCTTCACGAGCGCCGCGCTGGCCGCCTCGGCCACGTCGACGAAGGCGACCCGGGCGCCCTGTTCGGCGAAGGCGGTCACGATCGCGGCGCCGATGCCGCTGCCGCCGCCGGTCACGAACACCGCCCGGCCCTCGAGGCTCGGGTAGCGGGAAGTCGGGGAAGCGCTCATTGGTTGTCTCCGGATTTGATATTGCAAAAAGCGTATGTATCGATAACAAATCGATGCACTTTGGTTATCGATGTTGCCGCGATACGATCCGCCCAGTCAAGCGACTTTCGAAAGGCGTCCATGCCGCA
Source organism: Xenophilus sp. L33 (assembly GCF_009765735.1). Taxonomy (GTDB): domain Bacteria; phylum Pseudomonadota; class Gammaproteobacteria; order Burkholderiales; family Burkholderiaceae_C; genus Variovorax. The sequence continues at coordinate 77,664 of NZ_LMUW01000089.1, forward strand.
GACTCCCCGCATCCTCCAGCCGCTGCGCTGCATCTGGCCGGCGGCCGCCACGCTCGGCGAAGGCACCCTGTGGTCGCCGCGCGAGCAGGCGCTCTACTGGGTCGACATCCTCCAGCACCGCCTGCACCGCTTCGATCCGACCAGCGAGGCGCGCACGACCTGGGACTTCGACGAGGAGATCACCGCGGTCGCCGAGCGGGCCAGCGCGCCGGGCCTGATCGTCACGCTGCGGCGCGGCTTCGCGCTCTTCGACCCGGCCGAGCCGGCCACGCCGGCGCGCTACCTGTACCAGCCGCCGCAGGAAGTCGCCGGCAACCGCTTCAACGACGGCAAGTGCGACGCGCGCGGCCGCTTCTGGGGCGGCACCATGGACGCCGGCGCCAAGGAGCCGCTCGGCGCGCTCTACCGCTACGACCCCGACGGCCAGTGCACCCGCCACGAGGAAGGCTTCCCGGTCACCAACGGCCCGACCTGGTCGCTGGACGGCCGCACCCTCTTCTTCAACGACACCGCCCGCGGCCGCGTCTTCGCCTACGACTTCGACATGAACGCCGGCCGCCTGTCGAACCGGCGCGAATGGCACCAGTTCGCGCGCGAGGAAGGCCATCCGGACGGCATGACCACCGACGCCGCCGGCCGGCTCTGGATCGCGCACTGGGGTGGCGCCTGCGTGACCTGCCACGCGCCCGAAGACGCCCGCGAGATCTTCCGCATCGACCTGCCGACCCGCCACGTCACCAACTGCGCCTTCGGCGGCCCGGACCTGCGCACCCTGTTCATCACCAGCGCGACCAGCGGCCTGACGCCGGCCCAGCGCGAGGCCGAGCCGCTGGCCGGCGGCCTTTTCGCGATCGGGCTGGACGTCGCAGGGTTGGAATCGCCCCGTTTCGCCGGCTGAACCTACTCTGTCGATTGCGGAAGATTCCGCGATGGTTTCTAGGGGTTTCTACTGAGTCGAGTGCCTAGACTGGGCGCGGGCCGCGTCTCGAGCGGCCCACGCCGAAACGATCGCCCACAGCATCGTCTAGGCGTCGTTTCAATCAGGAAGGATCTCCATGAACAACAACATCAAGCTCGTCCTCGCCGCGCTCGCCGGCACCGCCGCCATGGCCGCCCAGGCCGAGGCCTACCAGGGCGTCCACGCGCTCACCACCGGCCAAGACCGCAGCGCCGTCCGCGCCCAGGCGCACGCCGCCGCCCGGCAAGCCAATCCGTGGGCCGACGGCGCCTCGAGCGGCGTCCACGCCATCGCCGGCCAGCGCGACCGCGCCGCCGTCCGCGCCGAAGCGACCGCGGCAGCCCACGCGCCGAACCAGAACCTGGAAGCCGAGGCCTTCTTCAACAGCCGCATCCCGGCCCAGTTCGCCCGTCCGGGCAACGCGGTCCGCGAAGCCGGCCTCTAGGCCCCGGCACTCCGCTCCCCGAAGCCGGCCCTGCAATTCGCACGGGCCGGCTTTTTTTCGCGGGTCGCTCGTATCTGACCAGGGCCTGACTCAGGCTGACACGCAATCTTCACAGCAATTGCGTAGTTTGATAGAACTTTGATACTCATTTGCATGTAAGCGCGAGTTGCCACGCCGGTTTGCTGCGTGTTCAATGCACCCTCGGCCGCCCTTCGCCGGGCGGCCCCGTCCGAAGCCAGAAAAGCCCAAGGAGAAAGTGCCATGAGTGATTCCGCGCCCAGTGGTCCGGATGACGAATTGCCCGTGATCCGCCTGATCGACGAGGACGTCGCCTTTCGCCGCGCGCTGCAGCGCCTGCTCGAAGGCGCCGGCTACCGGGTCGTCGAATACGGCTGCGTCGGCGACATGCTGCTGCAGGGCATCGGCGAGGCACCCGGTTGCCTGGTGCTCGACATCCACATGCCCGGCCCGAGCGGCCTCGACCTGCAGGAAATGATCGCCGGCCAGCCGCAGCCGCTGCCGGTCATCTTCGTCACCGCCGAGGCGACGGTGCACGAGACCTTGCGGGCGATGAAGGGCGGCGCGGCCGACTTCTTCTTCAAGCCGGTGGACGGCGAGGCGCTGCTCGGCGTGGTCCACAAGGCGGTGCGCGCCGATGCGGCGCGGCGCCAGGACAGGCGCCGCCAGCGCGCGCTTCAGTCACGCTATGCGCGGCTGAGCCCGCGCGAGCGCCAGGTGCTGGCGATGGTGGTCGACGGCGCGCTCAACAAGCAGATCGGCGCCCGGCTCGGCGCGGCCGAGCGCACGGTCAAGGCGCACCGCGCGCACGTGATGGAAAAGATGGAGGTGCGCTCGCTGGCGGACCTGATCCGGGCCGCCAGCCAGCTGGTCGTCGCGCCGGACCGCGCCGGGGCTTGACGACCGCGGCGCCTCGGGCAGGCGCCGCTCGGAGACTCAGTGCGCCGGCGCCCGCGGGGGCAGCACCGAGATCGCTTCCTGGTCGACCATGGTCGCCTCGACCTGGTCGCCGACGCTCAGCGAAGCCAGCAGCGTGCGGTCGGACACCTTGATCGTGCGGGTCTCGTTCACGCCGCGCAGCGTGACGGTGCCGGCCTTGGCATCGACCGCGGTGACGTTCGCCACCGCCTGCACCACGTGGCGCGCGGTCAGGCCCGGACGACCGCCGGGGGCGCTGCCCACCAGGTCGACGAAATCGGTGCGCTGGCGGATGCCGTTCGGGACCTTGCGCAGGCCGAGCAGCAGCGCCTCCGTCTGGCGCGACACCACGCGGTCGCCGACCTTGAGCTGGTCGAAGTTGCGCACTTCGTCGCCGGCATGGATCGAGAACTGCGCGCCGGACGGCGTCTGCAGCGTGACCATGCGCGTGGCCGGATCGATCGCGGTGATCGTGGCGCGATCGACCGTGACCACCGCGCCGCCGACACCGTTCGGGCCGCTGCCGACCAGCACCGCGGTGTTGTCGCCGCGCATGGCGTGGTGGCCGTGGTGCGCCGGCGGCGGCGTCTGCGACCAGGCAGCGGACGAGGCCAGCGCGGCGCTGGCGACGAGCGAGAGAGCAAGGATGCGTCGGGTCATGGAAGGAACTCCTCTGTGGTTGTTGTCGGGGTGGAAAACGTCCGGGGTGGCCTGGTGGCTCAGGCGGGCCAGTGGCCGAGCAGTTTCCAGGGCGGACCCTGCTTGCCGGTGTTCTTGCAGAAGATGTAGCCGCCGTCGCCATGCAGCGCGCGATGGTGGTTGTCGATCTGCGCCAGCCGGCAGCCCGGCCGGTTCTGCGGATCGGCCGCCGGCGTGATCGAGCCGCTGCTGCCGGTGGCCGGGTTGCTCCAGCTGGCCTTGACGCCGTCCTGGCCGTTGCTGAGGGCGTTGTTGACCGTCTTGGTCATCAGGTCGATGTCGGCCTTGTTGAAGCTGGTGATCGGCCGCTGGCTCATCGCATTGAAGTTGGTCCAGGGCAAGGCGGCGGCGGGGCCGGCGGCGGCAGCGATGCCCACCGCGATCGCCAGCGACAGGAGGAGTGGCCGGCCTTTATCGATTGCGCGCATGAGAGTCAACCCTTCGGTTCTGAGATGGAAAGTTCGCAGCGGATTGTCAGCCCAACCCGTGACTAGAGAAACATGCTGACGAGTTTCTGCAACACCCGGTCCATCGGCAGCAAGGTGAGCGCCACCAGCCCGAAGGGCAGCGCGGTCGCCACCGCCAGCACCAGCAGGCTGCGCAGGTGGATCGGCACCGGCTTCATCGCATAGGCCAGGCCGGCAGTCTGGTAGAGGTCGGTCACGGCGGAGAAGTCGCCGGTGGCGAGCGGCTGGTCGGTTTCCTCGCTCGCGGGGCCGTGCATCCACTTGGCCTCGAAGGCTTCGCCGACCCGCTGCGTCAGCGCGCCGTAGTCGCTGACCGCGGCGCGCCAGGTGCGCAGCAGCGACTCGACGAAGGCCAGCAACGGCAAGGCGAACAGCAACACCGCGAAGGCCACCGTGCCGAGCGCCAGGCCGACCAGCTGCTGCAGCATGTCGGCGCCCGCGCTGGCGACGTGGATGTGAGCCGCTTCGGTCGCACTGACCAGGATGCCGATGGCCAGCCCCGGCAACGCGAAGCTGCGCAGCGAGAAGCCGACGAACATCAGGCCGCCGGCGCCTTCGGGATGGGCAGCGACCAGCCGCAGGCGCAGCCGCGACACCCGCCACAGGAAGCGGGCCCAGAGCCAGAGCCGCCACAGCCATCCCAGCAGCAGCACCAGCAGCAGCGGCAAGGTCACCAGTGCGTGCCACCAGCTCGCCAGCGAGCGCCCGAGCGGCGCCGTCGCGGTGCCCTGCTGCCAGTCGGGCAGGAAGCCGCTCGGCACCTGGCTCACGATCAGGAAGGACGCCAGGTAGGCCAGCAGCACCGCGCCGGCCTCCGCCGCCCAGCTGTCGCGCCAGCGCCGGATCGAACGCACGATCGCCCGGTAGGCGTCGGCCTCGGCATCGGGCACGACGCCGCGCTGCCGGAAGGTGCGCGCGATCTCGCCCAGCCGCGGAATGCAGACCGCCTCGGCCAGCACCAGCAAGGGCGCCGCCAGCAGCGCGCGCGCATGCACCGACGCGTCGCCCAGGAAGGCGCGCCAGACCCGCTCGGCGCCGCCCAGGTGCGCCACCAGCGCCAGCAGCAGCAAGGGCAGCCAGCCGATGCCGACCACGATCAACGCGCGCCGCCAGACCCGCCGGTGGTCCAGGTCGAAGCGGCCCCACAACCTCAGCAGGCCCAGGGGCGGGCCGCCATCGAAGAGGCGGACGTCGGATTCGGAGGCAGCTTCGGGATCGGGATCGGCGATGGTTCGGCTCCCTGGCGATGCGCCGCGCCAACAGATCGGAGCGAGTCGGTCACGCCCCCGCTGCGCGGCCGTACCATGGTGCGCGCGACAAGCGCAAAGTCAAGACAGGGAGACCGCCATGCACACCAAGACACCACTCAAGACACACCTCGCGCACGGCCTCTTCGCCGCGGCCGTCATCGGCATCCCGCTGGGCGCGGCGGCCGAGCCCTCGGCCGTCGCCACCGCCGCGCAGGCGGCCGAGCAGCAGGAGGCCGACTACCGGGTGATCGCCGCGCGCTGCGGCGCGCCGGCCTTCGAGCACGCCTTCTACAAGCAGTCGCGCGCCGCGGTCGCCGCCGGCGTGGTCGTGAAGAACCGCGATCCGGTCGAGGTCGAGAAGGCGATCACCGCCATGCGCCGCAGCCCGGTGGTGCTGGTGGCGAGCAACTCGGAATGCCCGGACCAGCTGAAGCAACTGGCTGAGGTGCAGAAGCAGCGCAGCGGCAGCATCCACGGCAGCCGCAAGACGGCGGCGGCCCACTGAGCGCTGCTAGCGCTGCCTACAACGCGCCGTAGACGCTTTCGTCGTCGGGCGGTGCCGCGCGGTCGTGCCGCCGCGACGCGGTCCGCAGGCTCAGCACCCACAGCCGGGCGTGCCGCTGCTCGCGGCTCTCGAAGCGTTCGGTGAAGCGGCGGATGCCGGGACGTTCGATCCCGGCGATGGTCATCCAGTCGGTGCCGCCGAAGGATTCCGCCTCGCTGCTGCGCTCCACCAGCGCCGGCCGCAGCGCCATCACCCACTCGGTCGGGATGCGTGGATCGCGGTCGAGCATGCGCAAGGCGATCTTGGCCGCCTTCGGGCTCAACGCCTGCACCTTATGAAGGTGGAAATCCATGTCCATGGGGCACCTCTCGCGTTCACTTGCCGGTCGGATACACAAGGATACATGTGTATCTGAACTTTGCGCAAGCGCGCATGCCCTCGCTCCCCAGACCTCGAGGAAGGCGCCTACTGGCCTTTCGGCTGCTGCTTGTATTCGTTGTTCTTCATCGCGATGTAGTCCTCGCGGCTCATCTCGTGCAGCTGGCGAGCGTATTGCTCCGTGGCGTCGAACCAGGCGCCGAATCGCTTGTCGAGCTGGCCGCTCGACGGCGAATCGAGGTAGGCGTCGATCGCGAGGTAGTAGCGCATCGTGTTGCGCTCGACCACGCCGCGCACGCCGCCGACGTAGTTGGGCTGGCCGGAAGCGTCCTTGCCGTCGGTCGAGAAACCGACCTTGTCGCTGCCGATGGTCGACAGGTAGCCCTGCAGCGCGATCTTTGCCGCGGTGCCGTAGGCGTACGCGTAGGCCATGTGGATGAAGGTCTTGTTGCCGGCGATCGGCGTCGCCTCGAGCTGGATGCGGTAGTCGCGGGTCGACAGCGGCCCCTTGTCGGCGCTCAGGCTGACGCTCAGGTAGTCGGCCGATTGGGTGGCCGGCTTCCAGTTGAAATCGAGCCGCTGCGTGTCCGAGAGCGGCTGGTCGAACTTGCGCCCGACCGCCAGCTGAAGCGTGGTCGCGTCGCCCGAGCCGTTGACCGCGCAGTTCTTGGTGTTGAGGTGCAGCATCAGGATGTCGCACCACACCGGCGGCTTGGCCAGCGCGGTGCTGACCTCGTCGAAGGGATGGTTCACCACCGCGAAGATGTTGCCGCTGAGTTGGCCCGAGGCCTCGGCCGACTGGAGCACCAGCGGACGGCCGAAGGCGTTCTTGTCGAGCTGCCCCTGCACCGAGGCGAACTTGGCCTGAAGCGCCGCCGCGCTGCCGAGTTGGGTCTGCGACCAGCCTGCGAGCGGGAGCAGGAATCCCATGCAGAACGCGATGCGGCGGATCAGGGCGACGGTATTCATGATGGGGCGCATCTTGCCGGCTCCTCGGTGCGTTCTTGCAGGACGACCGGCACAGCGGGCGTGGGCCGGCGGCGCGATTCGTCTCGCGCCGCCTCGGCCGCCCTGCCGTGCCGGCGGATCAGACCGCCATGATCGAGACGGCCTTGGTCACCAGGTAGCCTTCCATGGCTTCCGGGCCGCCTTCGGAGCCGTAGCCCGAATCCTTCACGCCGCCGAAGGGCATCTCGGGCGTCGGCGCGGCCGGCTGGTTGATCCACAGCATGCCGACCTCGACCTGCTGCGCCAGCAGGTGCGCGTTCTTGATCGACTTGGTGAAGGCGTAGCCGGCCAGGCCGTAGGGCAGGCGGTTCGATTCCTTGATCGCTTCTTCGAGGCTGTCGAAGCCGCGGATCGCGGCGATCGGGCCGAAGGGCTCGTTGTTGAACACGTCCGCCTCGAGCGAGACGTCGGTCAGCACCGTGGGCGCGAAGAAGTTGCCGTCGCTGCCGACGCGCTCGCCGCCGGTGGCGACCTTGGCGCCGGTGGCACGGGCGTTGTCGAGCACCTTGGCCATGGCGGTGAGGCGGCGCGCGTTGGCCAGCGGGCCGAGGGTCGTGCCTTCGGCCAGGCCGTCGCCGAGCTTGAGGCTCTCGGCATGCTTGACCAGCGCCTTGGCGAATTCGTCGCGGATGCTGTTGTGCACCAGGAAGCGGGTCGGCGAGATGCAGACCTGGCCGGCGTTGCGGAACTTGGCGCCGCCCGAGGCCTTGACCGCGAGCGCCACGTCGGCGTCCTCGGCCACGATCACCGGGGCGTGGCCGCCGAGCTCCATGGTGGCGCGCTTCATGTGCGCGCCGGCCATCGCGGCGAGCTGCTTGCCGACCGGCGTCGAGCCGGTGAAGGTCACCTTGCGGATGATCGGATGCGGAATCAGGTAGCTGGAGATCTCGGCCGGGTCGCCGAAGACCAGGCCGACCACGCCCTTGGGCAGGCCGGCGTCGACGAAGGTCTGCAGCAGCGCGGCCGGCGACGCCGGCGTTTCCTCGGGCGCCTTCACCAGGAAGGAGCAGCCGCTCGCGAGCGCCGCGCCGAGCTTGCGAACGATCTGGTTGATCGGGAAGTTCCAGGGCGTGAAGGCGGCGACCGGGCCGATCGGCTCCTTCATGACCAACTGCTGGGCCGAGAGGTTGCGCGACGGCACGATGCGGCCGTAGACGCGGCGGCCTTCGTCGGCGAACCATTCGATGATGTCGGCACCGGCCAGCACCTCGCCGCGCGCCTCGACGAAGGGCTTGCCCTGCTCCTGCGTCAGGATGCGGCCGATGTCGGCGGCACGTTCGCGCAGCAGCGCGGCGGCCTTGCGCATCGTCGCGGCCCGCTGGTCGGCGGGCACGCGGCGCCAGGTCTCGAAGCCGCGCTGCGCGGCGTCGAGGGCGCGGTCGAGGTCGACCTTGCCGGCATGCGCCACCTTGCCGATGGTCTTGCCGGTGGCGGGATTGACCACGTCGAGGGTCTTGCCGCTTTGCGCGTCGCTCCACTCGTTGTCGATCAGGAGCCGGGTGTCGGGATAGCTGGTGGTGGTCATGGAAGTCCTATCGGATGGGAAGAGGTGGCCTCTCGCGGGGCGGTCGTCGATCCTACCCAAGTCGCACCGGCATTGCATCCATGCCCCGAAAGACTCGCCGCGGACGCGGTTGTGTCGCCGTGGTTGCGGCAAAATCGAACGGCGTCGCGGCGGGTGTTCCGCCGCGGTGCGAAACGATGGGCCAGGGGCGTTCCGATCGCGCCCGAGACCGCGGCCCCGATCAACCATCAGAGGAGAAATTCAATGTCAGTGAACTTTGTTGCCCGTCTCATGGCCGTCGTGATGGCGCTCTTCCTTGCCGCTTGTGCGACGCCGCCCGCGGCACCGCCCGAGATCCGCATGGGCAAGATCGAGCAGATCCAGCCGACCACGATCGCTTCGGACAGCCACGCCGGCGTCGGCGCGGTGCTGGGCGGCCTGGCCGGCGTCGGCGTCGGCAGCCTGATCGGCGGCGGTACCGGCCGCGACGTCGCGATGGTGGTCGGTGCGATCGGCGGCTCGGTCGCCGGCTCGCAGGTCGCCCGCCGTTACGACACGCCCCTGGCCGGCCAGCAGATCTTCGTGCGCACCCAGAGCGGCGTGCTGGTCGAAGTGACCCAGCCGGTGAATCCGGCGCTGCAAGTGGGCCAGCGCGTGTTCATCCAGGGCAACGGCGAAGGCGCCCGGGTGGTGCCGCAGCAATAAGAATTCGCTGCAAGCGTCTGAAAGAACCGGGCCTCGCGCCCGGTTCTTTCATTTCGGCTTCCCGTTCTGCGACAGCAGCACCGCGATCGGCCGGGTGCCGTCGAACTCCGAGAAGATGATGGTCATCATGGCCGTGATCGGCACCGCCAGGAAGGCGCCGGGCACGCCCCACAGCGCGACCCAGACGGCCAGGCTCACCAGGATCGCGAACGGGCTCAGGTTGAGCGAGTTGCCCATGATGTAGGGGTCGAGGAAGTTGCCGATCAGGAACTGCACGATCGCCAGCGACAGCATCACCTGGATCGCCTCGCGGGTGTCGCCGAACTGGGCGATGGCCATCAGGCCCGGCAGCACGATGCTCAGGAACGAGCCGATGTACGGCACGAAGTTGAGCAAGGCGATGCTCACCGCCCAGAAGGCCGCGAACTCCAGCCCGGCGATGCGCATGATCACGTAGCTCAGCACGCCCAGCACCACGCCGAGCACCATCTTCAGTGCGAGGTAGGTGCCGACCCGCGCATTGATGTCCGCGATCACCTGCTTGATGCGCGCCGCCTGCTCGGGGCTGCGCGCGATCGCACTGATCTTGGCGTCGAGCCGGCCGCGCTCGACCAGCAGGAAGCAGGCGTAGAGCGCGACGATCGCCAGGCTGGCGAAGACCGAGGCCACCGAGCTGAGCGCCGAGCCGACCACGCGCTGCAGGCTGACCTGGGCGAACACGTCGCGCCGCAGGCTGGTCCAGGTGGGCTCGTCCTCGAAGCGCAGCAGCACCGCCATCTTCTGCACCGCCACCAGCAGCGACTCCTGGTAGCGCGGCGCCTGCGCGATCACGCCGTCGCGGTTGGCCAGCACGGTGTAGCCGACCAGCACCAGGCCGAGCGCGATGATCGCCACCGACAGCAGCGACACCAGCCAGCCCGGCAGCCGCGGGCCGAGCCACGGCAATCTCGCGATCAGCCGTGCCAGCCCGAGGATCACGTAGACCACGAAGACGCTGAACATGATCGGCACGAAGATGTCGCGGCCGACGTAGAAGACCCAGCCGATCATCAGCGCGATGGCGGTGCCGTAGACCAGGGTCTGGAAGCGGTCCTCGTTCATCGCGCGGCCGATCTGGCGGATGCCGCTCAGGGCGTCTTCGCGGCGGCCGGCTGGCCGGCCATGCCGACCGGGCGCGGCGTCATCGAATCGGCGAGGTCGACCCAGCCGCCGCCCATCGCCTGATAGACGTTCACCGCCTGCGTGTAGCGGTTGGCCTGCAGGTTGACCAGGTTCAGCTCGGCGGCGAAGAGCTCGTTGTCGGCGATCAGCACCTCCAGGTAGCCGACCAGGCCGTTCTCGAACTTGAGCCGCGCCAGCCGCGCGAATTCGCGCAGGGCCGCGACCCGGTCGCGCTGGAAGGCGACGCCCTCGATGCTCTTCTGGCTGCCGACCAGCGCGCTGTTGGTGTCGCGGAAGGCGGCCAGCACCGTCTGCCGGTAGGTCAGCTCGGCCTGCGTCTTCTGGGCCTCGGCGGAGCGCACCTGCCCTTCGATCGCGCCGAAGGTGAAGATCGGTCCGGTGATGCCGCCGATCAGCGCCCAGGTCTGGGCCGGGCCGCTCAGGAAGTCGCCGAAGGAGGTGCTCGACGAGCCGAGCGCGCCGGTCAGCGAGATGTTCGGGTAATAGAGCGAGCGGGCGACGCCGACGTTGGCGTTGGCGGCGACCAGGCCCTGCTCGGCCGCCAGGATGTCGGGACGGCGCTCCAGCAGCTCCGAGGGCAGGCCGGCGGGGATCAGCGGCGCGGCCAGCTGGTCGATGGTCTTGCCGCGCGGGATCGGGCCCGGGTCGCGGCCGAGCAGCACCGAGATCTGGTTCTCCAGCGTCGCGATCTGTGCCTGCAGCGTCGGGATCACGGTCTGCGCCTGCTGGTGCTGCGACCGGATCTGCATCACCTCGACCTGCGACACCAGCCCCTTCTGGAAGCGCAGGTTGAAGATCCGCTCGGTCTCGCCGAAGTTGGCCGCGGTCGCGCTCGCGATCTCGAGCTGGCGGTCGAGCGCGCGCAGCGCGATGTAGCTGGTCGCGATGCCGCCCACCAGCGTCAGCACGACGCCGCGCTGGCCCTGCTCGCTGGCATAGACCTGGGCCTGCGCCGCCTCGTTCATGCGCCGCACGCGGCCGAACAGGTCGAGCTGCCAGTCGGCCGCGAGCGCACCCTGGTAGAGGGTGAAGTAGTTGCTGACCTGGCTCGGGATCGGCGTGATGCCTTCGCGGCTGGCCTGGGTGCGGGTGACGTCGCCGCCGTAGCCGAGCTGCGGATAGGCCTGCGAGCGCGAGCTGGTGAGCACGCCCATGAACTGGTCGATGCGGGCGGCGGCGACGCGCACGTCGAGGTTGTCGCGCAGCGCGGTCTCGATCAGGCCGTTGAGCGCCGGGTCGCCGAACTGTTCCCACCACTTCGTGTTGGCCACTTCGGCGGCCTTCGGATAGTCGATGCGCCAGGCGGCCGGCGACTCGATCGTCGGCTTGACGTAGTTCGGCCCGACCGTGCAGCCCGCGACGCCGAACCCCATGGCGACCGCCACCCCCAGCGCCGTCAGTCTCGACGTCTTCATAGCCTTCTCCTTGTCTTCAATCGAGTGCCATCAGTGCGCAGCCGAAGAGCAGCGACAGTAGCAGCAATGCAATGCCGGCGACGCTCCAGCGCCGGGCGAATGTGTCGAGGCCTTCGAAGCCCGCGGCGACCCGGTCGACCACGCCGTGCAGGCGGCCGAGCGCGATGCCGATGTCGCCGGCCGGGATGCGCGGCAGCGAATTCCAGATGCGTTCCAGGCCCAGCGCCAGCAGCGCGCCGACCAGCACCGGCCACAGCGCGGCCCAGAGCGCGGACGGCGCCAGCGCCTTCGGCAGCGCATCGATCGGGATGTCCACGTAGAGCGCCCACGGCACCACCACCGAGGCCAGCGCCATCGCCCACCAGCTCCACGCGATCGCGGCCGGCGCGCGCGCCTCCGGGTCGCTCGCGCTCGCCATCGACAGGCGGCGCAGGAAATGGATCATCAGCAGGCTGCTGGCGACCGACGACACCACCGCCACCGAACCGGCGAGGCCGTCGCCGAGCAGGTCCTTGGCCGCGTACTTGGCCAGCGCGCCGCCGGTCAGCGGCAGGCCGCCGAGGCCGAGGGCGATGAAGGCGGCCGGCAGCAGCAGCGGCCAGAGGCGGCTGCGGCCGCTCGCCATCACCGCGCCGACCGCCAGGAACAACGCGCCCTTCACCAGGAGGTGATGCGCGGCATAGAAGGCGGCGGCCATCGGCGTGCCGCCGTCGCCGGCGGCCAGGCCCATGCCGATCACCGCGACCAGGAAGCCCATCTGGCTGACGCTCGAATAGGCCAGGATCACCTTCGGCTGCGACTGCGTGATACCGATCGCGACGCCGTACAACGCACCGAAAAGGCCCAGCGCCGCCAGCGGCAGGCCGAAGTCGGGCAGCGCCGTCGAGAGCGGCAGGAAGCGCACCAGCGCCAGGATGCTGGCCTTGACCACCGCGCCGCTCATCACCGCGGCGGCCGGGATCGGCGCCGCGCCGTAGGCCAGCGGCATCCAGAAGTGCAGCGGCACCAGGCCGGCCTTCATGCCGAGGCCGGTGATCAGCAGCAGCAGCGTGAGGTCGCGCCAGGGCGACGCGGGCAACGCCGCGGCCGCGTCGCGGATCAGCAGGCTGCCGTCCGGCGTGGCCTGCGCCAGCAGGATCAGGCCCGCCAGCAGGAAGGCCTCGGCCAGCAGCGCGAGGCCGAGGTAGAGCGCGCCGGCGCGGTGGGCTTGCGGCCCTTCGCCCTGCAGCACCAGGCCGCTGGCGCCGACGCTCAGCACCGCCAGCAGGAAGTAGAAGCCGATCAGGTCGGCCGCCAGGAAGACGCCGACGCAGCCGGTGAGCGTCATCAGCCAACAGACGATGAAGCCGTCCGGGTCCGGCCGGTCGCGCAGCCACCGGCGCGCGTAGAGGCCGACCAGCATCCAGAGCAGCGCGGCCACGCCCAGCAGCATCGCGCCCGGCCCGTCGAGCGAGAAGTTCAACGCGAACTGGCCATTGCCCAGCACCAGCGGCGGCTCGCGCCCGCCGACGAAGGCGGCCACCAGCGCTGGCAGCGGCGCGATCACGAAGAGCGATGGCAGCCGCCGGCGCAGTCCCGGGAAAACGCACGCGAGCAGCAGCAGCAAGGGCACGCCGAGCGCCAGCGGCAGCATCACCGGCACGCCGAAGACGAGTGCGATCGCGGTGGCGGTGCCGATCATTGCGACCCCGCCACCGGCGCCGAGGCCCGGCCGATCTGCGCCACGTCGTTCGGCAGCATCGCGGCCAGGCCGAGCAGGAAGGAACACAGCGCCAGGAAGAGAACCGCCATCTGCTGGTAGCGCGGCACCTGCTTCCTGGGCGTCCAGCCGGGCGCGGCCGGCGCCAGCGAGCGCACCACCACCATGAACACGTAGGCGCTGGTGAGAAGGCCGCCGACCAGCATCACCACCGCCCACCACCATTGCGCGGTCGCCGCGGCGGCCGACAGCAGCAGCCACTTGGCGAGGAAGCCGCCCGAGGGCGGCAGCCCGATCAGCGAGGCGCCGGCCAGCGCGAAGGCTGTGATCGTCATCGGCAGCGCGCGGCCGACGCCGCGCAGTTCGGCCACCCGGTCGTGGCCGAGCGTCGAGTAGATGAGGCCGGCGGCCATGAACATCGCGGCCTTGGCGGTGGCGTGAGAGATGGCCTGCAGGAGGCCGCCCGTGACCGTCGAGCCGCTGTCGATCTGCGCGGCGTCGAGCGCGGCGACCAGCGGGAACATCAGGAAGAGGTAGCCGATCTGCGCCACGGTCGAATAGGCGATCAGCAGCTTCAGGCGGGCCTGCCGCAGCGCCGTGACGTTGCCCACCAGGATCGCCGCCGCGCCGAGCCCTCCCAGCAGCTGCGCCGCCGGCACCGTGATCACGCCCGGGAAGACGTCGACCCAGAGGCGCACCACCAGGAACCAGGCGCCCTTGATCACCAGCGCCGACAGCAGCGCGCTGGCCGCCGCCGGTGCGCCGGCATGGGCCGGCGGCAGCCACAGGTGCAGCGGGAAGAGCGCGGTCTTGGCCAGCAGGCCGACGGTCATGAGCGCGGCCGCGGTCCAGGCGATCGCGCCCGGCTCCACCCGCTGCGCCAGTTGCGCGATGTCGAGCGTGCCGTAGGCGCCGTAGAGCAGGAAGACGCCCAGCAGGTAGAACATCGAGCCGGCCAGCGCGAAGATCAGGTAGCGCAGCGCCGCCTGCAGCGTGTCGCCGCGGCCGTCGAGCGCCACCAGCGGCACGCCGGCGAAGGTCAGCAGTTCGAGCGCCACATAGAGCGTGAAGACGTCGCCGCTCACGAACACCAGGTTGAGCGAGCCCCACACGGCCAGCAGCAGCAGCCAGAAGGTGAGCGGGCCGCGCGCCTCGTCGCTGCCGGCCGGCGTGCCGAAGTCGCCGTTGGCATAGACCGCGATCGCGCCGACCACCACCGCGACCACCACCATCATGCAGACCGACAGGCCGTCGGCCCGCAGCGCGACACCGAGCGGCGGCGCCCAGCCGCCGAGCAGGTAGACCAGCGTGTCGCCGGAAGCCAGCAGGGCCTGCGCGATCGCCGCCACCAGCACCAGGCCGAGGACGATCGTGGCCCAGGCCACGCGCTGCGCGCGGCGGCCGCCCACGAGCAGGCCGACCATCACGCCGACGAAGGGCAGCAGCACCGACAGCACCAGCAGCAGGCCGCCGGGCGTCGTCGTCAGGACCACGGGATCGGACACGGGCAAAACTCAGACCTTCTCTTCGGCGGTGGGAACGGCGGGAGGCGGCGCGGCCGGGTTCGACAGCGAGCCGGCACCGGTTTCCTCGAAGAGCCGCAGCATCAGCGCGACAGCCAGCGCCGAGGCGGCGAAGGCGACCACGATCGCGGTGATCAGGAGCGCCTGCGGCACCGGGTCGCCGCCCAGCCCGAGCGCCGCGCCGCGCCGGGCGATGACCGCGCAGGCCAGGAAGATGCCGTTGCCCATCAGGTTGAAGGCCAGCACCTTGCGCAGCGGCTGCGGGCTGACGATCAGCCCGTAGAGGCCGAGGCCGACCAGCGCCGCGGCGCACAGGCCATACAACGTGGTGAGGCTCACTCGGAACCTCCGCGCAGCAGCGCTGCGATGTTCGCCTTCGGAGCGGCCGTGCGGCTCATGACGCTTCCGCCCGTTGCGGCGGCCCCAGCAGCAGCAGCGCCAGCGTCACCGCCAGCGAGGGCATCAGCGCGACCTCGATCACCAGGATCAGCGGCTTGGCCAGGCCGTCCGGATAGGCGAGGAAGGCGCCCGCCGACCAGGCGCCGAGGAAGCCGATCGCGATGAACACCGCGGGCCCGGCCACCAGCGCCAGCCGCAGCGCGCGGCGGTCGACCGCGGGCGCATCGCGCAGGCCGGCCATCAGCACCAGCAGCCACATCGCGGCCCATATGGTGGCGCCCTGGAACTTGCCGCCCGGATGGTCGGCGCCGACCCACAGGATGTAGATGCCCACCACGATGCCGATCGGCGGCAGCACCCGCGCCAGATAGGCCAGGATGCCGTTCGGTTCGGCCACCGGCGCGGCGCCCGGCCGGCCGCCCCAGAAGCGGTCGGGCGCCAGCGACCAGACGCCGAGCAGCGCGAAGAGCAGCACCACCGCTTCCAGCAGCGTGTCCATGGCGCGGAAGGACAGCAGCACCGCCGTGATCGGATTGCCGACGCCGGTCGAGCCGATGTTCTGCATGACCTCCGGCGCCAGGCTCGGCGCCGGCTCGGGCAGCAGCAGCACGCAGGCGCCGATCGCCGCCGCCACCGCGGCCGCGAGCAGCGCTGCCAGCACCCGCGTGGCGCGGCCGGGCTTCTCGGCGCGCGCC
>NZ_LMUW01000090.1:0-136 GCF_009765735.1 Xenophilus sp. L33
AGCGCCAGCCGCGCGCCCTCGACCTGGCGTTGCTCGGCCGTGCCGCGCAGCTGGTGCGTGAGCTCGTAGCACTGGGCGAGGCCCGTCGCACCCAGCGGATGGCCCTTGCTCAAGAGGCCGCCCGACGGATTGGTCA
>NZ_LMUW01000090.1:146-344 GCF_009765735.1 Xenophilus sp. L33
ACTCGACCACGTCCAGGTCCTGCGGGCCGATGCCCGCGGTCTCGTAGACCTGTTGTGCGGCTTCTTTCGCCATGCCGAAGCCGACCACCTCGCGCATGTCGCGTGCCTCGAAGGCCTGCGGCCGGTCGGTGGTCATCGACTGGGCCCGGATGCGCACCTGGCGGCCGATGCCGTGGCGCTCGGCGAAGGCCTCGGAGC
>NZ_LMUW01000091.1:0-28652 GCF_009765735.1 Xenophilus sp. L33
ACCCGCACCCGCCGGCGCACCCGCCGGCAGCGGCACGCCCTTCGTCCTGCCGCCCTCCGGCGCCATGTACCGGCGCAACGCCATCGGCCCCGACAAGTCGCTCGCGCCGCGCCCCGGCGCCCGCCCGATCGCCGCGGTGGTCGGCGCCGGCCACGTCGGCGCGATGACCGCGCTGCGCCTGGCCGAGAGCGACCTCTTCTCGAAGGTGGTGCTGGTCGACGTGGTGCCGGGCCTGGCGGCCGGCCTGGCGCTCGACATGTGGCACGGCGCCGGCCTCTACGGCTTCGCCTCGCCGCTTTCCGGCAGCGAGGACCTGGCGGCGCTGCAGGGCGCCGACTACGTGGTGATCACCGCCGGCAAGCCGCGCCAGCCCGGCATGAGCCGCACCGACCTGACGGCGGTCAACGCCGCGATCATGCAGTCGGTCTGCCAGGGCGTGAAGACGCATGCGCCCGGCGCCACCGTGGTGGTGGTCAGCAACCCGCTGGAGGAGATGACGCACCTGGCCGCCATCTACACCGGCTTCCCGCAGGAGCGGGTGCTCGGCATGGCCGGCGTGCTCGACTCGGCCCGCTTCTGCTCGCTGGTCGGCCTCACCGGCAAGGCGCGGCCGCAGGACGTGCAGGCGCTGGCGCTCGGCAGCCACGGCCCCGAGATGGTGATCCCGCTCAGCCAGGCCTTCGCCGGCGGCCAGCCGGTGGAGTCGCTGCTCGATGCGGCGACCTTGTCGGCGATCGTCGAGCGCACCCGCGAATCGGGCGGCGAGATCGTCAAGCTGCTGCAGAAGGGCAGCGCCTATTTCTCGCCCGCCGAATCGGCTGCGACCATGGTGCGCGCGATGGTGCGCAACAGCGGCGAGGTGCTGGCCGTGTGCGTGCGTTCGCAGGGCGCCTACGGCATCGCCGACACGCGGGTCGGCCTGCCGGTGCGGCTCGGGCCGCACGGCGTCAAGGAAGTCGTCCAGTTGCCGCTGCGGCCGCAGGAGCTGCAGGCGCTCGGCGAGGCCGCCTCGCGCATCGCCCAGCGCATCGGCGAACTGCCGATGCCGGCCTGAGGACCGGCCTCGCGATGCGTGCGCTGATCTACCGCAGCCCCGGCGTGGTCGAGGTCGGCGAGGTGCCGCGGCCGGCGCTGCTGGCGCCGACCGATGCGATCGTGAAGGTGTCCCTGGCCGGCATCTGCGGCACCGACCTGCACGTGGTGCGCGGCGACTTCCCCGGCCTGGTGGCGGGCGCGGTGGTCGGCCATGAATTCGTCGGCGAGGTGGTCGAGGCCGGCAGCGCGCTGCAGCGGCTGCGCGTGGGCGATCCGGTGATGTCCTCCGATTTCACCGCCTGCGGCCACTGCCGCTGGTGCGACGACGGCGACCACTGGCATTGCGATCAACGCGCCTTCTTCGGCACCGGCACCGCCTTCGGTCCGGCGCTCGGCGGCGCCCAGGCCGAATACGTGCGGGTGCCGCATGCCGACACCACGCTCGGCCTGCTGCCGCCCGACTGCCCGTCCGAGGCGGCGCTGCTCATGGGCGACAACCTGGCCACCGGCTGGGTCGCGGTCGAGCGCGCGGCCACCGCGCCCGGCGACTGCGTGGTGGTGATCGGCGGCGGCGCGGTCGGCCAGCTGACCGCGCTCTCGGCGCAGGCCGCGGCCGCCGGCATCGTGCTGGTGGTCGAGCCGAACGCGCAGCGCCGGGCCTTCGCCGAGGCGCACGGATCGCTGGCGGCGCACCCGGACCAGGCGCCGGCGCTGGTCAGGCGCCTGACCGGCGGCGTCGGCGCCGAAGTGGTGCTGGAAGCGGTCGGCGGCAACGGCCCGCTCGACCTGGCGCTGGCCTTGGCGCGGCCGCGGGCGCGCATCGTCTCGGTCGGCGCCCATGTGGCGGAAAGCTGGGCCTTCCCGGTGGCGCGCGGTTTTCGCGACGAGCTGAGCCTGGGCTTCGCGATCGGCGACGGCATCCGGCTGCGCCGCCGCCTCCTGCGCATGGTCACCGGCGGCACGCTCGACCCGACGGTGGTGATCGACGCCCGCGGCACGCTGGCAGACGCGCCCGCCTTCTACCGCCAGCTGGCCGCCCAGACCCTGCTGAAGGCGGTAGTGACCCTGTAGCGCTGCACGGATCGAAGCGACACACTGCACCGATGACAGCCTTCGCCACCACCGGACGGACCGCCCAGAGTGCCGCCTTGTCGGTGGTGCTCGAGCCGCTGGTCGCGGCGGCGTTGCGCGGCCAGTACGAGCTGCTGCTGTCCGAGGCCGAGGCCGCGGTCGCGCGCCTCTTCGCCGGCGCCCGCGCGCGGGTGCTGCTGCATGCCGGCGGCCGCTGGCGCGAATGGTCGGCGCTGGAGCAGGGCCCCGACCTGCCGTGCACCCCGACGCCGCCCGGCCTGCACGAATGGGACCATCCGCAGCGCAGCGGCGACGCGGTCTTCGTGCCGGTGGTGGTCGGCGCGCTGGCGCTGATGGTCGAGGGCAATGCCCGCAACATCGAGCATTCGCCCGACATCGACGTGCTGCGCCAGTGCCTGGCGCTGGCGCTGCAGACCTGCGAGCGCCAGCGCATCGCGGCGCAGAACCTGGACGAGGTGCAGGCGCTGCAGCGGGTCGCCACCCGCATGCTCAAGAGCCACGACCTGAGCGAGATCCTGCTGCACATCACGCAGGAGGCCAAGCGCCTGCTGGCCGCCGACATCTGCGGCGTGCTGCTGCGCGAGGGCGACCAGATCGTGATGCAGCGCTGCGTCGGCAACCATTCGCCGCAGACCGCCAGCCTGCGCATGCGGCCGGGGCAGGGCCTGGCCGGCCGGGTGCTGGAGCGGCGCGAGCCTTCGGCGGTGCAGGATTACCTCACCAGCGACGACATCAGTCGCGACTTCTTCCACCTGGCCGAGGCCGAGATGGTGCGCTCGGCGCTGGCCGCGCCGCTGCTCGGACGCGACACGGTCATCGGCGTGCTGGAGGTCTGGCGGCGGCGGCCCTCGATCTTCACCGCGCTCGACAGCATCCGGCTGGTGGCGCTGGCCAACCTGGCCTCGATCGCGATCGAGAATGCCGAGCTCTACGCCTCGCAAAGCCGCATGGTCGAGGAACTCGGCCGCGCCAACGACGCGCTGAGCAAGCGCTACAACACGGTGGGCAGCCTCTCGGAGCTGACCCAGAACCTGATGCAGACCCTGCTGCAGGGCGGCGGCCTCACCGCGATGGCCAACAGCGCCGGCAACTTCCTGCAGACCGAGGTGCTGATCGTCGACGTCGAAGGCCTGCCGCTGGCCGCCAGCGCCAATTGCGACGAGGCCGCGATCCTGCCGGCGCTGGCGCGTGCGCTGCCGCCGGAAGCCGCTTCGCCGGGCCGCACCGCGACCGACCGGGTCGGCTTCGAGCATGCGGGGCGGCGCTGGCTGGCCCAGCCGCTGCTGGTCGAGGGCGAGGTCGCCGGCTGGGTCGCCGGCCGGGTGGTCGAAGGCAGCGTCGAGATGACCGAGCTGACCCTGGCGCAGGTGGCGATGATCGCCGCGGTGCACCGGCTGGAGCAGCGCGCCGCCAGCCGGGCGCGCTCCGAGACCATCGACGCGATCGTCTGGGATCTGCTGCGCGCCGACGCGACCGCGCTGGCCGCCGCGCTCGACCGTGCCGCCGAGGTCAAGCTCGACCTCGCCGGCCCCTTGCGCCTCTACGTCTGCGAGATCGGCCCGGCCAGCGGCAACCTCGACCGTGCGGTGTCGGCGGTGCGCACGCAGGTCACGCGGGCGATCCAGGCGGCGCGGCCGGGCGGCGTGCGCGCGGTCGCCACGCACGGCCTGTCGCTGGCCATCCTGTGCGGCGACGACGGCCTCGACGAGGCCGAGCGCTTCGCCCAGCGCGTGGCGCACCGGCTCGACGACGAGCTGGGCGGCCGGCTGGTGCTGATCGGCGGCAGCAGCCGCTGCGCCCATGCCCGCGGCCTGCAGACCGCCTACCGCGAATCGCTGATCGCGCTGGACGTCGCGCGCCAGCTGATGCGCTCGGCGGCGGTGGTCTACGACCGCGCCGGCGTGGTCGGGCTGCTGCTGAGCCTGCGCCACGAAGCCGGCATGCAGCGCTTCCTGGAACTCAACTTCGGCCAGCTGCTGCGCGAGGAGGCCGGCCTGCAGCAGCAGCTGCTGCAGACGCTGCGCGTCTTCTTCGACGCCAACTGCTCGCTGGAAGCGGCGGCGCAGCGCCTGGGCGTGCACCGCAAGACGGTCAGCGCGCGCATCGGCAAGGTGTCGGAGCTGACCGGGCTCGACTTCTCGACCCACGACGACCGGCTGATCGCCGACCTGTCGCTGTACGTGCACACGCTGGTGGCGCAGGCGAAGCAAGCGCCGCCGCGCTGAGCTTCAGGCCGCCAGGCGGGTGAAGCGGCCCTTCGGCAGGAGCCTCCTGAAATCGCGGTCGAAGCTGACGACGTGCTCGCCCTGATGGATGGCGGCGGCGGCGAGCCAGGCATCGGGGATGTCGTTCGCGGCCAGCGACCCGGCGCTGCAGAGTTCGCGCAACTGCGGCCACTCGGGACCGAGCGTGGCTTGCTCGACGCCCGGCGCATCGAGCAGGGCATCGACGAACGCCAGCGCGTCCTTGACCGGCGTCGGCTGGACGAAGATCTTCGGATGCGTCGCCAGCCGCAGGAAGCTCGCCAGGACCATCGGCTGCAGCACCAGCGTGGCGCCGCGGCCGGCGTTGCCGAGCGCCTCACCGAGCCAGGCGATGGCGGCGGCGTGATGCGGATGGTCGCTGCGCGATGCGGCGAGCAGCACGTTGACGTCAGGCGTCATGGTCGGCGGCGTCGAGCAGGGCCCGGTTGCTGAGCCCGTCGAGGCCGGCCACCAGGCCGCCCTTGCCCTTGTGCACCGGCAGCCGCGCCGCGCGCCGGGGCAGGCGCTGGCGTTGCAGGCGCAGCTGGAGCCCTTCCTCGATCAGCCGGGTGAGGCTGGTGCGCTGCTGGGCCGCCAAGGTCTTGGCCCGCACCAGCAGGGCGTCGTTGATGTCGAGAGTCGTCTTCATGCGGGTCTGGAGGGATGGACGTACAGAATTCTGTATTGTAATTTCGGCAGCCCCGAGGAGCGCGCATTTCGCCTGTATTGGCCGCCGCCGGCAAGGTACCGGCCGAGGAGACAAGACCGATGACAGCCGACCAGCGACTGGCCGACAGCCTGATCCAGAGAGTCAACGTGGGCGACCTGCTCACCCGCAGCGCGGCGCGGGCGCCGGCCAGCGACGCGGTCATCGACGGCCCGCGCCGCTTCAGCTACGGTGACTTCGAGGCCTGGAGCAACCGGGTCGCGCACGGGCTGCTGTCGCTCGGCTTCCGGCCCGGCGACGCGCTGGCGTTGATGTCCGCCAACAGCGCCGAATTCCTCGCCACCTATTTCGCCTGCGCCAAGGCCGGCGTGGTCTGCGTGCCGATCAACCTGCTGTGGCGCCATCGCGAGCTGGCCTACGTGCTGGACCACGCGAAGGTGCGCGGCGCGGTGGTCGCGGCCGGGCTGCTGGAGCAGTTCCTGACCGGCGTCGAGGCCGGCCAGCCGCTGCGCGAACTGGTGGTGGTCGGTGCGGCCGATGCGTCGCTGGCCCTGCCGCCGCAGCTGCGCAGCATCGGCTTCGATGCGCTGCAGGCCGGACAGCCGTCGCAGGTGCCCGCGGTGTTCGTTGAAGACCGGGCGCCGCTCTCGTACCTCTACACCAGCGGCACCACCTCGGCGCCGAAGGGCGTGGTCGGCAGCCAGCTGGCCATCTACCTCGAATCGCTCGGCACCGCGATCGACACCCGCATGAGCGCCGACGACCGCGTGCTGGCGATGATGCCGATGTTCCACACCGCGCAGCTCAATGCGATCTGCACGCCGGTGGTCGCGGTCGGCGGCGCGATCTGCGTGATGAAGGGCTTCGACGCCGAGGCGCTGCTCGACCTGATCGAGACCGAGCGGCTGAGCGTGCTCTTCGGCCTGCCGATGATGTATCGCACCCTGATGGAAGCGCAGCAGGCGCGGCCGAGGCGCGTCGACAGCCTGCGTCTGGCGGTCTACGCCATGGCGCCGATGCCCGACCACGAACTGCGGGCCGCGATCGAGACCTTCGGCTGCGGCTTCTCGCTGATGTTCGGCCAGACCGAGATGAGCCCGGTGGCGACCTTCTTCCGGCCCGAACACCAGCTGAGCCATCCCGGCGCCGCCGGCACGCCGGGCATCAACGTGCAGGTCGGCATCATGGATACCGACGGCGCGCTGCTGCCGCAGGGCGAGGCCGGCGAGATCGCCTACCGCAGCCCGCAGGCGTTGAGCGGCTACCTGCACAACGAGGAGGCCACGCGCGAGGCCTTCAGGCATGGCTGGTTCCATTCGGGCGACGTCGGCTACTTCGACGCCGACGGCATCCTGTGGTTCAAGGACCGCTTCAAGGACGTGATCAAGAGCGGCGGCGAGAACGTCGCCTCGATCGAGGTCGAGAAGGCGCTCTATGCCTGCGAGCCCGGAATCGCCGAGGTGGTGGTGATCGGCGTGCCGCATGCGCACTGGACCGAGGCGGTGACCGCGGTCATCGTCGCGCGGCCCGGCGCCCGGATCGACGAGGCCGCGCTCTCGCAGCGCCTGCGCGAGCGGCTGAGCCCGTACAAGTGCCCCAAGGCCTTCATCCAGGTCGAGGCGATGCCGAAGACCGCGACCGGCAAGATCCAGAAGTCGGTGCTGCGCCAGCAGTACGCCGGCTACTTCGACGATGCGAAGGACGCGCCGGCTTCATAGCGGCGTTCTTGCCGGCCTACGAAGGCGCAGGCGCCGGGCCTACCCGCGGTCTCGGCAGCTGCGCCGTAGTCTCCCCCGACCATGAGATCCCGGAAAGCCAACGCGATCGGGCTGGCCGTCTTCCTGGCCGTCTGCTACGTGCGCTTCGAGATCGGCAAGAAGGTCACCGCGACCAGCGTCGGCACCTGGTACCAGGCGCTGCACAAGGCACCGTTCAATCCGCCGGACCGGGTCTTCGCGCCGGTCTGGATCGTCCTCTACTTCCTCATGGCGGTCGCCGGCTGGCGGGTCTGGCGGGTCGGTGATTCCCGGTCCGGGCGGGTCGCGCTGGGTTCGTTCGCGGTGCAGCTGGCCTTGAACATGCTGTGGTCGGTGCTGTTCTTCGGCTACCAGCGCGTCGGCTTCGCGCTGGCCGAGATGCTGGTGCTGCTGGCGATCGTGCTGCTCACGACGGTGCTGTTCTGGCGCATCGACCGCGTAGCCGGCGCGCTCCTGGCGCCGTATGCGGCGTGGCTCGTGTTCGCGACCATCCTCACGGTCTGCATCTGGCGGCTCAACTGAGCGGTGCGGGTTTGTCCTAGGCGCACAGTCGCCTCGACATCGCGCGACACGGCGAGTCTTGAGCAAGACTCCCCAGGCAGCGCCGCCGGCCGCTGTCCAAGGAGACGACAACCCATGCAATCGACCATGATGCCGGTGCAACTGAGCACCAACTGGATCCTCGACCGTGCCGGAACCTATTTCGGCGAACAGACCATCCTCGGCCGCCGGCCCGACAAGTCGACCTACCGCTGCAGCTACGCCGACATCCGCCGCCGCGCCCGGCAGCTGGCGCAGGCCCTGCGCGACAAGGCCGGCGTCGCGCGCGGCGACCCGGTCGCCACGCTCTGCTGGAACCATTCCTGGCACCTCGAAAGCTACTTCGGCATCCCGGCGGCGGGCGCGGTGCTGCACACGCTGAACCTGCGCCTGTCGCCCGACGACATCGCCTACATCATGGACAGCGCGGGCGACCGCGTGCTGATCGTCGACGACGTGCTGCTGCCGGTCTGGGAGCGCGTGAAGCCGCTGCTGCGCAAGCCGCCGTCGCACGTGATCGTGGTGCCCTTCGACGGAGGCGCCGCCGCGGCCGCCGCGGACGGAACGCAAGGCTACGAGGAGTTCATCGCCGGCGACGCCAGCGCCTACGAATACCCGGCGCAGGACGAGAACGAGGCGGTCGGCATGTGCTACACGTCCGGCACCACCGGCCGCCCCAAGGGCGTTGTCTATTCGCACCGCTCGATGGTGCTGCACGCCATCACCGGGTGCATGCCCGACCTGTTCGCGCTGTCCGCGCGCGACCAGGTGATGATGGTCACGCCGATGTTCCATGCCAACGCCTGGGCGGTGCCGTTCTCGGCCGCGATGGTCGGCGCCGGCCAGATCCTGCCCGGCCCGCACCTGGGCGCCGAAGACCTGCTCGACCTCATGGAAGAAGGCCAGGCCACCATGGCGCTCGGCGTGCCGACCATCTGGATGATGATCTTCCAGGCGCTCAGCGCGCCGACGCGCGAGCGCCGGCTGGTCAAGGGCATGCGCATGCTGATCGGCGGCGCGGCGGTGCCGCAGTCGATGGTCGCCAACTTCGAACGCCTCGACATGCACATCCTGCAGGGCTGGGGCATGACCGAGACCTCGCCGCTGGCCAGCGTGCCGATCCTGAAGCCGGCGCAGGCGGCACTGCCGACGCACGAGCGGCAGGCGATCCGGGCGATGCAGGGCATGGCGGTGCCGCTGGTCGAGATGCGCATCGTCGACGACATCGAGGGCGTGCGGCCGTGGGACGGCCAGTCTTCCGGCGAGGTGCAGGTGCGCGGCCCGTGGATCACCGGCAGCTACCACGACACGCCGAACGACCCCGGCAAGTTCACCGACGACGGCTGGCTGCGCACCGGCGACATCGGCACCATCGACGCCCAGGGCTACATGCGGCTGGTCGACCGCAGCAAGGACATGATCAAGTCGGGCGGCGAATGGATCAGCTCGGTCGAGCTGGAGAACCTGGCGATGGGGCATCCGGCGGTGGCCGAAGCCTCGGTGGTCGCGATCCCGCATCCGAAGTGGGGCGAGCGGCCGCTGGTGGTGGTCGTCAAGCGGCCGGGGGCGGAGGTCGACGCCGCGGCGCTGCGCGAATTCATGCGGCCGAAGCTGGCCCGCTACCAGGTGCCGGACGACTTCGAGTGGGTCGATGCGATCCCGAAGACCTCGACCGGCAAGTTCCTCAAGACCAAGATGCGCGAGATGTACCGCGACCGCCTGTCGGTCACACCGGATTGATTCCGGCGGCGCCTGCCCGGCTCATCATCGTCGGGTTGCGGCGGGCCTCGTCGATGCGGCGCTGGCGCACGGCGTCGAAGCAGCGCGGGTTGTGCGCGTTCTGCGCCTCGGCGCAGCGCCGGTTCACGCAGATCGCGCGGAAGAAGAAGCTCTCGCCCTCGCAGGCGGCGGTCGGGTCGTAGCCCGCGCGCGCGGCGGCCGATGCCATCCGTGAACGCGATGGCCGCGGCTTGAGCGGCTCGGCGACCGCGGCGGGGTCCGCGGGCATCGGAACGGCGGCGGCTTCGGCCGCTGCAGCCGCCGACATCGTCGCGCTCGGCATGACCGGCGCCTGCGCCGCAAGCGCCGCGGGTGCGGACACCACCGCCTGGGCTTCCGAGCTCGGCACGCTGGCCGCGGCGGGCGGCGCGACAACCGCTGCCGCGACCGCAGGTGCACCGGACGCTGTGGGCGAAGCGTTGGAGGTCGCGGCCCGCGCCTCGCGCACATCGACCGGCGCCGCATGCCGGCCATGCGCCTGCTGCCAGAGCAGGAAGCCGACGAACAGCAGCAGCGGCATCGCCAGCACCCACAGCGCGAGGTTGGCGAATTCGCGCACCTGTCGCGGCTCGGCCAGCGGGCGGCGCGCGGCGGCGTCCTCGATGGCGGAGGCGGGCTCGGTGTAGGAAGCGGTCAGCCGGCCGTGGCAGCCCTGGCAGCGGGTGGCGGAGCGGTGGTTCAGCGACTGGCAGAAGTCGCACTTGCTGAAGTGGGTTCGCTCGCCTCGCAACATCAGTTCGAGGAGGATGCCGACCTGTCCGTAGGTCACGGAACCGAGTGGGGTCGTGGGACCCGCGTCGCTGTGGCGAATGGCGCTCATGGGTGCTCCGTTGCGAGGGCACGGCCCGGCAAGGAGCCGCGCCCGCCATCGTGAGCGCTTCCGATGCTTTGCGTGGTTACCCGTTGTTAATCCGGGTTACAGCAAGCCCGGTTGTGGCCCGCGCGCTACGAGAGGTTCGAAATTGTCAGCAGCTTGGCCGGCACGTCGATGGTGGTGGCCGTCACCGGCTGCCCGTCGAGGACGCGGGTGATCTGCTCGCCGACCCGCTGGCCCATGCCGACGAAGTCCTGCTTGACCGTGGCCACCAGCGGCGACTTCTTGCGGATCAGGTCGACCGCCTGCGATGAGCCGTCGACGCCGGTCACCACGATCTCGTCGCGGCCGGCGGCCATGATCGCCTGGGTCGCGCCGATCGCGGCGTCGTCGAAGGCGCCCCAGACGCCGGTGATCGAGCCCTTCTGCGGATTGGCCAGCAGCAGGCTTTCCATCGACTTGCGCGCGCTCTCGATCGGGCCGGGCACGTCGACGTGCTTCTCGGCGATCACCTTGATGTTCGGATGCTGCGCGAGCAGCGCGGTGAACTGGTTTGTTCGCTTGAGCACGCCCGGGTGCGGCCGGTGGGTGAAGACGATCACGGTGCCCTTGTCGCCCATGGCGCTGAAGAGCTGGTTGGTGATGAGGGTCGACATGGCGGCGTCGTCGCTGACCGCGGTGGCGGTCATGCCGGGCGCGTAGCTGGAGTCGCAGCCGAAGACCGGGATGTGCGCCGCCTGCGCCGCCTGCAATTGCGCCTGGATGCGGCCGGCGTCGATGCTCACCACCACGATCGCGTCGACCTTGGAGGCGATCGCGTCTTCCATGCGCGCGACCATCTGGCCCATGTCGCCGCGGGTGTCGACCACGTTGGTCTTCCAGCCTTGCTTGGTGCCGTAGTCGACGATCGACTTGATCATCTCGGAGGTGGTCGGCGAGGACACGTAGGGCGTGATGATCGCGACCCGCTTGCCGGCCTGCTCGGCCAGGCTCCACGGCGAGCCGGCCAGGGAAGCGGCGCCGAGGGCGGCGGCGCCGAGGCGGACGAAGGTTCTGCGGTTCGGTGCTTTGCGGTTCATCGAGGTCTCCTGGAAAAAGCTAGCGGGGCCGGCCGATCTGCTGAACCACGACGGCGCCGATCACGATGGCGCCGGTCAGCATGTCCTGCAGGTAGGTCGGGCTGTTGAGGATGGTCAGGCCGTTGGCGAGCACGCCGAGTATGGCGGCGCCGGCCAGGGTGCCGCCGACGTTCGGCACGCCTTCGCGGCTGGCGGCCACGCCGAGGAAGACTGCGGCGTAGGCCGGCAGGAAGAGCGCGTTGCCGCCGGTCGGCTGGGCCGAGCCCAGGCGCGAGGCCAGCAGCAGGCCCGAGAAGGCGGCCAGCGCCGCGCACAGGCCGAAGGCCATCACCTTGTGCCGCGCCACGCCGATGCCGGCCAGGAAGGCCGCCTCGGCATTGCCGCCGATGGCGTAGAGCTGGCGGCCGAAGACGGTCTTGCGCATCGTCAGCGCCGCCAGCGCGACCGTCGCGAGCATCAGCCAGGCCGGGAACGACAGCGACAGCCAGACGCCGCGGCCGAGGATGCCGAAACTGTCGGGGATGTTCTCGAAGACGGTCGAGCCGTCGGTGATCCAGAAGATGGCGCCGCCGATCAGCGTGCCGGTGGCCAGCGTGGTGATGAAGGACAGTACCCGGAAGCGGGTCACGATCAGGCCGTTGGCCAGCCCGATGGCGAAGCCGGCCGCGACCGTGATCAGCACCTGCAGCGGCACGCCGACGCCCCCCACCGCCAGCTTGGCGGCCAGCACGCCGCCCAGGCTGGCGGTCGCGCCGACCGACAGGTCGTATTCGGCGACCGCCATCACGAAGGTGGCGCCGACCGCGACCAGCACCAGGAAGGAGATCTGCCGCAGGACGTTGAACGCGTTGCCGAGCGAGGCGAAGGCGCCCGGGCTCAGGATCGCGAAGACCGCGCAGATGAGCAGCAGCGCGATCAGTGCGCTGGAGGCGCGCAGGTGGCGCTGCAGGGCGCCGAGCGGAAGGCTCGCTGTCGCGCGGCTCATTCGAGGGCCTCCGCGGCAGCCGGCGACGGCACGAAGCAGGCCTGCAGGATGTCGCCGGCGACCAGCGGTGCGCGATCGAAGCTGCGCACGATGCGGCCTTCGCGCATCACCAGCACCCGGTCGACCAGCCCGACCAGCTCGTCCAGGTCGGAGGTGACGACCAGTGCCGCGCCACCGGCGGCGGCATGGCCGCGGATCAGCGCATGGATCGCGCGCCGGGTCAGCACGTCGACCGCCTGGGTCGGCTCGTCGCACAGCAGCACGCCGGGACCGGTGCCGATGGCGCGGGCGAACACCGCCTTCTGCTGGTTGCCGCCCGACAGCTCGCCGACCGGCTGCGTGAGGCCGGCCGCGCGGATCGCATGAGCGGCGACCGCCTCCGCGCCGGCGGCGCGTTCGCGCCGCGCGTCGACGAAGCCGCAGCGGGCGAAGCCGCGCAGCCGCGACAGGCTCAGGTTCTCGAGCAGCGAGCGCCGCAGCATCAGCGCATGGCGCTTGCGGTCTTCGGGAATCAGGCAGACGCCGGCGCCGAGCGACGCCGAGGGCGTCGGCGGCGTCATCGGGCGGCCATCGACCGCGACCGTGCCGGCGGCGAGCGCGCGGGCGCCGTAGATGGCTTCCAGCAGTTCGGTGCGGCCAGCGCCGGCCAGGCCGTAGAGGCCGACGACCTCGCCGGCCATCACGCGCAGCGAGGCCTGGCGCACCCGCTGGTCGCGGGTCTCGAGACGCTCGACCGCGAGGCGGCAGGCGGGCGCCTGCGCGATCGATGTCGCGGCGGTGCCCATGGGCGGTGGCGCGGCCTCGACGGCGGTGCCGGACATCAGCGCGATCAATCCGTCGTGGGTCTGGCCCCGGGCTTCGCGGGTGGCGACCACCCGGCCGTTGCGCATCACCACGATGCGGTCGGCCATCGACAGCACCTCGTCGAGGCGGTGCGAGACGAAGAGCACCGCCGCGCCCTGGCGCCGCACCGTGGCGATCGCGCCGGCCAGCCGCGCGGTCTCGGCGGCGGTGAGCGAGGCGGTCGGCTCGTCGAGGATCAGCAGCGCCGGCGGATCGATGAGGCAGCGCACCAGGCCGAGCAGGGTGCGCTCGGCCGGCGCCATGTCGCGCACCAGCGTCTCCAGCGGCACCTCGAGGTCGTAGCGGGCGAGCAGGTCGCGGGCCCGGGCCAGCAGCGCGCGGCGCGAGACCAGGCCGCCGCGGCCGCCGAAGTCGCGCCGGCCCATGAAGAGGTTCTCGATGCCGTCGAGCGCGTCGACCAGTTGCGGGTCCTGATGCAGCACCGCGATACCGGCGGCGCGGGCGTCGTGCGGGCCGTGCAGCACCAGCGGCGCGCCGCGCCATTCGAGGCTGCCGGCGTCGGCGGCATAGGCACCGGTGAGGATCTTGATGAGCGTGGACTTGCCGGCGCCGTTCTCGCCGATGAGCGCGCTCACCTGGCCGGCCGGCAGCTCGAGCGAGACGCCGTCGAGCGCCACCGTCGATGCGAAATGCTTGGCGACGCCGCTGATGCGCAGGGGCGCCGTGACTGGGTGGCCAGGACTTGTCATATCGTCAGTGCTGCTGATAATAAAGGTGAAAACTGTCGGTCGCAATCCGCTCGCGACCCCTGCCGCCGATCCACCCGCGCCCCTTGAAATCCGCCGATACCCCGACCGCGCTCCGTCAGTCCACCGGCTTCCTGCTGGGCCGCGCGGCGGCGATCGCGCGCGCCGACTTCCGCACCCGGCTCGAAGCCCACGGCATCAACGCCAAGCACTACACGGTGCTGACCCATGTGGCAGAGCGCGGCGCCCGGTCGCAGAGCGCGATCGGCGCCAGCCTCGGCCTCGACCGGACGACGATGGTGCAGCTGATCGACGAGCTGGAGCGCCTGGGCGCGGTGCAGCGCGGCCTCGACCCGCGCAACCGCCGCGCCTGGCTGATCCTGATCACGCCCGCGGGCCGCTCGCTGCTGCGCCGGCTGGCGCGCGCCGCCGGCGCGTCCGACCGCGCCATCCAGGCCGGGCTGAGCGAGGCGGAGGTCGCGCAACTGCAAGAGCTTCTTGCGCGCATCATCGAGGGCGGCCCGTCGCAGCCCGTTGCACGGCCGATCGAGCAACCCACGAACCTGCCAGCCTCGCCATGACCCGTTCCCCGCCCGCCCGCACCCTGCTCGGCATCGATGTCGGCACCACCTCGGTCAAGGCCGGCCTGTTCGACGAGCGCGGCACGCTCCTGGCGCTGTCCTCGCTCAACTACGCGACCCAGCGGCCGCATCCGGGCTGGGTCGAGCAGGAACCGCAGGCCTGGCTCGACGCGCTGTGGACCGTGCTGGATTCGGTGCTGCCGGGGCGCGCGGTCGAGCAGCTGGCCGCGGTGGGCGTCTGCAGCCAGGTCAACACCCATGTCTTCGTCGACGAGGACGGCCGCGCGCTGGCGCCCGCGATCGTCTGGCAGGACCGGCGCACGGTCGCCGAGGCCGAGGCGCTCGACGCCACGATCGCTCCGGCCGAACGCGAGGCCTGGTGGGGCTCGACGATGGCGGTCGGCGCCAGCCACACGCTGGCCCGGATGGCCTGGATGCGCGAGCACCGGCCGGCCATCTGGGAGCGCACGGCGCGGGTGCTGTCGCCCAAGGACTTCGTGCTGCGCCAGCTCACCGGCCGCTGGACCGCCGACCCGCTCGCATCCTTCGACCTGGTCGACGGCGCCGGCCTGCCGATCGCGGCGCTGATCGCGCGGGTGCCCGGCGCTGCCGAGCGGCTGCCGCCGATGTCCGGCTACCGCGATGCGGTCGGCACGGCCATCCACCCGCGCTTCGGCGGTTCGCGCGCGCTCTTCGTCGCCGGCACCATGGACGCGTTCAGCGGTTTGATCGGCTGCGGCGCCGCGCGGCCGGGCGAGGGCGCCTACATCAGCGGCACCAGCGAGATCGTCGCGCTGATCGGCGCCGAGCGCGGCGGTGCACCCGGCGTGGTGAGCTTCCTGCCGGTCGACGGCTGCCACGTGCAGGCCGGGCCGACCCAGAGCGGCGGCGACACGCTGCGCTGGCTGGCCGAGCTGCTGGGCCACGCGCCGGGCCAGGTGCTGGCGGCGGCGGCCACGGCAGGGCGCGGGCCGGAACCGGCGCTGTTCCTGCCGCACCTGCAGGGCGAGCGCGCGCCGCTCTGGGACATGGACGCGCGCGGCACCTTCCTCGGCCTCACCTCCGACACCGGCATGCCCGAGCTGGCCCTGAGCGCGCTCGAAGGCGTGGCCTGCTCGGCCCGGCTGGTGCTCGAAGCCGCGCAGCGCGCGGCCGGCCAGCGCTTCGAGAGCCTTCATCTCGGCGGCGGTGGCGCCCGCTCCGACTTCTGGTCGCAACTGCGTGCCGACGTGCTGGGCATTCCGTTGCGGCGGGTCGCTTGCCTCGACACCGGCGTGGTCGGCGCGGCGGTGATGGCCGGCGTCGGCGCCGGGCTCTTCGCCTCGCTCGCCGAGGGCGCCGAACGCCTGGTGCGCGTCGAGCGGGTCTTCGTGCCCGACCCGGCGCAGGCCGCACGCTACGACCGCATGATGACCCGCTACGTTTCGGCCTACGAGACGCTCAAGCCTTTCTATCGACCTTCGCCTCCGACAAGGACAAGCCCGTGACCGCAGGAACAAGACTCCCCGGAACCCCCGACCCGATGCACTTCTGGAAAGGCGTCGGCGGCATCGCCCTGGCCGGCGACGCCTGGGGCGACCCGAAGGGCCCGCTGGTGCTGCTGCAGCACGGCGGCGGCCAGACCCGGCATGCCTGGAAGGGCACCGGCGAGCTGCTCGGCCGGGCGGGCTACCACGCGGTGGCCTTCGACGCCCGCGGCCATGGCGACTCCGACTGGGCGCCCGACGGCGTCTATGGCCAGGAAATCATGGTGCAGGACCTGCTGTGCGTCATTGCCGAACTGGGCCAGCCGCGGCCGGTGCTGGTCGGCGCCTCGATGGGCGGCGGCACCAGCCTGGTGGCGGTCGGCGAGGGCCATGTCGACGCCGCGGCGCTGGTGCTGGTCGACATCGCGCCGCGCATCGAGACCGAAGGCGTCGGCAAGATCCAGGCCTTCATGGCGCAGAAGCCCGACGGCTTCGAATCCCTGGAGGAAGTGGCCGAGGCCATCGGCAACTACCAGCCGCAGCGCAAGCGCCCGAAGAACCTCGACGGCCTGGCGAAGAACGTGCGCCTGGGCGCCGACGGCAAATACCACTGGCACTGGGACCCGCGCTTTCGTGCCGGCGTGCGCGACCTGATCCGCCGCCAGCATCGGCTGGAGGATTGCGCGCGCAACCTCCGGCTGCCGACCCTGCTGGTGCGCGGCGGTCTGTCGGACGTGCTGAGCGAGGAGGGCGCGCAGGAATTCCTGGCGATCTGCCCGCACTGCGAATACGTCAACGTGACCAACGCCGGCCACATGGTCGCGGGCGACCGCAACGACATCTTCGGCAACTCCGTGATCGATTTCCTGGGCCGCAACGTGCCGGTCGGCGCGGCGCCGGTGCATCCGGCGCGCGGCGTCGGCGGCATCGGCGGCGTCGCGCCGGAGCGCGCATCCGACGCGGACATCAACGACGTGCCCTGACCCGCCGGGGCGGTGCGCACCTACGCTCGGCCGCTGCGGGTGCGGCGCAGGCTGGCGCTTTTCCGGGAGCACCGCTATGAACGGTTTCCATGACGAGCACCCGCTGAAGGTCGTGCTGCTCGACATCGACGGCACCCTGCTCGACAGCAACGACGCCCACACCCTGTGCTGGATCGAGGTGCTGCGGCGCCACGGCCACGCGCTCAGCTACGAACGGGTGCGGCCGCTGATCGGCATGGGCGGCGACAAGGTGCTGCCCGAGCTGACCGGCCTCGCGGCCGATTCGCCGGAGGGCAAGCAGATCGCCGAGGACCGGGCCCGCCTCTTCCACGACGAATTCCTGGCCGACCTGCGGCCGACGCCGCGGGCGCGCGCGATGGTCGAGCGGATCCACGAGTGCGGTCTCCGGCCGGTGGTCGCCACCTCCGCCACGGGCGAGGAAGTGCAGGCCCTGCTGCGGCAGGCCGAGGTCGACGACCTTTTCGACACCGCGGCCGACTCCGATGACGCGGCGCGGTCCAAGCCCGACAGCGACATCGTCCATGCCGCGCTGGCCAAGGCCGGCGCGTCGCCCGAGGAAGCGGTGATGGTCGGCGACACGCCCTACGACGTGCAGGCCGCCCGCAAGGCCGGCGTGCCCTCGGTCGCGCTGCGCTGCGGTGGCTGGTGGGACGACGACGAGCTGGCAGGCGCGGACGCGATCTACCAGGACCCGGCGCAGCTGCTCGACCTCTGGGACCGATCGCCGCTGGCGCCGCGCCGGGACCTGACGCGGATGCGCTCTTGATTTCTCCCGGGAGTTCTATTGGCCGGTGAGCCGGTCGACCATCGCCTTGACCGCCGCCATCTGCACGCCGCTCTTCAGCGCGAAGGCCGGGCCGGTGTAGCCGGTGCCCCACCAGTCCCAGCAGCCCTGCGGGTTGTACGGCGCGGGCTCGCTCTTCACCACCTGCGGATACAGGACGATCAGCCGGTTGGTGTCGGCCCAGCGGTTGTAGCCGACCGAGGCGTAGACGTCGCTGCCCACGCTCTGCGCGCCCTGCTGGCAGCCATGGAAGACCACGTGCACCGCGCAGCCGCTGCCGCTGGCGCAGGCCGTCGGGACGTAGACGAAGCCGACCGAATCCAGGCTGCTCGCCGCGTTCGCGAAGTCGCGCTGGTCGAAGGGCCGCACGGTCGAAGACAGGGCGACGGCCGGCGCCTTCAGCGGGCCGTAGAGCTTCTGCAGGACGGCGCCGGCCTGGTCGTAGGGCTTGCTCTTCACGCTGCAATGCACGATGTAGGGCGCCGCGTTGCTGCCGCAACTGTTGCCGAAGCCGGGCACCACGAAGGCATGGCCGGCGGCCACGTTGTCGACATAGGCCAAGTTCCTCGATGGCATGCCGGCGGCCTTGAAGAAGTCGCGCGTGGCCGCGACCACCGCCCTGGCCACTACCTGGTCCTTGCTGCCGCTGAAGACATAGGCCTTTTGCCTCGCCAGTCCGGCGGCCGGATCGACCTCGCCGGCCAGCGCCAGCGCCTGCACCGAGGCCCAGGAAGCCTCGCCCGACGGCTGTCCCGACAGGCAGGTCAGGATGCCGCCGACATTGACCGAGGCGCAGCCGTACGGGCCGCCCGCCACCACGCCGATGCCCTGCACGCTGGCCGAGAAGGCGACGCCGTACTGCACCGCCATGAAGCCGCCGGACGACAGGCCCGAGACCGAGGTGCGCGCCGGATCGGCGTGCAACCGGGGCAGGGCGTCAGCGGCGTCGGCGGCGGCAGCGAATGCGGCGGGCCCGGCGAAGGCCAGCGCCAGGGCCAGCATCCGCAGCGGCGTCGTCATGCGAGGCGCCGCTCACTTGCCGCTCGGCGCGGGGGCCTGCGGGCGGTCGTAGCCGCTCAGCTCGAGGAAGCCCTGGCCCTGGCTGCTGCCCGAGACCTGCACCGGGCCTTCCCAGTAGACATTGGCGGTGGTCTGGCGCGAATCGAATTCGCTGTCGGCGTGCAGCGGCTTGACCTCCAGCGTGCCGGTCGGCAACTTGATCTTCCAGGCGACCGGGTAGGCGATGCGGGTGCTCGGGCTGGTCCATGAATCGACCGGCGTCAGCTCGATCGCGCTGGCGTCCAGCGGCTGCGAGCCCTTGGCGTCCGACAGCGTGCCGGCGGTCATCACCGGACGCCGCGCGTCGTCGAAGAGCTGGTAGAGCATCAGGTCGGAGCCGTCCGCCAGGTGCAGCGCGAACCAGTTCCAGCCCAGGCTCAGCACGTCGAAGTCGCCCCACTGGTGGTCGAACCAGACGTCGCCGACAACGTCGACCGTCTTGCCCGCCAGCGTGATGCGGCCATGGGCCGGCATCCGCGGGCGCGAATAGTAGTAGCTGATGCCGCTGGCGCCGAAGTCGAGCAGGCCCGGCGTCGCCGAACCGGTGGCCCGGTGCGCGACCACCGGCACCGCCGCGTCGAGCGTCAGCGCCAGGGCGACGCCGTCGAAGTCGGCCCGCAGCGCGCCGGTCTTGCCGCCGCCCTTGACCTCCCAGCCGTCCTGGCTGATGTCGAAGCCGTTGGCGATGCTGTTGGACGGAACGCCGGCGGTCCGGCTCTGGCCGACATGGTGCTTGCCGGTCTGCAGGTCGGTCAGCGCCACGTGCATGACGGTGTGCTTGACCAGTCCGTTGGCGACGAAGACCGCGACGTGGAAGGCATAGCGGTCGCCGGAGTCGGCACGCAGGATGCCGTTGTAGTACCACCATTCCATGCGGCTGCCGTGCGGGGCGTCGTCGGCCGGCAGGTTCAGCGGCGCGAGGGCGGCGGTGCGTTCGGCCGGCTTCGGCGCGGGCGTGGTCGCGGGGCTTGCGTCGGCGGGGGCCGGCGAAGGCGCGGGTGCCGAGACCAACATCGGCGGAGGCGGCGGCATGTGCTCGCCATGGAGCATCCACCAGGCGAAGCCGCCGACGAGAAGCGCCAGGGCCACGACATAGAGCCTCAACCGGCGGTCGCGCGAGCGGCGCACCCGGGAGCGGGTGAGCCCCGGACCGGTGCCCCGGTAGCTTGTCCTGGACCGGCGATCTGATTTCATGGGCGGCAGCGAGGAATGTGGCGCGCGCAAGTCTACGACTCAACGGCGGCTGCCGGAGGGTGGCCGCCGGCGCCCTTCGTGACGGATTCGACGATGTCGGCCGACCGATATAGGCCGGCAGGATCAGATGCTCAGGCCTTGGCGCTGCACTTGGGCAGCTTGGCCAGCTCGGTGGTGCGGGCGCGCGCCCGGAAGGCATCGCGCTTCTCGTTGCGGGCGCGGGTGTTGTAGGTCTGGTCCCAGACCTGGTCCATCATCCGGGTCGCTTCGGGGCCGCCGCGGCGGCCGAGGTAGTCGGAGGCGCAGGCGCCGGCGCGGGCTTCGGCCTCGGCCAGGGCGGTGGTGTCGGGCATCAGCGCCAGGTCGACGCCGAGCGCGGGCTGGATCGCTCGCGCGAACATCTCGGCGGCGGTCTGCATCTCGGGGTCGAAAGGCCAGGTGCGGGCGATGAAGGCGTCGACGTCGTCGCGCACGCCGTTGCCGTCGGCATCGACGCCCACCAATTCGGCGACGGTCACGCCCTTGTCCCTGCTTTGTTCGTCGGCATGGGTGCCGAAGGCAACGAAAACCACGGAGCTGGAAATCAGCGCGAAAGCAAGGATCTTGGCGGGAGAAAGGCGCATTGGCAGGGCTGTGAACTCGGTGTGGCCCCGAGTTTAGGGTGGCCCGCCAGTGAATCGATGGTTCGGCGCGATCGGCGTCGCGTTTCGATGCATTGACGCAACGATTCGGTGACTGTTGGACGCAAAGTGAAGTCTTCGCTACTACTTAGCGACGACTTCGTACCTTGTTTCGAGCCTCATTTCTGCTTCGACAGGCGATCGACGTCGGCCGCGGTCATGGGCTGCATCCGGTTCTTGCTGATGTCTTCGACGATCTTCCAGGCGGTCGACTGCGGCACCAGCGGCTTGTCGCCGGTGGTGTCGCCGAAGGCATGGGTGCGGGCGTTCATCTGGGTGCAGGCGACGGTCTTGCCGGTGACGGCGGTGCAGTAGCGGTAGATGCCGTTCGCGTCGGGCAGCGTCTTCGCGTCGCGCATCACGAGGTAGGTCGAGAAGTTCGGGTCGTGTTCCACGTCGGGCTTGAGCGGCACGGTGACGACCCAGGTGAGCTTGTCCGGCGAATCGCCGGGTTCGGCCGGATAGGCGTAGGCCGGGCCCTCGTGGCGGATCCAGTAGTGGGCGTCGTCGGCGCGGGCCGGGATCGAGGCGAATGCGGCCAGCGCGGCGGCCAGCCCGAGGAGGAATTTCATGCCGGCGATTCTCGCCGAAGGGTCCCTGCCGACCTCAGCCGCCCTTGGGCTTGCGCCGGTAGCCGATGAACTGCGGCGCGATCCGGGCGATGACCGGACCGTCGAAGTCCCAGCCCAGGCATTGGCCCATCTGGTAGCCGGGCTCGGTGGCGACCGGCGCCGGCTCGCCCCGCTGGCGCCGCTCGTGGCGGTGCCAGCCCGGCACGGTCTGGAAGGCCACGGTGGCCATCACGCCGAGCAGCTCGCGCAGGTGCGTGCAGCCGCGGATGCCGCCCATCGCCGCGTCGACCTGCTTGCGCCAGCCGGGGCCGATGCGTGCGCCGACGAGTGCGCCGAAGGGATCAGCGGCCGGCGTGCATTCGGTGAAGGGCGTGTTCGGCATCGCCGCGACCGCCGCCTGCACCACCAGGGCGTCGTCGATGGTCAGCCGGATCTGCATCCGGTGCACCGGCTCGCCGGCCGGCCGGAAGCGCTCGCCCTGGCTGTCGTACGCCTTGGTGTCGATCAGCTCGGCTTCGATGTCGAAGAAGCCGTCGTCGCGGCGGAAGCCGCGTGCGGTGATGGCACGGGTGTGCGCCGGCTGGCGCGGTGCGGGTTCGGGAAGCAGGGACATCGGGGGAGCATATAGCGAGGGTCGAGCGCTCGTCCTACGGAAGGCATAGTCTCTGGTGCGCACTTTGGTATTACAGTGATTGCAAGCCAAACATCGGGGGGTCCTCGTGAGACTTCATGCCAGCACCATCAGCAGGCCGAGCGGCCGCCAGCCGCATTTCCACCTCGACGACGAGGCCGACATGCAACGCTACGAACGCGCCCTGATCGCGATCGAGCGGCACTTCCCGGTGCTCAATCCCGATTCCCTCGACTACCGCGAATCGCTGATGTTCGAGGTGTACGACCTCATGAAGCAGCTGTTCGAAGGCGGCCTGGCACCGGCCGTGGCGCTCGAATCGGCCACCCGCAAGGTGCTTCGGCCGATCGACCGGCACTGAGCGGGCTTCGTGCCGGGTTCAGGCGGTCCGCTCAGGACCGCCGCGTCGATTGCTTGATCGCCACCAGCAACGCCTCCGGGTCCGCCGGCTGAGCCAGCTCGGCGGCTTCCTCGTCGTGCGCGGGGCTGGCGTTCTCGGGCCGGGTCAGGGCCTGCACCAACTGCAGCACCTTGGTCACCTTCTGCTCGGTCAGCAGATTGATCTGCAGGTCGAGGTGCGCGCGGTGCTCGGCCAGCACGGCCATGCGGTTCTGCCGGATCAACACCGCCACGGTCAGCAGCAGCGCGTTCGAGCTGACGATGCCTTGCAGCCAGAAGAAGGGCGGCTTGTCGACATGGGCCCAGCCGTGGCGGTCGCCCCAGGCATTCACCAGGGCCCACAGGACGATGAACAGGAAGGCGAAGGCGAAATAGGTCGGGCTGCCGAAGAAGGCGCTGATCGACTCGATCGCCGCCTGCACCCGCGAGACCTCGGCGTTCTGCTGCAGGTCGAATTCCTTCACCAGCGCCAGGTTTTCCTGCGCCGACGGGGTGAGGGAGGGTGCGTCGGACGCCATCGAGAAGCGCGCGGCGCTCAGGGTTTCGGCTC
Source organism: Xenophilus sp. L33 (assembly GCF_009765735.1). Taxonomy (GTDB): domain Bacteria; phylum Pseudomonadota; class Gammaproteobacteria; order Burkholderiales; family Burkholderiaceae_C; genus Variovorax. The sequence continues at coordinate 22,462 of NZ_LMUW01000091.1, forward strand.
CGTGATCACGCCTTCCTCGACGAAGCGGCGGTACTCGGACATCGGGATCGCGGTGACCTGCGCGGCGTTGCCTTCGCCCCAGCTGATGACCGCGCTGTCCGCGGCCAGGTCGATCTCCACCGGCCCCTTCGGGATCTGGATCAGCGGGCCGTCGCCCGCGCGGTATTCGACGTCGCCGATCACTTGGGCATTCGCGGGCATGGCTTTCCTCTTTGGCTGTACAGCCCGCACCCTAGACGCTTGGCCGGTACGACCGGTGAGGCTTGCGCGCGCCTGCCTGTAGGCGCCGGCCGCAGGGTAAACCGTGAGGCGCCCGAAGGCACCCGCCGCCAACAATCGCGATCGCAACCACACCCACCACCATTACCGAGGAGCGATGCGATGGCCCGAGTCTCTTTGCTGGAGCGCGACCCCGAAGCCCCGCGTCCGCCGCTGCGCAACGCGGCCGAACTCGCCGCCTTCGAGGCCGTGCCCTATGCCGAGCGGATCGGCGTGCAGAGCGTGCTGGACGCGCTGCAGCGCGGCGCGGCGCGCGACCCGGACCATCCCGCGATCCAGTTCCTGCCGCAGTCCGACCCCGCCCAGCCGCCGGTCAGCCTCAGCTACCGCGACTTCATGGCCCGGGTGACCCAGTCGGCCAACCTCTTCGCCGGACTGGGCGTCGGGCCGAACGACGTGGTGAGCTTCCTGCTGCCGCTGCTGCCCGAGAGCTTCTATGCGCTCTACGGCGCGCAGGCGGTCGGCATCGCCAATCCGGTGAATCCCTTGCTGTCGCCGACCCAGATCGCCGAGATCCTGCGCGCGGCCGGCACCAAGGTGCTGGTGGCGCTGGGACCGATGCCGGGCTCCGACATCTTCGACAAGGTGCAGCAGATCCGCGCCGAGTTGCCGTCGCTCGAATCGGTGCTCATCGTGCGCGCCGGCGCCGAGCTGGATCCGGCGTTGTTGCGCTTCGAGGAGCGCCTGGCCGCCTGCCCGGCCGACCGCCTGACCCATGTCCGGCGCATCGGCGCCGACGAGCCGGCCGGTTACTTCCACACCGGCGGCACCACCGGCACCCCGAAGCTGGTGCGCCACACGCACGGCAACCAGGTCTACCAGGCCTGGGTCTGCGCCACGATGCTGCCGATCGGCGACGGGCGGACGCTGCTGTACGGGCTGCCGCTCTTCCACGTCGGCGGCGCCCTGACCCAGGCGCTGGCGACGCTCTGCGGAGGCGGCACGCTGGTGGTGCTGTCGCCGGCCGGCTGGCGCAACCCGGAGTCGATCCGCAACGTCTGGCGGCTGGTCGAACGCTACCGGCCGCCGGTCTTCGGCGCGGTGCCGACCGTGCTGGCGGCGGCGCTCGCGGTGCCGGTGGACGGCGCCGACCTGTCGAGCGTGAGCTGCGTGTCCGGCGGTGGCTCGGCGATCCCGGTGGCGATCTGCGAGGCCTACGGCACGCGCCTGGACAAGCCGGTGCTCGAGGTCTACGGCATGACCGAGACCTCCAGCGTGCACCTCATCAGCTACCCCGACCGGCCGCTGCGGCTCGGCTCGGTCGGCCATGCGGTGCCCTACAGCCGGGTGCGCGTGGTCAAGCTCGACGGCGCCGGGCAGGCGACCGGCGACTGCGCGCCGAACGAGATCGGCGTGGTCGCCATGGCCGGCCCCGGCGTCTTCTCGGGCTACCTGAGCGAGGCCCACAACCGCGGCGCGTTCGTCGCGCCCGGCTGGGTCAACTCGGGCGACCTCGGCCGGCTCGACGAGGACGACTACCTCTGGCTCACCGGGCGCGCCAAGGACCTGATCATCCGCGGCGGCCACAACATCGACCCGCTGGCGATCGAGGAGGTGTTCTTCCAGCATCCGGCGGTCGCGCTGGCGGCGGTGGTCGGCCAGCCCGACGCGCGCGCCGGCGAGATGCCGGTGGCCTTCGTCCAGCTGAAGCCGGGCGCGCAGGCGAGCGAGGCCGAACTGATCGACTTCGCCCGCGAACGCACGCCGGAGCGGGCGGCGGTGCCGGTGGCGCTCTTCTTCGTCGATCCGATGCCCTTGACCGCCGTCGGAAAGATCTTCAAGCCCGCGCTGCGCTGGCGGGCCGCCGAACGGGTGGTGGCCATGCTGCTGGCGGACCTGCCGGAACTGGCCGCGGCAGGGCGGACGCTCGCGGTCGAGGCCGGCCCGCATCCGCTGCACGGCAGCGAGGTCGCGGTGCGCATCGGCGGGGTCGCGTCGGCTGCGCGCGATGCCTTGGCCGCGCGGGCGGCGGAGCGGCTCGGCCCGCTGGAGCTGCGCTACGCGCTGCAATGGCTTTGAGAGTGTGTCAATCCCTTACGACCGCGCTCAAGTTGTAAATAGGCCATAAGAGAAAAGTTTGCGTCCCCGCGCGTGACGAAGTTCTCGGCGCGCGCGCTGCCCGTTTTGGCGGCATTGCGTCGGAAGGCAAGCAGGGCGTCGCCTTGGACACTTGCTCCCGGAGTTATCCACAGCCTTGTGCACGCTCACGGTGGACAAATTCACTCGTGGAACGAGCGGCCGTGCGCCGGACCGCGCTGAGTTAGCCACATTTCTGCTTGAAATTTCCTTGGGCTTCTGATGGGGTTCTCCGATGCAGGCCCGCGCATCGGTCGCGCCCGCGCCACATGTCTCGTTCCGGCAACGCCGGGCGCCGAGAGTTGCATTCAGGCGACGAAGTGGCCCGTTTTGTGCATTTGTTGGCAGTCATAGGCCGTCGGGCTTATTGCGTGCCCGGTCCGGTCGTCATAACTTGATTACCTACGCGAAGGAAAGCGCGCAACTCACTATCGCACTTGGGGGTTCAGATGTTCATCGCACTGCTGGTCTTGTTCGTCGTGGCGCTGCGGGCGCTCTACCTGCATGCCTGGCTCCAGGGTTCCCAGACGATCCGCCGCGAGCGCCATGGCCTCGTCGCCTTGGAGGTGCGGCGCCGGCTGGGGATGGAAAAGATTCCGTCGCACTGCTCGGAGTTTCCGGTGCCGCGCGAGGAGCGCATCCGGGTCGTGCAATGCCTGGGCATCGTGCTCTGGCACAGCGAGATGAGCGTGGCGCTGCCGAACCAGGCCTGCGAATGCTTCGCCAACGTCGCGCCGCAGGACTTCGACCGCGAATTCCCGAGCTGGCTGCGCCTGACCGGCAACGCCGCCTGACCGGTACCGCCGCCTGAAATTCAGCCGCCCGCCGCCGAGCGGGTTCAGCCCGCGAGCTTGCGGGCGATCAGGTCCTTCATGATCTCGGTGGTGCCGCCGTAGATGCGCTGCACCCGGGCGTCGGCGTAGAGCCGGGCGATCGGGTATTCGGCCATGTAGCCGTAGCCGCCGAAGAGCTGCAGGCATTCGTCGGTCACCTTGCCCTGCTGCTCGGTGCACCACCACTTGGCCATGTAGGCCGCTTCGGGGTCGAGCGTGCCGTTCAGCATGCGCTGGATGCAGTCGTTGACGAAGCTGCGCACCACGTGGGCCAGCGTCGCGCACTCGGCCAGCTTGAAGCGGGTGTTCTGGAAGTCGAACACCGCCTGGCCGAAGGCCTTGCGCTCGCGGGTGTAGTCGACCGCCAGTTCGACCGCGCGCTCGATCACGGCAGCGGCCGGCACGCACAGCAGCATGCGCTCGTAGGGCAGCTGGCTCATCAGCTGGACGAAGCCTTCGCCTTCCTTCTCGCCGAGCAACTGCGCCGCCGGCATGCGCACGCCGTCGAAGAACAGCTCGGCGGTGTCGGAAGCGTGCTGGCCGAGCTTCTCGAGTCGGCGGCCGACCCGGAAGCCGGGGAGGTCCTCGGTCTCCAGCACCGCCAGCGACACGCCGCGGCTGCCGGCCTCGCCGGTGCGCACCGCCACCACCAGCAGGTTGGCGCTGAAGCCGTTGGTGATGAAGGTCTTGGCGCCGTCGATGACGTAGTGGTCGCCGTCGCGGCGGGCGCGGGTGCGCAGCGCCTTGAGGTCGGAGCCGACGCCCGGCTCGGTCAGCGCGATGCCGGCCAGCAGCTCGCCGCTGGCCAGCCGCGGCAGCCAGCGGCGCTTCTGCGCCTCGGTGCCGTAGTCGAGGATGTAGTGCGCCGCGATCGTGTGGACGGCGGTGTTGGCGGGCATCTCGGACTTGGCCAGCTCGTCCTGCACCACCAGCTGGTAGGCCAGCGTGGCGCCGGCGCCGCCGTGGGCTTCCGGCATCTCGGGCAGCAGGAAGCCCATCGCGCCGAAGGGCCGCCAGACTTCCCGCGGGATGAAGCCCTGGCGGCGCCAGCCGTCGAGGCCGGGCGCCAGTTCGCGCTCGACGTAGCGGCGCACCTGTTCGCGGAAGGCCTCGATGTCGTCGTCCATCCAGGGATGGCGCAGCAGGCGGGGCAGCATGCTCAGATGCCGGTGAGGCCGCCGCTGCACATCAGCGTCTGGCCGCTCACGTAGTCCGATTCGGGAATGCACAGCAGGTAGACCGCGCCGGCGGCCTCCTCGGGCGTGCCGCCGCGGCCGAGCGGGATGCTGCGCTCCATCGCCGCCATCAGCTCCGGATTGACGCCGACCTTGATGTCCCGGCCGTCGATGTGGGCAGTGTCGCCGTCCTTGGCGCTGACGGTCAGCCGGGTCTTGATGAAGCCGTAGGCCACGGCGTTGACCGTGACGTTCAGGCGGCCCCATTCCTTGGCCAGCGTCTGCGTGAGGCCGACGATGCCGGCCTTGGCGGCGGCGTAGTTGGCCTGGCCCGCGTTGCCGAAGAGCCCGGCGACCGACGAGATGTTGACCACCTTGCGCACCACGCGCCGGCCGTCGGCCAGCTCGGCCTTGCCGAGCGCGCGGATGACCGGCTGGGCGGCGCGCAGGATGCGGAAGGGCGCGGTCAGGTGGCAGTCGAGCATGGCGTACCACTGCTCGTCGCTCATCTTCTGGATCACGTTGTCCCAGGTGTAGCCGGCGTTGTTGACGACGATGTCCAGGCCCTGGAAGTGGTCGACCGCGGTGCCGACGAAGCGCTCGGCGAAGTCGGTCGCGCTCACGTTGCCGACGCAGGCGACCGCCTCGCCGCCGGCGTCGCGGATGGCCTGCACCGCTTCGGCCGCCGGCGCCTCGTCGAGGTCGTTGACCACGATGCGGGCGCCTTCGCTGGCCAGCTTGAGCGCGATCGCGCGGCCGATGCCGCGGCCGGAGCCGGTGACCAGCGCGACCTTGCCTTCGAGTCTGGGTGTCATGTTCATGTTTCCTTGGGGTGTGTCAGGGTAGCGCGACCAGGGCCTCGCCGACAATCTTGGACTGGCCGAACTGGTTGGCGCTGCGAAGCTCGATGCGCACGCAGGCCTCGCCCTCGTGCATCAGCTTCTCGACCACGCGCCCGCTGCAGCGCATCGCGTTGCCGAGGTGGGTGATGCCCTGGAAGCGCGCGTCGAAGCGGCGCAGCCGGCTCTGCGGCGCCCATTGCGTCAGCAGCCGGCCGAGCCAGGCCATGCCGAGCATGCCTTGCGCGAAGACGTCCGGCATGCCGGCGCGGCGCGCGAAGTCGGTGTCGATGTGGATCGGGTTGTGGTCGCCCGAGGCGCCGGCGAAGAGGGCGAGCGTGAGGCGGTCGACCGGCGGCAGTTGCAGCGGGGGCAGCGCGTCGCCGACCTCGACGGTGTGATGGGAGTGCATGACGTGATCCATCTCAATGCCGGCAGACGATGACCGTGCGCAGCTCGGCCACCAGCTCGTCGTGCTGGTTGGTGGCGCGCGCGGTCTTGACCACGAATTCGAGCTGGCCCTGCTTCTTGTCGTAGATGTCGGTGACGCTGGAGCGCACCGTGATCGTGTCGCCGGCGCAGGCCGTGCGATGGAAGCTGAAGCCCTGCTCGCCGTGCAGCAGCTTGGCCAGCGGGATCTCCATGTCCTGCAGCATTCGCTCGGTGGCGCCCGAGTCGAGCTCGGCCGCGAAGAGGAAGGTCGGCGGCGCCGGCAGGTCGGCATGGCCGGCCTCGCGTGCCGCCTCGACGTCGGTGTAGACCGGGTCGGTCTCGCCGATCGCCTTGGCGAAGAAGCGCAGCCGGCTGCGTTCGAGCGGCAGCACCGATTCGGGCAGCGCGTGGCCGATCCATCGGCGGTCGATCATGGCGGCGCTCCTCTCAGACCCGCTCGTAGAGCGTCACCACGCAGGCGCCGCCCAGCCCGAGGTTGTGCTGAAGCGCCAGCCGCGCGCCCTCGACCTGGCGTTGCTCGGCCGTGCCGCGCAGCT
>NZ_LMUW01000091.1:28662-37305 GCF_009765735.1 Xenophilus sp. L33
GTCTTCGACGAATTCGCGCAACCGGCCGCCAGCAGGGCAGCGGCGGTCGCGACGATCAAGCTTGGGAATCCGGGAAGTGCAGGAAAGCGGCCCCTCGATGTCATGACTTTTCGTTTCTTAGTGGAGAAGACGCGGATTATCAAATACCGAAGCCGAGATCCGCACCGCCGCCGCCGGGCGTGCGGCCTATGGCATGCGGCTTACGGCGCGCCGCAAGCCGCGCGCCTCAGAAGGCGCTCTTGATGCAGCCGCCGTCGACCCGCAGCGCCGCGCCGTTGGTGCCGGAGGCCAGCGGGCTGGCGACGTAGGCGACCATCGAGGCGATCTCCTCGGGCCGCTCGAAGCGGCGCAAGAGCGAGGTCGGCCGGGCGTGCGCGAAGAAGTCCTTCTCGAAGGCTTCGGGCGTCTTGCCGTCGGCCTTGGCCAGCGCCTCGACGAAGTCGCCGACGCCGCGCGAGCGGGTCGGCCCCGGCAGCACGCTGTTGACCGTGATGCCGGTGCCCGCCACCGATTCGGCCAGCCCGCGGGCGACCGCCAGCTGCGCGGTCTTGGTCATGCCGTAGTGGATCATCTCGGCCGGGATCTGCACCGCGCTCTCGCTGGAGATGAAGACGATGCGGCCCCAGTCGGCGCGCTTCATCGCCGGCAGCACGAGGCGCGCGAGGCGCACGCCGCTCAGCACGTTGACCTCGAAGAAGCGGGTCCAGTCGGCGTCCGGGATGTCCTCGAAAGCCTTGGGCTCGAAGATGCCGAGGTTGTTGACCAGGATCTCGATGCCGGGATGCGCCGCGATCAGCGCCTCGGCCACGGCGGCGGTGCCGAGGTCGCCGGCGAAGCCGATCACCTCGCCGGCGCCGGCCTCCCGCCGGATCTCGGCGACCGCCGTGTCGACCGAAGCCTGGGCGCGGCCGTTGACGATGACGCGGGCGCCTTCGGCCGCCAGCGCGGTGGCGATGGCGCGCCCGATGCCGGCGGTGCTGCCGGAAACGAGCGCCAGCTTGCCCTTGAGTTGCAGGTCCATGCGAATTCCTTTCGAGTGACGAAAGGCGAGAGGCTAACCGCCCAGGTACGCGTCCTGCACCTTCGGGTTGCCCAGCAGGTCGCGGCCGCTGCCTTCCAGGACGATCTTGCCGGTCTCGATGACGTAGGCCCGGTCGGCGATCTTCAGCGCCTGGCGCACGTTCTGTTCGACCAGGAAGATGGTCAGCCCGGCCTGGTTGATCTCGCGCAGCGTGCGGAAGATGTCCTGCACGATGATCGGCGCCAGGCCCATCGACGGTTCGTCCAGCAGCAGCACGCGCGGCTTGGCCATCAGCGCGCGGCCGATGGCGAGCATCTGCTGCTCGCCGCCAGACAGGTTGCCGGCCAGGCCGCCGGTGCGTTCCTTCAGCCGCGGAAACAGCGTGTAGATGCGCTCGAGGTCCTCGGCGCGCTGCGCCCGGCCGTCGCTGCGCGTGTAGGCGCCGAGTTCCAGGTTCTCGTGCACCGTGAGCGTGGTCAGCGTGGCGCGGCCCTCGGCCACCTGCACCATGCCGCCGGAGACGATGCGGTGCGGCGAGAGCTGCGTCACGTCCTGGCCGTCGAGCACCACCCGGCCGGCGGCCTTCTTCACCAGGCCCGAGAGCGCCAGCAAGGTGGTCGACTTGCCCGCGCCGTTGGCGCCGACCAGCGTGGTGATCTGGCCGTCGTGCAGTTCGAAGTCGATACCCTTGACCGCCTCGATGTGGCCGTAGGACACCTTCAGGCCCTCGACCTTGAGCAGGGGAGTCGAGCTCATCGCGCGACCTCCTCGTTGCTGGCTTCGTCTTCCTCGCGGCCGAGGTAGGCCTCGATCACCTGCGGGTCGTTGCGGATCTCGTCCGGTCCGCCGCGGGCGATGATGCGGCCGAAGTTCAGCACCGCGATGTGTTCGCACAGGCCCATCACGAAACGCATGTCGTGCTCGATCATGAAGATGGTGTAGCCGCGCGCGCTGATGTTGCGGATCTCGACCATCAGGTCGGTCTTCTCGGTGCTGTTCATGCCGGCGACCGGCTCGTCGAGCAGCAGCAGCTTGGGGTCGGTGGCCAGCGCGCGGGCCAGCTCCAGCTTGCGCTGGTCGCCGTAGCTCAGGTTGTCGGCCACGTCGTCGCCCTTGTGGTCGAGCTTGACCCAGGAGAGCAGCTCGCGCGCCCGGTCGCGGGCGCGCTTCTCCTCGCTGCGAAAGAGGCCGGTGGAAGCCAGCAGGCCGAGCCCGCCGTAGCGCAGCTTGGCGTGCATGCCGACCATCACGTTCTCGACCAGCGACATCTCCTTGAAGATGCGGATGTTCTGGAAGGTGCGGGCGATGCCGTTGCGGGTGATCTGGTGCGGCTTCTGGCCGGCGATGTCGCGGCCCTCGAAGCGGATCGTCCCGCCGGTGGTCGGCAGGAGCCCGGTGGTGAGGTTGAAGACGGTCGTCTTGCCGGCGCCGTTGGGGCCGATCAGCCCGAAGACGCCGCCCTGCGGCACTTCGAGGTTGACGTCCTGCAGCACCTTCAGGCCGCCGAAATGGCGCGACACGCCGTCGAGCGAGAGCAGCGCGGGAACTTGCGAACCTTCGCGCAGCGGCGCTTCGGTATTCGACATCGGAGCGGCCGGGCGACTCATGCGGCGGCTCCCTTGCGTCCGAACCACTGGCGCAGCCGCGCCGGATCCCAGATGCCCTTGGGCAGGAACAGCACGATCAGCACCAGGATCACGCCGTTCACCACCAGCCGGAAGTCGCCGAAGGAGCGCAGCGACTCGGGCAGGATCGTCAGGATGATGCCGCCCAGCACCGGCCCGGTGAGGCCGTTGATGCCGCCCAGCACGGTCATCGTCAGGATGTCGACGCCGCGGTCGAAGCCGAATTCGTTCGGGCCGATGAAGAAGGTCTGGTGCGCGTTCAGCACGCCGGCCAGTCCCGCGATGGCACCGCCGAGCACGAAGGCGAGCATCTTGTGCGCCTGCACGTCGATGCCCATCAGGCCGGCGGCGGTCTCGTCCTCCTTGATGGCCTCGAAGGCGCGGCCGACCTTGGAGCGGCGCAGCCGCCAGAGGCCGAGCAGCACCAGCACCGCCGCCAGCAGCACGTGCCACCACTGGGTGAGCGGCGGGATGCCGTTCAGGCCGAGCGCGCCACCGGTGAGCGATTCGGCGTTCAGGATCACGATGCGCACCACCTCGCCGAAGGCGAGGGTGGCCATCGCGAGGTACACGCCCGAAAGACGCAGGGTCGGCTTGCCGATGATGAAGGCGACCACCGCCGGCATCGCCATGCCGGCCGCGATGGCGAGCGGGAAGGGCAGGTCGTAGCTGGTGGTAAGGATCGCCGAGGTGTAGGCGCCGATACCCATGAAGGCGGCATTGGCCATCGCCAGCATGCCGCAGGAGAGCGTGAGCCAGATCGACAGGGCGAGCAGGGCGTTGGTGCCCAGCGTCAGCACGAGGTTGCTGTAGACCGACCAGAAATTGTTGAAGGCATCCATGGACGGCTTTCAGACCTTGCGTTCTTGCAAGGTGCCGAACAGCCCCTTGGGCCGCACCAGCAGCACCAGGAACAGGAGGCCGAAGGCCACCGCATCGCGCATGTTGGAGCCGATGTAGGCCACCGACAGCACCTCCGCGAAGCCGAGGAAGAGGCCGCCCAGCATCGCGCCGCGGATGTCGCCCATGCCGCCCAGGATGATCACCGCGATGCCCTTGTGCAGCATCGGCTGGCCCATCAGCGGGAAGACGGCGTTCGAGTAGAGGCCGATCAGCACGCCGGCCAGGCCGCCGAGCGCGGCGGCGGCGAAGGAGGTCAGGTAGAAGAGGCCTTCGACGTTGATGCCGAGCAGGTAGGCGGCCCGCGGCGATTCCGCGATGGCGCGCAGCGCGCGGCCGAGCTGGGTGCGCTTGAGCGACAGCATCAGCACCGCCATCAGCACGAAGGACAGCAGGATGATGCCCAGCTCCAGCGCGGTGAGGTGGATGCCGGCGAGGTCGAGCGATTCGCCGGAGATGGTGCCGGCCGGGAAGCGCACGTTCTCGGCGCCGAACAGGCCCTGCACGCCGTTGTTCAGGATGATGGCCACGCCGATGGTGGCGATCATCGGAATGAGGTGGGGTGCATTGCGCGCCCGCAGCGGCTTGAGCACCAGCACGTCGATCACGAGGCCGAGCAGGCCGCAGAAGAGGAAGGCGAAGACGAGCCCGCCCCAGAGCGGCAGGTCGAAGCGCGCCATGGCCTGCACCGCCGCATAGGCCCCGACCATGAAGACCGCGCCATGCGACAGGTTGATGACGCCCAGCACTCCGAAGATCAGGGTGAAGCCCAGTGCGAAGAGTGCGTAGACGCACCCGAGGGAGAGGGCATTGACGAGTTGCTGTTCAAGCATCGAATTTCCAGTTTCGAAAAAGCGGGGCCGGCCTAGGGCCGGTCCCCGCTGTTCGTGAACCACCGCGGAACCGGCTTTGCCGGGCCGCTGGTGGTGCCCCCGGTAGGGGGTGGGCGCCCGGACACGAAGTGCCGGGCAACCTGGGGGCGAGCTACTTCGTGATGACGAATTCCGAACCCTTCGTCACGCTGACGATGGGCGTCTGCTGCGCGTCGTAGCCGGCCGGCTTGCCGGCCTTGTCGGTCGCGCGGCGGAACTCGAAGGCGCCGGTCGCGCCGGTGAACTTGGCCGAGGGCAGCGCATCGCGTACCGCGGCGCGGTCGGCGGTGAGGTTGCCGGTCAGCTTGACGTTCTTCAGGGCCTGGGCCGCGATGTACATCGCGTCGTAGGCCTGTGCGGCGAACTGGTCGGGCGCGGTCTTGTACTTGTCGTTGTAGGCCTTCATGAACTTGGTGTTCTCGGGCGTGGCGTTGCTGGCCGACCAGGGGCTGCCGACGTAGAGGTTGTCGGAGTTGCCCTTGGCCAGTTCGAACACCTTGACCGAATTCATGCCGTTGCCGCCGATGATCGGGATGTTCAGGCCCAGCTGGCGGGCCTGCACCATGATCGGCGCGCCTTCGGCGAGCAGTGCCGACAGCACGATCGCATCGGCGCCGCTGGCCTTGATCTTGGTCAGCTGGGCCTTGAAGTCGACGTCGCCCTTGGCGAAGGTCTCGGTGGTGGTCACCGGGATCTTCAGGTCGTCGAGCGCCTTCTTGAAGTTGTCGTAGCCGCTCTTGGTGAAGACGTCGTCGTTGCCGTAGAGCACCGCCACCTTCTTGATGCCGGCGTTCTTGACCGCGGTCTGGATGGTGGCCGGCAGCACGTCGGCCTCGGTCACCGAGTTGCGGAAGATGTAGTCGCCGATCGAGGTGATGCCGTCGGCGGTGTTGGAGGTGCCGAAGGCGACGGTCTTGCCGGCCTGGGCGATCGGGTCGGCAGCCTGGGCCGAGTTCGACAGGGTCGGGCCGAAGGTCATCAGGACCTGGTCCTGGAAGATCAGCTTCTTGAAGACGTTGATCGCTTCTTCCTTCTTGCCTTGCTCGTCGGCGATGACCAGTTCGATCTTGTTGCCGTTGATGCCGCCGGCGGCGTTGATCTCGTCGCGCGCGAGTTCGAAGCCGTTGCGGATCGCGACGCCGTATTGCGCCGCGCCGCCGGACAGCGCCTCGGCGACGCCGATCTTGAGGTCCGCGGCCTGGGCCGCCGTGCCGAAGGCCGCGAAGGCGGCGAATGCGGACAGGGCGACGAGCGAGGTCTTGAACGGGAGTTGTCTCATTGGGATGCTTCTTTCGAGGGAACGTGGAAGGGTCGAGAACGTGAAATTGGAGAGAAACCGCAGGAACGGGGGCGGCTATTTTATCTAGCTGGCGCTCGGGCCATTCCTACAATCCCCGCACATGACTTTTGTCCTTCTGTGGAGTCCTCGGCGATGCAGCGTCGTTCATTGATCCGACAGGGCGCGCTGGTCGGCCTGCTGGCCGCCGGCGCCGCGCCCGCGGTGCATGCCCAGGCGCAGACCCGCTGGCGGCTGGCGTCGAGCTTTTCGAAGACTTCCGACCTGCTGTACGGCAACGCCGAGGCCTTCGCGCGCAAGGTCGGCGACCTGAGCGGCCAGCGCTTCCAGATCGACGTCCACGCCGCCGGCGAGCTGATGTCGGCGGTCGACGTGCTCGACGGCGTCAAGCGCGGCGCGATCGAGGCCTGCCACACCTCCGGCTCCTTCTTCTTCGGCCGCAACGAGGCCTTCGCCTTCGGCGCGGCCATTCCCTTTGGCATGAACGCGCGGCAGCTCTCGGCCTGGATGTCCGAAGGCAACGGCCTGCGCCTGCTGCGCGACTTCTACGCCGGCTTCGGCGCGATCAACTTTCCCTGCGGCCTGGCGGGCGCGCAGCGGCTGGGCTGGTTCGTGCGGGAGTTGCGCGGCGTCGGCGACCTGCGCGGCCTCAAGTTCCGGGTCGATGGCCTCGGCGGCCGCGTGATGGAGCGCCTGGGCGGCGTCAGCCAGGGTCCGGCCGCCGGCGGCGACCTGCGCCAGGGCTTCGCTCGCGGCGCGATCGGCGCGGCCGAAGGCCTGAGCCCCTACGACGACCAGAAGGCCGGTTTGCCGAAAGTCGCGCGCTACGGCTATTACCCGGCCTGGTGGAGCGGCGCGCTGCAACTGCAGCTGCTGGTCAACCAGCAGGCCTTCGACGCCCTGACGCCCGAATACAAGGCGATCGTCGAAGCGGCCAGCGCGTCGGTGCAGACGCAACTCGTGGCTCAGTACGACGCCCGCAATCCGGCCGCGCTGAAGCAGATCACCGCCGGCGGCGCGCGCCTGCAGGCCTTTCCGAAGCCGGTGCTCGACGCCGCCTTTCGCGCCGCGATGGACCTCGGCCACGAACTGGACGCGAGCAACCCGGCCTGGAAGAAGATCCATCTCGACTACCGCGCCTTCCAGCGCGACCAGCTGGCCGCGGCGCGCGTCACCGAGGCGCCCTACGACGCCTACCTGCAGGCGGCCAAGCTTCGATGACCGGTTCGTGTCGCCTGTGACGCCGGTCGGGTCTTCATCATCGCGGCGGGCCATGTCGCGATAATCGAGGCCATGTCCTCGCGCCCGCCGCCGTCATCGACGCCGTTCAACACGTCCGGGCTGCCGCATTCGATCGACTCCCCGGACATGCGCCGCGCCGGCCGCGAGCTGCTGTCGCTGGCGCTCATCGACGCCCGAAACCACACGCTGCATCTGCTGTCGCTCCACGAGCAGGCGCTCGGCGCCGGCACGATGGCGCTGCAGCAGGCCCAGGTGCAGCCGCAGGAAGGCGATGGCCTGGTCCAGTCGCCGCTCTGGCTGGCCGGCCGCATCGGCTGGTTCGCCGAGTGGTGGATCGCCCGCAACACGCAGCGCGCCTTCGGCCTCGAATGCCCGGTGCGGCCGACCCGGCTGGCCGCGATCGAACCGCAGGCCGACGACTGGTGGGGTGCGGTGCCCGCCGACCAGGCGCTGCCCGACCTCGGCCAGACCAAGGCCTACCTGCTGGAGACGCTCGAGAGCACGCTGGAGCTGCTCGAGCATGCGGCCGAGACCGACGCCGGCCTCTACTTCTATCGGCTGGCGCTGTTCCACGAAGACCTCTGCGGCGAGCAGCTGGTGGTGAACGCGCAAACGCTGGGCGTGCACCTGGGCGTCGAGCTGCCGCCGGCCGCGGTGGTGCGGCCGCCCTTGCTGCTGCCGGCGACGCAGTGGGAGCTGGGGCTGCCGGCGAACGGCTTCGCCTTCGCTCAGGAGACCGGCCGGGAGCGCGTCGCCGTTCCCGAATTCGAGATCGACGCCCAGCCCGTGACCTGGAACCAGTACGTCGAGTTCGTCGACGACGGCGGCTACGACCGGCCGGAACTGTGGCGCAGCGAAGGCCTCGACTGGCTGGCGCGGCAGATCGATGGCCGCCGCGGTCCGCGCCATGTCGAGCAGATCGGCGCGGCCCGCCACGGCACCGGCGGCTCGGTGTTGCAGCAGCATTTCGGCCGCACGGTGCGCGCCGCCGGCAACCGCAGCGTGGTGCACGTGAGCTGGTGGGAAGCCGACGCGTGGGCCCGGTGGGCCGGCCGCCGGCTGGCGACCGAGGTCGAATGGGAAATCGCCGCGCACACCGCCGCCCGCCGCGGCTTTCGCTGGTCCGACGTGCACGAGTGGACTGCCGGCACCTTGCAGCCCTGGCCGGGTTTCTTGGCCGACCCGTGGAGCGAAGGCACGGCGCACGATCCGCGTCCGTTCTTCGGCCGCGCGCGCGTGCTGCGCGGCGCTTCCTTCGCCAGCCGCGCGCGGCTGCGCTCACCGAAGGGCCGCGGCTTCGCGCTGCCGGAGCGCGACGAGGGCTTCGTCGGGTTCCGCACCTGCGCGGTGTGAAGTCCGCCGTTCGCGGCCTCGCTCAGACCCGCTCGTAGAGCGTCACCACGCAGGCCCCGCCCAGCCCGAGGTTGTGCTGCAGCGCCAGCCGCGCGCCCTCGACCTGGCGTTGCTCGGCCGTGCCGCGCAGCTGGTGCGTCAGCTCGTAGCACTGCGCCAGACCTGTCGCACCCAGCGGATGGCCCTTGCTCAAGAGGCCGCCCGACGGATTGGTCACCACCTGCCCGCCGTAGCTGTTGTCGCCGTCGCAGACGAACTTCTCCGCGCCGCCCACCGGGCACAGGCCCAGCGCCTCGTAGCTGATCAGCTCGTTGTGCGCGAAGCAGTCGTGCA
>NZ_LMUW01000091.1:37315-105643 GCF_009765735.1 Xenophilus sp. L33
ACACGACCGCCGCGGCCGCGCCGCAGGTCGGCGGGCAGGCCATCAGCCGCGTCATCACGCCCGGCCACATCACCGGCGTGGCCAGCACCTCGTCTTCGGTGACCACGTTGCGAAAGAGCGCGAGCGGGTTGTTGGCCGCATGCCGGCTGGCCTTGGCGCGGATCTTGGCGAAGGTCGCCAGCTCGGTGCCGTACTGCTGCATGTGGGCCAGGCCGGCACCGCCGAAGTAGCGCAGCGCGAGCGGCACCTGCACGTCGCCGACCAGCTCGTTGGCCGCTTCCTCGAAGCGCTCGAAGGGGCTCGGGCGGTCATTGAAGACGCTGCCGAGGGCGCCCGGGCTCATGTGCTCGAAGCCCAGCGCGAGCACGCAGTCGGCCGCGCCGCTGGCGACCGCCTGGCGCGCCAGGAAGAGGGCGGTCGAGCCGGTGGAGCAGTTGTTGTTGACGTTGACCACCGGGATGCCGGTCATGCCGACCTCGTAGAGCGCGCGCTGCCCGGCGGTGGAGTCGCCGTAGACGTAGCCGACATAGGCCTGCTGCACATCGTCGTAGCCGACGCCGGCATCGGCCAGCGCCTGGCGCGTGGCCTTGGCGGCCATCTGCGGATAGGGCTCGTTGGCGCCCGGCTTGGTGAAGGGGATCATGCCGACACCGGCGATGAAGACGTCGTTGCTCATGTCTGCGCTCCTGCGTTTGGGTGACGGAATTCTGCGCCCGATCCGGCGCATTGACCTGCCAGGTCATCGACCGTCGGCCGCGGTCCCGCGACCATTCATGCACCCCGCGCCGTTGCGGGTTGAATACCGAAAGGAATCGACATGAACACATCCATTGCCCCCGACGCCCGACGCCTGGCCGAGGACTACATCGCGGTCTGGAACGAGACCGATGCCGAGCGGCGCCTGCGGCTGCTCGAGGCCCACTGGACCGCGGACGCCCACTACGTCGATCCGCTGGCCGAGGCGTCCGGCCGCAGCCAGATCAGCGCGCTGGTCGGCGGCGTGCACCAGCGCTATCCAGGCTTCCGCTTCGCGCTCAAGGGCCGGCCCGACGCGCACGGCGACCAGCTTCGCTTCTCGTGGATGCTGGGCCCGGACGAGGCCGCCGACCTGATCGAGGGCACCGACTTCGTGCGGCTCGCGCAAGGCCGCTTGCAGTCGGTGACCGGGTTCCTCGACAAGGTGCCCGCAACCGCCTGACCGTTCAGGCCGAGGCCGCGGTCAGCTGCGCCAGCTGTTCCTTGATCAGCGCGGCGCTGCCCGGCCGCACCAGGCGGCCCAGTTCCTGGCCATTGCGCATGAAGACGAAGGTCGGCCACAGCTTCACGCCGAAGGAGCGGCCGAGCGCGCGGCCGCTGCCGTCCTCGATCTTCAGGTGGGTCAATGGCGGCGCACCGGCCAGCGCCTCGGCCAGCAGCGGCTGGGCCGCCTTGCAGTGGCCGCACCAGGAGGTGCCGAACTCGACCAGCGTGCTGCCGGCGAGGCCATCGACTTCCGCGCGGGAAGGCTCTTGCGTCGCGTATGTGGTGTTCATCGCGCCATTCTGCGGCAGCGGCGCGGGCGCTGCAGGCGCGCCCGCGGGTGCCCGTTCAGCTGATCAGGCGGCCTTCGGAGCTGATCACCGCGACGTCGACGAACTGGTTGCCTTCGCGGTTGTTGCGACCGAAGTTGATCTTCACGCCGCCGAGGTCGTAGTTCTCGATGCGCTCCATGCCGGCGATCACCGCCGCCCGCGACGGCGAGGGGCCGGCGCGGCGCAGGCCTTCGGTCAGCACCGCGGCGTCGATGTAGCCCTCCAGGCTCGGCAGCGAGAAATCCTTGTTGCCGTTGGCCAGCATGTCGGCCTGGTAGCGCCGCACGATCTCGTACTTGGTCTGGAAGGGCGAGGGCACCACGATCGCGAAGCCCAGGCCGTGCGCCAGGTCGCCCATCGAGGCCAGCGAGCCGGCGGTGATCGACAAGCCGTAGACGCTGCTGGTGTCGCCGGCCTTGCGCAACGCTTTCACGAAGGCCGGCGCGGTGCCGGCCAGGCCGACGATCACGATCTGCGGATTGGCCGCGGCGACCTTGGTCGCCGCCGGCTCGACCTCCATGCTGGTCGTGCCCGGCGTGCTGGCGATCACCGCCGGCTGCAGGTTGGCCTTGGCCAGCGAGGCCTTGAAGCCGGCCAGCAGCGACTGGCCGAGCGGATCCTCCGAATACACGATGCCGATGCGCGTCTGCCCGAGCACCGCCGCGGTGGCGATCAGCCGGTCGATCTCCTGGTCGTAGTTGGCGCGGACCCAGAAGGTGTTGGGCGAGGCCTTCTTGCGCAGCGAGACGGTGCCGGTGTTCGGGCCGACCACCGCCATGCCCGGCACCGCGTCGCTCACTTCCGACGCCTGGCGCGTGCCGAGCGGGTGCAGCATCGCCAGCACCACGCTGTCGGCGGCGAAGGCCAGGGCGTTGGCCTTGGCCTTCTCGGGCTTGAACTCGTCGTCGGCCATGACCAGCTCGACGCGGGTGCCGTTCAGGCCGCCGGCCTTGTTCAGGGCATTGAAGTAGGCCGACGAGCCGGCGTAGAGGCCGGTGCCGTTGGCCTTCTCGACGCTGCTGTTGTCGAAGGTGGCGCCGATCCGCAGCGTGCGGGCCTGGGCGAAGACCGGCTTGGCGAGGCTGGCGGCGACGGCGCCCAGTCCGAGTCCGGCGGCGCTGACCAGCAGCTGGCGACGGGTCGGTCGGCGAAGGGACCGGGAAGCAGCGGATCGATCGAACGCGCGCATGGTGTCGTCCTTCATGGCGCCGCGGGGCGCGTCTGATTTACAAACACTCACAATAGCAACAATTTGTAAGAATGTCGAGTCGGGTCGACCCGAGGCGCCGTGACGAATGCCCGGCAGCGGCCGCCTATCCCGCGTGGCGACCGGCGATCTTCCGATACACGGTCGCCCGGCTGATGCCGAGCGTGCGCGCCGCCTCGGCGACGTTCCCGCGGGCCTCGTCGACCGCCTTGCGGATCAGCGCGTCCTCGACCTCGCGCAGGCGCGCCGGCGCAGCCGCGCGGCGCTGGCCGTTCCAGCGCAGCCGGGCCTGGACCCTGAGGCCGGACCACAGCGGCAGTTCGAGCAGCGCCTCGCCGCGGCGCGCGGCATCGAACAGCATCTGCGGTTGCAACGCGAAGAGGTCGCTGCATTGGACGGCCGGCCCGAGCGCGCCCAGCGGCTGGTGCAGCATGTGGCGCGCTGCCGCGTTGGCGCCGGTCACCTGGCCGTCGGCATCGATGCACAGCAGGCCTTCGGCGTCGCCGCCGGACAGGCCGCCGGGCCAGGCGATCTGCAGCAGCAGTTCGCACGGCTGGCTCTGCAGCAGCGCGTTCTCGATGCTGCGGGCCGACGACGCGGCCAGGTGCCGCAGCTCCGGGCGTTCCTGCACCTGCACGCCGGTGAGGTCCAGCATGCCGATCAGTTCGCCTTGCGGCCCGAACAGCGGCGCGCCGGCGCAGCTGTAGACGCTGGTGGCGTCGAAGAAATGCTCGCCGCGGTGGATCCACACCGACTCGCGCTCGGCCAGCACCGCGCCGATCGCGGTGGTGCCGACCGCGCGCTCCGACAGGTCGACGCCGATGCGGGCGATGTCGCGGGCATGGCGCGCCGACGCGTCGCTGCCGTCCGGCAGGGCGCCGAGCGCGACCACGATGCCTTCGGCGTCGGTGAGGATCGCGAAGTAGTGGGTGTCGGCGATCGCGTGCGACAGGCGCTCGAGCACCGGCCGTGCCGCCTTCACCAGCGCCCGGTTGCGCTCGGCCGCGTCGCGCGCGGCCCAGGCCGGCACCGGGCCGAAGTCGACGCGCTGCTGCGGCCGCTGGCCGGCGTCCAGGCAGCGCTGCCAGGAGCGCAGCAGCCAGGGTTCGATGCGGCTCGGCGTGGTCTCGCGCAGCGGCTCGCCTTCGATCCACTCGCGCCGCGCGCGCGCGATCGCGGCGCTTCGTTCGGTGGCTCGGAGGGAAGAGGGTGCGGTCATCGAGGGGGCTGATTCAACGCGGGTGTCGCCGTATGCACGGTCGTATATAGCGAGCTGTTCCATTTTGAGAATTTCGCCGTCAACGCGCAAGCGTCGAGGGTTTTGCCTAGGATCATCGCCGAGGGCGCCAGCCAAGACTCTGGCCGTTCCCCATCAGCCACACTCCCACGGAGACAGCCACATGCAGGTTCCACTCAAGGTCAACGGCCGCGACGTCACGGTCGATGCACCGCCGAACACCTTCCTCGTCCACGCGATCCGCGAGCATCTGCACCTCACCGGCACGCACGTCGGTTGCGACACCGCCCAGTGCGGCGCCTGCACCGTGCACATGAACGGCCGCGCGATCAAGTCCTGCAACGTGCTGGTGGCGCAGGCCGCCGGCGCCGAGATCACGACCATCGAGGGCATCGCGCAGCCCGACGGCACCATGCATCCGATGCAGGCCGCCTTCAAGGAATGCCACGGCCTGCAGTGCGGCTTCTGCACGCCCGGCATGGTGATGAGCGCCATCGACCTGTGCACCTACCATCCGAAGGCCGACGAGGCCGAGATCCGCGCGCTGCTCGACGGCAACCTGTGCCGCTGTACCGGCTACCAGAACATCGTCAAGGCGATCCAGCTGGGCGGCGAGGGCATGGCCGCCGCGCCCGCGGACGCCAAGGCAACGGCCACGGCCTGAGGAGCACGACATGGGTGCACCCGACTCCGCGGCCTTCTCCGGCCTGCCGCACATCGGCGAATCGCTGCGTCGCAAGGAAGACTACCGCTTCCTCACCGGCGCCGGCCAATACACCGACGACATCGACCTGGCCCAGCAGAGCCATGCCATCTTCGTGCGCTCGCCGCACGCGCACGCCACCATCAAGTCGGTCGACATCACGGCGGCCTCGAAGATGCCCGGCGTGATCGGCATCTTCAGCGGCAAGGACATCGAAGGGAAGATGGGCGGCCTGCCTTGCGGCTGGCTCATCAACAACCCCGACGGCACGCCGATGAAGGAGCCGATGCACCCGATCCTCGCGATCAAGAAGGTGCGCTACGTCGGCGACCATGTCGCGATGGTGGTGGCCGAGACGGTCGAGCAGGCCAAGAACGCGGCCGAGGCGGTGGTGGTCGACTACGACGTGCATCCGGCGCTGGTCCACGTGGCCGATGCCGCGAAGAAGGCGAGCGGCGTCACGATCCACGACGAGGCGCCCGACAACCAGTGCTACAAGTGGACGATCGGCGACAAGGCAGGTGTCGATGCCGCCTTCGCCAACGCGGCGCACGTCACGAAGCTCGACCTGGTCAACAACCGCCTCATTCCGAACCCGATGGAGCCGCGCGTGGCGATCGGCAGCTACAGCCGGGCCAATGAAGAGTACGTGCTCTACGTCTCGAACCAGAACCCGCACGTCGAGCGCCTCCTGATGACCGCCTTCGTGCTCGGCCTGCCGGAGCACAAGGTGCGCGTGATCGCGCCCGACGTCGGCGGCGGTTTCGGCTCGAAGATCTATCTCTACGCCGAGGACGTCTGCCTGACCTGGGCTTCCAAGCAGCTCAACCGCAACATCAAGTGGACCGGCGAGCGCTCCGAATGCTTCCTGTCCGACGCGCACGGCCGCGACCACGTCAGCCATGCCGAGATGGCGATGGACGCCGACGGCAAGTTCCTGGCGATGCGGGTGCACACCGACGCCAACCTCGGCGCCTACCTGTCGACCTTCGCCACCGCGGTGCCGACCATCCTCTACGCCACGCTGCTCGCCGGCCAGTACGCGACTCCGCAGATCTACGTGGAGGTCGATGCCTGGTTCACCAATACCGCGCCGGTCGATGCCTACCGCGGCGCCGGCCGACCCGAAGCCACCTACCTGCTGGAGCGGCTGGTGTCGCGCTGCGCCTGGGAAATGAACCTCGGCCAGGACGAGATCAGGAAGCGCAACTTCATCACCACCTTCCCCTACCAGACGCCGGTCGCGCTGCAGTACGACACGGGCGACTTCCACGCCTGCATGAACAAGGCGCAGTCGCTCGCCGACGTCGCCGGCTTCGCGCAGCGCCGCTCGGCCAGCGAGGCGCAAGGCAAGCTGCGCGGCATGGGCTACTCGAGCTACATCGAGGCCTGCGGCATCGCGCCGTCGAACATCGCCGGTGCGCTCGGCGCCCGCGCGGGCCTGTTCGAATGCGGCGAGATCCGGGTGCATCCGACCGGCAGCGTCACCGTCTTCACCGGCTCGCACAGCCATGGCCAGGGCCACGAGACCACCTTCGCGCAGGTCGTCGCGGCCCGTCTGGGCATCGCGGTGGAAGCGGTCGACGTGGTGCACGGCGACACCGGCCGCGTGCCCTTCGGCATGGGCACCTACGGCTCGCGCTCGATCTCGGTCGGCGGCGCGGCGATCATGAAGGCGCTCGACAAGATCGAGACCAAGGCCAAGAAGATCGCCGCCCACCTGATGGAGGCGAGCGACGCCGACATCGAGTTCGCCAATGGCGAATTCACGGTCAAGGGCACCGACAAGAAGATCCCGTTCGGCCAGGTGGCGCTGACCGCTTACGTGCCGCACAACTACCCGCTCGACAAGCTGGAGCCGGGGCTGAACGAGACCGCCTTCTACGACCCGACCAACTTCACCTTCCCCGGCGGCACCTACATCTGCGAGGTCGAGATCGACAAGCAGACTGGCGAGGTCAAGGTCGACCGCTTCACCGCGGTGGACGACTTCGGCACCATCATCAATCCGATGATCGTCGAGGGCCAGGTGCACGGTGGCCTGGTGCAGGGCATCGGCCAGGCACTGATGGAAAACTGCGTCTACGACGACCAGGGCCAACTGCTCACCGGCAGCTTCATGGACTATGCGATGCCGCGGGCGCAGGACTTCCCGCAGTTCAAGCTCGACACGGTCTGCACGCCCTGCACCCACAACCCGCTCGGCACCAAGGGCTGCGGCGAGGCCGGCGCGATCGGCTCGCCGCCGGCCGTGATGAACGCGGTGCTCGACGCACTCGCCGCGGTCGGCGTCAAGGACGTCGACATGCCGGCGACGCCGCATCGCATCTGGGACGCGATGCAGAAGGGCGCCACCAGCCCGACGCAGCAGCCGCAGCAACCCTCGCTCGCCGCCAGCACCCAAGGCCGGCCCGCGCCCTGAACCTCGAGGAACCATCCACCATGTACGCATTCACCCTCGAACGACCCACCACCCTGGCCGATGCGGTCAAGCTGTCGGCCGCTGGCGCCAAGCCGCTGGCCGGCGGCCAGACGCTGCTGGCCTCCATGAAGCTGCGCCTCTCGGCGCCCGAGCAGCTGGCCGACCTGAGCGGCGTCAAGGAACTCACCGGCATCCGCAAGGACGGCGACGCCTTCGTCGTCGGCGCGATGGCGCGGCATCTCGACGTGGCCAACGACGCCGCGCTGAAGGCCGGCTATCCGGCGCTGGCCGACCTGGCCTCGCGCATCGGCGACCGCCAGGTGCGGGCCATGGGCACCATGGGCGGCTCGGTCGCCAACAACGACCCGGCGGCCTGTTACCCGAGCGCGGTGCTGGGCTCCGGTGCGACCGTGATCACCTCGCAGCGGGAGATCGCGGCCGACGACTTCTTCCAGGGACTTTTCACCACCGCGCTGGAAGAGGGCGAGCTGATCACCGCGATCCGTTTCCCGGTGCCGCAGCGCGCGGCCTACGTGAAGCAGCGCCAGAAGGCCTCGCATTTCTCGCTGGTCGGCATCTTCCTGGCCCAGTACGCTGACGGCGTGCGGGTGGCGGTGACCGGCGCCGGCAACGGTGTCTTCCGCCACAAGGGTTTGGAAGCGGCGCTGACCAAGAGCTTCACCCCCGAGGCCGCGGCCGCCGTCGAGATCGACGCCGCCGACCTCAACAGCGACCTGCATGCCAGCGCCGAATACCGCGCCAACCTGATCGGCGTGCTGACCGCGCGAGCGGTCAGCAAGGCCCTCGGATAACCTGTCGCGATGACCGAAGCCAGCGCCACGACGAACACGCCCTTTCCCACCATCGACTCGGTCGTGCAGGCGCTCCAAGGCGCCGGCTACTTCGCCGATCGCCGGCTGGCGACCGCGGTGTTCCTGGCGCTGAAGCTGCAGCGTCCGCTGCTGCTCGAAGGCGAGCCCGGCGTCGGCAAGACCGAGCTGGCCAAGGCGCTGTCGACCGCGCTCGGGCGCGAGCTGCTGCGGCTGCAGTGCTACGACGGCCTGGAGCAGCGCGAGGCGCTCTACGAGTGGAATTACGCCGCCCAGCTGCTGCACATGCGTGCGGCAGAGGCCCACGGCGCGTCGAGCGATGTCGAGTCGGAGGTCTACCAGCCGCGCTACCTGGTGCGCCGTCCGCTGCTGCAGGCGTTGCAGGCGCCGGCGCCCGGCGCGGTGCTGCTGATCGACGAGGTCGACCGCGCCGACGAGCCCTTCGAGGCCTTCCTGCTCGAATACCTCGGCGAGTACCAGGTGAGCATTCCCGAGCTCGGCACGGTGCGCGCCCTGGTGCCGCCGGTGACCCTGCTGACCAGCAACCGCACCCGCGAACTGAACGACGCGGTCAAGCGGCGCTGCCTCTACCACTGGCTCGACTACCCCGATCGCGCGCGCGAACTGGCGATCGTGCGGGCCCAGGTGCCGCAGGCCGGCGCGCTGCTGTCTCAACAGGTCGCGGACTTCGTCGGCCGGCTGCGCAGCGAGCCCTTCGCCAATGCCTTCCAGCGCGCGCCGGGCATCGCCGAGAGCGTCGAATGGGCGCGCGCGTTGCTGGCGCTCGACACCATCGAGCTCGACCCCGAGGTCGTGACCGATACCGCCGGCATCCTCTTCAAGCAGCGCGACGACGTCGCCGCGCTGACCCGCGAGCTGGCGACCGAGCTGCTCAAGCCCGAGGAGGAAGCCGCCTCGTGAACGCGCCGGCTGTCGATGCCCGTGTCTCGCAGCTCGGCGACGCCCGCCGCGGCAAGCTCGCGGGCAACCTGCTCGGCTTCGGCCGGGCGCTGCGCCGGGCCGGCGTGCGGACCGACTCGATGCGCATCGCGCTGGCCGCCGAGGCCGCCACGCTGGTCGGCGTCCATGACCGGGCCGATCTGTCGGCGGCGATCGAGGCGGTGATGATCAGCCGCGAGGAAGACCGGCTCGTGTTCCGCGAGTTGTTCGACGCCTGGTTCCGCGATCCCGAACTGGCCAACAAGCTGCTCGCCCAGATGCTGCCCAGCGCCGAAGGCAAGGCCGAGCCGTCCAAGCGCCGCCCGCGGGTGCGCGAGGCGCTGGCCGCGCCGCGCGATCCGGTCAAGCCGGCGCAGACCGAGCGCGAGATCGACTTCGATGCCGCCATGACCGCCAGCGACCGCCAGCGGGTGCACCACGCCGACTTCAATGCGCTCGGCGCGGCCGAATACCGGCTGGTCGAGCGGCTGGCCCGCGACATCGCCTTGCCGGTGCCGCGGCTGCCTTCGCGCCGCCTGCGCGCCACCGGCGACGCCGGCGTGCATTCGCGCATGCACTGGCCGGGCGTGCTGCACCAGGCTTCGCGCACCGGCGGCGAGCTGCTGCACCTGCCGCGGCTGGCACGGCGGCTGCAGCCCTTGCCGCTGCTGGTGCTGATCGACGTCTCGGGCTCGATGGAGCGCTATGCGCGGCTGCTGCTGGCCTTCCTGCACGCGGCCACCCGGCGGGCCGGCCGGCGCGACGTGTTCGCCTTCGGCACGCAATTGACCGACCTGACGCCGGCCTTCCGCCTCGCCGACACCGACGCCATGCTCGGCGCCGCCAGCGTGGCGATCGACGACTTCGCCGGCGGCACGCGGCTGGGCGACTCGCTGGCCGAGCTGCGCCAGCGCCATGCCCGCCGCCTGACCGGCCGGCGCACGCTGGTGCTGGTGATCAGCGACGGCCTCGACACCGGCGAACCCGACACGCTGGAGCGCGAGCTGCAGTGGCTCAAGCGCCATTCGCGCCGCGTGCTCTGGCTCAACCCGCTGCTGCGCTTCGAGGGCTACGCTCCCCTCGCGCGCGGTGCGGCCATGTTGCACCGCCATGCGGACGCGATGCTGGCCGTCCACAATTTGAGTGCCCTGGAACAACTGGCTTCGAGCCTGGCGGCGCTGATGCGCGCCGGCCGCTGAAGAAATCGCAAGAAGGAAGAACACGATGGAAATGCTCGGCAACCGACGCCTCGGCGTCACGCAGCAACAAGCCTGGGAAGCGCTCAACGACCCCGAGACGCTCAAGAAGTGCATCCCCGGCTGCGACAAGTTCGAGCTCACCGGCGACAACCAGTACACGGTCGGCCTGGCGCTCAAGATCGGCCCGGTGTCGGCCAAGTTCACCGGCAAGGTGTCGCTCGCCGACATCGTGCCGCCCGAGAGCTACAAGCTGTCCTTCGAAGGGCAGGGCGGCGTCGCCGGCTTCGCCAAGGGCGCGTCCAGCGTGTCGCTCAAGCCGCCGGCCGACGGCGGCGAGGGCTGCGAGCTCGACTACACGGTGCAGGCCCAGGTCGGCGGCAAGATCGCCCAGATGGGCCAGCGCCTGATCGACGGCGCCGCCAAGTCGACCGCCGACGACTTCTTCAAGCGCTTCGACGCCGAGATGCAGAGCCGCTACGGCCCGCCGCCCGAAGCCACCGCCGAAGTCGCCGAGAAGCCCGGCGCGGTCGCCGGCTTCATGAAGAAACTGGGCCTGGGCAAGCAGGCCGAACCGGACGCCTGACACCATGGAAAACCTCGACGTCACCGTGCTGCGCGCCTTGCGCGACTGGCGCCAATCGGGCCGCCGCGCCTTGCTGGCGACCGTGGTGCGGACCTGGGGCTCGTCGCCGCGTCCGGTCGGCTCGATCATGGCGCTGGGCGAGGACGGCTCGGTGGTCGGCTCGGTCTCCGGCGGCTGCATCGAGGACGATCTGGTCAACCGCTACAGCAAGGTGAGCGCCGACGGCGCCATGCCGAGCGGCGCGCCGGTGCTGGTGAAGTACGGCATTACGGCCGACGAGGCGCATCGCTTCGGGCTGCCCTGCGGCGGCACGCTCGAACTGCTGCTCGAATTCGATCCCGATGCCGCGTCGCTGCAGACGCTGGTCGCGGCGCTCGAGAAGGGCCGGCTGATGCAGCGCGGCGTGAAGCTGGCCGACGGCGCCGCGCGCCTGGCCGAAGCGGCCGCGCCGGCGGAGCTGACGATCGACGACGACGAGCTGGTCAACACCTTCGGCCCCGAATACCGCATGCTGCTGATCGGCGCCGGCCAGCTCGCCGAATACCTGGCGACGATGGCCAAGTTCAGCGGCTTCGCCGTGACCTTGTGCGACCCGCGGGCCGAATACCGCCTGACCTGGGGCGTGCCCGGCGTCGAGATCTCGACCGAGATGCCCGACGACGCGGTGCTCGCCTTCAAGCCCGACCGCCGCAGCTGCGTGGTCGCCCTGACCCACGATCCGAAGCTCGACGACCTGGCCCTGCTGGAGGCGCTGCAGACCGAGGCCTTCTATGTCGGCGCCATCGGCTCGCGGCGCAATGCCGAGGCCCGTCGCGAACGGATGATCGAGCACCTGGACCAGACCGAGGAATCGCTGGCCCGCCTGCGCGGCCCGATCGGCATCTTCATCGGCAGCAAGACGCCGCCCGAGATCGCGGTCAGCGTGATGGCGGAGATCCTGGCGGTGAAGAATGCGGTCGCGCTGCCGCCCGAGACGGCGGTGGCGGTCGCCAAGGCGTTGACCGATCGGCTGACGACCGGCCTGAACGCTTAGAACAACTTCCCGAGGAAGGTCGTGTTGCGCCCCATGGCGCGCTTCAGGGCCTTCGACTCGTAGGCGTCGTTCTTGGCCATCGACAGCGCGAAGAAGCCGACCACCAGCAGCAGGGTGACGCCGAGGGCGACCAGCAGCCCGATGAACGAGGCGAAGTAGTAGGCCAGTCCCAGGACCAGGAGATTGGTGAGGAGAACGATGCCGCGCATGCATCAAAATGTAACCCCAGCCGTCGAACGCCGCTCGTGAATTAATGCGCGGAACCGGCCTCCTTCGCGATCGCGCGGCGCGCCGCCAGCCAGCGCAGGTCGGCGGCGAACGAAGCGCCCAGTGCCGCCAGGCTCAGGCTGGCGATCCATCGGCTCCAGGCCGGCGCAACGATCGGGCCGAGGCAGACGATCAATGCCGTGATCTGCAGCACGCAGACCGTCTTGCGGCGCAGGCTCGGCGGCAGCGGCCGGTCGATCCAGGACCACGCCTTGCCCGACGCCACGAAGGCGTAGCGCATCAGTCCGGCCGCCACGATCCAGACGCCGGCCTTGCCGAGGCCGAAGACCAGCAGGCTCAGGACCAGCACCAGCAAGGCGTCGCATTCCATGTCGAAGCGGGCGCCGAAGGGGCTGGCCAGGCCCTGGGCGCGCGCCAGCGGGCCGTCGAGTGCGTCGAGGAGCGCGGCGACGGTGGCGACGACGACGGCGCCCCAGGCCAATGCCTCGGCCGGCACGCCGGGATGCCGTCCGATGGCGCCTGCCAGCAGCGCGACCAGGGCCAGCCGCAGCAAGGTCACGCGGTTGCCGGCACCGAAGCGAGCGCGCGGCGCATGGCTGTCGAGCCCGCGCAGCATGCAGACCAGGCCGAGCGCGAACACGGCCAGCGCCTGCATCGCGAAGCCCGGACCGAGCGCTGCGCGGAGCGCCACGACCCATGCCGTCACGCCGAGCGCGAGAAGTGCGGCGAGGCCGGCATGCAGCGCATCGCGGCGCAGCGCCGCTGGCGCGCCGACGACCGCCGGCCCCGCCGTGTGGTCGCATGAAGAAGGAGGCAGCGCCTTAAGATCGATGGCCATCGGCTCGAAGAATCAAGGATCGCCCGCAGCGCGGGCGCATGCGAATGCCAGCATATCCGTCGCCCGCCGTTCCTGCTCCTTCCGGCGCGGCCCGCGCCTGCTGGATCGAGGCGCCGGGCCGCGCCGCGATCCGCACCGGCACGCTCGGCCCGCTGCCCGAAGGCCAGGTGCAGGTGAGGGCGCTGCACAGCGGCATCAGCCGCGGCACCGAGGCGCTGGTGTTCCGGGGCGAAGTGCCGCAGAGCGAATTCGAGCGCATGCGGGCGCCCTTTCAGGAGGGCGATTTCCCGGCGCCGGTGAAGTACGGCTACGCGAGCGTCGGCCGGATCGAGGCCGGCCCGCCCGCGCTGCTCGGGCGCGATGTCTTCTGCCTGCATCCGCACCAGACCCGCTACCAGGTGCCGTCCGATGCGGCCCACCTCCTGCCCGACGGCCTGCCGCCGCCACGCGCGGTGCTGGCCGCCAACATGGAGACGGCGGTCAATGCGCTGTGGGATGCGGCGCCGCGCCTCGGCGATCGCGTCGCGGTCATCGGCGGCGGCGTGGTCGGCTTGCTGGTGGCGTGGCTGGCCGGGCGCATGCCGGGTTGCGAGGTCGAACTGGTCGACCTGAATCCGGCGCGCGCGGCCCTGGCCGAACAGCTCGGAGTCGGCTTCGCCACGCCGGATGCGGCGCGGCCCGATGCGGATCTCGTGCTGCACGCGAGCGGCCACCCGGCGGGCCTGGCGACCGCATTGAATCTCGCGGCCTTCGAGGCGACCGTGATCGAGCTGAGCTGGTACGGCAGCCGGCAGGTCGCGCTGCCGCTGGGCGAGGCCTTCCATGCGCGCCGGCTGCAGCTCAAGAGCTCGCAGGTCGGCCACGTGGCGACCGCGCAGCGGGCGCGCTGGTCGCGCGGGCGGCGGATGGCGCTCGCACTGGCGCTGCTGCGCGATCCGGTGCTCGACGCGCTGATCAGCGCCAGCTCGCCTTTCGACGAACTGCCGGCGGTGCTGGCGCGCCTGGCCGGCCCCGACGCACCCGACACGCTCTGCCACCGCATCGACTACGAAACCTGAGCGAAGGATCGACACCATGTACGCCGTCAATGTCCGCGACCATTTCATGATCGCCCACAGCTTTCGCGGCGAGGCCTTCGGGCCGGCGCAGCGCCTGCACGGCGCGACCTACGTGGTCGACCTGGAGTTCCGCCGCGCGGCGCTCGACCCGGACGGCATGGTGGTCGACATCGCATTGGCCACCGACGGACTGCGCAGCGTGCTCGGCGAACTGAACCTGCGCAACCTCGACGACGACCCTGCCTTCGCCGGCCGCAACACGACCACCGAATTCATGGCGCGGGTGATCTTCGACCGGGTGGCGGCGCGCATCGCGGCCGGCGGCTTCGGGTCGCATGCCGGCGGACTGGCCGGGCTGCGCGTGCGGCTGAACGAATCGCATGTGGCCTGGGCGTCGTACGAAGGGCCGCTGCCGGGCGGCACCGTGTGATGCGCTGCGCCTTCCTCCATCCGGGCGACCTGGCCACGCGCACCGGCGGCTACGGCTACGACCGGCGGATCGTCGCCGGCCTGCAGGCATGCGGCTGGCCGGTGACGCCGGCCTCGCTCGGCGACGGCTATCCGATGCCCGGTCCGGCCGCGCGGGGGCAGGCGCGTGACGTGTTCGCCGCGTTGCCCGACGGCACGCTCACCGTGGTCGATGGCCTGGCCTTCGGCGCCTTGCCCGAACTGGCCGAAGACGAGGCACGGCGGCTGCGCCTCGTCGCGCTGGTCCACCATCCGCTGGCGCTGGAGAGCGGGCTCGACGCCGCCCGATCGCGCGCCTTGTTCGACAGCGAGCGGCGCGCGCTGGCGGCGGCCCGGCATGTCGTCGTGACCAGCCGCGCCACCGCGCGTGCCTTGGCGGACTTCGCGCTGCCTGCATTGCGCGTCGCGGTGATCGAGCCGGGCTGCGACCCGGCGCCGCTGGCGACCAGGGCCGGATTGCCGACCTTGTCGCTGCTCTGCGTCGCGAGCCTGACGCCCCGCAAGGGCCACCTGCTGCTCATCGAGGCGCTGGCCGCGCTGCGCGATCGCGCCTGGACGCTCCATTGCGCCGGCAGCCTCACGCTCGATCCCGATGGCGCGGCGGCGGTGTGCGCGGCGATCGAAAGCGTGGGCCTCGCGGATCGCATCCTGCTGCACGGCGAGCAGGACGAGGCCGGCGTCGCCGCGCTCTACGCGCAGGCCGATGCCTTCGTGCTGCCTTCCTTTCACGAGGGCTACGGCATGGCGCTGGCGGAGGCGCTGGCGCGCGGGCTGCCGGTGATCAGCACGACCGCGGGCGCGATCCCCGACACCGTGCCCGCCGACGCGGGTGCGCTCGTGCCGCCGGGTGACGAAGACGCGTTGCGTGGCGCCTTGCAGCGCCTGCTGGACGATGCCGATTGGCGCGCCGACCTGGCCGCCGGTGCCCGAACCGCGCGCGAGCGACTGCCGACCTGGGAGCGCAGCGTGGCGGCCTTCGCGGACGTGCTGATGGCGGTGGATGCGGAGGGCGGCGCTTGAGCGCCACGCCCGCCCGCTTCACCGCCGACTGGCTCGCCCTGCGCGAAGACTTCGACCGCCAAGCGCGCGACACCGCCGAGCCGCCGCTCGACCTGCGCGCCTTCGCGCGGCGCCTCTGCCGGAACGACGAACCGCTCCAAGTCCTCGACCTGGCCTGCGGCAGCGGCGCCAACCTGCGCTACCTGGCGCCCCGACTCGGCGGCCGGCAGCGCTGGACGCTGGTCGACCACGATCCTGACCTGCTCGCCGCCGTGCCGGTCGCGCTCGCGCATTGGGCGGCCGCGCACGGCTTCTTCTTCGAGCGGTGCGCCGGCGCGCTGCGCATCGCAGGCACCGGCTGGCGTGCCGACATCGAAACCTTGCAAGTCGATCTCGCGCATTCGCTGGACGCCTGTCCGCTGGCCTCGGCCGCGCTGGTCACTGCATCGGCCCTGCTGGACCTGGTCTCAGGTGCCTGGATCGAGCAGCTCCTCGTTCGGGCCGGAGCGGCCGGCGCCGCCCTGCTGTTCGCGCTCAGCGTCGACGGCCGCCACGACTGGCAGCCGGCGCTGCCCGGCGACAGCGAGGTCGCACGCCTCTTCGCCGCGCATCAGTCGCGCGACAAGGGCTTCGGCCCCGCGCTCGGTCCCTTGGCTGCCACCTTCACCGCCGAACGCCTCGCGGCCGGCGGTTGGCACTGCGTCCGATCGCAAGCCGACTGGCGCATCGATGCCGACGAGGGCGCGTCGGACATCGACATGCTGCGCACCATGATCGAAGGCATCGCCGCGGCGGCCTTCGAACAGGCGCCGCGGGAACGCGACAGCATCCAAGCGTGGAAGCAACTGCGCATCGCCTCCTTGGCGCACGGCCGCCTCGTCGTCGGCCATCAAGACCTCTTCGCGACACCGCCGGAGGCGGCGTCACACACGCCCTCAACCCGCTGACGCGGCCGCTCGCAGATCCAGGTCCCACAGCACGTCCGCGCCCATCCGGAACACCCGACCGCTCGGCCGCAGGCAGTCGCGCATCGCCGCGCTGCGCGGCAACTGCAGCCCCGGACGGCCGTCGCCGATGATCACCGGCGCCACGCTCAGGTGCAGCCGGTCCAGGCAGCCCTGCGCGATGAAGCGCGACACGGTGACCCCGCCGCCTTCGACGAAAAGCATGCGAAGGCCGCGCGCGGCCAGCGCCTCGACCAGCCGCGGCAGGCGCGGCGCGCCGGCCTCGTCGAGCAGCCCCGGCAGCGCCAGCACCTGCCCGGCGCCGACCCGCCGCACCGCCTCGGCTTCATGGCGCGCGTCGCAGGCCAGCAGGGTCGGCGCCTGGCGATCGGTGAAGACGCGCAGCCCGGGCGCGAGCCGCAGCGCCGGATCGATCAGCACCCGCACCGGATGCGGTCCGGCCACGCGCCGCGTCGTCAGTTGCGGGTCGTCGAGCGCGGCGGTGCCTGCGCCCACCAGGATCGCGTCGCACAGCGCGCGCAGCCGGTGCAGGTGCACCAGGATCTCGGGTCCGTTGACGTAGACGGAATCGCCGCCGTGCGTGGCGACGCAGCCGTCGAGGCTCTGGCCGAGCTGCCCGATGGCCCAAGGGCCGCCGCCATGGCGCGAGCGGTCCAGCAGCGGCTTGAGCAACTCGAACAGCTCGACCGCGTCCGCATGCCAGACGCCGCGCAGCGAATAACCGTGCGATGCGTCCCAGGCCAGGGCTTCGTCGTCGGCGTCGGCCCGAACGCCATCGGTCCCGGCGCGACGCCGCGCGGCGATCGCCAGGCACAGCGGCCAGAGCGCATCGATGCCGGCGGCCGGCGGCGAGCTGGACTTCATGGCGCCTGCGACATCAGTCTTTCGCGCAGTTCGCGCTTGAGGATCTTGCCGACCGGACTGACCGGGAACGAATCCATCAGCGCCAGCCGCTCCGGCAGCTTGAAGGACGCGATCTGCTGGCCGCGCAGATGGGCGATCAGCTCGTCGAAGCCGAGCTCGGTGTCCGGATGCAGGATCACGCAGGCGCAGGCCTTCTCGCCGAACACCGGGTCCGGCAGGCCGACCAGCGCGACGCCGCGCACCTGCGGCAGGCCGAATATCAGGTTCTCGACCTCGTCGCAGCTGATCTTCTCGCCGCCACGGTTGATCAGGTCGCGCCGCCTTCCTTCTGTGAAGACGTGGCGGCCGCGCTTGCGCACGATGTCGCCCATCCGGTAGAAGCCGTCGGCGGTGAAGGCCTCGGCGTTCTTCGCGGGCGCGTCGTAGTAGCCGCGGATCGTGTAGGGCCCGCGCGTGACCAGTTCGCCCGGCTCGCCGTCGGGCACTTCGCGGTCCTGGTCGTCCAGCACCTTGATCTCGTCGTGCTCGCTCACCGGCGCGCCGGAGCTTTCGAGCAGCAGCGCGTCCGGATCGTCGAGCCGGGTCATGTTGATCAGGCCTTCGGCGGTGCCGTAGATCTCCTGCGGCGTACAGCCGAACTGGCTGCGCAGCCGCTGCCGCAGCTCCGGCGCCAGCCGCGCGCCGCCGTTCTGCACCACTTTCAGCGACGCCAGGTCGAAGCGCTCGGGCACATCGCTGTCGAGCCAGCCGGCGATCAGCGGCACCACGCTGGCGATCACCGAGACGCGCTCGCGCTCGACCGTCGCGAACACCGTCTCGGCGTCGGTGCCGCCGGCGATCACCGCGGTGCCGCCCGCGTAGAAGGTGCCGAGCAGGCCCGGCGACGCCAGGTTGTAGTTGTGGCCCAGCGGCAGGATCGCCATGAAGACCGTGTCGCGGTCGAAGCCCGCCGCCTGCGCGCAGAGGCGGGCGTTGAGCACGTAATCGTTGTGCGTGCGCGGGATCAGCTTCGACATCGAGGTGGTGCCGCCCGACAGCAGCAGCGTCGACACCTCGGCCGCCGGCGGCCGCGCCGCGCGCAGCCGCTCGGTCGCCGCGGCTTCGTCGGCGCCACCGTTCTCCACACGGGCGATCAGCGGCGCCAGCGCCTGCTGCCCCGCCGCCGGCTCACCGGCGACGATCACGTGGCGCAGGTGCGCGAATTCCGCCTGCAGTTCGGCGGCCATCGGCCGGTAGTCGAAGCTGCCGATCCGGTCGGCGGCCATGTAGGCGGTGGCGCCCGACGCCCGCACGAAATGCCGCAGCTCCGTGTGGCGGTGCGCCCGCAGCGCCATCACCGGGATCGCGCCCATCGTGTTGAGCGCTAGGTAGGCGATGACGAATTCGGGGCCGTTCGGCAACTGCAGCACCACCCGTTCGAGCGGCTTCAGGCCCAGGTCCAGCAGCGACAGCGCCAGCCGGCGCGCGTCGCGCACCAGTTCGCGGTAGCTGATGCGGCGCCCTTCGAAGACCAGCGCGGGCTTGTCGGGCGAAGCGCGCATGGTGCGCTCGACCATCTCGGCGACCGTGAGGTCTTCCCACAGGCCGAGTCGGCGGTAGCGAAGCGCCACCTCCTCGGGCCATTCCACACAACCTTCCAGCATAGCGACTCCTTCAGATGCTGCACATCCTAAGGCGGTCGCCGCCGGGCAGGGAAAGCCCGAAGGCGGGGTGCGACGCGGCCGGGGCCTCGGTCAGCCGACCGTGGCCGGGCTGCGGGCAGCGTTCCTGCGGATCTCGCCGTCCATGATCCGGGTGCCGGCCGCGAGCGCGGCTTCGTAGCTCTCGTAGGCGGTTTCGGCAGCGCGGACCACCTTGTGGGGGGCGCCGTCGGCATCGCATTCGAGCAGGGTCCAGAGGAACGACCCGGCGGGCCGTTCGTCGATCACGAGTTTGATGGGATTTTTCATGGCGATGATGGTCCGCCCGGGCAGTCTCTTCTGCTGTAGGTCGAGGCCTACGTTGCCTGCGGATACGACCATGTCAGTGGCGCCACGCCCGCGCCAGAAGCAAAAAAAAGTTCGCAAGCTGCTTGCGTCGATTCGTGTAACGGTAGTTAAAATGTATTACATGAATACCGACCGGGACAACTTCCACGACTGGGCGCGCGACAAGCCCGATTCGACCTCATTTTCGGGCCTGCAGCACAGCGACATGCGCTCCTACCGCCAGCAGCCGCAGGTGCGCTGGGGCCGCCTCGGCTTCTTCCTGATGCTGGCGATCGCCGCCGGCGCCAGCGTCAAGTACTTCCTCTGATCTTCAGAGGAGGACCGGCTACTTCACCTGCTGCTTGACCAGCTTGCGCGCCAGCGTCCGGCGGTGCATGCCGAGCCGGCGAGCAGTCTCCGAGATGTTGAAGCCGGTCTCGGCCAGCGTCTCGTGGATGCGCTCCCATTCCAGCGTCTTGATCGAGGTCGACCGGTTGGTCAGCTCCACGTCGGTCGTGCCGACCGCCCGGCCGAAGGCGGCCTCGATGTCGTCGGTGTTGGAAGGCTTGGCCAGGTAGTGGCAGGCGCCCAGCTTGATCGCCTCGACCGCGGTGGCGATGCTGGCGAAACCGGTCAGGACCACGATCAGCATCGCCGGGTCGTGCCGGTTCAGCGCCTGCACGCAGCCCAGGCCGGAGGCCTCGCCGCTCAGCTTCAGGTCGACCACCGCGTACTGGGGTGAATGCTGCGTGAGTTGGCCGATCACCTCCTGCAGGTTGGCGGCCAGCAGCACCGTGTAGCCGCGGCGCTCGAAGGAGCGGCCGAGCGTGCGCGCGAAGGCGGCGTCGTCCTCGACGATCAGCAGCAGGCGTTCAGCTTCCACGTTCCTCGTCCTCCTCGTCCAGGATGATCGCCGCCAGCGGCAGGCTCAGGGTCACGACCGCGCCGCCCTCCGGCCGGTTGCGCACCCGGACGCTGCCGCCCAGCGTGCGCGTCACGTTGACCACCAGGAAGAGCCCCAGGCCGCCCTCGGGCCGCCCCTTGGTCGATACGTAGGCCTTGCCGAAGTCCGCGAGCAGCTCGGGCGCAAAGCCCGGGCCGTCGTCGCTGACGGTGAGCCGGAGCGTGTCGGCCACGTGGGTCGCTTCCAGCCGGACCCAGTGCGGCGACGCCTCCAGCGCATTGTCGAGCACGTTGCAGACCGCCTGCTTGAGCGCCGAATCGGAAACCATCGCCAGGTCGTGGCCGAAGCGGTTCTCGTAGTCGAACTCGAAGACCGGCCGCGTCGCGCGCCATTCCTCGGCCAGGTCGTCCAGGAAGGTGCTGACCGTGGTCTCGACCGACGATTCGCCGCGCGCCTCGCCGGCCGCCAGCAGGATGCCGCTCAGGATGGTCTTGCAGCGCTGCACCTGGGCCTGCATTTCGCTGACCTCGTCCAGCAGTTCGGGGTCGGAGCTGAAATGCGGCAGCCGACGCCAGTCGCCGAGGATCACCGACAGGGTCGCCAGCGGAGTGCCGAGGTCGTGCGCCGCGCCGGAGGCCAGGAGGCCCATGCGCACGATGTGCTCTTCCTCGGCGGCGCGCTGGCGCAGGTCGGCCAGCCGGGCGTCGCGGCCGCGCAGGTTGCGGCCGATGCGTGTGATGAAGACCACCAGCAGGGCGGCATTCAGCGCGAAGCAGGTCAGCACGCCCAGCACGTACGGGCCGGGCAGGTGGCCGTTGCTGACCGGCAGCTCCAGCGGCCCGCTGAACAGCGCCAGCCCGGCGAAGCACAGGCTGGTGACGCCGACCATGGTCCAGGTCGACCAGGGCTCGAGCAGCACCGCGCCGATGATCACCTGCAGCAGGTACAGGAAGACGAAGGGATTGGAGGCGCCGCCGCTCAGGAAGAGCTGCGCCGTCAGCATCGCCACGTCGACCAGCAGCGCCAGGAACAGCTCGCCGTTGGCGACGTCGCCGTGCACCTTCCAGCGCAACTGGCTGGCCAGGTTGAAGGCCGCCAGGAAGGCCAGCACGCCGAGCATCTGTTCGAGCGGCAGCGCGATGCCGAAGCCCCAGTGCGCCACCGCGATCGTCACGATCTGCCCGACCACCGCGATCCAGCGCAGCTGGATCAGCTGCTGCATGTTCTCCACGCCGGCCGCGTCGTCGACGCTGGCGGCCGCCAGCTGGACCTCGCGGCTGGCCGCGGCGTCAGTCGCGGTGGCCATCGTCTTGCGGCGGCTGCGCGCGGCGGCCCTCGCGCCAGCCGTGCCATGCGAGGCCCAGCATCATCAGCGCCATGGCATACCAGGTGAGCGCGTAGACCAGGTGGTTGTTGTTGAAGGCGATCACGGTGAGCCCGCCTACCGGTGGTCGCGAGCGGTGCGCGGCGTCGGCGTCGAGGTCGACGAAGTAGGGCGCCACCTTCGATTCCGGCAGCAGGCCGCGGGCCTGCGCGATCGCCTGCACGTCCCGCGAATACCAGCGCTCGGCGGCCGGTTCGTTGTGGCGCAGCAGCGCGCCCTTGGGTTCGGTCATGCGCACCAGGCCGGTCAGGCTGACCGGGCCGGCGGGCTCGTTGTCGGCTCGCGCGCCGCGTTCGCGCTGAGCCTGGGACACGAAGCCGCGGTTGACTATCACGATGCTGCCGTCGACCGCCTGCAGCGGCGTCATCACCCAGTAGCCGCTGCCGAGGTCGGTGGTCGCCTGGACCAGGGTTTCCTTGTCGTGCAGGAAGCGGCCGGTCAATTGCACGTGCCGGTATTCGTCGTCGGCCACGTTGACCTGCGGCCAGCGGTCGATGCCCGGCGGCGCCACCGGCGCCGCGTGCACCCGCTGGTCGGTGCGTTCGATCAGCGCCAGCTTCCAGGCGCGGCGCTCGACCTGCCAGGTGCCGAGCGCGAAGAAGCCGGCGAACAGCAGTGCGGCGAGCAGCGCCAGCGCGATCCGCAGCGCGAGCGGGCGGCGGGCGGTGTCGCCCGGCGTCGTCCCGGCGGCGGCCGCGGTCAAGGCATCTGGTGGATGTCGCCCGGCATCATGCCGGGCATCATGTTGTGGTTGAGGTGGTACATCACCCACAACGAACCGCTCAGCGTGATCACCACCAGCACCAGCGTGAAGATCAGCGCCAGCATGGTCCAGCCGCCTTCGGAGCGGGCGTTCATGTGCAGGAAGTAGATCATGTGGACCACGATCTGCACCGCCGCGAAGGCCAGGATCACGATCGCGGTGGTGCTGCTCTTGTCGAACACCTTGCCCATCACCAGCCAGAACGGGATCGCCGTCAGGATCACCGACAGCACGAAGCCGGTCATGTAGCCCTTGAAGGTGCTGTGCGGCGCGCCGTGATCGTCGTGGTGGCCGTGGTCGTCATGGCCGTGGGCCGCGGTTTCGTCATGCGCGCTCATGGCAGCACTCCCATCAGGTACACGAAGGTGAAGACACCGATCCAGACCACGTCCAGGAAGTGCCAGAACATCGACAGGCACATCAGCCGGCGCTTGTTCTCGGGGATGAAGCCCTTGCGGCCGATCTGCACCATCAGCGTCACGAGCCAGACGATCCCGAAGGTGACGTGCAGCCCGTGGGTGCCGACCAGCGCGAAGAAGGACGACAGGAAGGCGCTGCGCTGCGGCGTCGCGCCGTCGTGGATCAGGTGCGCGAATTCGTACATCTCGACGCTGAGGAAGCACAGGCCGAGCAGGCCGGTGATCACCAGCCAGGTGATCGTCGCGCGCACCCGGCTGCGCTGCATCTCGAGCATCGCGAAGCCGTAGGTGATCGACGACAGCAGGAGGAAGGTGGTGTTGAGTGCCACCAGCGGCAGCTCGAACAGGTCGGCGCCCGAAGGGCCGGCCGCGTAGCTGCGCCCGAGCACGCCGTAGATGGCGAACAGGCAGGCGAAGACCAGGCAGTCGCTCATCAGGTAGAGCCAGAACCCGAGCAGGGTGCCGTTCTCCGGATGGTGCTCGCGCGTCAGGTAGAAGCCCTGTTCGGGCGTGGCGGTCAGGGCGCCGCCGGGCGTGAAAACGGTGGTGTCAGACATGGGCGGCGAGCATTCGCGTGCGAGTGCCTTCGGTGCGGACGACCTCGTCGGCAGGGATGTGGTAGTCGCGCTTGTAGTTGAAGGTGTGGACGATGATCGACGCGAGCATCGCGGCGAAGGACGCGCCCACCACGATCCACATCTGCCAGATCAGGCCGAAGGCGCAGATCGCGGCCAGGGCGGCGATGATGAAGCCGGCGGCCGTGTTCTTCGGCATGTGGATCGGGATGAAGCCCTGCTCCGGCCGCACGTAGCCATGGCTCTTCATGTAGGCCCAGGCGTCGTTGTCGTGCACCCGCGGGGTGAACGCGAAGTTGTAGGCCGGCGGCGGCGAGGAGGTCGACCACTCGAGCGTGCGGCCGTCCCACGGATCGCCGGTGAAGTCGCGCAGCGAGTCGCGCCGCACGACGCTCACGATGATCTGGATGATGAAGGCCGCGATGCCGCAGGCGATCAGGAAGGCGCCGAAGGCGGCGATCACGAACCAGATCTGCAGCGACGGATCGTCGAAGTGGTTCATGCGGCGGGTCACGCCCATCAGGCCGAGCACGTAGAGCGGCATGAAGGCGAAGTAGAAGCCGACCACCCAGCACCAGAACGAGATGTGGCCCCAGAACGATTCGAGCTTGAAACCGAAGGCCTTCGGCCACCAGTAGGTGATGCCGGCCAGCATGCCGAACAGCACGCCGCCGATGATCACGTTGTGGAAGTGGGCCACCAGGAACAGGCTGTTGTGCAGCACGAAGTCGGCCGGAGGTACCGCCAGCAGCACGCCGGTCATGCCGCCGATCACGAAGGTGATCATGAACGCGATGGTCCACATCATCGGCAGCTCGAAGCGGATGCGGCCCTTGTACATCGTGAACAGCCAGTTGAAGATCTTGGCCCCGGTCGGGATCGAGATGATCATGGTCGTGATGCCGAAGAACGAATTCACGCTGGCGCCCGAGCCCATGGTGAAGAAGTGGTGCAGCCAGACCAGGTACGACAGGATCGTGATCACCAGCGTGGCGTAGACCATCGACGCGTAGCCGAAGAGCCGCTTGCCCGAGAAGGTGGAGACCACTTCCGAGAAGATGCCGAAGGCCGGCAGCACCAGGATGTAGACCTCGGGATGGCCCCAGATCCAGATCAGGTTCACGTACATCATCGGGTTGCCGCCGAAGTCGTTCGTGAAGAAGTTGGTGCCGACATAGCGGTCGAGCGAGAGCAGCGCCAGCACCGCGGTCAGCACCGGGAAGGCGGCGACGATCAGGATGTTGGTGCACAGGGCGGTCCAGGTGAAGACCGGCATGCGCATCAGGGTCATGCCCGGCGCGCGCATCTTGACGATGGTCGCGATCAGGTTGATGCCCGAGAGCAATGTGCCGACCCCCGCGATCTGCAAGGCCCAGATGTAGTAGTCGACCCCCACGTCGGGGCTGAACTGGATGCCCGAGAGCGGCGGATAGGCCAGCCAGCCGGTGCGCGCGAATTCGCCGACGAAGAGCGACGCCATCACCAGGCCGGCGCCGAAGGTGGTCATCCAGAAGCTGAAGTTGTTCAGGAACGGGAAGGCCACGTCGCGCGCGCCGATCTGCATCGGCACCACGAAGTTCATGAGGCCGGTCACCAGCGGCATGGCGACGAAGAAGATCATGATCACGCCGTGGGCGGTGAAGACCTGGTCGTAGTGGTGCGGCGGCAGGAAGCCCTGGCTGCCGTTGAAGGCGAAGGCCTGCTGGGCCCGCATCATGATCGCGTCGGAAAAGCCGCGCAGCAGCATCACCAGGCCGAGCACGACGTACATCACGCCGATCTTCTTGTGGTCGATGCTGGTGAACCAGTCGCGCCACAGCATGCCCCAGAGCTTGAAGTAGGTGACGGCTGCCAGGAGCGCGATGCCGCCGAGCGCCACGGCGATGAAGGTGTAGAGAAGGATCGGCTCGTGGAAGGGAATCGCTTCCCAGGAGAGCCGGCCGAAGATGAGCTTCAGCAAGTCAGGATGGTCGGGCATCGTTAGTCTCGGACGCGGGAAGAGGAAAGCGGAACCGAAATGCCGGCGGGATCATCAACGGTGCACATGGCCGTCACGTACTTCAGGAGTGGAGAATTCTTGTCCTCCGGCTGCCACGGCCGGCTCGACGTGTTGTAGGAGCCCGGCTTGCCCATGCCGCCGTCGCCGTCGATCGCCATCATCTTCTTCATGCACATCTTGTCGCGTTCGACGCAGCGGTTGAGGATGGCGTCGTAGAGGTCCGGCGCGACGCTCGCGAACAGTTTCACCGGCACGCGTTCGCTCGGCTCGGCCAGCTTCAGGAAGCCCGGCCGGTCGAGGGCGCCGCCGCCGCTCTTGATCTTCTGCACCCAGGCGTCGAAGTCGGCCTCGCTCTGGCCGTGGAACTTGAAGCGCATGTCGGAGAATCCGGCGCCGCTGTAGTTGGCCGAGAAGCCTTCGAATTCGCCCGGCGCGTTGATGACCGCGTTGAGCTTGGTCTCCATGCCCGGCATCGCGTAGATCTGTCCGGCGAGTGCGGGGATGTAGAAGGAGTTCATCACCGAGGTCGCGGTGATCTTGAACTCGATCGGGCGATCGACCGGCGCCGCCAGTTCGTTCACCGTGGCGATGCCCTGCTCCGGATAGATGAAGAGCCACTTCCAGTCGAGCGCCACCACTTCGACCGTCAGCGGCTTGACGTCGGCGGCGACCGGGCGGCCGACCGCGAGCCGGCGCAGCGGCCGGTAGGGATCGAGCGTGTGGGTGCTGATCCAGGTGATCGCGCCGAGCGCGATGATGATCAGCAGCGGCGCGGCCCAGATGGCCAGTTCGAGTTCGGTGGAGTGGTCCCAGTCCGGCTTGTATTCGGCTTCCTTGTTCGACTCGCGGTACTTCCAGGCGAAGAAGACCGTGAGGCCCAGCACCGGCACGATGATCAGCAGCATCAGCACGGTGGAGACGATGATCAGGTGGCCTTGTTGACGCGCGACGTCACCTGACGCGTTCAAAAGCACCGTGTTGCAACCCGCCAACAGGGTGAGCGGGAGCAGCGCGAGTGCGCGAAAGTTCTTGAGGGGGGGCATGCCGGATGATGAGCGTTGGGTGCGCAAAGAGACCACAATCTACTTCGTTTGGCCAGGACCCGATATTGGACGTTTTGTCCTATGGCGGCAATCCCGATTCGGTGAGACGCTCGCGAAGTCCAGTTGAAACACGAACGAGAGCAGAATCCAACGATGTCCAGCATCAGCCCCACCGGCCCCGACTCGCCGCTGCACGGCACCCAGCACGACAGCCCCGAAGTCGGCTCGGACCACTCGCCGGTTGCACCCGGCGAGATCGCCATCGGCGTCATCATCGGCCGCGCCTCCGAATACTTCGACTTCTTCGTCTACGGCATCGCTTCGGTGCTGGTGTTCCCGCAGGTGTTCTTTCCGTTCGAGGAGCGGCTCGAAGGCATCCTCTACGCCTTCGTCATCTTTTCCTTCGCCTTCATCGCGCGGCCCTTCGGCACCGTGCTGTCGATGGCGATCCAGAAGCGGTTCGGGCGCGAGGCCAAGCTGACCGCGGCCTTGTTCGTGCTCGGCATCTCGACCGCCGGCATCGCCTTCCTGCCCGGCTATGAAAGCCTGGGCGCCGCGTCCTTCGTGCTGCTGGCGATCCTGCGGGTCGGACAGGGCCTGGCGCTCGGCGGTTCCTGGGACGGCCTGCCGTCGCTGCTGGCGCTGAACGCGCCGGCCAATCGCCGCGGCTGGTACGCGATGCTCGGCCAGCTCGGCGCGCCGGTCGGCTTCTTCATCGCCAGCGGCCTCTTCGCCTTCCTGTTCTCCAGCCTGTCGCCGGAAGACTTCCTCGACTGGGGCTGGCGCTATCCGTTCTACGTGGCCTTCGCGATCAACGTGGTCGCGCTGTTCGCGCGGCTGCGGCTGGTGGCCACCAACGAATACGACCGCCTCCTCGAGGAGCGCGAGCTGGAACCCACCGATGTGGTGGAATTGACACGCTCGCAGGGCTACAACCTGCTGATCGGCGCCTTCGCGGCGCTCGCCAGCTACGCGCTGTTCCACCTGATCACTGTCTTCCCGCTGTCATGGATCACGCTCTATTCGACGCAGTCGGTGAGCGAGTTCCTGGTGGTGCAGATGGTCGGCGCGGTGCTGGCCGCCGGCGGCATCGTCGCCTCCGGCCTCATCGCCGACAAGTTCGGCCGCCGCAACACGCTCGGCAGCTGCGCGGTGCTGATCGCGGTGTTCAGCGGCTTCGCACCGACCCTGCTCGATGGCGGCCGGCTCGGCCAGGACGTGTTCCTGCTGCTGGGCTTCGTGATCCTCGGACTGTCGTACGGCCAGGCGGCCGGTGCGGTGACCGCGAACTTCGAGGCCAAGTACCGCTACACCGGTGCGGCGCTCACCTCCGACCTGGCCTGGCTGATCGGCGCTGCCTTCGCACCGCTGGTCGCGCTCGGCCTGTCGGCGCATTTCGGCCTGGGCTACGTCAGCGTCTACCTGCTGTCGGGCGCGCTTTGCACCCTGGCGGCACTGCGCA
Organism: Xenophilus sp. L33; assembly: GCF_009765735.1. GTDB lineage: Bacteria > Pseudomonadota > Gammaproteobacteria > Burkholderiales > Burkholderiaceae_C > Variovorax. Next base: position 64,976 of record NZ_LMUW01000091.1, read on the forward strand.
TCAACCGCGCGCTCGAAGACCGCGATTGATTCGCCCGGCGGGCTGCGCCTTCAGCGGCGCACTCGCCACTGCCTGAACAGGGCCACCCCGACAGCGATCACGACCGCGCCGACGATCAGGTCGTGCTCGTACGGGTGCAGCTTGCCGACCTCGGCGTGGATCCAGCCGGTGAGCTTGATGCCGAAGACCGCGATCACGATCGCCCACAGCACCGCGGCCAGCGCGTCGATGCCCGCGTAGACCGCCGCCTGCATGCGGCCCATGCCCAAGGTGGCCGGCAGCGCGATCCGCAATCCCCAGGCGAAGCGCATCAGGAAGATGGTCGCGATCGGATGCCGGTCGACGAAACCGGTCACCCGCTGGATGTGCGCGCTCAATTTCGGCCGGGTCGACAGCAGGTCGGCGCCCTTGCGGCGGCCGAGGTGGAAGTAGAACTGGTCGGACAGGAAGGCGGCCGAAGCGCCGCAGGCGATCAGCGGCCAGAAATGCAGGTAGCCCTCGCGCACCGCGTAGGCGCCGAGCATGAGCATGGTCTCGCCCTCGAAGAGGCCGGCCACGAAGACCGCGATGTAGCCGTAGTTCTGGATCAGTTCGTGCGGGTGCATGGGCGTCATCATGCAGCGTTGGCGGAGAATTCCCTGCGCTGCATTGTTTTGGGCGAGCACTTTTGACGAGCCTTCAAACCCCTTCGACGGCCTTTTCCCGCCTTTCCGTCCTGCGCGACCTGGCGGGCGGCTTGCGCGACGAGGCCCGCGCCTTTTCGTGGCGCAACCCGCGCGCGCGGCTGGCGCTGCGGCCGGTGCTGTCGGTGGCGATCGCGGTCGCCGCCGCGCATGCGATCGGCCTCGCGGACACCTGGTGGGCCGCGATCAGCGCGTTCATCGTGATGCAGGAGGACTTCGGCGCCTCGGTCTACCGCGGCGTGCTGCGCATCGTCGGCACCCTGATCGGCGCCGGGCTCGGCTTCCTGCTCGGGCCGCCGATCGTCGGCCATCCGGTGGTCTTCGTGGCGCTGATGGCGCTGGCCGCCTGGTTCGGACTGTTCGGCGCGCTGGTGTTCCGCCACAGCTACGCCTGGGTGCTGGGCTCGGTGACCTTCGTGATGCTGATGTGCGAGGCGATCACGGTGCATGGCGGGCTGTCGGATTTCGCGGCCGAGCGGGTCGCCAACATCGTGCTCGGCGCGCTGGCCTGCGTCGTGGTGTCGGGGCTCACCGACCCGCGCTTCATCGCCTTCGTGACCGGCCGCGGCAAGCGGCAGGCCGATGCGCAGGCCGCGGCGGAGCAGGCGGCCGCGGCGGCGCCGATCGACCGCCGCGGCGCCGGCTGGCACGCGTTCAACGGCGCCCTGGCGGTGGCGCTGCTCTCGATCCTGGTCAGCCTGCAGGACCTGAAGGCCTTCCCGCAGGCGATGGTGACCACGATCGCGGTGCTGGTGGTGCCCTTCACCGGCAGCGCGGCCGAGCGGCAGGGCTCGGTCATGCAGCGCATGGTGCAGCGCTTCGTCGGCTGCCTGCTGGCCGGCGCCGCGGCCTTCGCGCTGCTGCCGCTGATCGGCCAGCAGCCGGTCTGGTGCCAGGTGGCGCTGGCCGTCGGCGTCTGGCTGGGCGCCTACCTGCAGCGCGGGCCGGTCAGCGTGCGCTACACCGCGATCCAGTTCAGCGTCGCTTTCCTGATGGTCTTCGTGCAGGACCGCGGCTGGACCGTCAATGCCGGCCCGGCGCTGTTGCGCCTGGGCGGCGTCTTCGCGGGCATCGCGGCGCTGTCGCTGGTGCTCTTCGGCTCGCTGCTGCTGCGCCGCCGGGCCGAATGAACAGCGCCGGCTTCAGGTCGGCGGCGCTTCGGCGGGCGGCACGTCGCCCTTCTTCTGCCGCTCGCGGAACAGCGCTGCGCGCATCAGGAAGATGGTGGTGACCGGCGCGGTGAGCGCCACGAAGAGGGCGATCAGCAGCGAATGCAGGAAGAGGTCGCGGCCCTGCACCGAGAAGTAGATGACGGTGGCCAGCGTGACGCACCACACGCCCAGCGTCGCGCCCAGCGTCGGCGCATGGATGCGCCGAAAGAAGGTCGGCACCCGCACCAGGCCGAAGGAGCCGATCGCCGCGAAGGCGGCACCGACCAGCGCGAACACCGCCGTCAGGATCTCCGCCCACAGCGGGAGCGCGGGGCCCAGCAGCGTGTTCATTCGATCACCTCGCCGCGCAGCAGGAACTTGGCGATCGCGGTCGAGCCGACGAAGCCGAACAGCGCGATCAGCATCGCCGCCTCGAAGTAGCTGTTGCTCGCATAGACGATGCCGAGCACCAGCATCATCAGCATGCCGTTGATGTAGAGGCAGTCGAGCGCCATCACGCGGTCTTGCGCGGTCGGACCGACCAGGAGCCGCGACACCGCGCAGAGCATCGCGACCGCCAGCAGCAGCAAGGCGATCCGGAGGGCCCACAGGAGCACTGGCGTCATGATTCGAAGATCTCCATCAGCGGCCGTTCGTAGCGCGCCTTGACCATGGCGACGAAGGCCGGCACGTCGTCGCAGTCGAACAGGTGGATCAAGAGGGTCGAGCGGTCCAGCGCGATCTCGGCCCAGGCGGTGCCCGGCGTCAGGCAGATGATCATCGCCAGCACCGCCAGCGCGTTCGGGTCGCGCACGTCGAGCGGCACCCGCACGAAGCCGGGCGTCATCCGGTCGTTGCGGCGGGTCAGCAGCAGGCGAGCCACGGTGAGCGCCGAGACCACCAGGTCGTAGGCGACCCGGCCGGCCAGCTTCAGCGCCACGCCGGGCCGGCGCATGCGCACCGTCGCGGGCCGCAGCGCCTGCGTCAGCACCGGCACCCACAGCGCGAGGATGGCGGCCATCAGCAGCGTCGCCGGATCGAGCGCCTGGTTCAGCAGCAGCCAGACCACGAAGAGCGCGAGCGACAACGGCGGCGAGGGCAGGAAGCGCTTCATCATTTCGGCGCTCCGGCGGTGACGGCGACCGGGTCCGGCACCTGCATCGCGCTCATCACCGCCTGGCGGTAGGCGGTCGGGGCGAGGAGGCCTTCGGCGGTGGCGCTGGCGTGCTGCATCACCGGGCCGGCGGCCAGGGTGAGCGCCAGGCAGGTGGTCAGCAGCAGCGCGACCGGCAGCACCTCCAGCGCCGGCAGCGCCGGCATCGAGGCATGCGGCTGGGTCCAGAAGTGCCGGATGCCGGTACGGCTGAGCGCGATCAGGGTGAAGCAGCCGGACACCAGCAGCAGTGCCAGGAAGAGCCACGCGGCGGTGCCCAGCTGCGCGTCGCCGAGCAGGCCGGTCAGCATCGCGAACTTGCCGATGAAGCCCGACAGCGGCGGCATGCCCGCCAGCAGCAGCGTGCAGCCGACGAAGCTCAGGCCGAGGAAGGCGACGCCGGCCGGGATCGCGCGGCCGTAGAGCGCCTCGGCGTTGTCGTCGAGGTTCACGTTGTCGACGCCGCGCAGGTCTTCCGACAGGAAGGGCGCGTCGCCCGCCGCCTCGTGCGGCGCGATGCTGGCGCCGGCGTTGCGCCAGCGCTCGATCATGTCGATCAGGAGGAAGAAGGCGGCCGCCGCCAGGGTCGAGCTGAGCATGTAGTAGAGCGCGCCGGCCCAGACCGCCGGCTGGCCGAAGCCGATCGCGGTCAGCAGCGTGCCGGCCGAGATCAGCACGCCGAAGCCGGCCAGGTTCGACAGCCGCTGCGTGCCGACGATGCCCAGCGCGCCGACGAACAGGGTCGCCAGCCCGACCGCGAGCAGGACGCCCTGGCCGAACTGCGCCGAGGCGCCGGTGTCGGGCGCGAACAGCACGGTCCACAAACGCAGCAAGGTGTAGATGCCCAGCTTCGTCAGCAGCGAGAAGACCGCGCCCACCGGCGACACCGCGGCGCTGTAGGCCGGCACCAGCCAGAAGTTGAGCGGCCATGCGCCGGCCTTGGCGAAGAAGGCGGTGGCGAGGATCGCGGCGGCCGCATGCACCAGCCCGCGGTCGGCCGGGTCGAGCTGCGCGATGCGCAGGCCGAGGTCGGCCATGTTGAGCGTGCCGGTGGCGCCGTAGAGCAGCGAGGCGCCGATGAGGAACAGCGACGAGGCGGCCAGGTTGATCACCAGGTAGTGAAGACCCGCCGACACCCGCAGCCGGCTCGAGCCGTGCAGCAGCAGGCCGTAGGACGCCGCCAGCATCACCTCGAAGAAGACGAACAGGTTGAACAGGTCGCCGGTCAGGAAGGCGCCGTTGAGCCCCATCAGCTGCAACTGCAGCAGCGGATGGAAGTGCACGCCGGCGCGGTCCCAGCGCGAGGTGGAATAGATCGAGGCGGCGAAGGCGACCACGCCGGTCAGCGCCACCATCAACGTGGAAAGCCGGTCGGCCACCAGCACGATGCCGAAGGGCGCGCGCCAGTTGCCCGGCAGGTAGACGCCGATCGAGCCCGGGCCGCCGCCGGTCTCGGGTGCGTTGACCCAGCGCAGCAGCGCCAGCGCCGCCAGCAGCCCGACCAGGCCGGAGATCACGCTCAGGGCCGACTTGGTGCGCCGGCGCTGCTCGCCCAGCAGCAGCATCAGCGCGGCGGTGAGCATCGGCACCAGGATCGGCACCGCGATCAGGTGCGGCATGCTGAAGTCGAGCAGCCGGTCGAGCAGCGCGAAGAGCCGGTTCATTCCTGCACCTCGCGCCGCTCTTCGCCGTCGACGTGGTCGGTGCCGGTGAGGCCGCGCGAGGCCAGCAACACCACCAGGAACAGCGCGGTCATCGCGAAGCCGATGACGATCGCGGTCAGCACCAGCGCCTGCGGCATCGGGTCGGCGGTGTTGGCGAGCGTGGCCGCGGTGCCCGGCGACAGCACCGGTTCGCTGTCGACCATGAGGCGGCCCATGCTGAAGATGAAGAGGTTGACCGCGTAGGAGATCAGCGTGAGGCCCATGATCACCTGGAAGGTCCGCGGCCGCAGCAGCAGGTACACGCCCGAGCCTGTGAGTACGCCGATCGCGATCGCGAACACCACTTCCATCAGGCCGCCTCCGCCGCGGCGGCGAGGCGCGCGGCTTCCTTTTCTTCCTGCTCGTCGGCCCAGCGATGGCTGCGGATCGACTGGTGGGCCAGCGCGGTGAGGATCAGCATGGTCGCGCCCAGCACCAGCGCGAAGACGCCCATGTCGAAGAAGAGCGCGCTCGGCACGTGCACCTCGCCCAGCACCGGCAGCACCAGGTGCGCGGTGTGCGTGGTGAGGAAGGGATAGCCGAGCAGCACCGAGCCGGTGCCGGTGGCCAGCGCCAGCAGCAGGCCGACCGCGATCCAGCGCCGCGGGTAGATGCGCAGGTGTTCCTCGACCCATTCGGTGCCCGAGACGATGAATTGCAGCAGCAGCGCCACCGACATCACCAGCCCGGCGACGAAGCCGCCGCCCGGCTGGTTGTGGCCGCGCATGAAGAAGTAGACCGACACCAGCACCGCCAGCGGCAGCAGGAGGCGCACCAGCACCGCCGGCACCATCAGGTAGCCGACCGCGGTGTCCTTGGCGCGGCGCGGGTTGATCAGGTCGGTGCTTTCCTCGTCGGGCTGTTGCAGCCGCTGCTGGATCGGCAGCGCCATCGACTCGGGCGCCGGCCGGAAGCGGCGCAGCAGCGCGTAGACGGTCAGCGCCACCACGCCCAGCACCGTGATCTCGCCGAAGGTGTCGAAGCCGCGGAAGTCGACCAGCATCACGTTGACCACGTTGTTGCCGCCGCCCGCAGTGAGCGCATGGTCGAGGAAGAAGGGCGAGATGCTCTGCGGGAAGGGCCGCGTCATCACGCACCAGGCGATCGCCGCCATGCCGATGCCGGCGGCGATCGCGATCGCCAGGTCGCGGCTGCGCCGTCCGACCAGCCGCAGGGTCTCGGGGCTGCGCTCGAATTCCTTGCTGCGCATCGGCAGCCAGCGCAGCCCGAGCAGGATCAGCACGGTCGTCACCGCCTCGACCACCAGTTGCGTCAGCGCCAGGTCGGGCGCCGAGAACCAGATGTAGGTGATGCAGCAGACCAGCCCCGCGGCCGAGGCCAGCATCAGCGAAGCCAGCCGGTGGAACTTGGCCTGCCAGGCGGCGGCCACCGCGCAGGTCGCGCCGATCAGCCAGGTCATCGCGAACATCGGCGAGAAGGGCAGCAGCGCGCGCGTGCCGCGCGTCACCGGCGTGAGCCAGAGCGCCGCGCCGGCACCGGCCACGGCGAAGGCGACCAGCAGCAGCAACTGCGTTTGCAGCCGGCGCGTGCCGAAGAGGCGTCGGCTGCGGCGGCCGGTCTCGCCCAGCCGCGCCATCAGGTTCTCGAACATCCGCTGGCCGTCGAAGACATGCAGCACCGGGGTGCGCGCCAGGCCGCCGCGCTCGCGCCGGCGCCGGTGCAGCAGGTAGAGCAGCGCGCCGCCGGCCAGCGCGATGAAGCTCATCAGGAGCGGCAGGTTGAAGCCGTGCCACACCGCCAGGCTGTATTCGGGCAGTTGGCCACCGACGACCGGCGTCGCCGCGGCGGCGAGGAAGGCGCCGACCGACCAGGCCGGCGCCACGCCCACCACCAGGCAGATCAGCACCAGCAGCTCGACCGGCACCCGCATCCAATGCGGCGGCTCGTGCGGCGTCTTCGGGATCTCGGGCGGTCCCGAGGGCGGCCCGAAGAAGACGTCGAACACGAAGCGCGCCGAATAGGCGACGCTGAAGATGCCGCCCAGCGTGGCGATGATCGGCAGCCCGTCGTCGATCCAGCGCGAGCCCTGGATGAAGACGGTCTCGGCGAAGAACATCTCCTTGGACAGGAAGCCGTTAAGGAGCGGCACGCCGGCCATCGCCGCGCTGGCAATGATCGCCAGGGTGCCGGTGATCGGCATCAGCTTGAGCAGGCCGCTCAGCTTGCCGATGTCACGGGTGCCGCTCTCGTGGTCGATGATGCCGGCCGCCATGAACAGCGAGGCCTTGAAGGTCGCGTGGTTCATGATGTGGAAGACCGCCGCCACCGCCGCCAGCGGGCTGTTGAGGCCCAGCAGCAAGGTGATCAGCCCGAGGTGCGAGATGGTCGAGTAGGCGAGCAGCGCCTTCAGGTCGCGCTGGAACATCGCGACGTAGCCGCCCAGCAGCAGGGTGATCGCGCCGGCGCCGCCGACCAGCCAGAACCATTCCTCGGTGCCCGACAGCACCGGCCACAGCCGCGCCATCAGGAAGACGCCGAGCTTCACCATGGTCGCCGAATGCAGGTAGGCCGACACCGGCGTCGGCGCCGCCATGGCGCGCGGCAGCCAGAAGTGGAAGGGGAACTGCGCGCTCTTGGTGAAGGCGCCGAGCAGCACCAGCACCAGCGTCACCGGATAGAGGCCGCTGCCGCGGATCCTGTCGCCGGCGGCCAGCACCGCGTCGAGCTGGTAGCTGCCGACGATGCGGCCCAGCAGCAGCACCGCGGCCAGCAGGCAGAGGCCGCCGGCGGCGGTGACGGTGAGCGCCATGCTGGCGCCGCGCCGCGCATCGCGCCGGTGATGCCAATAGCCGATGAGCAGGAAGGAGAAGAGGCTGGTGAGCTCCCAGAACATCACCAGCTGGATGAGGTTGCCCGACAGCACCACGCCCATCATCGAACCCATGAAGGCGAGCAGGAAGGAGAAGAAGCGCGGCACCGGGTCCGAGGCCGACATGTAGTAGCGCGCATACAGCACCACCAGCGCGCCGATGCCGAGCACCATCATGCTGAACAGCCAGGCGAAGCCGTCCATGCGGAACGTGAGGTCGAGGCCGAGCGAGGGCAGCCAATCGATCTGTTGCAGCAGCACCTGGCCGTTGGAGACTTGCGGGAAGAACCAGGCCACCTGCACCGCGCAACCGAGCGCCACCAGCCCGGCCAGTGTCGACTCGCGATTGCGCGCGTTCGAAGGCAGCAGCGCGGCAAGCGCACTGGCAATGAACGGAAGTGCGACGAGAAGGACCAGCGGCATCGCGATCGATTCTATCGACCGGGTTTGACGCGACCGAGGCGCTCAGCCGATGAAATGCTGCGCCGTGCGAAAGCCCAGCCAGGTGAGCAGCAGCGAGCCGCCGAGGTGCAGCGCGATGGTGCCGAGCGCGAGGCCGGGGCGGTCGTTGCTCAGCATGCCGACCACTTCCGCCGAGAAGCTCGAGAAGGTGGTGAGCGAGCCGAGGAAGCCGGTGATGACCGCCAGCCGCCAGGCCGGATCGATGTCCGGCAGCGCGCTGAAGCCGGCGACCGCCACGCCGACGACGTAGCCGCCGATCAGGTTCACCGCCAGCGTGCCCCAGGGCAGCGCGCCGCCCGGGTTGAGCCAGATCTGGAAGCCCCAGCGCATCAGCGCGCCGAGGCAGGCGCACACGCAGATGACGATGACGTTGAGGACCATCGCGCGATTATCTGCGGGTGCTGCGGTGCCTGCGGTTCAGGGCTTGGCGGTGGACTTGTCGGCGCCGGCCGGGATCTTCCTGGATGCGGGCGCAGGGGCCGCCGCCTTCGCGATGGCCGGCGTGGGTGCGCGAGCGGTCGTGGCTGGCGGTGGTGCCGCAGCAGGAGCCACTGCCACCGCGCCGCTGTCGAAGGCCTTGCCGTTGACCGTCAGTCCTTCGGCCGAGAGCCTCGCCGCGGTCTTCTCCTTCACGCCCTTGACCCGGCTCATGAAGTCCGGCCAGTCCTTGAAGGCGGCCTCGGTGCGCGCATCGAGGATGCGCCGGGACAGCGACGGGCCGACGCCCTTCAGTCCGTCCAGTTCGGCGTCGGTGGCCTTGTTGACGTCGACGGCCGCCCAAGCGGCCATCGCGAACCACATGGCCAGGCCGGCCGAGATCTTCTTCTTCATGTTGCAACTCCCTGACTTGGTGTGAGGACCGCCTTGGCGGTCGCCGCTCGCCTGCTGCGAACGGCACCAAAAATCCTATCGGTCAGGGTCCGGGCGGCGGCGGCCGCCGGATGAGCGTGCGCCGTGGCCCGACGTGCGTTCCCGGGCGGCCGGGGCGCCACAGTTGGTGACGGCTTCGGCGCGCAGCGCGCTCAGAGTTCCTCGACCCGCCGGGGCGGGTAGCTGTCCCACGCCTGGCAGCCGGGGCAGTGCCAGAAATACTGATGCGCCTCGAAGCCGCAGGCCGCGCAGCGATAGCGCATCAGCGGCCGGGTCGCCTGGTCGAGCGCGCGCTGCACCTGCGGATGGAACTGCTCGTGCTCGAAGCGCTCGCCGGCCAGCCAGCGCGAGGCGGCCACCAGCGAAGGATGCTGCGCGAGGTGGGCGATGTAGCCGTCGCGCGGTTCCGGTGCCGTGCCGCCCAGCGCCTGCGGGTCGTCCGGCAGGGCGGGCGCGCCGCCGAGCGCGATGATCGCCTCCAGCACGTCGATCGAGGGCGAGGCCACGTAGCGTCGCTGCAGCAGCGCCAGCGCTTCGCCCGAATGCTGCGAGGCGACCGCGGCCTGCTGCATCGTCGCCGCGTAAAGCGGCAAGGCCAGCGGCGCGGTCTCGCTGAGCGCGGTCAGCGTCTGGAAGGCGCCGGCGGCATCGCCGCGGCGCAGTTGCAGGGTGGCGGTGTCGATCGCCGGGCGCGGCGCGTCCGGCGCCAGCGCCACGGCCTGCCGCAGCAGTTGCGCGGCGGTGTCGAGGTCGCCGGCGGCGACCCGCTCGGCGGCCTGCTCGCACAGGTGGTGGGCCCGCCGGGTGCCGTAGCTGGCCTGGTCGGATTCGTCGAGCTTCTGCGCCACCGCCGCCGCCTGGGCCCATTCGCGCGAGCGTTCGTAAATGGCCAGCAGCGAAAGCCGGGCCTCGTTCTCGTAGCGGGTGCCCTCGAGCTTCTGCAGCGCGGCTTCGGCGCGGTCGAGCAGGCCGGCGCGCAGGAAGTCCTGCGCCAGCGCGTGCTGGGCGCGGTCGCGGTCGGCGCGGCTCAGGTCGCCGCGGCCGAGCAGGTGCTCGTGCACCCGCACCGCGCGCTGGTATTCGCCGCGGCGGCGGAACAGGTTGCCGAGCGCGAAGTGCAGCTCCTGCGTGTCGGGGTCGTTCTGCACCGCCTCGATGAAGGCGTCGATCGCCTGGTCCTGCTGCTCGTTGAGCAGGAAGTTGAGACCGCGAAAGTAGGCCTTGGGTGCCTGCCGGTTCTCGATGCGCAACTGGCGGATGTCGAAGCGCGAGGCCAGCCAGCCGAGCACGAAGGCGACCGGCAGCCCGAGCAGCAGCCAGCTGAAATCAAAGTCCATGCTGGCGTACGGCGGGCAGGTCGGTGGGAACGAGGACGGCGGCACCCGTGACCGGCGCGGCGGCGACCGGGGCCAGCGGCGGGTCGGAGAACTGGGCCGCCGCACTGCGGTGCTTCCACCAGCCCGGCAGCATGCCGAGCGCCCCGACCACCATGCCGCCGGCGAAGGCGGCCAACACCACGAGGACCAGCGGGGCGCGCCAGGAAGCGCCGAAGAAGAAGTTGACCGTGGCGTCCTGCTGGTTGTTCAGCGCGAAGGCGAAGAGGGTAAAAAAAATGGCTGCCTTGAGCAGCCACAGGAGATATTTCATGCGGGTCCCCGTTGGCGGGGGAATTCTATGCCGCCGGCCTTTCGGAGAAAGTCGGTCAGGCGCGTCCCTGCTTCTCGGCGTCGAGCATCGCGGTGCGCTCGTCGACCGCCTCGCGCAGGGCCTTGCCCGGCTTGAAATGAGGCACCCGTTTTTCCGGGATCTGGACGCTCTCGCCCGAACGCGGATTGCGCCCAATGCGCGGCGGCCGCCGGTTCACGGTGAAGCTGCCGAAGCCGCGGATCTCGATGCGATGGCCGCTGACCAGCGCGTCGCCCATGGCGTCGAGGATGGTCTTGACCGCGTATTCGGCATCGCGATGGGTCAGTTGCGCGAAGCGCGCCGCGAGTTCTTCGACAAGATCGGAGCGGGTCATGGCAATGGAAATCAAGGGACAAAAAAAGGACAGAGCGGCGCCGAAGCGCCTGCTCTGTCCCCGGTCTCGACTTACTTGTCGCTGTTGTCCAGCTTGGCGCGCAGCAGGGCGCCCAGGCTGGTCGTGCCCGCGTTCTCGCGTGCCGACTGCTGGCTCAGGCTGGCCATGGCGCCTTGCTCGTCGACCATGTCCTTCTGCTTGATCGACAGCTGGATGTTGCGGGTCTTGCGATCCACGTTGACCACCACGGCCGTGACTTCGTCGCCTTCCTTGAGCACGTTGCGTGCATCTTCCACGCGGTCGCGGGAGATTTCGCTGGCGCGCAGGTAGCCGATGATGTCTTCACCGAGGTCGATCTCGGCACCGCGGGCGTCGACCGTCTTGACCTTGCCGGTCACGATCTGGCCCTTGTCGTTCACGGTCGTGAACGTGGTGAACGGATCGCTGTCGAGCTGCTTGATGCCCAGCGAGATGCGCTCGCGGTCGACGTCGACGGCCAGCACGATCGCTTCGACTTCCTGGCCCTTCTTGTAGTTGCGCACGGCGGTTTCGCCGGGCTCGTTCCACGAGAGGTCCGACAGGTGCACCAGGCCGTCGATGCCGGCAGCCAGGCCGACGAAGACGCCGAAGTCGGTGATCGACTTGATCGGGCCCTTGACGCGGTCGCCGCGCTTGGTGTTCTGCGCGAATTCCTGCCACGGGTTGGCCTTGCACTGCTTCATGCCCAGGCTGATGCGGCGCTTGTCCTCGTCGATCTCCAGGACCATGACCTCGACCTCGTCGCCCAGCGCGACGATCTTGTTCGGCGCGATGTTCTTGTTGGTCCAGTCCATCTCGGAAACGTGCACCAGGCCTTCGATGCCGGGTTCGAGTTCGACGAACGCGCCGTAGTCGGCGATGTTCGTGACCTTGCCGAACAGGCGGGTGCCTTGCGGGTAGCGGCGCGAAACGCCCATCCACGGGTCGTCGCCCATCTGCTTCAGACCCAGCGAGACACGGTTCTTCTCGGTGTCGAACTTGAGGATCTTGGCGGTGATTTCCTGGCCGGCCTGCACCACTTCGCTCGGATGGCGAACGCGGCGCCATGCCATGTCGGTGATGTGCAGCAGACCGTCGATGCCGCCGAGGTCGACGAACGCACCGTATTCGGTGATGTTCTTGACGACGCCGCGCACGACTGCGCCTTCCTTCAGGGTTTCCATCAGCTTGGCGCGTTCTTCGCCCATGCTGGCTTCGACCACGGCACGGCGCGACAGCACGACGTTGTTGCGCTTGCGGTCGAGCTTGATGACCTTGAATTCGAGGGTCTTGTTCTCGTACGGGGTCAGGTCCTTGATCGGACGGGTGTCGATCAGCGAACCCGGCAGGAAGGCGCGGATGCCGTTGACCAGCACCGTGAGGCCGCCCTTGACCTTGCCGCTCGTGGTGCCGGTGACGAAGTCGCCGGATTCGAGGGCCTTCTCGAGCGCGAGCCACGAAGCGAGGCGCTTGGCGGTGTCACGCGAGAGGATGGTGTCGCCGTAGCCGTTCTCGACGCTGCCGATGGCCACGGAAACGAAATCGCCGGCCTGGACTTCGAGTTCGCCCTTGTCGTTCTTGAACTCCTCGATCGGCACATACGCTTCGGACTTGAGGCCGGCGTTGACGACGACGTGGTTGTGTTCGACACGCACGACTTCGGCGGTGATGACCTCACCGGTGCGCATCTCGGAACGCTTCAGGGATTCTTCGAACAGGTCGGCAAAAGATTCAGACATGTGTTTTTCCTTCCGTCACGCAGGGTTTGCAGGAGCACGATTGCCACTGGCTGGGGTCTGGAGACGGCGGTTGGTTGTGGGCTTGGAAGCCCGGTTGGGTTGAACAACCAGCAGGCCGATGCGCTGGCGCGCGGCGGGGGCCTGCTGGATCGAAATACCCTTCAAGCGGACTCGAAGGGCTGTACTTCCTGCCACCAGTGCAGCACCTCTTCGACCGATTGCTCGATCGAGAGCGAGGAGTTGTCCAGGAGGCGGGCATCGGGCGCCGGCTTGAGCGGCGCGACCTGGCGGGACGAATCCCGGAGGTCTCGCGCTTCCAGGTCAGCGCGAAGGTCGGCAATTGTAGTCGAAATACCCTTTGAAATCAACTGCTTATGCCGGCGCTCGGCGCGCTGGGCGGCGCTGGCGGTGAGGTAGACCTTCAGTTCGGCGTCCGGGAAGATCACGGTGCCCATGTCGCGGCCGTCGGCGACCAGCCCGGGGAGCCGGCGGAAGCCGCGCTGCAGGCCAAGCAGGGCGGCGCGCACCGCCGGCAGCGCCGAGACCCGCGAGGCGTCCATGCCGGCCGATTCGGTGCGGATCGCGTCGCTCACGTCCTCGCCGCCGAGCAGCACGTTGCCCTCGCTGAACACCAGCGGCAGGCTGCTCGCCAGATCGGCGATCGCGGCTTCGTGGGCCGGCTCGGCGTCCAGCCCCGCGCGCCGCATGGCCAGGCCGGTGACCCGGTAGAGCGAGCCCGAATCGAGGTAGCGGTAGCCGAGCCGCCGCGCTACCTCGACGGTCAAGGTGCCCTTGCCGGAGGCGGTCGGGCCGTCGATGCAGATCACCGGCACCCGGCTCGCCTCGGCGACCGAGAACAGGGTTTCGAAGTAGTCGGGAAAGGTCTTGGCCACGCAGTGCGGCTCCAGGATGCGCACCGGCACGCCGGCCGGGTTGAAGGCGGCCAGCGAGAAGCACATGGCCACGCGGTGGTCGTCGTAGGTCTTGATGGTGGCGGCTCGCCAGCCGGCCGCCGGCAGCGGATGGACGCGGATGAAGTCCGGCCCGTCTTCCACCGTGGCGCCGAGCTGGCGCAGCTCGTGCGCCATGGCGTCGATGCGGTCGGTCTCCTTGACCCGCCAGCTGGCGATGTTGCGCAGCGTGCTCGGGCCGTCGGCGTAGAGCGCCATCACCGCCAGGGTCATGGCGGCGTCGGGGATGTGGTTGGCGTCGATGTCGATCGCCGCCAGCGGCCAGGCGCCGCGGCCGATGGCCAGCCAGTTGGGACCGCTGTCGATCCGTGCGCCCATCTGGCGGGCGGCGTCGACGAAGCGGATGTCGCCCTGGATCGAATCGGCGCCGACGCCCTCGATCCGGATGCCGGCGCCGTCGGCGATCGCGCCCAGCGCGATGAAGTAGCTGGCCGAGGAGGCATCGGCCTCGACGTGGATCGCGCCCGGCGAGCGGTATTCGCTGCCGGCCGGGATGGTGAAGCGCTGCCAGCCGTCGCGCCGCACGGCGATGCCGAAGCGCGCCAGCAGGTTGAGCGTGATCTCGATGTAGGGCTTGGAGATCAGCTCGCCGACCACGTCGATGACGATGTCGCGCCCGCCGTGCGAGGCCAGCGGCAGCGCCAGCAGCAGGGCCGTGAGGAACTGGCTGGAGACGTCGCCGCGCACCCGGATCGGCGCGTCCAGCGCCAGCGATTCGAGCGCCACCGGATGGATCCGCAGCGGCGGATAGCCCGGATTGCCGAGGTAGTCGACGTGGCAGCCCAGCTGCGTCAGCGCGTCGACCAGGTCGCCGATCGGCCGCTCGTGCATGCGCGGCACGCCGCGCAGCTCGAACTGGCCGCCGAGCAGCGCCAGCGCCGCGGTCAGCGGCCGCATCGCGGTGCCGGCGTTGCCGAGGAAGAGCGAGGCCGAAGGGTTGCGCAGCCGACCGCCGAGGCCTTCGATGCGCAGCCCCGCCTCGTCGGTGCGGTCGATGGTGCAGCCCAGCGCCGCCAGCGCGTCGAGCATCACCCGCGTGTCGTCGGAGTCGAGCAGGTCGTGCACCGTGGTCGTGCCGCTGGCCAGCGCGGCGAGCAGCAGCACCCGGTTGGAGATGCTCTTGGAGCCGGGCAGGCGCACCGTGCCGGCGGCCGCCGCCAGCGGCGGAATGTCGAGGAAGGGGGTCGAGAACATGCTCAGTCCGGCGACGCCGCGGCACCCGGCTGCCAGCCGCTGCGCACCCGGCTGGCGGCGGCGATCGCGTCTTCCAGGCCCTGGGCGTTGCCCGAGCGCACCAGCGCCTCGAGCTCCTTCAGCGCATCGCGGAAGCCCTGCGCCTGCAACAGCACCTGATCGCGGTTGGCCAGCAGCACGTCGCGCCACATGGTCGGATCGGCCGCCGCGATGCGGGTGAAGTCGCGGAAGCCCGGTCCGGCCAGGTCGAGGAAACGGGTGCCTTGCGGATGCGCCGCGATCGCGTTGGTGAACGCGAAGGCCAGCAGGTGCGGCAGGTGGCTGACCGCGGCGAAGGCGCTGTCGTGCGCTTCCGGCGCCATGGTGACCACGCGGGCGCCGACCTCGGTCCAGACCTGCGTGGCGCGCTGGACGTTGGAACGCAGGGTCGCCTTGATCGGGGTCAGCACCACCTGGCGGCCGCTGTAGAGGCCGGCGTCCGCGTGCTCGACGCCGGCGACTTCCTTGCCGGCGATCGGATGGGCCGGCACGAAGGCGCCGAGCTGGTCCTGCAGGCCGCGCCGGGCGGCGGCGATGACGTCGCCCTTGGTCGAGCCGACGTCCATCACCAGCATCTGGTCGGTGATGCCGTGGCGGATCGCCTTGAAGGTCAGCTCGGAAGCGCCCACCGGCACCGCGATCAGCACCAGGTCGGCGCCGGAGACCGCGTTCAGCGCCGACGGCGCGGCGACGTCGATCACGCCCAGCTGGCGCGCCCGCTCGGAGGTCGAGGGCGACTTGCTGTAGCCGACCACCCGCTTGACCAGCTTCGCGCGCTTGAGCGCCAGCGCGAAGGAGCCGCCCATGAGGCCGCAGCCGATCAGACCCAACTGTTCGATCATGGCGGCTCGTTCAGGCGGTCACGGGGTAGGCGCCGAGGACCTTGTAGAACGCGCACAGCCCGCGCAGTTCGGCCAGGGCGGCGGCCACGTGGGGCTGCGACGGATGGCCGTCGAGGTCGATGTAGAAGTAATACTCCCACTGGCCGGTGCGCGCCGGCCGCGACTCGAAGCGGGTCATCGACACGTTGTTGTTCTTGAGCGGTACCAGGAGGTCGTGGACCGCGCCGGGACGGTTCGGCACCGACACGCACAGGCTGGTGCAGTCGCGGCCCGAGGCCGGCGGCATCGCCAGCGTCTGCGGCAGGCAGATCACGGCGAAGCGGGTGCGGTTGTAGGAGTCGTCCTGGATCGCGTGGGCCACGATGTGCAGGCCGAAGCGGGTGGCCGCGCGCTCGCTGGCCAGGCCCGCCCAGGCCGGATTGCCGGCCGCCAGCCGGGCGCCCTCGGCGTTGCTCGAGACCGCGCGCCGCTCGGCGTTCGGCAGGTGCTTGGACAGCCAGGTCTGGCACTGCGCCAGCGCCTGCGGATGGGCCAGCACCGCCTCGATGCCGTCCAGCGAATTGCTGGTGCGCAGCAGGTGGTGCCGCACCAGCAGGCTCACCTCGCCGACCACGTGGGTCGGCGAATGCAGGAACAGGTCGAGCGAGCGCGTGACCACGCCTTCGGTCGAGTTCTCGACGCCGACCACGCCGTACTGGGCGCTGCCGGCGGCGGTGGCATGGAAGACCTCGTCGAAGCTGGCGCAATAGACCAGGTCGGCGGCGCCGCCGAAATACTCGACCGCCGCCTGCTCGCAGAAGGTGCCTTCGGGACCCAGCACCGCGACCCGCTGCGGCGACTCGAGCGCCAGGCAGGCCGACATGATCTCGCGCCAGATGGCGGCCACGTGCAGGTCCTTCAGCGGGCCCTGGTTGGCCTGCTGCATCTTCTCGATCACCTGGGCCACGCGGTCGGGGCGGAAGAAGGGCGTGCCTTCGCGCTTCTTGACCTCGCCGACCTGTTCGGCGACATGGGCGCGCCGGTTCAGCAGGTCGAGCAATTGCCGGTCGAGCGAGTCGATCTGCACGCGCAGATCGGCCAGGCCGGGAGAGGATTCGGGAGCGGGTGTCGGTGGGTTGCTTGCGGTCATCGGTCGGGTGCGCACGTCGTCAGGCGTGCGACCGCTCGAATTCTCGCATGTAGCCCACCAGCGCCTGCACGCCCGCGAGCGGCATCGCGTTGTAGATGCTGGCCCGCATGCCGCCGACCGACTTGTGGCCCTTCAGCTGCAGGAGGCCGGCCGCCCGGGCGCCGGCCAGGAAGGCCTCGTTGCGGCCTTCGTCACGCAGGAAGAAGGGCACGTTCATGCGCGAGCGGCAGCTCGGGTCGACCTTGTTGTCGTAGAAACCCGAGCCGTCGATGAAGTCGTACAGCAGCTTCGCCTTGGCGATGTTGCGCGCTTCCATGGCCTCGACGCCGGAGAGGGCGCCTTCGGTCTGCTGGCGCAACCATTGGAAGGTCAGGCCGGCGATGTAGATGCCCCAGGTCGGCGGCGTGTTGTACATCGACTGGTTGTCGGCCACGGTCTTGTAGTTGAAGGCGCTCGGGCAGACCTCGAGCGCGCGGCCCAGGAGGTCGTCGCGCACGATCACGATCGTCAGGCCGGCCGGCCCGAGGTTCTTCTGCGCGCCGCCGAAAGCCAGTCCGACCTTCGACCAGTCGACCGGCCGCGAGGCCACGTGCGAGGAGAAGTCGATCACCAGCGGCGCCTTGCTGCCGAGCGCGGCCAGGTCGGGCAGCTGCTGGAACTCGACCCCGTTGATGGTCTCGTTGCTGCACAGGTGCACGTAGGACGCCGAATCCGACAGCTTCCAGCCGGCCGGATCGGGCAGGGCGTCGTGGCCCGGCGCGTTGGTCGCGACCACGTTCGCCCGACAGTAGCGCTGCGCCTCCTTCTGCGACTTGATGCTCCAGCTGCCGGTGATGACGAAGTCGGCCTCGGTGCCGCGCGACAGGTTGAGCGGCACGATCGCGTTCTCGCCCAGCCCACCGCCCTGCATGAACAGGATGTGGAAGTCGGACGGCACCGCCAGCAGCGCGCGCAGGTCGGCCTCCGCTGCAGTGGCGATGACGCCGAACTCCTTGCCGCGATGGCTCATTTCCATCACGCCCATGCCGCTGCCGTGCCAGTCGAGCATTTCCTCGGCGGCGCGCTGCAGCACCGCCTCCGGCATCGCGGCCGGCCCGGCGGAGAAGTTGTACGGGCGCGGACCCGCCGGCGTGCTCACTTCTTACTGCTTCTTCGCCGCGGGCTTGGCGGTCGAGCCGGACTTGGAGGTCTGCGGTCCGGGTTGCGGCACGCCGTTGGCGCCAGGGCCGGTCGGGGCGCCCAGGGCCTTGGCCACGGCGGCGTCCAGTGCGACCATCTTCGGCTCGATGGTCGGACGGGTCTCGGCCACCAGCTTCTCGGTCAGGGCCTGTTGCAGCTTCGGATTCAGTTCCTGGTACTTCTTGCTCAGCGGCGAGCTGATCCAGGCCAGCAGCTGCTTGAGCTCGTCTTCGGTGAAGGCCTGGTCCATCAGCGGGGTGAGGGCGTCGGGTGCCAGCTGGATCGCCCGGTCGCGCACGATCGGGTAGGCGTCGTCGAAGTACTTCTTGAGCTCGACGTCGGCGGCCTTGGCGGCGGCCTCACGCTTGTCCGGCGGCACTTGCGTCTGCAGGTACTGCGAGCCGGCCTGCGCGATCGGATTGCTCGACTGCTCCACCAGCCCACGCGACAGCGCCTCGATGCCCGGGCGTTGCATGTCGATGAACTGCTTGATCAGCGCCGCCTTGTTGGCACTGATGGCCGCGCCGCCGGCGTTGTCCTGGGCCATGGCCAGCGAGCTGACCGCGAGCGCCGCCGAGAGGAGCGCGAGTTTGATTTTCTTCACTGAGGGTTCTCCGTTGGGAATGTTGAGGAAGCGTCGTCGACGCCAGGCTCGGTGTCGACAATCGCGTCGTTCTCGACGATGCGTTGCAGTCCACTGAGCTTGGCGCCTTCGTCGAGCCCGATCAGCGTGACGCCTTGCGTCGCGCGTCCGAGCTCGCGAATTTCTGAGACCCGGGTGCGCACCAGCACGCCCTTGTCGGTGATGAGCATGATCTCGTCGTCCGCATGCACCAGGGTGGCCGCAACCACCTTGCCGTTGCGCTCACTCTGTTGAATCGCGATCATGCCTTTGGTTCCGCGGCCATGCCGGGTGTATTCGGTAATGCCCGTACGTTTTCCGTAACCGTTCTCGGTCGCGGTCAGCACGCTCTGGGCCTCGTCCTCGGCCACCAGCATGGCGATCACGCCCTGGCCGTCTTCCAGCGTCATGCCGCGCACGCCGCGGGCGTTGCGGCCCATCGGGCGCACGTCGTTCTCGTCGAAGCGCACCGCCTTGCCGCCGTCGGAAAACAGCATCACGTCGTGGGCGCCGTCGGTCAGCGCGGCGCCGATCAGGTAGTCGCCCGGATCGAGGTCGACCGCGATGATGCCGGCCTTGCGCGGGTTGCTGAACTCGTCCAGCGCGGTCTTCTTGACCGTGCCCATCGAGGTCGCCATGAAGACGTACTGGTTGGCCGGGAAGGTGCGCTTCTCGCCGGTCAGCGCCAGCACCACGTTGATCTTCTCGCCTTCCTGCAACGGGAACATGTTGACGATCGGCCGCCCGCGCGAGCCGCGCGAGCCGGCCGGCACTTCCCAGACCTTGAGCCAGTAGAGCCGGCCGCGGTTCGAGAAGCAAAGGATGTAGTCGTGCGTGTTGGCGATGAAGAGCTGGTCGATCCAGTCGTCTTCCTTGGTGGCCGTGGCCTGCTTGCCGCGGCCGCCCCGGCGCTGGGCGCGGTATTCGCCGAGCGGCTGGCTCTTGATGTAGCCGCTGTGCGAGAGCGTGACCACCATGTCGGTCGGCGTGATCAGGTCCTCGGTCGACAGGTCGAAGGCGCTGTGCTCGACCAGGCTGCGGCGCGCGCCCAGCTTGATCTGGCCGAACTCCTGCTTCAGCGTGGTCAGCTCCTCGCCGATGATGGTCGAGACGCGCTCGGGCTTGGCCAGGATGTCGAGCAGGTCGTCGATCTCGGCCATCACTTCCTTGTATTCAGCGACGATCTTGTCCTGCTCCAGGCCGGTCAGGCGCTGCAGCCGCATCTGCAGGATTTCCTGGGCCTGCGTGTCGGAGAGCTTGTAGAGGCCGTCGGCGTGCATGCCGTATTCGCGCTCGAGGCCGTCCGGACGGTAGTCGTCGGCGTTGATGACGCCGCCGTCGGCACGGCTGCGGGTGAGCATCTCGCGCACCAGCTGGCTGTCCCAGGAGCGCGACATCAGCTCGGCCTTGGCCACCGGCGGCGTCGGCGCGTTGCGGATGATCGCGATGAACTCGTCGATGTTGGCCAGCGCCACCGCCAGGCCTTCCAGCACGTGGCCGCGCTCGCGCGCCTTGCGCAGCGTGTAGACGGTGCGGCGGGTGACCACCTCGCGCCGGTGCTGCAGGAAGACCTCGATCAGGTCCTTCAGGTTGCACAGCTTGGGCTGGCCGTCGACCAGCGCCACCATGTTGATGCCGAAGGTGTCCTGCAGCTGGGTCTGCTTGTAGAGGTTGTTGAGCACCACCTCGGGCACTTCGCCGCGCTTGAGCTCGATCACCAGGCGCATGCCCGACTTGTCGGACTCGTCCTGGATGTGGCTGATGCCCTCGATCTTCTTCTCGTGGACCAGCTCGGCCATGCGCTCCTGCAGGGTCTTCTTGTTCACCTGGTAGGGCAGCTCGTCGACGATGATCGCCTGGCGCTGGCCGCGGTCGATGTCCTCGAAGTGGCACTTGGCGCGCATCACCACCTTGCCGCGGCCGGTGCGGTAGCCGTCCTTGATGCCGTTGATGCCGTAGATGATCCCGGCGGTGGGGAAGTCGGGCGCCGGCACGATCTCCATCAGATCGTCGATGGTGGCCTCGGTGTGGCGCAGCAGGTGCAGGCAGGCGTCGACCACCTCGTTCAGGTTGTGCGGCGGAATGTTGGTCGCCATGCCGACCGCGATGCCGCCGGCGCCATTGACCAGCAAATTCGGCAGCTTGCTCGGCAATACCAATGGCTCTTTTTCGGAGCCGTCGTAATTGGGTCCGAAATCGACGGTTTCCTTGTCGATATCGGCGATCATTTCATGCGCAATTTTCGCCAGCCGGATTTCCGTATAGCGCATCGCCGCCGCCATGTCGCCGTCGACCGAACCGAAATTGCCCTGCCCGTCCACCAGCATGTGGCGCATCGAGAAGTTCTGCGCCATCCGCACGATGGTGTCGTAGACCGACTGGTCGCCGTGCGGGTGGTACTTGCCGATGACATCGCCGACGATACGGGCCGACTTCTTGTACGGCCGGTTCCAGTCGTTGTTGAGCTCGTGCATCGCGAACAACACCCGCCGATGCACCGGCTTGAGGCCGTCCCGGGCGTCCGGAAGGGCGCGCCCGACGATCACGCTCATGGCGTAATCCAGATAGCTGCGGCGCATTTCCTCTTCGAGGCTGATGGGGAGTGTTTCTTTGGCGAACGAGGTCATGGGCGGCAAGCGGGCGGCAAGGAGGCGGAATTTTACGCTGCCGGGGATGTCGCACTCCCGCAACACAAGGCCCGATTTTGGGCGCCGTCCGACGCTTCGGAGGGCTTGGCGGCCCTGTTTGCCAACATGTGCGTGGCACAATCGCCTCAACGTTTTGGGTGGTGGTCACTTAAAGCGTCCTTGATTCGCAGCGCGGCTGCGGCTTTTTCCCCAAGAGGAGAACCATGAAGAAACTGAATAAAGTGGCGATGATGTTTGCAGTCGCTGCGCTCGCCACTGCCGCCGGCGCGCAGACAAAGGTCAGAGCTGCTGATGGCGGTCCGAGGATCGACAACTGGCAAAACGGCACCGGCGAACTGGTCTGGAAGAACGGCACGAACGAACTGTGCTGGCGCGACACGACCTGGACGCCTGCAACGGCTGCCGCTGGCTGCGATGGCGCGCTCGTGCCGCCGCCGCCCGCTCCGGTCGCCGCAGCAGCCCCGGCTGCACCGGCCGCTCCGCAGATCGCCGCCTCGAAGGTCACCTTCGCTGCCGACACGCTGTTCGACTTCGACAAGTACGTCCTGAAGCCGAAGGGTCGTGAGACGCTCGACGACCTCGTGTCGAAGATCAAGGACGTGAACCTGGAAGTCATCATCGCCGTGGGTCACACCGACTGGATCGGTACCGTGGCGTACAACCAGAAGCTGTCGGTGCGTCGTGCCGAAGCCGTCAAGGCCTATCTGGTCTCGAAGGGCATCGAAAAGAACCGCATCTACACCGAAGGCAAGGGCAAGAGCCAGCCGATCGCGGACAACCGCACGGCCGCCGGTCGCGCCCAGAACCGCCGCGTGGAAATCGAAGTGGTCGGTACCCGCGCCACCAAGTGATTCGCAAGAATCCTTGAAGAACCCCGCTTCGGCGGGGTTTTTTTATGGGCGATCGCGGCCGGCAATGCATTCGCGCCAGTTTTGAACGGCAAAGCGGGCGCGGGCGAATTCGCCTCGTTTCATAATCTCGGCATGACAGAACCCGTGAATGCCGATCCGGCGGAGCTCGCCAAATTTTCCGAACTCGCGCACCGCTGGTGGGATCTCGAAAGCGAATTCCGCCCGTTGCATGAAATCAACCCGCTGCGACTCGACTGGCTCGACGGCATCGCGCCAATCGCCGGCGCCAAGGTGCTGGACGTCGGCTGCGGCGGCGGCATCCTGGCCGATTCGATGGCGCGGCGCGGCGCCGAGGTGCTCGGCATCGACCTGGCCGACAAGGCGCTCAAGGTGGCCCAGTTGCATGCGCTCGAGGCCGGCACCCGCGGCGTCAAGTACCGCGAGGTGAGCGCCGAGGCGTTGGCCGCCGAGCAGCCCGGCACCTTCGACGTCGTCACCTGCATGGAGATGCTCGAACACGTGCCCGAACCGGCATCGGTCGTCAAGGCCTGCGCCGAACTGGTGAAGCCGGGCGGCTGGGTCTTCTTCTCGACCATCCACCGCAACCTGAAGGCCTTCATGCTGGCGATCGTCGGCGCGGAATACGTGCTGGGCATGTTGCCGCGCGGCACCCACGAATACCAGAAGCTCATTCGCCCGAGCGAACTGGCCGGCTATTGCCGGGCGGCCGGGCTGGACGTCCGGCAAACGCGCGGGCTGCAGCACAACCCGCTGACCCGCCGCTACTGGCTCGACGACGACACCAGCGTCAACTACATGTTCGCGACGCGCCGCGCGCCGGTGGCCGCATGAAGCCGACCGAAGCGACCCGTGCGGTGCTGTTCGACCTCGATGGCACCCTCATCGACAGCGCCCCCGACCTCGGCGCTGCCGCCGACCGGATGCGGACCGACCGCGGCATGCCGTCCCTGCCGCTCGAGCTCTACCGCCCGATGGCCGGCGCCGGCGCTCGCGGCATGCTCGGCATCGCCTTCGGCATCGCGCCGGAGGATGCAGGCTTCGAGGCCCTGCGCGACGAGTTCTTCATCAAGTACGAAGAGGTGATGTACGAGGCACAGGCCTTCGACGGCGTCGCCGAACTGGTGGCGGCGTTGGGCGCGCAGGGCCTGCTTTGGGGCGTGGTGACCAACAAGTCCAAGCGCTTCACCGAGCCGCTGACCCGCGCGATGCCGCTCTTCACGAGCGCGCGGGCGATTGTCAGCGGCGACACCACGCCCTTCGCCAAGCCGCATCCCGAGCCGCTCTTCGAGGCGGCCCGACGGCTGGGCGTGGCGCCTGGCGATTGCATCTACGTCGGCGACGACGAGCGCGACATCCTGGCCGGCCGCGCCGCCGGCATGCGCACCGTGGCTGCGACGTACGGCTACATGGGCGAACAGGCGGATGTGGCGCGCTGGGATGCCGACGCCGCCATCGACTCGCCGATGGCGCTCTTGCAACTGCTCAAACAGGCCTAAAATAGCTCGCTTGGGGCTGCACTGGTTTCGACGTGGGTTCGGAATCGCAGCGGTGCATGTCGAGCTGAATGCGCTCGTAAAACAGATTCAAACAAACTAACTGCAAACGACGAACGTTTCGCACTCGCCGCTTAATTGCCGGTGAGCTTTGCAACAGCAGGCCGATGGGCTGGGCAAGGGGGTGACAGAGCAATCTGGATCCTCCCGGCTGCAAAGATAATCTACATGGGCTGGTCCTGATCCGGGTACCTTGGGTCGGGACGAGAAAATAGGGTGCTGGCGGCCGGTGTAGCGTGCGACTGCGCGACACCGGTGGCGAGACTCAAATCAGACCGCTAAACATGTAGATCTGTGCGACGAAGGCTTGCGGACGGGGGTTCAAATCCCCCCAGCTCCACCATATTTCCAAAGGGCCGACCGGCCCTTCAACCCGGCTTCAGCCGCCGGCCCGCGCCGGCCGCGCCCTGAAGCGCCACACCCCGGCCAGCGCGCCGAACATTGCGAAGCCGCAGGCGATCTTCAGGCAGACGATCGTCGCGCCGTCCTGCACCACCGCGAACACCACGGCGACCAGCGCCGAGCCCAAACACCAGCCGAAGGTACGCGCCAGCGCGAGCATGCCGCCGGCCGCGCCCGAGCGGCGCAGCGGGCCCGCGGTCATGAGGATGGTGTTGTTCGGTGTCTGGAAGAAGCCGAAGCCGATGCCACACAGCGCCATGCGCCAGCTGACGTCGAGCGCGGAGGGCAGGGGCGGCATGATCGCGAGCAGGGCCAGGCCGATCGCGAGCACCGCGAGGCCGAGGCTGCCCAGCAGGGCGGGCGAGTGCCGGGCGGTCAGTCGACCGGCGATCGGCGCCGCGACCACCACCAGCAGCGGCCACGGCGTCACCAGCAGGCCGGTCTCCACCGGCGAGCGATGCTCGACCGTCTGGAACAGGAAGGGCAGCGACACGTAGGCCAGGATCTGCGCCGCATAGGAGCAGACCGAGGTGACGATCGACAGTGCGAAGAGCGGGATCCGCATCAGGTCCAGCGGCACCAGCGGTGCCTCCTGCCTCGACTGGTGCACCACCAACAGGGCCAGCGCCAGGACGCCGCCGGCGATCGCCGCGGCCGCCTCGCGCGGATGGAGGCCGAGCGTATCGACGCCGGCGACGATCAGGCCCAGCGCCAGCGCGCTGAGCAGCGCGCCGCCCAGGTCGAAGCGACGCGGCTGCGGCTCGCTGCGCGGCGCGTTCGGGAAGAAGGCGAAGCCGGCGGCGACGCAGATCGGCACGTTGACCAGGAACAACCAAGGCCAGCGCGCCACCGACAGGATCGCGGCCGCGATCGAAGGCCCCGCGGCGGCCGACAGCGCCACCGACAGTGCGATCAATGCCAGCCCGCTGCCCAGCTTCTCGGGCGGCAGGATGCGCCGTGCGATGGCCGGCGAGATCGCGGCCATCAGCGCGCCGGTCCCGCCCTGGAGCAGCCGGAAGAAGATCAGCATCGGCAGCGAGTCCGACATGGCGCAGCCGAGGGAAGCCACGCCGAAGCTCACCAGCCCGATGCCGTAGATCAGCTTCAGGCCGCGGATCTCGCCCAGTGCCGCGGCCGGCAGCAGGCACAGGGCCGCGCCGAGCTGGAACACGTTGACGACCCACACGGTGGCGGCCGCGCTGGCGCTGAACTCGTTGGCGATGGTCGGCAGCGCGAGGTTGGCGATCGCGCTGTCGAGGGTGGCGATCGCGACCCCGGCGAGCAGTGTCGCCATGACCCAGCGGCGCGCCGCGGGCGAGAGAGGAAGGACGGGGATTGTGGGAGCGAGGGTGGCCGGTCGATTCACGCGGGGACTCTGGTCGAGGCAAAGATGCATTGTCGGGCCGGCGTCTCCTTCACCGCTCCAGCAGGACGCGCAGCATCCGCTGCGGGTTCGCCAGGAAGTCGTGCGTGACCCGGTAGTGCTCGGTCTCTTCGTAGGCGACCCGTGTGATGCCGTCGGCGTCGCAGCGGTAGATCCAGGCATCGGGATAGGCCATCAGGATCGGCGAGTGCGTCGCCACGATGAGCTGCGAATCGTCCAGCACCAGGTCGTGCATGCGCGACAGCACCGCGAGTTGGCGCTGCGGCGAGAGCGCGGCTTCGGGTTCGTCGAGGATGTAGATGCCCTGGCCGCCGAAGCGCTCGGTCATCAGCGCCATGAAGGATTCGCCGTGCGACTGCTCGTGCAGCGAGCGGCCGCCGTACGAGGCGATGGCGGGCGGTCCGAACGAAGGCTGCTCGTCGAGATGCTCGATTTCCGTGGCGACGTTGAAGAAGCTTTCCGCGCGCAGGAAGAAGCCGTCGCGTGGCCGCTTCACGTTCTTCGACAGCCGCAGGTATTCGTGCAGCTCCGAATGCGAGCGCCGGGTCTCGAAGTGGAAGTTCCTGCTGCCGCCTTCGGCATTGAAGCCCAGCGACACGGCCATCGCCTCCAGCAGCGTCGACTTGCCGCTGCCGTTCTCGCCGACGAAGAAGGTCACCTTGGGATGCAGCTCGATGCGCTCGAAGTTGCGCAGCGCCGGCAGGCTGAACGGGTGGCGGTCGAATGACGGGACCTTGTCACGCAGCAGGGCCACGCGACTGACGTAGGCGGCCGGCATCCGCTCAGCGCATGTTCCCGGTGTGACCGAAGGAATTGCGCCCCGGCTGCGGCCACACGGTCAGGCCGTGCGGCTGGGTACCGACCGGGATCTTCACGACCGCGCCGGTGCGGGTGTCGAAGGAATAGACGACGTCGTCGTAGCGGCCCGAGAGCCAGAGGTGGCTGCCGTCGGCGCTCACGTTGCCCATGTCGGGGCTGCCGCCGCCGGGGATCGGCCAGGTCGCGACCACCTTGCGGGTCGCGAAGTCGAGCACCGAGACGTTGCCGGGGCCGCCCTTGGTGCCGTGGATCTTGTTCGAGCCCCGGTTGGCGATGTAGAGCTGGGTGCCGTCGCGGCTCGGGTAGAGGCCGTGCGTGCCGACGCCGGTCATGATGAAGCCGGTCTCGCGGAAGGCGTCGCCGTCGATCTCGAAGACGCCGTCGGCCATCATGTCGGCCACGTAGAACACCTTGCCGTCGGGCGACACGCGGATGTCCTGCGGCATGCCGCCCCTGGACAGCTTGAGGTAGCCGATCACCTTGTGCTCGACCATGTCGATCTTGGCCAGGTGGCCGCCGAATTCGCAGGTGAAGATCGCGTAGCGGCCGTCGATCGCGAAGTCGGCGTGGTTGATGCCGGCGCACTCCGGCGTGGCCAGCGAGAACTCCAGCGCCAGCGTGTGCGGGTCGCGGAAGTCGAGCCGCTTGAGCGCCTCGGCGACCACGATCGCGTGCTTGCCGTCGGGCGTGAAGTACATGTTGTAGGGGTCGTCGACCGCGATCGGCTTGCCGGGCTTGCCGGTGAGCGGATCGATCGGGATCAGGCTGCCCTTGGTCGTGCCTTCGGCATTGTTGGCGACCCACAAGGTCTTGAGGTCCCAGGACGGCACCACGTGCTGCGGATTGCTGCCGACCTTGAAGCGGTCGACCACCTGGTTGGTCGCCGGGTCGATCACGTAGACGTCGTTCGACTTGACGTTCGGCACGTAGACCCGCTGCAGCGCGCCCGCGACCGCGGGACTCATCTTGCCGGCCGCCGCCTCGCTGTAGAGGTTGGACGGATCGACGATCGCGGGCATGCCCGGCAGGGCCGGCTCGATCGCCTCCGCGTCGTTCACGAGCAGCGCCGCGGCGGCAAGCAGGAGCGAGGGAAGGGTGCGGGCGATGGGCATGGCGTCTCGGCTCCTGGGCTGCAGTGGCTGGGGATTATGGGCGGGCGGTGTCCTTGCGGATCGCCTCGACCGTCTGCGAGACGATCGCCTCGACACCCGGCTTGCCGAGCTCCGCGCTGGCCCGGCGCGGGTCGCCGCCGTAGACGCCGTCGGCCGGGCCCGGCTTGGGCGCGTCGCGCAGGCGCGCCTCGCGCACCATGCCCGGAACGGTCGCCAGTTGCAGCGAGGTGTCGGCCAGGCCGGCGTGGGTACCGATCTCGTCGTCGCGGAAGCCCTTGGCGCGCAGCAGCGCGGCGAAGCCCTCGGAGCTGGTCTCGTAGTAGGCGGGCGGCACGAAGGCGCGGGCGCCGGAACCGCCCCAGGCTTTGTTCAGCTGCGCCACGACCCGCTGCACGTCCTTCTGGTAGCCGCCGTGGTCGCCGAGGAAGACGATGTTGCGAAAGCCGTGCGCCTTGAAGCCGTTGGCGGCCGAGGCGAGCGTCTTCTCGAAGACATCGTCGGGCACGGTGATCGTGCCGGGAAAGCGCATGTGCGAGGTCGGCGGGTCGTAGCCGCCTTCGGGCACGTAGGCGATGACCGGGGCGACGATCGCGTCGCCGAGCGCCTCGGCGATCCGCCGCGACAGGTAGAGGGCGCGGGCGTTGTGCTTGCCGAGCGCGACGTCGGGGCCGCTCTGCTCGGTGCCGCCGATGGGCACGATGACCGTGGTCTTGCCGGCGCGGACCTGGTCGCGCAACTCGGTCCAGGTCAGCTCCTCGAGCATCACGGTGCGCGGCACCGGCTGCGCCTGGGCGGTCGGCAAGGCGATCCGTGGAGCAAGGAAAAGCCCCAGCGACAAGGCGACCGGGACGGCGAGCGCGCCGATGCGAAGCTTCATGGATTCCCTGTGGATTGGCGGAGGATCGGCCGGGCATTATGGGCCGGCGCCGGCGGCCCCGGGGCTTGGCCGCGGCGGCGCGGCCGAAGATCGAAAAAATGGCATCATCACCGCCGCGCCGGCGGTTGACGCTGCCGGTTCCATCCCCCACAGCCACGCTCCGAGCCCGTTCGCGGGACCGCACCCTTGCACGCCATGAAACAGTTCTCCTGGGCCTCGGCCGGCCGCGCGGTCGTCGCCGCGGCCCTGGCGTGGTTCGCGGCCGGGCCGTTGCAGGCGGCGTCGCGGGCGCCGGTCGCGGCCGAGAACGGCATGGTGGTGAGCGCGCAGGCACTGGCCACGCAGGTTGGCGTGAAGGTGCTGCAGCGCGGCGGCAACGCCTTCGATGCCGCGGTGGCGGTGGGCTACGCGCTGGCGGTGGTCTATCCGGCCGCCGGCAACATCGGCGGCGGCGGCTTCATGACCGCGCAGCTGGCCGACGGCCAGAAGATCTTCCTGGACTTCCGCGAGAAGGCACCGCTGGCCGCGACCGCCGACATGTACCTCGACAAGAACGGCAACGTGGTCGACGGCCTGAGCGTGGTCGGCCAGCTGGCGGTCGGCGTGCCAGGCACCGTCTCCGGCCTGGAGCTGGCGCGCGAGAAGTACGGCACCATGAAGCGCCGGGCGCTGCTGGCCCCGGCGATCGCGCTGGCCGAGCGCGGCTTCGTGCTGGGGCAGGGCGACGTCGACCAGCTGGCCACGCGCACCGCCGACTTCGCCAAGGATCCTGCTTCGGCGGCGATCTTCCTGAACCACGGCCAGCCCTTCGCGGTCGGCCAGACGCTGGTGCAGAAGGACCTGGGTCGCACCCTGCGGGCGATCAGCCGCGACGGCGCCGACGGCTTCTACAAGGGCCCGGTGGCCGCCGCCATCGTGGCCTCCAGCCAGGCCGGCGGCGGCATCCTGGCGCAGGCCGACTTCGACCAGTACAAGACCCGCGAGCTGGCGCCGATCGAATGCGACTACCGCGGCTACCACGTGGTGTCGGCGCCGCCGCCCAGTTCCGGCGGTATCGCGCTGTGCGAGATGCTCAACATCCTCGAGGGCTATCCGCTGAAGTCGCTGGGCTTTCGCTCGGCGCAGGGCGTGCACTACCAGATCGAGGCGATGCGCCATGCCTACATCGACCGCAACCACTACCTGGGCGATCCGGACTTCGTCAAGAACCCGACCGAGCACCTGATCGACAAGGCCTATGCGGCATCGATCCGCGCCTCGATCGAGCCGGACCGCGCCGGCATCTCTAAGGACCTGCAGCCCGGCGTCGCGCCGCACGAGGGCAGCAACACCACCCACTATTCGATCGTCGACCAGTGGGGCAACGCGGTGTCGGTGACCTACAGCCTCAACGACTGGTTCGGCGCGCGCGTCACCGCGGCCGGCACCGGCGTGCTGCTGAACGATTCGATGGACGACTTCACCAGCAAGGTCGGCGCGCCCAACCTCTACGGTTTGGTGCAGGGCCAGACCAACCGCATCGCGCCCGGCAAGCGGCCGCTCAGCTCGATGACGCCCACCGTACTGACCCGCGACGGCAAGCCGGTGCTGGTGCTCGGCACGCCGGGCGGCAGCCGGATCATCACCACGGTGCTGCACACCATCCTCAACGTGGTCGACTACGACATGACGGTGCAGGAGGCGGTCGACGCGCCGCGCTTCCACATGCAGTGGATGCCCGACGTGAGCACCTTCGAGCCCTTCGCGATCAGCCCCGACACCCGGCAGCTGCTGGTCGAGATGGGCCATCACATCAGCATGGGGCGGCCGATCAACCACGTCGAGGCGATCATGGTCGGCGCGCCGTCCTTCGGCGGCAAGCCGGTCGGCGCGAACCGCTTCTACGGCGCGGACGATCCGCGCTATGGCACCGGCCTGGCGCTGGGCTACTGATGCGGCTCGAGGACATCCTCTACACCCAGGGCTTCGGCACCCGGCGCGTCTGCGCCGGGCTCGTGCAGCAAGGCTGGGTCACGGTGAACGGCGCCGCGGTCACCGACCCGGGCACCGACTTCGACACCGACGGCCTGCGCTTCACGGTGCAGGGCGTCGACTGGGAATATCACGCCCAGGCCTACCTGATGCTCCACAAGCCGGCCGGCACCGAGTGCTCGCAGAAGCCCTCGACCTATCCGAGCATCTACACCTTGCTGCCGTCGCCGCTGCGGCTGCGGCCGAACAAGGGCGCGGTGCAGGGCGTGCAGGCGATCGGCCGGCTCGACCAGGACACCACCGGCCTCCTGCTGCTCACCGACGACGGCCAGTTCATCCACCGCATGGGTTCGCCCCGGCACCACGTGCCGAAGGTCTACGAGGTGACCACCAGGCATGCGGTCGACGCGTCGCAGGTGGCGCGCCTCGTGGCCGGCGTGGTGCTGGACGACGATCCGAAGCCGGTGCGGGCCGCGGCCTGCGAGCAGACCGGCGAGACCCGGCTGAGCCTGACCCTCACCGAAGGCAAGTACCACCAGGTCAAGCGCATGCTGGCCGCGGTCGGCAACCGGGTCGAGGCGCTGCACCGTTCGCGCATCGGCGACCTGGTGCTGCCGCCGGCGCTGGCGCCGGGCCAGTGGCGCTGGCTGAGCGGCGACGAGGTCGAGGCGCTGCGGGCGCCGAGGCCGCGCCAGGTCGCTTGACACGCTGGCGTTATCCTCCGTCCCGATGCGTCTGCTCCTCGATTCCTTCTGGCGTTCGGTGGCCTATTGCCTGCACCCGCGGGTGATCCTGCTGTCGCTGCTGCCGCTGGGAATGATGGTGGTGCTGGCCGCGCTGCTCGGCTACTTCTGGTGGGACCCGGCGGTCGCCTGGACCCGCGAGGCGCTGGAGGCCTGGCCGCTGCTGTCGAGCGTCTGGGGCTGGATCGGCCGCTTCTTCCCGGGCAGCGTCACGGCCAGCGTGGCGCCGCTGGTGGTGGTGGTCGCGGCCACGCCGCTGATCGTGGTCATCTCGCTGCTGGTGGTCTCCGGCTTCATGGCGCCGGCGCTGACCCGGCTGGTGGCCGAGCGCCGCTTCCCGTCGCTGGAGCGCAAGAAGGGCAGCTCGGTGGTCGTCAGCCTGCTGCGTTCGCTCGGCCTCACCCTGCTCGCGGTGCTGGCGCTGGTGGTGTCGATGCCGCTCTGGCTGATCCCGCCGCTGGTGCTGATCCTGCCGCCCTTGATCTGGGGCTGGCTCACCTACCGCGTGATGAGCTACGACGCCATGAGCGAGCACGCCAGCGCCGAGGAGCGCTCTGCCATCCTGCGGATCCACCGGCTGCCGCTGCTCGGCATCGGCGTGCTGTGCGGCTACCTGGGCGCGGCGCCGAGCCTGGTCTGGGCCTCGGGCCTGCTGTTCGCCGCCGCCTTCTTCGTGCTGATACCGCTCGCGATCTGGATCTACACCCTGGTGTTCGCCTTCTGCGCGCTGTGGTTCTCTCACTATTGCCTCGACGCCCTGGCGCGCCTGCGCAGCCAGCGCGCCGCAGCGGCCATCTCACCCCTCACGGCCGCGCCGGCGGATGCCGCCGCACTGGCCAGCCAATGGAGCGCACCATGAATCGATCTGTCGGTCTGATCGTCGTCGGCGACGAAATCCTCTCGGGCAAGCGCCTCGACAAGCACATGCCGAAGGTCATCGAGCTGCTGTCGGCACGCGGCCTGGAGCTGGCCTGGGCCGAGTACGTCGGCGACGTGCCCACCCGCATCACGGCGGCGCTGGCGCGGGCCTTCGCCTCCGGCGACATCGTCTTCTCGACCGGCGGCATCGGCGCCACGCCGGACGACCACACCCGCCAGTGCGCGGCCGCCGCGCTCGGCGTGCCGCTGGCCCTGCATCCGGAAGCCGAGGTGCTGATCCGCGAGCGCATGCAGGACACGGCGCGCGAGCAGGGCACGGTCTACGAGCCGGACCGCCCGGACAACGTCCACCGCCTGAACATGGGCGTGTTCCCGCTCGGCGCGAAGATCATTCCCAACACCTACAACAAGATCCCGGGCTTCAGCGTCGGCGACGTGCACTTCGTGCCCGGCTTCCCGGTGATGGCGTGGCCGATGATCGAGTCGGTGCTCGACGGCCGCTACGCGGACCTGTTCGCCAAGGGACGGGCCAGCGAGAAGTCGGTGATCGTCTACGGTGCGATGGAAGCCTCGCTCACGCCGCTCATGGAGGCGGTCGAACGCGAGCATCCGGGCATCAAGGTGTTCAGCCTGCCGAGCGTGGACCATCCGGAGCACGGCCGCCACATCGAACTCGGCGTCAAGGGCGACACCATCAAGGTGGATGCCGCCTACGCCCAATTGTTGGGCGGATTGCACGCATTCGATGCGAAACTAGGCCCCGAACTGGTGCGTTGAGCCGAAAGGCACCAAATAGGTTACGAGCCGTCCCATTTCGGGCTGCCGATTGTCGGACGAAGCCCTTATTTCCCCTCGGACAATGGCATAGAAACTGCATTCCGAGATCCGTACTTCCAACAACCATCCAATCTAGGAGAACCTGATGGCAAAGACCGTCGCCGATGTACTCAAACTCGTCAAGGAAAGCGAGGTCAAGTTCGTCGACTTCCGCTTCACCGACACCCGCGGCAAGGAACAGCACGTGACCGTGCCGGTTTCGGCTTTCGATGAAGACAAGTTCACCGCCGGCCACGCCTTCGACGGTTCGTCGATCGCCGGCTGGAAGGGCATCGAAGCTTCGGACATGCAGCTCATGCCCGACCCGAACACCGCCAACATCGATCCGTTCTTCGAAGAGACGACGATGATCCTGACCTGCGACGTGGTCGACCCGGCGGACGGCAAGCCCTACGAGCGCGACCCGCGTTCGCTGGCCAAGCGCGCGGAAGCCTACATGAAGGCCTCGGGCCTCGGCGACACCGCCTACTTCGGACCGGAACCCGAATTCTTCGTCTTCGACGGCGTGCGCTGGAAGAACGACATGTCGGGCTGCTTCGTCAAGATCGACTCGGAAGAAGCCTCCTGGAACACCGACAAGGAATTCGAACACGGCAACACCGGCCACCGTCCCGCCACCAAGGGCGGCTACTTCCCGGTCCCGCCGGTCGACAGCTTCCAGGACATGCGCTCGGAAATGTGCCTGGTGCTCGAATCGCTCGGCATCCCGGTCGAAGTGCATCACCACGAAGTGGCCAACGCCGGCCAGATGGAACTCGGCACCAAGTTCAGCACGCTGATCCAGCGCGCCGACTGGGTCCAGCTGCAGAAGTACGTGATCCACAACGTGGCCCATGCCTACGGCAAGACCGCCACCTTCATGCCCAAGCCGATCGTCGGCGACAACGGCTCCGGCATGCACGTGCACCAGTCGGTCTGGAAGGACGGCAAGAACCTGTTCGCAGGCGACGGCTACGCCGGCCTCTCGGACTTCGCGCTGCACTACATCGGCGGCATCATCAAGCACGCCCGCGCGCTGAACGCGATCACCAACCCCGGCACCAACAGCTACAAGCGCCTGGTGCCCGGCTTCGAAGCCCCGGTGAAGCTGGCCTATTCGGCCAAGAACCGCTCGGCCTCGATCCGCATCCCGTTCGTGGCCAACCCGAAGGGCCGCCGCGTCGAGGCGCGCTTCCCGGATCCGCTGATGAACCCGTACCTGGGCTTCGCCGCGCTGCTGATGGCCGGCCTCGACGGCGTCGAGAACAAGATCCATCCGGGCGAAGCCGCCACGAAGGATCTGTACCACCTGCCGCCGGAAGAAGACGCGCTGATCCCGACCGTCTGCCACAGCCTCGACCAGGCGCTGGAGTACCTCGACAAGGACCGCGCCTTCCTGACCAAGGGCGGCGTCTTCACCGATGCGTACATCGATGCCTACATCGACCTGAAGATGCAGGAAGTCACCCGCTTCCGCATGGCGACCCATCCGGTCGAGTTCGACATGTACTACTCGCTGTAAAGACCACGGTCTTCGTTAAAAAAGGGACGGCTTGCCGTCCCTTTTGTCGTTTGGGCGAAGGCTTCGAGGGCAGCGCGTTCGAAACGTACGAAAATGCCGGCTGGCGCCCACTACCCCAGGACCCATGAAGACACACTCCATTTTTCTGCTGGCCGTGGCCGCTCTCGCGGCGGCCGGCCTGCACGTCGAGGCCCAGGCGCAGGAGCGCGTCTTCAAGTGTCCGGGCAACGAATACACCAACGACGCCAACGACGCCCAGCGCCGCGGCTGCAAGGTGATGGAAGGCGGCAACATCACGATCGTGCAGGGCACCCGTTCCTACGCGTCCGCCGCGCCGTCGGCGGCCCGCTCGCCGGCCGGCAGCCCGCGGGTGGACAGCGCCGACCAGCGCGCCCGCGACGGCGAGGCCCGCACGGTGCTCGAGTCCGAACTCAAGAAGGCGCAGGACCGCCAGGCCGAGCTGCTCAAGGACTACAACAACGGCGACCCCGAGAAGCAAGGCAGCGAAGGCAAGAACTACCAGAAGTACCTGGACCGGGTGGCCGACATGAAGGCGCAGATCGCCCGCAACCAGAGCGACATCGAGGGCATCCAGCGCGAACTCGCACGCATGCCCGCGACCTCCCAGTGAGGCCGCCGCGCATGGCGAGCACCGCCTAGATGGCCTTCGGCAAATCCCCCGGCCCGGCCAAGCGCTTCCAGGCCTTCGACCTGCTCTCGACCCTGATCGCGGTGGTCAAGGTCGACGGCTCGGTGCTGTTCGCCAATTCCGGCCTCGAGGACGCGCTCGGCACCTCGCGCCGCACCCTCGAAGGCTCGCAGTTCGGCGCCTGCTTCCAGGAGCCGCAGGTGCTTCGCACCGCGATCGACGGCGCCCGCGACAACGACTTCGCCACCCTGCGCTACGAGGCGCTGCTGCGCCGCGTCAACCACGAGCTGATGCCCGTGCTGGTCACCCTGGCGCAGAGCGACAAGCCCGGCGAGTTGATCATCGAGATGTCGCCGCTCGAGCAGCAGGCGCGGCAGGACCGGGAAGAGCGGCTGCTCGACCAGGCGCAGGCCAACAAGGAACTGATCCGCAACCTGGCGCACGAGATCAAGAACCCGCTCGGCGGCATCCGCGGCGCGGCGCAGCTGCTGCAGATGGAGGTCGAGTCGCGCGACCTCATCGAATACACGCAGGTCATCATCCACGAGGCCGACCGGCTGCAGACGCTGGTCGACCGGCTGCTGGCGCCGCACCGGCGGCCGCACGTGGTGGGCGACGTCAACATCCACGAGGTCTGCGAGCGGGTGCGCTCGGTCATCCTCGCGGAATTCCCGCGCGACCTGCACATCGAGCGCGACTTCGACGTCTCGATTCCGGAATTCCGCGGCGACCGCGAGCAGCTGATCCAGGCCACCCTGAACATCGTCCACAACGCGGCCCAGGCGCTGGCCGAAAGGCGCGCCGCGGGCGATGCGCAAATCACTTTCAGGACCCGCATCGCGCGTCAGGTGATCTTCAACAAGCAGTGGTATCGACTGGCACTGGAATTGCATGTCATCGACAACGGCCCGGGTGTGCCGGACGCGATCAAGGACCGCATCTTCTACCCGCTGGTGTCCGGCCGGGAAGGGGGCACGGGACTCGGATTGACGCTCGCGCAGACCTTCGTGCAGCAGCATCACGGCGTGATCGAGTGCGACAGCGTCCCGGGCCGGACCGATTTCAAGATACTGATACCGCTGCCCTAGCAGCCGAGCAAAAGGAGCTGCATGAAGCCGATCTGGATAGTGGACGACGACCAATCGATCCGCTTCGTCCTGGAAAAAGCGCTGCTGCGCGAAGACCTGCCGACACGTAGCTTCACCAACACCCGCGAGGTGCTCGCCGCACTCGAAGCGGCAGCCGACGACGAACTGCAAGGTCCCCAGGTCCTGGTGAGCGACATCCGCATGCCGGGTGGCTCGGGACTCGATCTGCTGGACAAGATCAAGGCCAAGCATCCCGGCCTGCCGGTCATCATCATGACCGCCTTCTCCGACCTCGACAGCGCCGTTTCGGCCTTCCAGGGCGGTGCCTTCGAATACCTGCCCAAGCCCTTCGACCTGCCGCGCGCGGTCGAGCTGATCCGCCGCGCGGTGGACGAGAGCCAGCGCGAGGAAGTGGCCGAGGAACGCATGGCCGCGGCCCCGGAGATGCTCGGCCAGGCGCCGGCGATGCAGGACGTGTTCCGCGCGATCGGCCGCCTGTCGCAGAGCAACGTGACGGTGCTGATCACCGGCGAATCGGGTTCCGGCAAGGAACTGGTGGCGCGGGCGCTGCACAAGCATTCGCCGCGCGCGACCGGGCCCTTCGTGGCGATCAACACCGCCGCGATCCCGAAGGACCTGCTGGAGAGCGAGCTCTTCGGCCATGAACGCGGTGCCTTCACCGGCGCGCAGACGATGCGGCGCGGCCGCTTCGAGCAGGCCGAGGGCGGCACGCTGTTCCTGGACGAGATCGGCGACATGCCCTTCGACCTGCAGACCCGCCTGCTGCGCGTGCTGAGCGACGGCCACTTCTACCGCGTCGGCGGCCACAACTCGGTCAAGGCCAACGTGCGCGTGATCGCGGCGACCCACCAGGACCTCGAGCAGCGCGTGAAGATCGGCGGCTTCCGCGAAGACCTGTTCCACCGGCTCAACGTGATCCGCCTGCGCCTGCCGGCGCTGCGCGAACGCGGCGAGGACGTGCCGGCGCTGACCCGCCACTTCCTGCAGCAGAGCGCCAAGCAGCTGGGCGTGGAGCCCAAGCGCATCTCCGAGGCGGCGCTGGCGCAGCTGGCGACCTTCGCCTTCCCGGGCAACGTGCGCCAGCTGGAGAACATCTGCCACTGGCTGACCGTGATGGCACCGGCGCAGCTGATCGAGACCAAGGACCTGCCGCCCGAGGTGATGGCGGTGGTGCCGCACGAGCCGGCTCCGGTGGCCGCGTCCGCGGCGCACGCGATGGCCGAGCGCGAGCCGCTGGGAACGGCGCCGACACCGCTCGCCGCCGCGCCGGCCGCCATCGCGGCGCCGAGCGCCGCGGCCATCGCCGCCGCGAACCTGGCCTGGGAAGGCGGCCTGGAAGTGGAGGCGCAGACCATGCTCGCCGCCGGCCGCAACGACGTCTGGGACGCGCTGTCGCGCCGCTTCGAGTCGCGCCTGATCCTGACCGCGCTGGCCAGCACCCGCGGCCGGCGCATCGAGGCCGCGCAGAAGCTGGGTATCGGGCGCAACACGATCACCCGGAAGATCCAGGAACTCGGGCTGGAGTGAGTGTGGGTCGCTGCCCCCCGAGGGGGCGCGAGCCGCCTTGGGGCGGCCCGGCGCCGGCTCCTCAGCGACTGCGCTGACCCAGGGTCAGCGAATCGAGCTGGAACTGCCCGCTCTTGTCCCAGAGCCAGGTGTCGACATAGGTGTGGCCGCCGAGCTTGCCCGGGTTGGGCAGCGGCGACGCGTCCTTGATCAGTTCGGCGATCTTGCCGCTGACCTCGGGCGCATGGCTGGGTGTGCGGCTGAAGTAGACGCCGGTGACCTTGCCGGTGCTGTCGATGTCGGTCTCGGTGACCACCACCGCGTAGACCAGCGGCGGGATCTTGCCCTTGTAGATGCGCTTCGGATAGGTCTTGTAGATGTGGGCCGCGCCGATCTTGCGGTAGGCGCGCACGGCCGGCGTCTGCGCCGTGATCAGGCGCACGTTGTTCACCGTCTGCGTCACGCTGCCGTCCGTCGGCGGCGGCGGTGCGGCAGCTTCGTCGGCGGGCTTGGCATCGGGCTTGAGCAACTGGCAGCCGCCGAGCGCCAGGGTCGCGGCGAGCAGCACGGCCAGCGATGCCGGCGACGAAGGAGCGGCGGGGCGCGGCATGGCGCGTGCCTCAGGGTCCCAGTTCGAGGATCACCGGCGCGTGGTCGCTCGGCTTGGCCCACTTGCGCGGCACCCGGTCGATGGTGCTGGCGGTGACCTTCGGACGCAGCGCCTCGCTCACCAGGATGTGGTCGATGCGCAGGCCCCGGTTCTTCTGGTAGCCCAGCATCCGGTAGTCCCACCACGAGAAGCTCTTGGGCGGCTGATCGAAGAGGCGGAAGCTGTCGACGAGGCCGAGCGCCAGCAGCGACTTGAAATGGTCGCGCTCCTCGGTCGTGTGGTGGATGGTCTCGGCCAGGCCTTCGGGGTCGAAGCTGTCGCGGTCTTCCGGCGCGATGTTGAAGTCGCCGAGCAGCACCAGCTTCGGATGCGCGGCCATTTCCTGGCCGAGCCATTCGCGCAGCGCGCCCAGCCATTGCATCTTGTAGGCGAACTTGTCGCTGCCGGGCAGCTGGCCGTTCACGAAGTAGCCGTTGACCACGCGCAGTTCGCCGTCGGGCGTGCCGACGGTGGCGCTGATCACGCGCGAATGCTCGTCCGCGAAGCCGCCGATGTTGCGATGCACGTCGCGCATCGGCAGCCGGCTCAGGATCGCGACGCCGTTATAGGTCTTCTGGCCGAACACCGCCGACTCGTAGCCGGCCGCCTTCAGCACGTCGAGCGGAAACTTGTCGTCGCTCATCTTCAGTTCCTGCAGGCACAGCACGTCGACCGGATTGGTGGCCAGCCAGTCGAGCACGTGCTGCAGCCGTGCGGTGAGGGAATTGACGTTCCAGGTGGCTATTTTCATGGTGGGCCCGAGTCTACTGACGGTCGGAACGCATCGGTCCAGGGCGGTCGTCGGAGCCGTCCTACAGCGCTTGGGTCCGGCTCCACGACGTCCGTTCGGCTAGTTCATCCGGAGAATGCTTTTGTATCCACTCCGCAGTAGAGTGGCAACGACTTCAAGGTCCCCACATGGCAATCCCTGCGCACTCCGAGTTCGATCCGGGCGTCCCGCCCGGCACTCAGCGCCTGGGTGCGTCCTGAATCCGATGCGCCGCGCCGACGCCATGCTCGACCTGTGCACCGTCCCCGGCGACGCCGGCGGCGGCGACCTCTATGCGGCGGCGATGCGCGGCTTCCCGGTGCAGGAACGGGAGGCGCCGCACACGCTGCCCGAAGGCCTGCGCCTGCTGGACTACGAGATCATCGGCGCGATCGGGCAGGGCGGTTTCGGCATCGTCTACATGGCGTGGGACCACGCCGGCGAGCAGCACGTCGCCATCAAGGAATACCTGCCGGCGACGATCGCCTCGCGCGACAGCGTCTCGCCCGCGGTGCGGCTGCAGACCGAGAGCGAAGGGGTCGCCTATCGCGCCGGGCTGCAGGGCTTCGTCGACGAGGCGCTGACGCTGGCGCGCTTCGATCATCCGGCGCTGGTCAAGGTCCTGCGTTATTGGGAAGCCAACGGCACCGCCTACATGGCGATGCCCTACTACGACGGCCCGACCCTGGCGCAGGCGCTGGCCGAGCGCGAGCAAGCGCCCGACCAGGACGAACTGCTCGGCTGGCTCGGTCCGCTGACCGAGGCGCTCGGCATCCTGCACGCCGCCGACTGCCTGCATCGCGACGTGGCGCCGGACAACATCCTCGTCACCGGCGACGGCCCGGTGCTGCTCGACTTCGGCGCCGCGCGGCGGATGGTCGAAGGCGCGACGCAGCCGGCGACGGTGCTCTTCAAGCCGGGCTTCACG
Organism: Xenophilus sp. L33; assembly: GCF_009765735.1. GTDB lineage: Bacteria > Pseudomonadota > Gammaproteobacteria > Burkholderiales > Burkholderiaceae_C > Variovorax. The sequence goes on from NZ_LMUW01000091.1 coordinate 104,789, forward strand.
CCGATCGAACAGCACGGGGAAAGCGCTTCGCTGCGGCAAGGCCCGTGGACCGACGTCTATGCGCTGGCCGCGGTGGCCCATGCGGCGATCACCGGCGAGGCGCCGCCGCCTTCGGTCGAGCGTCAGCACGAAGATCGGCTTCGGCCGTTGACGGAGGTCGCGGCCGGCCGCTACGGCAAGGCCTTCCTTGCCGCGATCGATGCCGGGCTGGCACTGCGGCCGGAGGACCGGCCGCAGGACATGGCGGCCTTCTGGCGGCGCCTGAGCGAGGAGAGCGCCGACGTCCGGGCGATCGACGACTTCGACGACTTCGACGAGGTCGACGAGGTCGACGAGGTCGACCTGCTGGACGTCGCCGAGGCACCGGCCGCGACCGTGGCCCCGCCGGCGATCGCGATCGCCGTCTCGGCGAACGACTGGGCCGGCCACGCGGCGCCCGCGCCGGCCTTCGTGCAGCCGGTCGCGCCGGAAGCGCCTGTCGCGCCAGGGGTCTCCACGGCCCTGCTACCGGCTGTCGCGAAGGCCGGGCGCATCGAGCCGACGCTGGTCCTGAGGCCCGCGGCGGCGCCGCCCGCGCACATGTTCGAGATCGAATCGGCCGGCGATGCGCAGGTCGAGGATGCGCGTGCGGCGCAGCGGCGCGGCGCCGGCCTGGGCACCTGGATCGTGGCAACGACGGTGGTGCTTCTGCTCGGCCTGGGCGCCGCGGCCTACGACTTCCACCGCCGCCCGGCCGTTGAGCCGCCGGTGGCGAAGGCGGTGCCGGCGGCGCCTGCGGTGAAGGCCGCGCCCGCGGTCTCCCAGGCGGTTGTCACCAGGCCGGCAGCGGTCGTGGCGGCCAAGCCGGTGACCGCG
>NZ_LMUW01000092.1 GCF_009765735.1 Xenophilus sp. L33
GCGCGCCAGCGGCAGCAACAGGCGCGGCGTCGCCGGGTCGATCGCCGCGCCACCGAAGCCGAGGTCGCCGCCGGCATCGCCACGACCGGCGCCGCCGCCGGTCGCGCCGAGCGCGGCACCCGGCTCGCTCACAGGAGCTTCTGCGCCGCGGCCATCAGCGCCTTGCACGACTCGTTGTGTTCGCTGTAGTCCTTCCAGGCGGTGTCGCGGGCGATCACCTGCCACTTGCGCATCGTCGCCTCGTCGAGGTCGGACACCTTGGCGCCGGCCTTGGCGTAGATGTCGGCCACCTGCTTGTCGTCGGCGCGGGCGGCGTCGGTGGCGAACTTCTCCTGCTCGGCGCCGACCGCCATCACGATGTCCTGCTGCGCCTTGGGCAGTTTGGCGAACACGTCCTTGGACATCAGGAGCGGCTCGAACATGAACCAGTAGGCCTTGTCGCGGCCGGTGGTGAGGTACTTGGCGCTCTCCTCGAGCTTGAAGGAGATGAAGCTGGTGGAGGAGGTCATCGCCGCGTCCATCGCGCCGGTCTGCATCGCCGCGTAGATCTCGTTGGAGGGCAGCGAGATCACAGAGGCGCCGGCGGCCTTGAGCATCATGTCCATCTCGCGGCTGCCCCCGCGCACCTTCTGGCCCTTGGCGTCGTCGGGCGACACCAGCGGCGCCGCCCGGCTGGCGACGCCGCCGGCCTGCCAGATCCAGCTCACCACCACGATGCCCTTGTCGTCCAGCATCTTGGCGAGCAGCTTGCCGACATCCGCGGTCTTCCAGGCGGCGCCGACCTCGTAGCTCGGCACCAGCGCCGGCATCAGGCCGATGTTGGTCTCGGGCACCTCGCCGCCGGCATAGGACAGCGGCACCAGGCCCATGTCGAGCGCGCCCTTGCGCAGTGCCGAGAACTGGGAGTTGGTCTTCATCAGCGACGAGCCGGGGTAGACCACCGCCTTCAGCGCGCCGTTGCTGCGCTTGTCGACGTCGGCCGCGAAACGCCGGCAGAGCCGGTCGCGGAAGTCGCCCTCGGTTAGCGTGCCGCTCGGGAACTGGTGGGAGATCTTGAGGGTGGTCGGGTCTTCGGCCCAGGCGAGGGGTGCGAGCGGTGCGATCGTCGCGGCGAGGCCCGCGCCGACGATCTTTCGCCGGGTGCTGTCCATGGTGGTTGTCCTTGTTGGAGTGCTGGCGCACCATAGCAAGCAACCTCCCTGATGGGTCTCATTGCTATCCCCTAGAGACCGGTGCGGCTCAGCCTTTCGCGGTCTTGGCGTCGAAGGCCTGGCGCGCCTTCTCGACCGCCTTCAGGTTGTCCGAGGCCCAGACCCAGACGCCGCAGAAGGCGCCGCCGAGCGTGAGGCCCAGCGGGGTCAGTTCGTACTCGACGCGCGGCGGAACCTGCGCGAAGACGGTACGGGTGACCAGGCCGTCGCGTTCCATCTGCCGCAGGGTCTGGGTGAGCATCTTCTGGCTGATGCCCGCCACCTGGTCGGCGAGGCGGCTGAAACGCACCGGCGCGTGTTCGGTGAGCACCTCGAGCACCAGCATCGTCCACTTGTCGGCCACCCGGCCGATGAGCTCGTGCACCAGCGCGGCCAGGCGCGGATCGATGGGGCCGCTCGGCCGCTCGATGGCGTACGAGCGGGCGCGTGCGATTTCGGCATCGGTGAATCGCGGCCTGATGGAGGTCGTGTCGGGAGTCAAAGATCTCTTTCTTTTTGGTAACTACGGCACTTTTCGGTGCCTACTTCCTATTGGAGAGTATTGCACCTAGGATCGTTTCGTCAAGCCACCAAGGACTCCACATGCAACTTCGACAGCGCACCATCCTCATCACCGGCGGAACCGACGGCATCGGCTTCGAGCTGGCCCGCCAGCTCATCGATCGCGGCAACACCGTGATCGTCACCGGCCGAGATCCGCAGCGGCTCGACGCCGCCCGCAGGCGGCTGCCGGGTGTCCACGGCATCGTCAGCGACGTGGCCGACGCGGCGTCGATCGTGGCGCTGCATGCCGAGCTGACCGCGCGCTTTCCGGCGCTGAGCGTGATCGTCAACAACGCCGGCATCATGCGGAACATCGACCTCACCGACGCCCGCTCGCTGGCCGACATCACGCGCGAGCTCGACGTCAACCTGCGCGGTCCGATCCGGATGGTGCAGCAGTTCCTGCCGCATCTGCGCACGCAGGGCGAGGCGGCCATCGTCAACGTCAGTTCCGGGCTCGCCTTCGTGCCGCTCGCGATCTCGCCCGTCTACAGCGCCTCGAAGGCGGCGCTGCATGCCTACACGCGGGCATTGCGGGTGCAGTTGGCGGGCAGCGGCGTACAGGTGTTCGAGGTGGCGCCGCCGCCGGTGGAGACCCGCCTGATGCGCGCCGAGTTCGAGGCCGAGACGAAGGGCAGCCGCGGGATGTCCGTCGAGGCGCTCGCGGCGCGCGCCATCGCCGGCATCGAACGCGGGCGCCAAGAGATCCTGCCCGGCCTGGCCGGCGTATTGAAGGCGATGAGCCGCATCGCCCCGGAGTTCATGTTCGCGCAGCTGACGCGGATGATGAAGCCGCGGTCCTCACCAGGGTAGAGGCGTGTCGCGGTAGTCGAGGTACCGATTGAGCGCCGAGCCCCGGTGCCTCTCCACCACATCGGCCACGCCCCGGACACTTGGCTCAAGTTCGATCTCGGGTTCAACGGCACCGTCCAGTGTGCCCATCGCCGTTCGGGCCCAGCCGGGGTGGATGCTCAAGACCGTCAGGCCCAGCGCGCGGTGTCGAGCATGCATGCCGCGAGCCAGCATGTTCAGTGCGGCCTTGCTGGCCCGATAGAGCTCCAGGCCACCTTCCTCGTTGAGCGTCGTGCTTCCCCGATGGGAGGTCATGAATGCCAACGTCGGGTGGTCGGCCACCAGATGATCGACCAGGTGGTGCGCGAGCCGGATCGGCCCGAAAGCGTTGGTCATCATGATGTCGGAGACTTCCTCGGCCGTCGCCTGGACGGCGCTCTGGTGCATTGCCCCCCAAATGCCGGCGTTGAGGAAGGCCACGTCGAAGCGGCGCTCGCCGAGCGTGGCCAGGAAGTCAGGGATCTCTTCGGGCCGGGTCACGTCGATGGTCGCCACGGCGAGCCGCCGCGGATCCGTGTCGCCGATCGCTCGCAGTTCGGCGACGTCGGCTCCCCGCCGCGCCGTGCCCGTCACGTGCCAGCCGCGCGCGAAGAACTGCCGTGCAAGTCCGAGGCCCAGGCCGCGCTCGGCGGCGACGATCAAGATGGATGGGGTCATCGATGAATCTCCTCGGGTCAAAGCGCGGTGTATCCGCCATCGGCAGCGACGATCGCCCCGGTGATGAAGCTGGAAGCGGGGCTGGCGAGGAACGCGACGACCTCGGCGATCTCGTGGGCCTGGCCGACGCGGCCGAGCGGATGCGCCGCGCCGAAGCTGGCCAGCGTGGCCCGGCTGTCGGGCACGATGCCTTCGAGGATGTCCGTCTCCACCACGCCTGGGGCAACCGCGTTGGCACGAATGCCCAGCGCGCCGTATTCCACCGCGATCACCTTGGTCAACTGGGCGACCGCGCCTTTGGACGCGGCGTAGGCGGACGTCTCCTTCAGCGCGACGGTCGAGGCGATCGAGGCGATGTTGACGATCGCGCCGCCGCCGCCCGCCAGCATGGCACGCACGGCCTCGCGTGCGTGCAGGAAGCTGCCGCGGGCGTTCACCGCCATCACCGCGTCCCACTCTTCGGCGCTCGTCTCCAGCAACGGCTTGTTGAGCGTGCGCCCGGCGTTGTTGACGAGGATGTCGACACGGCCGAAGCGCTGTATCGCGAGCGCCAGCGTGGCGGCGGCGGTTGCCTCCAGCGAGACGTCGCCGACGAGCGTCGCGATGTCGCCGCCTTCCAACTCTCGCACGGACGCATTGCGGTCGCTGGCGACGATCCGCGCGCCGCGTGCGCGCAGCGCCGCGACGCACGCGCGGCCGATGCCGCGTGCGGCGCCGGTGACGACGGCCACGCGGCCGTCAAGGCGCACGGCGGTCAACGAATTCTCCAATGGGGTTTGCATGGTCTTTCCTTTGCCGAGACTGTCGGCGATCGGCCGGCTCAAGGGAATACCACATAAACTGAACGAACTCGTAAGTTCAGGCACTTAATCGAATGACCCTCTCGGTCGATCCATCGCTCAGCACCACCGACCTCGCGCAATTGCGCGCGTTCGGGGTCGTTGCACGCCTGCTGAGCTTCAGCCGCGCCGCGAAGCATCTGGGCGTGACCTCGTCGGCGCTGAGCCAGACCATCGGCAATCTCGAACGGTCGCTGGGCATACGGCTGCTGAACCGCACGACGCGCAGCGTCACGCTAACGCCCGCGGGCCGCCAACTCCTGGCGCAGGTGCAGCCCGCGTTTTCCGGGCTGGCGGACGCGGTTTCGCAGGCGCGCCGCCAGCGCAGCCAGCCTGCGGGCCTGGTCCGGATCCAGAGCTTTCGGGTCGCCGCAGACCTGTTCGTCACGCCGATGCTGGCCTCGTTCCACCAGACCTTTCCGGACATCGTTCTCGATGTCGAGATCAACGATCACGTGGCCGACTTCGTTGCCGAAGGTTTCGACGCGGCGATCAGGGTCGGCGAGGTCATCGCCCGCGACCTGGTGGCCGTGCCGCTCGGGCCGCCGCTACGCCAGGTGGCGGTCGCGTCGCCCGCTTACCTCTCACGGCGCGGCACGCCCAGGACGCCCCGAGACCTTGCGACGCACGCCTGCATCGGCTGGCGCTGGCCCGGACAGGCGAGGCCGTATCGCTGGGAGTTTGAACGCAACGGCAAGGCGATGGAGGTCGAGGTTGCCGGCCCCTTCATCGCGAACAGCCGCGACCTGTGCGTGCGCGCCGCGGCGCAGGGCCTCGGCATCGCCTTCGCGATCGAGGCGGTGGTCGAGCCCTACATCACTGCGGGGACCTTGGTGCCCTTGTTGCAGTCCTGGTCGGCGCCGTTCCCGGGCTTCCATCTCTGCTTTCCGGCGCAGCGGCAGATGGCTCCCGCGCTGCGGGCGTTCATCGACGCGATCCGGGCGACGGCGTCTGCCGAGTGAACGGCTGCGCCGGATCGAGCGAAGGCCTACAGCGTGAAGTCGTAGTCCACCGTGATCGGCGCATGGTCGCTGAACTTCAGCGTCTTGAAGATCGACTCGTGGCGCGCCAGTCGGGCCAGCTTCGGCGTCGCCAGGTGGTAGTCCAGCCGCCAGCCGACGTTCTTGGCGTAGGCCTGTCCGCGGTTGCTCCACCAGGTGTAGGCGTCGCCGGTGGTGTCGGGCTTGAGCAGGCGATAGACGTCGACCAGCCCGGCGCCCTCGGCGCCGGTGTCGAGCAGCTTCGTCATCCAGGCCCGTTCCTCGGGCAGGAAGCCGCTGTTCTTCTGGTTGCCGCGCCAGTTCTTGAGGTCGATTTCCTGGTGGGCGATGTTGATGTCGCCGCAGAGGATGAAGTCGCGCTCCTTCTTGAGCGCGATCAGGTGCGGGAAGAAGCCCTTCAGGAACCGGTATTTGGCCGCCTGCCGTTCCTCGCCCGACGAGCCGCTCGGGAAGTAGCAGCTGATGATCGACAGCTTTCGCTTCGGGGTGTCGAAGCGCAGCTCCAGGTAGCGGCCCTCGGCGTCGAACTCGGCGTCGCCCCAGCCGACCACCACCTTGCTCGGTTCGTGCTTGGAATAGATCGCGGTGCCCGCATAGCCCTTCTTCTCGGCGAAATGGAAGTGGCCCTGCAGCCCCGCCATGCGCTCGAAGCGGCCCTCGACGTCGCTCGCCTGGACCCGGATCTCCTGCATGCAAATACAATCCGGCGCCAGTTCGGCCACCCAGTCGGCGACGCCCTTGGTGGCCGCGGAGCGCAGGCCGTTGAGGTTGAGGCTGCTCAGTTTGAACACGAGGATTCCCTATGGCTGATATGACGGGTGAGATGGAGGACGGCGGCGCGCTGGCACAGGAATTCGTGCAGTTCGCACTGGAGTCGGGGGTGCTGCGCTTCGGCGAGTTCAAGACCAAGGCCGGTCGCCTGAGCCCGTATTTCTTCAACGCGGGGCTGTTCGACGACGGCGCCAAGATGGCGCGGCTGGCCGGATTCTATGCAGACCGCCTGATCGCCAGCGGCCTCGAATTCGACATGATCTTCGGCCCCGCCTACAAGGGCATCCCGCTGGGCGCCACGGTGGCCGCCGAGCTGGCCCGGCGCGGCCGCAACTACCCCTTCGCCTACAACCGCAAGGAGGCCAAGGACCACGGCGAAGGCGGCACGCTGGTCGGCGCACCGCTGCGCGGCCGGGTGCTGATCGTCGACGACGTCATGTCCGCCGGCACCGCGGTCCGCGAGTCGATCCAGGCCATCCGCGCGGCCGGCGCCGAGCCCCACGCGGTCGCGATCGCGCTCGACCGTCAAGAGAAAGCCACAGAGAACGGTGCAGACGTGCCACACAGCGCTGTGCAATATGTGCGCAATCAGCTGGGAATGGCGGTCATTTCGATCGCAACGCTTCACGACTTGTTACAGTATCTGTCTGGTCGCGCGGACGAGGAGTTGGGTGCCCACCGCCAAAACGTCTTGGCGTACCGGGCGCGTTACGGCGCGGGCTGATCTTCTCAACCTGGCTGAAGGACTGACGTTGGCGAGCATCCGGACAACAACACTGTTTGCGTTCTTGACGCTGTCGCTGGCGGCGGTCGGCTCGGCCCATGCGCAAGCCCGTCCGGGCTCCACGCCGGTCGGCGGCATCTACAGCTGCACCGATTCGAAGGGCCGGGTCCTCACGGCCGACCGGCCGATCGCGGATTGCAACGACCGCGAGCAGACCGAGCTCAACCCCAGCGGCACCGTCCGCCGCAAGGTCGATCCCACGTACACCGCCCGCGAGCAGGCCGATCGCGACGAGCGCGACCGCCAGGCGCAACTGCTGGCCGCCCGCCAGCTCGAGGACCGGCGCCGCGAACGGGCGCTGCTCATGCGCTACCCGAACGCTGCCGCCCACGACCACGAGCGGGCCGAGGCGCTGGTGCAGATCGATGTCGTGATCCAGGCCGCCAAGACCCGCCTGAACGAGCTGGCCGACGACCGCCGCAAGATCGACGACGAGCTGGAGTTCTACAAGAGCGACCCGAGCAAGGCGCCCGACGCGCTGCGCCGCAGGGCCGAGGACAACGACCGGAGCGTGGCGGTGCAGAACCGCTTCATCGGCGAGCAGCAGGACGAGAAGAAGCGGGTCAACGCCCGCTTCGACGAGGAGCAGTCGCGCCTGAAGCCACTCTGGGCAGCCAACAGCGCCGCGGCGGTCCAGAAGTAGCGCTCGCCGGCGAGAGCCCTTCTGGGTGCCGATTCAGCCCAGCTTCGACTTCAGCAGCGCATTGACCTGCGCCGGGTTGGCCTTGCCCTGGCTGGCCTTCATCACCTGGCCGACCAGCGCGTTGAAGGCCTTGTCCTTGCCGGCGCGGTATTCGTCGATGTTCTTCTGGTTGGTGGCCAGCACGCCGTCGATGATCTTCTCGAGCGCGCCGCTGTCGCTCATCTGCTTCAGGCCCTTGGCCTCGATCACGGCGTCGACCTCGGCGGCCTCGCCGGTCCAGAGCGCATCGAAGACCTGGCGCGCCGCATTGTTGGAGATGGTGCCGTCGGAGATGCGGCCGACCAGCTTGGCCATCTGCGCCGCGCCGACCGGCGCCTGGTCGATGCCGATGTCCTGCTGGTTGAGCCGGCGTGCGATCTCGCCGGTGATCCAGTTGGCGGCCAGCTTGGCATTGGCCCCCGCGGCGACCGCGCTCTGAAAGTAGTGCGCCAGCGCCGGGCCCTGGGTCAGCTGGGCGGCGTCGTAGGCCGACAGGCCGTGCTCGCGCTCGTAGCGCTCGGCCATCGCCCGCGGCAGCTCGGGCATCTCGCCGCGCACCCGCTCGATCCAGTCGGCCGCGATCACCAGCGGCGGCAGGTCGGGGTCGGGGAAGTAGCGGTAGTCGGCGGCGTCTTCCTTGGTGCGCATCGCACGCGTCTCGCCGGTGTCGGGATCGAACAGCACCGTGGCCTGCTGGATCTTGCGGCCGTCCTCGATCTCCTCGATCTGCCAGCGGATCTCGTAGTCGATCGCCTGCTGCATGAACTTGAAGCTGTTGAGGTTCTTGATCTCGCGCCGGGTGCCCAGCTTGGCGCCGGGCTTGCGCACCGACACGTTGGCGTCGCAGCGGAAGCTGCCTTCCTGCATGTTGCCGTCGCAGATGCCGATCCAGGTGACGATCTTGTGCAGCTCGCGCGCATAGGCCACGGCCTCGGCGGTGGAACGCATGTCGGGCTCGGTGACGATCTCGAGCAGCGGCGTGCCGGCCCGGTTCAGGTCGATGCCCGACTGGCCGACAAAGTCCTCGTGCAGCGACTTGCCGGCGTCTTCCTCGAGGTGGGCGCGCACCAGGCGCACCGTCTTCGGCTCGTCGCCGACGAAGAAGCTCACCGAGCCGCCCTGCACCACGGGAATCTCGAACTGGCTGATCTGGTAGCCCTTGGGCAGGTCCGGATAGAAGTAGTTCTTGCGCGCGAAGACGCTGCGCGGCGCGATGGTCGAGCCCAGCGCCAGGCCGAGCTTGATGGCGCGCTCGACCGCGCCCTTGTTCATGACCGGCAGCGTGCCCGGCAGCGCCAGGTCGACCGGGCAGGCCTGCGTGTTGGGCTCGGCGCCGAAGGCGGTCGAGGCCCGGCTGAAGATCTTCGAGGCGGTCGAGAGCTGCGCGTGCGTCTCGAAGCCGATGATGACCTCGTAGCCCTGGACCAGCGGCCCGGTCGGCCGTCCGGCCTGAAGTTCCTCGGTGATGTCTTGCTGCGTCATCGTCGTCATGTCAGAAACCCTCCGGCGCGCGCCGGTGCCAGTCGGTGGCCTGCTGGAAGCGGTGCGCCGCGTTCAGCAGCTTGGCCTCGGCGAAATAGTTGCCGATCAGCTGCAGGCCGACCGGCAGCCCGGCGTCGAAGCCCGCCGGCACGCTCATGCCGGGCAGGCCGGCCAGCGAGGCGGGCAGGGTGAAGATGTCGGCCAGGTAGTCGGCCACCGGATCGTCGCCGTGCTCGCCGACCTTCCAGGCCACCGTCGGCGCGGCCGGCCCGGCGATCAGGTCGCACGCCTTGAAGGCTTGCTGGAAGTCGTCGGCGATCATGCGGCGCACCTTCTGCGCCTGCAGGTAGTAGGCGTCGTAGTAGCCGTGCGACAGCACGTAGGTGCCGATCATGATGCGACGCTTGACCTCGTCGCCGAAGCCTTCCTCGCGGGTCTGGGCGTACATGTCGGCCAGGTCGCGGTAGTGCGCCGCGCGGTGGCCGAACTTGACGCCGTCGAAGCGGCTCAGGTTGCTGGAGGCCTCGGCCGCCGCAATGATGTAGTAGACGGGGATCGACAGCTGGGTCCGCGGCAGGCTGATTTCGACCCGGCGGGCGCCGAGCTTCTCGTACTCGGCCAGCGCCGCGTCGACCGCGGCCCGCACGCCCGGCGCCACGCCGTCGCCCAAAAATTCCTTCGGCACGCCGATGCGCAGGCCGTCGAGCGAATCGGCCAGGCGCAGCGAGAAGTCCTCGGCCGGCCGGTCGATCGAGGTCGAGTCGCGCTCCGGGTCGGGCCCGCACATGGCCGACAGCAGCAGCGCGCAGTCTTCGGCCGAGCGGGCCATCGGGCCGGCCTGGTCGAGGCTGGAGGCGAAGGCCACCATGCCGTAGCGCGACGCCCGGCCGTAGGTCGGCTTGATGCCGGTGACGCCGCAGAACGACGCCGGCTGGCGGATCGAGCCGCCGGTGTCGGTACCGGTGGCCGCCGGCACCAGCCGCGCGGCGACCGCCGCGGCGCTGCCGCCCGACGAGCCGCCGGGGATCCGCGCCCGGTCCCACGGGTTGCGCACCGGCTTGGCCCGGTCGAAGCCGACCGCCCGCACCGCCACGTTCTCGTTGGCCGAGCCCATCGCGAATTCGTCGCAGCTGAGCTTGCCGAGCGTCACCGCGCCGGCCTCGCCGAGCTTGCGCACCACGGTGGCGTCGAAGGGCGAGCGGTAGCCTTCCAGGATGCGGGAGCCGGCCGAGGTCGGCAGGCCGGCGGTGACGAAGATGTCCTTGTGGGCGATCGGCACGCCTTCCAGCGGGGCGGCGCTGCCGGCGGCCAGCCGGGTGTCGGCGGCGCGGGCCTGGGCGCGGGTCAGCTCCTCGTCGACCGAGAGGAAGGTGCCCAGGTCCTCGTGCTGGCGCATGCGGGCCAGGTGGTGGTCGGCGGCCTCGACCGCCGACAGCTTGCGATCGCGCAGGGCGGCGGCCAGCCCCGCGACGCCCATGTCGTGGATGGCGTCGATCATTCGATCACCTTCGGCACCAGGAACAGGCCGTTCTCGACCGCCGGCGCGCTGCGCTGGTTGGCCTCGCGGCTGTCGGGCTCGCTGACCACGTCCTCGGCCAGCCGCAGCTGGACGTCCTCGATCGCGGCGACCGGATGGGCCAGCGGCGCCACGCCGGCGGTGTCGACCGAGCGCATCTGCTCGACCAGGTCGAAGAAGCCGTTGATCTGGCCAAGCATGCGCTCGCTTTCGGCCGGCGCCAGCTGCAGCCGCGCCAGCGAGGCGATGCGCGCGATATCGGAAGAGGTGAGGGACATCGGGAAAAAGGACGGTCCAAACGTGAAGAAACGGGGCCTCTCGCACACCGTAAAGGTGCGTGGAAAGCCGGGAGCCTTGGGGGATTCGGTTATTATCCCGCCTTTGCCGCAACCCCCGCGAACGCGCCGGCCTTTGCCGCAAAAACGTTTCAAACCCCCCGTCAAACGACCCAGAAAGATGGCGATGGCCTGCCGACGCGCAAGCCGTGCCCCAGAGGATTCCACATGTTTGGAGCTTTTCGTCGGTACTTTTCGACCGACCTCGCGATCGATCTCGGCACCGCCAACACCCTGATCTTCGCCCGCAACAAGGGCATCGTCCTGGACGAGCCGTCGGTCGTCGCCATCCGCCACGAAGGCGGCCCGCACGGCAAGAAGGTGATCCAGGCGGTTGGCCGCGAAGCCAAGGCGATGCTCGGCAAGGTGCCCGGCAACATCGAGGCGATCCGCCCGATGAAGGACGGCGTCATCGCCGACTTCGTGATCACCGAGCAGATGATCAAGCAGTTCATCAAGATGGTGCATCCGCGTTCGCTGCTCACCCCGAGCCCGCGCATCATCATCTGCGTGCCCTGCGGCTCGACCCAGGTCGAGCGCCGCGCCATCAAGGACGCGGCCGAAGCGGCCGGCGCCACCTCGGTCTACCTGATCGAGGAACCGATGGCCGCCGCGATCGGCGCCGGCCTGCCGGTCTCGGAGGCCAGCGGCTCGATGGTGGTCGACATCGGCGGCGGCACCACCGAGGTCGGCGTGATCTCGCTCGGCGGCATGGTCTACAAGGGCAGCGTCCGCGTCGGCGGCGACCGCTTCGACGAGGCCATCATCAACTACATCCGCCGCAACTACGGCATGCTGATCGGTGAGCCGACGGCAGAGGTCATCAAGAAGAACATCGGCTCCGCCTTCCCGGGCTCCGAGGTCAAGGAGATGGAAGTCAAGGGCCGCAACCTGAGCGAAGGCGTGCCGCGCAGCTTCACCATCAGCAGCAACGAAGTGCTGGAAGCCCTGACCGACCCGCTCAACAACATCGTCTCGGCGGTCAAGAACGCGCTCGAACAGACGCCGCCCGAACTGGGCGCGGACATCGCCGAGCGCGGCATGATGCTGACCGGCGGCGGCGCCCTGCTGCGCGACCTCGACCGCCTGCTGGCCGAGGAAACCGGCCTGCCGGTGCTGGTGGCCGAAGACCCGCTCACCTGCGTGGTCCGCGGCTGCGGCATCGCGCTGGAGCGCATGGACCGGCTGGGAAGCATCTTCACCAGTGAATAGCCCGGCGGTGGGCTTTCCGCGCCTCCCGCAGGCGTGGCGAGTCTGGAACACCTCCACATTTAGCGCAGCTTTCCCCGCACCTCTCGTGGCATAAAGCGTCATGCCGCTCGGCACTCTCGACCGCACCGCGCCGCCCCTCTTCAACCAGGGGCCGTCGGCGCTGAGCAAGCTGATCTTCTTCAGCACGCTGGCGCTGTTCCTGATGGTCGCGGACGCCCGCTTCAACATCGTCCAGCCGGTGCGCCTGGCGATCGGCACGGTGCTCTATCCGGTGCAGTGGCTGGCGCTCAAGCCGGTGCAGATGGTGGCCGGCGGCGAGCGCTATTTCGAGGACCTGAAGACCGCCCAGGAAGACGAGGCCAGCGCCCGCCGCTCGCTGGCGCTGCAGTCCGAACGGGCCAGCCAGGCCGACGTGCTGGCGCTCGACAACGCCCGCTTGCGCGCGCTGCTGGAACTGCGCCAGACCACGCAGACGCCGGGCCGCGCCGCCGAGGTGCTCTACGACACCTCCGACCCCTACACCCGCAAGGTGGTGATCGACCAGGGCCTGAACAACGGCATCGCGGCCGGCTCGCCGGTGATCGACGAATTCGGCGTGCTCGGCCAGGTCACGCAGGTGCAGCCCTTCACCAGCGAGATCACGCTGGTGATCGACCGCGACCTGGCGATCCCGGTGCAGAACATGCGCACCGGCGCGCGCAGCGTGGCCTTCGGCGACGCCAGCGCGCACGGCGCCGGGCTCGAACTGCGCTTCATGCAGGCCAACGCCGATCTGCAGGAAGGCGACCTGCTCACCACCAGCGGGGTCGACGGCGTCTATCCGCCGGGGCTGCCGGTGGCCAAGATCGACAGCATCGAGCGCCGCGCCGACACCGCCTTCGCCCGCATCCACTGCGCGCCGCTGGCCCACGTGACCGCCGCGCGCTACGTGCTGGTGCTGGCGCCGACCGGCAACGTGGCGATCCCGCATGCGGCGTCGTCCGCAGCCGCCGCGGCCGCCGCCACCCCGGCCAGCGCCGCGGCCAAGAAGATGGCCGAGCGGCAGGACGCCAAGGCCGAGAAGGCGGACGCCAAGGCCGACGCGAAGGCCCAGGCCAAGGCAGACGCCAAGGCCCGCAGGCCGGGCGACAAGGCGGCCGAGAAGCCGGCCGACAAGGCCGCCACCGACAAGGCCGCCGCCACCGCCGACAAGGCGCCGGACAGCAAGCCCGCAGCCGCCGACAAGACCCCGGCGAAGCCGGCCGCCAAGGCCGCCGCCGCCACGGACAAGCCCGCGCCGAAGCCCGCCGACAGGGCCGCCGCCAGGCAGGAGGGCGCCGCGCCATGATCATGCGTCCCGGCCAGCAGCAGCTCCTGCTGCCCGTCAGCCCGCTGTTCATCTGGAGCAGCCTGACGGTGGCCTTGCTGCTCAACATGGTGCCGGTCGGCCGCACCGCCTGGATGCCCGACCTGCTGGCGCTGGTGATCGTGTTCTGGAGCGTCCACCAGCCCTCGCGGGTCGGCATCGGCGCCGCCTTCGTCTTCGGCCTGCTGATGGACGTGCACCAGGCCTCGATGCTCGGCCAGCATGCGCTGTCCTACACGACGCTCGGCTTCCTCGCGACCATGATCCACCGGCGGCTGCTCTGGTATCCGGTGCTGTCGCAGGCGCTGCAGCTGCTGCCGCTGTTCGCGCTGTCGCAGCTGATCGAACTGGCGGTGCGGATGGTCGGCGGCGGCGCCTTCCCGGGCTGGACGATCATGATCTCGCCGGCGGTCGAAGCGGCGCTCTGGCCGCTGGTGAGCGTGGTGTTGCTCGCGCCGCAGCGCCGGACGCCGGAACCCGACGCCAATCGGCCACTCTGACGCATGCCCCATGACCGAAATCCGCAACGTCGTCGCCGACCTCGCCCGCTTCAGGCGGCGGGTGTACGTCATCGGCCTGGTGGTGCTGGTCTGCTTCGGGCTGCTGTGCGCCCGGCTGAGCTACCTGCAGATCGTCCGGCATGAGGACCTGGCCGAGCAGGCCGAGAGCAACCGCACCGCGGTCGTCCCGGTGGTGCCCAACCGGGGCCTGATCCTCGACCGCAACGGCATCGTGCTGGCCTCCAACTACTCGGCCTACACCCTGGAGATCACGCCGTCGAAGGCGATCGACCTCGACGCGACCATCGACGCGCTGTCCGAGGTGCTCGAGATCACGCCGCGCGATCGCCGCCGCTTCAAGCGCCTGCGCGAAGACTCGCGCAGCTTCGACTCGGTGCCGATCCGCACCCGCCTGAGCGACGAGGAGGTCGCCCGCTTCGCCGCCCAGCGCTACCGCTTCCCGGGCGTCGAGATCAAGGCGCGGCTCTTCCGCAACTACCCGAACGGCGAACTGGCCAGCCACGTGCTGGGCTACATCGGCCGCATCAACCAGGCCGAGAAGGCGGCCATGGAAGACTGGGACGACGACGACTACGCCAACTACAAGGGCACCGAATACATCGGCAAGCTCGGCATCGAGCAGAGCTACGAGAAGACGCTGCACGGCCAGACCGGCGTCGAGCAGATGGAGACCTCCGCCGGCGGCCGCGCTGTGCGGCGCCTCGACGGCCATCCGGCGACGCCCGGCAACACGGTCATGCTGTCGATCGACATCAAGCTGCAGAAGATGGTCGAGGACCTGTACGGCGACCGACGCGGCGCCCTGGTGGCCTTCGATCCGCGCACCGGCGAGATCCTCGCCTTCGTCAGCAAGCCGACCTTCGACCCGAACCTGTTCGTCGAGGGCATCGATGCCGAGAGCTGGAAGGAATACAACGAGTCGATCGACAAGCCGCTCCTGAACCGGGCGCTCCGCGGCACCTACCCGCCGGGCTCGACCTACAAGCCCTTCATGGCGCTGGCGGGGCTCAACACCGGCAAGCGCGGCCCGAGCGTGGTGGTCAACGACCCGGGCTTCTTCAACTTCGGCGGCCACCGCTTCGGCAGCCCCGAAGGCGCGATGGGCAACGTCGACATGCGGCGCGCGATCCAGCTGTCGAGCAACATCTACTTCTATTCGCTGGCCAACGAACTGGGCGTCGACACCATCCACGACCAGATGGCGCCGCTCGGCTTCGGCCAGATCACCGGCATCGACATCGGCGGCGAGGTGCGCGGCGTGCTGCCGAGCACCGAGTGGAAGCGCAAGACCTACAAGCGGCCCGAGCAGCAGAAGTGGTATGCGGGCGAGACCATCTCGCTGGGCATCGGCCAGGGATACAACTCGTTCACCATGCTGCAACTGGCGCAGGCGGTGTCGATCCTGGCCAACGGCGGCATCAAGCACCAGCCGCACCTGGCGCTGGCCACGCGCGACACGGTCACCGGCGTGGTGACGCCGGTCGAGCAGCCGCCCGGCATCAACCTCGGCTATTCGCCGCAGAACATCGGCGTGGTGCGCGACGGCATGGTGGCGGTGATCAACGCCGGCACCGGCCGCCAGGCCTTCGCCGGTGCCGCCTACCAGGCCGCCGGCAAGACCGGCACCGCCCAGGCCGTGACCCAGGCCGCCAACACCAAGTACAACGCCAAGGCGCTCGAGGAGCACCAGCGCGACCACGCGCTCTTCGAGGCCTTCGCGCCGGTCAACGACCCGAAGATCGCGGTCGCCCTGATCGTCGAGAACGCCGGCTGGGGCGCCGGCGTGGCGGCCCCGATCGCCCGCCGGGTGTTCGACTACTGGCTGATGAACCAGTATCCGAACGACGCCGACATGGCGGGCATCCAGGCCGGCAAGGCCTCCGCGCCGATCGGCAAGCCGCTGGTGGCCAGCGAAGTGCCCTGGCCGACGGCGATCACGCCGCCGACCGCCGCCACCGCCCCTTGATCGCGTCCTGAACGTGCCCTGACTTCGGGCGCCACCGATACGCTGGCGACACGCGCGCACCAAAAAAAAAGACGCCGGCAATCGGCGTCTTGTTCAAAAAAACGGCATCTCGAACGGATGCCTTTTTGTTGCTTGTTCTCTTGTCTCAGTCTCTGGAAATGTCTCCTCGGTACCCCCGCGCTGCGGGGCAGGCCCGGTTGCGAGTGCCGATACTTTAATTCGGCGCACCGAGCCAGTGCATCGGGGATTACCCGCCAACCGGCGCCTTTCGAGCGGCTTCTTCGCGCATCCAGCCGGCGGCCTTTTCGGCCAGCATCAGGGTCGGGCTGTTGGTGTTGCCGCTGGTGATGGTCGGCATCGCGCCGGCGTCGACCACCCGCAGGCCGGCGATGCCGCGCACCCGCAGCCGCGAATCGAGCACCGCCATCGGGTCGCCGTCGGCGCCCATCCTGGTGGTGCCGACCGGATGGAAGATGGTGGTGGCGATGTCGCCGGCCAGCCGGGCCAGGTCCTCGTCGGTCTGGTATTGCACGCCGGGCTTCCATTCCTCGGGGCTGTAGCGGGCCAGCGCCGGCTGGGACGCGATGCGGCGGGTGACCCGCAGCGAATCGGCGGCCACCAGGCGGTCCTCGGCGGTGCTCAGGTAGTTGGGCGCGATCGCCGGCGCGTCCTTGAAGCTGCCGCTCTTGATGCGCACCGTGCCGCGGCTGGTCGGGTTGAGGTTGCAGACGCTGGCGGTGAAGGCCGGGAAGCGGTGCAGCGGCTCGCCGAAGGCGTCGAGCGACAGCGGCTGCACGTGGTATTCGAGGTTCGGCCATTGGTAGGCCGGCGAGCTGCGGGTGAAGGCGCCCAGCTGCGAAGGCGCCATGCTCATCGGCCCGCTGCGCTTGAAGAAGTATTCGGCGCCGATCTTCGCCTTGCCGTAGAGCGAGGAGGCCAGCACGTTGAGGGTCGGCGCGTCCTTGATCTTGTAGACCGCGCGGATCTGCAGGTGGTCCTGCAGGTTGGCGCCGACGCCGGGCGCGTCCAGCAGCACCTCGATGCCGTGTTCGCGCAGCAGCGCGGCCGGGCCGACGCCCGAGAGCTGCAGCACCTGCGGCGAGCCGATGCTGCCGCCGCACAGCACCACCTCGCGCGTCGCTTCGGCGGTGACCATCTGGTGGCCGTCCCAGACCTGCACGCCGGTGCAGCGCAGGCTGCCGTCCGGCTGCTTCTCGATCACCAGCCTGGTGACATGCGCGTTGACCCACATCTCGAAGTTGGGCCGGCCGTAGCAGGTCGGCCGCAGGAAGGCCTTGGCGGTGTTCCAGCGCCAGCCGTTCTTCTGGTTGACCTGGAAGTAGCCGACGCCTTCGTTGCTGCCGCGGTTGAAGTCGGTGCTGTGCGGCACGCCGGCCTGCTGGGCGGCCAGGGCGAAGGCGTCGAGGATGTCCCAGCGCAGGCGCTGCTTCTCGACCCGCCATTCGCCGCCGGCGCCGTGCATCTCGTCGGCGCCGAGGTAGTGGTCCTCGTGCTGCTTGAAGGCGGGCAGCACGTTGTCCCAGCGCCAGGTGTCGTCGCCGGTCAGGCGCGCCCACTGGTCGTAGTCGCGCGACTGGCCGCGCATGTAGATCATCCCGTTGATCGACGAGGAGCCGCCCAGCGTCTTGCCGCGCGGATAGCGCAGCACGCGGCCGTTGAGGCCGGCGTCCGGCTCGGTGCTGTAGAGCCAGTCGGTGCGCGGGTTGCCGATGCAGTAGAGGTAGCCCACCGGGATGTGGATCCAGTGGTAGTCGTCCTTGCGGCCGGCCTCGATCAGCAGCGTGCGCTTGCGCGCGTCGCGGGTCAGCCGGTTGCACATCAGCGCGCCTGCGGTGCCGCCGCCGATAACGATGTAGTCGAAGGTGTTGTCGCTCATTCGCGCCTTGCTTGTCTCGATGTGTCTCGGTGTCTCTGGAAGGGCCGGGCCGGATTGTCGCAAACGCGCCCGGTTACGATGCGCCTTCCCCCGCTTCACCCCCGCCGCATCCTCGACATGCCCACTGACCCGCCGCCGCCCGCTGCCGCGCCAGATGCGCCTGTCGCGCCGAGCCCGCAGCCGCGCGTCGAGGAACGGATGGAAGAGGGCGCCCCGTGGCGCATCGCCAGCGGCCGCTGGACCTCGCTGGCGATGTCCTCGCCGCAGGCCTGGAAGGCCTTGTCGAGCCAGCTCGAGGCACTGCCCGCCGCTGCCGATCGCGGCTGGGACCTGCGGCCGATCGACCAGCTCGATCACATCGGCGCGCAGCTCCTGTGGAACCACTGGCGCCAGGCCTGGCCGTCGCGCCTGGAAATGGATTCGCAGCACAAGGCGGTGCTCGACCAGGTGGCGCAATACACCTGCTCGCTGCCGCGCGAGCCAAGCCGCACCCTGGCCGACCGGGTGCGCGCCTTCGTCCACAACGGCCCGCGCATCATGTTCGTGGTGCGCGACTTCCTGCGCCTCATCGGCCAGCTGGTGCTCGACATCGGCAAGCTCATCCGGGCGCCGCACCGCGGGCCGTGGCGCGACTTCTCCGGGCAGATCTACCAGTTCGGCACCACCGCGCTGCCGATCACCGCGCTGGTCGGCCTCCTGATCGGCGTGGTGCTGGCCTACCTCACGGCGCAGCAGCTGCGCCAGTACGGCGCCGAGACCTTCATCGTCAACATCCTCGGCCTGTCGCTGATCCGCGAGCTGGGCCCGGTGCTGGCGGCGGTGCTCATCGCCGGCCGCTCCGGCTCGGCGATCACCGCGCAGATCGGCGTCATGCGGGTCACCGAGGAACTGGACGCGATGCGCGTCATGGGCATCCCGCACGGCTTCCGGCTGGTGATGCCGCGGGTCATGGCGCTGGCCATCTCGATGCCGCTCATCAGCATGTGGACCTCGATGGCGGCGCTGTTCGGCGGCATGATCGCGGCCGACCTGGCGCTCGACATCTCGCCGGCCTTCTTCCTCACGGCGCTGCCGCGCGCGGTGCCGATGTCGAACCTCTGGCTGGCGCTGTCGAAGTCGGCGGTCTTCGGCATCCTGATCGCGCTGATCGGCTGCTACTTCGGCATGAAGGTCAAGCCCAACACCGAGAGCCTCGGGCGCGGCACCACGTCCTCGGTCGTGACCTCGATCACGGTCGTCATCCTGGTCGATGCGCTGTTCGCGGTGCTGTTCAAGGGCATCGGATTCCGCTAATGCTCGACAACACCTACGACGATGCGCCGAACGTGGTCGAGATCAAGAAGCTCTGGACCATCTTCAAGTCGCCCGAGGGCGAGCAGGTGGTGCACCGCGACCTCGACCTGACGATCCACCGCGGCGAGGTGCTGTCGCTGGTCGGCGGCTCGGGCACCGGCAAGACGGTGCTCTTGCGGCAGATCCTGGGCCTCGAGCATCCGAGCCGCGGCGAGGTCACGGTGCTGGGCCGCCCGCCCGGCCAGCTGAGCGCGATGGGCGCGGCCAACGTCGGCATGCTGTTCCAGCACGGCGCGCTGTTCTCGGCCTTCAGCGTGCTCGACAACATCGCCTTCCCGCTGCGCGAGCTGAAGCTGCTGCCCGATTCGCTCATCCGCGACGCCGCGCTGGTCAAGCTGCAGATGGTCGGGCTCGATCCGCAGCAGGCGACCAAGAGCCCGTCGGACCTGTCGGGCGGCATGATCAAGCGGGTCGCGCTGGCGCGGGCGCTGATCATGGACCCGCCGCTGCTGCTGCTCGACGAGCCCACCGCCGGCCTCGACCCCGAGAGCGCCGACAGCTTCTGCGACCTGCTGCGCGGCCTGCACCGCGAACTCGGCCTGACGGTGGTGATGGTCACGCACGACCTCGACACGCTCTTCGACCTCTCCAGCCGCATCGCGGTGCTGGCCGACCAGAAGGTGATCGTCAGCGGCACCGCGCGCGACGTCATCGCCTATCCGCATCCCTTCATCCACGAATACTTCCTGGGCGGCCGCGGCCGGCGCGCCATGGAAGCGCTCCACTGAAAGGTCGCCATGGAAAACAAGTCCCATGCCCTCGCCGCCGGCGTCTTCGTGCTCGGCCTGGTGGCCGTGCTGGTCGCGCTGGTGGTCTGGCTCACGCGCGACGACACGGTGCGCAACATCTACGAGCTGTCCACCCGCGACGCGGTCAGCGGGCTGCAGCCGCAGGCCATGGTGCGCTACCGCGGTATCGCGGTCGGCAAGGTGACCTCGATCGACTTCGACCCGAAGGAGCGCGGCAACGTGCGGGTGCTGATCTCGGTCGACCAGCGGGTGCCGCTCACCACCTCGACCTTCGCCACGCTGAGCTACCAGGGCGTGACCGGCCTGGCCTTCATCGCGCTGGACGACAAGGGCGAATCGACGGTGGCGCTGGTGCCGGACAACGACCATCCGCCGCGCATCCCGCTCAAGCCCTCGCTGCTGTCGCAGCTGCAGGACCGCGGCGAGGTCATCCTCGGGCGGGTCGAGGAAGTGACCAAGCGGGTCGACGTGCTGCTCGGCGCCGACAACCAGAAGCGCATCGCCGACGCGCTCGAGAACATCTCGCAGGCGGCCGCCGGCGCCAACACGCTGACCCGCTCGCTCGACCACACGATCAAGACCGGGCTCGACCCGGCGCTGAAGGCGATGCCGCCGCTGGTCGACCGCACCAAGGAGGCGATGGTGCGCATCAAGACCGCCGGCGAGGACGTCTCGCGGGTGGCGAAGAACCTCAACACCACCGTCACGCGCCTGAATGCCGCCGACGGCCCGGTCGACCGCCTGAGCGACGGCGCGAAGTCGCTGGCGCAGGCGGTCGATTCCTTCAACGACGCCACGCTGCCACGGCTGAACCGCGTGGCCGACGACACCGGCCAGACGGTGCGCCGCCTCGGCCGCACCGCCGACAGCATCAACGACAACCCGCAATCGCTGCTGTTCGGCAACGGCGGCGTGGCGGCCGGCCCGGGCGAGCCCGGCTTCACCGCGCCGCCGGCGCGCCCTTGAAGGTGACGACATGAAGCCAACCTCGAAGCCCTCGATCCGAAACGGCCGCACGCTCCTCGCCATGGCGCTGGCCGCGCTGCTGGCCGCCTGCGGCGCGCTGCCCGACAAGCCGGCGCGCTCGACGCTCTACGATTTCGGGCCCGGTCCGATGAACTCGGCGCCGGCCGCCGCCGCCAACGCCAGCCTGCCTCCGCTGGCCCTGGCCGAGATCGAATCGAATGCGCGGCTGGACGGCAACCAGATCCTCTACCGCTTCGCCTATGCCGACGGCAACGAGCTCAGGCCCTATGGACAGTCGCGCTGGAGCTTGGCGCCGGCGCAGCTGCTGCGCCAGCGGCTGCGCGATGCCCTGGCGGTCGACCACACGGTGATGGCGCCGTCGGACCTGTCGAGCGCGGCGCGGACCGACGGCCGGCGGCCGCCGATCCTCAGGGTCTCGCTGGAGGAATTCAGCCAGGTCTTCGACACGCCGACGCACAGCGTCGGGCTGGTGCGGATCAGCGCCACGCTGATCGGCAGCGACGTCGCCGGCAAGCGCACGATGACCCAGCGAACCTTCACCGCGCAGCGCCCGGCGCCGAGCAGCGACGCCGCCGGCGGCGTGCAGGCGCTCGCGGCCGCTAGCGACGCGGTGGTGGCCGAGCTTGTGGCCTGGGTGGCGGCCAGCGATCCGCCGCGCTGAAGGGTCGCGATGCGCATCGGCCTCATCTCCGACACCCACGGCCTGCTGCGGCCGGAGGCGCTGGCCTTCCTGCAGGGCTGCGCGCACATCGTGCATGGCGGCGACATCGGCGGCCCGCACATCCTCGAAGAGCTGTCGGCGATCGCGCCGCTGACCGTGGTCCGCGGCAACAACGACGTCGGCGACTGGGCTTCTGAGCTGCCGGAGACCGAGACGGTGGTGCTCGGCGGCGTGCGCATCCGCGCGATCCACGACCTGGCGCAACTGGCGCAACTGGCGCTCGATCCGGCGCAGGTCGTGCAGGCGGTGGTCTCCGGGCATTCGCACAAGCCGCTGGCGCAGGTGCGCGAGGGCGTGCTCTACATCAACCCGGGCAGCGCGGGGCCGCGCCGCTTCCGCCTGCCGATCTCGATCGGCGAACTGCGCATCGAGGGCGGCGCGATCACGCCACGGATCGTCACGCTGGTCTAGGTGGCCCGGTGCAGGATCGGGAACAGCGACCCGAGCCCGTCCGCCATCACCTCGACCGCCAGCGCCGCCAGGATCAGGCCCATCAGCCGGGTCATCACGTTGATGCCGGTCTTGCCGAGCACCCGCGAGATCGGCTCGGCCAGCGAGAAGGTGATGCCGGTGGCCAGCCCGATCACGACGCCGTAGCCGACCAGGATCGCGAGCTCCCAGATGTGCTGCGTCTTCTCGGCGTAGATCACCACGGTCGACATGGTGGCCGGCCCGGTCAGGAGCGGGATGGTCAGCGGCACCACCGCGATCGAGGCGCCCAGCGAGGCCTTCACCTCGGTCGCGCGGATCTCTTCCTTGTTCGTCTTGGCCTCGCCCGGCTCGGCCTTCAGCATGCTCATCGCGCTCAGGAGCAGCAGCATGCCGCCGCCGACCTGGAAGCTGGCGATCGAGATGCCGAAGAAGCTCAGCAGCTGCAGCCCGATCAGCGCGCTCATCGCGATCACGATGAAGGCGCTGAAGGCGGTCGTCCAGGCGGTGCGCTTGCGCTGGTTGTGGGTGTAGCCCTGCGTGTAGTGGATGAAGAAGGGAACGATCGCCAGCGGATTCACGATCGCCAGCAAGGTGATCAACGGCTTGACCAGATCCATGGCCGGCGCCATGTGCGCCTCCACCGACACGGCTAGCGCCCGCCCGTCACGTCGATCACCGAGCCGGTGGTGTAGCTGGCCTCGGCCAGCAGCCAGACAATCGCGTTGGCGCATTCGTCGGCGGTGCCGGTGCGCTTCATCGGCACCGTCGGCGCCAGCAGCGCCACGCGGTCGGGAATGCCGCCGGAGGCATGGATGTCGGTGTCGATCAATCCTGGGCGCAACGCGTTGACCCGGATGCCTTCGTCCGCGACTTCCTTGGCCAGTCCCATCGTGAAGGTGTCGATCGCGCCCTTGCTGGCCGCGTAGTCGACGTACTGGCCAGGCGAGCCGAGCCGGGCCGCCGCGCTCGACAGGTTGACGATCGCGCCGCCGCTGCCGCCGTGCCGGGTGCTCATGCGGCGCACCGCCTCGCGTGCACACAAGAAGCTGCCGATGACGTTGATGCGCAGCATGCGTTCCAGCCGCGGCACGGTCATCTCGTCGACCCGCGCCGGCAGGTCGACCACGCCGGCGTTGTTGACGAGGCCGGTCAGCCGGCCCAGCTTGGCGTCGACCTTCTCGAACATGGCCATCACCTGCGCCTCGTCACCGACGTCGGCCTGCACCGTGATCGCGCTGCCGCCGCCCGCGCGGATGCTGCGCACCACCTCGTCGGCGGCCAGCGAATCGCGGGTGTAGTTGACCGCCACCGCAAAGCCGCGGCGAGCCGCCAGCAGCGCGGTGGCGGCGCCGATGCCGCGGCTGCCGCCCGTGATCAAGAGCACCTGGTCCAAACCCCACCCCCTGCACGGAAGCCGTGCCTCAGTTAAAACCCCGGAGACCACCGATTACATCATCGAGGAGACGTCATGAGCCATGCCATCGACTACTACTTCACGCCGGCCAGTCCGTGGACCTACCTCGGCCACGCGCGCTTCTCGGCGATCGCGAAAGCCGCCGGCGCCACCGTGCGGGTGCGTCCGATCGACTTCGGTGCCGTCTTCCCGGTCTCCGGCGGCCTGCCGCTCGGCAAGCGCGCGCCGCAGCGCCAGGCCTACCGGCTGATCGACCTGGCGCGCATCTCGCGCCACCTCGACGTCGAGCTCAACACCAGACCCAAGTTCTTCCCGGTGGCCTGCGACGACGCGGCCAAGCTGATCATCGCCACCGACCTGCACGACGGCACCGAACGCGCGATGGCCTTGTGCGCCACGGTGTTCGCCGCGGTCTGGGTGCAGGAGCGCAACATCGCCGACCCGAAGGTGCTGGAGGCCCTGAGCGCAGAATGCGGCCTCGCGCCGCGCCGCTGCGACCAGGCCCAGAGCCAGGCCGTGCAGGAACGCTACGAGGACTACACCCAGCAGGCGATCGACAGCCAGGTCTTCGGTGCCCCGAGCTACGTGCTCGAAGGCGAGATCTTCTGGGGCCAGGACCGGCTCGACTTCCTCGAACGCGCACTCCGACACCAACCACCAACCAAAGGAGCATGACCATGGGTCAATTCATCAATCTCACTGCCAAGGACGGTTTCACCTTCGCCGCCTACGTCGCCGAACCGAGCGGCAAGCCCAAGGGCGGCATCGTCGTCGTGCAGGAGATCTTCGGCGTCAATTCGCACATCCGCTCGGTGGCCGACGGCTATGCGGCCGAAGGCTACCTGGCGGTCGCGCCGGCCACCTTCCACCGCGTCAAGCCGAACGTCGAGCTGGGCTACAACGCCGAGGACATGGGCGCCGGCTCGGCGCTCAAGGCCGCGGTCGAGGCACTGCCTGCACCGGGCGTGATGCAGGACCTGCAGGCCTCGGTCGACTACGCGGCCAAGGCCGGCAAGGTCGGCATCGTCGGCTACTGCTACGGCGGCCTGCTGGCCTGGCGCGCCGCGGCCGAGCTGTCGGGCCTCGCGGCCTCAGCGCCCTACTATGGCGGCGGCATGACGACCGAGAAGGAAAGCGCGCTCAAGCCGAAGGTGCCGGTGCTGGCCCACTTCGGCGCCAAGGACAAGCACATCCTGCTCGACGGCGTCGAGGCCTTCAAGAAGGCTCACCCGGAAGTCGAGGTGCACATCTACGACGCCGACCACGGCTTCAACTGCGACCAGCGCGGCTCCTACGACGCGCCGGCGGCCAAGCTGGCGCGCGAGCGCACGCTCGCCTTCTTCGCCAAGCACCTGGCCTGAGTTCGCCCTCACGAGAAACGGCCCGCGGGCCGTTTTTTCATGGGCGGTCGCCTTGTCATTGTTTCCGCGGCAGAAACGCGGCGTCTGCTTTCTAGGTGTTTTCCCGGAGGTTTTCAGGCGGAGACTCGCGGCACAGGCAGCGCATCGCGAGCCTGGTTTCTCAACAAAGTTCCAAGGAATCGCCATGAAGACCTCGTCCATCCTCGCCGCCGCCGCCCTCTCGTTCGTCGCCGTCACCGGCGCCCAGGCCGAGACCTACCAGGGCGTCGCCCAACCGGTGTCGGCCAACAGCCGCGCCGCCGTCAACGCGGAAGCAGTCCGCGCCGCTTCGGCTCCCGACCAGAACGTGCCGCTCGGCTCGCGCGGCCCGGTGCCGTTCACCTCGACCGCCGATGCCGCCAAGGTGCACGCCGAAGCCGTCGCCGCCGCCCACGCGCCCGACCAGAACGTGGCCAGCGGCTCGAAATACAACAGCCGCGTGATCTCGACCATGCAGACCCCGGCCGCTTCGACCGCCCAAGCCAGCAAGTAAGCGCTCGGCGCTCGCGAAAAAGCCCGTCGACGACGGGCTTTTTCATGTCCGTTCGGAAAGTCGCGTTCAGCGCCGCAGCAGGCGCGCCGCGTCGAGCGCGAAATAGGTCAGCACGCCGTCGGCGCCGGCGCGCCTGAAGGCCAGCAGGCTTTCGAGCATCACCGCGTCGTGGTCGAGCCAGCCGTTGGCGGCGGCCGCCTTCAGCATCGCGTATTCGCCGCTGACCTGGTAGACGAAGGTCGGCATCCGGAATTCGTCCTTGACCCGGCGCAGGATGTCCAGGTAAGGCATGCCGGGCTTGACCATCACCATGTCGGCGCCTTCGGCGATGTCGATCGCGACCTCGCGCAGCGCCTCGTCGCTGTTGCCCGGATCCATCTGGTAGACCTTCTTGTCGCTCTTGCCGAGGTTGGCCGCCGAGCCGACCGCGTCGCGGAAGGGGCCGTAGAAGGCGCTCGCGTACTTGGCGCTGTACGCCATGATCCGCGTGTGGATATCGCCGCGGGCCTCGAGCGCGTTGCGGATGGCGCCGATGCGGCCGTCCATCATGTCGCTCGGCGCCACGATGTCGACACCCGCGCGGGCCTGCGCCAGCGCCTGCCGGACCAGCACCTCGACCGTCGCGTCGTTCAGGATGTAGCCGCTGTCGTCGAGCAGGCCGTCCTGGCCGTGGCTGGTGTAGGGGTCGAGCGCCACATCGGTCATGACGCCGAGCTGCGGAAAGCGCGACTTCAGCGCCGACACCACGCGCGGGATCAGGCCGTCGGGGTTGAAGGCCTCGTCGCCTGCGGGCGTCTTCAGCTTCGCGTCGATCACCGGGAACAGCGCCATCACCGGGATGCCCAGCGCGACGCATTCCTCGGCCACCGGCAGCAGCAGATCGAGGCTCAGGCGCTCCACGCCGGGCATCGACGGCACCGCGTGGCGCTGGTTCACGCCTTCCTGCACGAAGACCGGATAGATCAAGTCGTTGGCCGAGAGCGAATGCTCACGTACGAGATTGCGGGTGAAGGCGTCGCGGCGCAGCCGGCGCGGCCGGCCGGCGGGAAAGGAGGCGAGGGGATTCATCCAAAAATTGTGCCCGAAGAGACGGAGCGCTCTTCCGATGAAGGCTTTTGACAGAAGCAGGGTCGCTTAAAAGCGTTGTAAATGAAGCTATTCCTATTAGGAATTGAGGCGAAATCGCATCAAAAGCGAGCGGTCCAGCTTGATGCAATGTTTTGCCTTTGTTAAATTCTCGCCCGGGCGGCTTGCCGCTCCCCGCTTTTCCTCCCTGAGCGGGTGCCTTGATGTGTGACAGCAAAAGGGCTTCCCGCCCGGCGTTTTGACGCCGGGCTTTTTTTTGTGCGGTGCAAAACAAATGCGGTCGGAGCGAGGTCAGGCCCGGGCCCTAGACTTCTCGGCCATGCTCTGGGTCAAATCGCTTCACATCGTCTTCATCGCCAGCTGGTTCGCCGGCCTTTTCTATCTCCCGCGGATCTTCGTCAACCTGGCGATGGTGCCCGCCGATTCGACCGCCGAGCGCGCCCGCCTGCTGCTGATGGCGCGCAAGCTGTTCCGCTTCACCACCATCCTGGCCGTGCCGGCGCTGGTCTTCGGTCTCTGGCTCTGGCTGGGCTACGGCATCGGGCGCGGGCCGGGCAATGGCTGGCTGCACGCCAAGCTGGTGCTGGTGCTGCTGGTGATCGGCTACCACCACGGCTGCGGCGTGCTGCTGCGCCGCTTGGAGGCCGGCGAGGACCGGCGCAGCCATCGCTGGTACCGCTGGTTCAACGAGGCGCCGGTGCTGCTGCTGCTCGGCATCGTGGTGCTGGTCGTCGTCAAGCCCTTCTGAACGTCGAATGCCGGCGCCCGCGCACAAGACCGTCGCCCTGCCGCTGGTGTTCGCCTACGCGGCGCTGATCGTCTACGCCAGCCTCTACCCGTTCACCGGCTGGCGCGACCAGGGCATCGCGCCCTGGGCCTACATCGTGGCGCCCTGGCCCAAGTACTGGACCGCCTTCGACATCTGGGTGAACGTCGTCGGCTACATGCCCTTCGGCTTCCTGGTGGCCCTGGCCCTGCTGCGCAGCCGGCCGGAGCGCAGCGGCCTCTCGGCCGTGCTCTGGGCGACGCTGGCCGGCGGCGCGATCTCCTTCACCATGGAATCGCTGCAGAGCTACATCCCGGTTCGGGTCGCCTCCAACCTCGACCTGGGCACCAACATCCTGGGCGCGCTGCTCGGCGCGGTCGTCGCCGCGCTGCTCGACCGCTTCGGCGCCATAGGCTACTGGCAGCGCACCCGCTCGCAATGGTTCTTCGCCGACTCGCGCGGCGGTCTGGTCCTGCTGGCGCTGTGGCCGGTGGCGCTGCTGTTTCCGGCGGCGGTCACCTTCGGGCTGGGGCAGGTGTTCGAGCGGCTCGAATCGGGCATCGCCGACCTGCTGGTGGACACGCCCTTCCTCGACTGGCTCCCGGTGCGCCAGTTCGAGCTCGAACCGCTGGTGCCCGGCGTCGAACTGCTGTGCGTCCTGCTGGGGGCGCTGGTGCCCTGCCTGCTGAGCTTCATGGTCACCCGTTCGGCGGTGCGGCGGGCGATCGTGCTGCCGCTGGTGCTGCTGGCCGGGCTGGCGGTGTCAGCGCTCTCGGCCGCGCTCAGCTACGGGCCTGAGCACGCCTGGGCGTGGCTCGACCTGCCGGTACAGGCCGGCGTGGCGGCGGCGCTGTTCGTCGGCGTGCTGCTGATGGGCGTGCCGCGCCGCTTCTGCGCGGCGCTGCTGCTGATCGTCCAGGTGGTGCACCTGAGCCTCCTGAACCAGGCGCCCGAGAGCGCCTATTTCGCCCAGACGCTGGCGACCTGGGAGCAGGGACGCTTCATCCGCTTCCACGGGCTGGCGCAGTGGCTGGGCTGGATCTGGCCATTCGCGGCGTTGGCCTACGTGCTGACGGTGCTGTCGCGCCGGCCCCGGGAAGGCTGAGCGCGCGCCGCAAACCTAGAATGGCGCGATGGCTGCCACTGCAACGCCGGCCGGCTACTACGGCCGTCACATCTTCTTCTGCCTCAACGATCGCAAGAACGGCGAGGACTCCTGCGCCCACCACGATGCCCAGTCCGGCTTCGACCGCTGCAAGTCGCGGGTCAAGCAGGAAGGCCTGTCCGGACCGGGCAAGGTCCGGGTCAACAAGGCCGGCTGCCTGGACCGCTGCGCCGGCGGCCCGGTCGCGGTGGTCTATCCGGAGGCGGTCTGGTACACCTTCGTGGACGCCGACGACATCGACGAGATCGTCGAGTCGCACCTCAAGAAGGGCGAGGTGGTCGAGCGCCTGCTGCTGCCGCCCGACGTGGGCCGCTGAGGAGCGCGTCGTGAATTCCAGCACCGAGCGTCTCCGGCTGACCGGCTCCGCCGGCGCCATCGAGGCCCTGCGCGATGCGCCGGCCGAGGGCGTCGCGCCGGTCGGCACCGCGATCATCGCCCATCCGCATCCGCTCTTCGGCGGCACCATGGACAACAAGGTGGTGCAGACCCTGGCGCGCGCCTTCGTCGCCTGCGGCTGGACGGCAGTGCGCTTCAACTTCCGCGGCGTCGGCACCAGCGACGGCGTCCACGACGAAGGCCGCGGCGAATGCGAGGACATGCTGGCGGTGGTCGCCCAGGCGGCCGCCGACGGTCCGCTGGCGATCGCCGGCTTCTCCTTCGGCGCCTTCGTCGCGAGCAATGCGCTGGCCCGGCTCTGGAGCGAACGCGACGTCCGCCAGGTGGTGCTGGTCGGCACGGCGGCCAGCCGCTTTTCGGTGTCGACCCTGCCGCCCGAATCGCACGACCGCACCCTGGTCGTGCACGGCGAGCAGGACGACACGGTGCCGCTCCCCGCCGTCATGGACTGGGCCCGACCGCAGTCGCTGCCGGTCACCGTGGTGCCGGGAGGCGGTCATTTCTTTCACGGGCAATTGCCGCTGCTCAAGAACCTGGTCACCCGCCACCTTCGCGCGGGCTAGTCTCTTCACTCCCCATGAATCGTTTCTCCGAAGTGCTGCGTGCACTTGCGGTGGCCGCCGTCGCTTCCATCTGCCTCGTCGCCGGCGCGCAGGTGCCGCCCCCGCCCGAAATCGCCGCTCGCAGCTTCATGCTGGTCGACGTCACCGCCGGCCAGACGCTGGCGCAAAAAGACATCGACACCCAGTTCGAACCCGGCTCGCTGACCAAGCTGATGTCGGCCTACCTGGTCTTCGACGCGCTGCGCGCCAGGAAGCTGACGTTGACCCAGACGCTGCCGGTCAGCGTCCGGGCCTGGAAGATGCCCGGGTCGCGGATGTTCATCGACCCGCAGATGCAGGTGCCGGTCGAGGACCTGATCAAGGGCATGGTCGTGCAGTCCGGCAACGACGCCACCACCGTGCTGGCCGAAGGCGTCGGCGGCACGGTCGAGCATTTCGTCGAGCTGATGAACGAGCAGGCGAAGGCGCTCGGCATGAAGGACACGGTCTTCAAGAACCCCGAAGGCCTGCCGGCGCCGGGCCACCTGACGAGCGCCCGCGACCTGAGCATCCTGGCGACCCGGCTGATGCACGACTTTCCCGAGGCCATCCCGTACTACGCGATCAAGAAATACCGCTACCCCGGCACGCCGTCGACCAACGACACCAACCGCAACACGCTGCTGTTCCGCGACCCGACGGTCGATGGCCTGAAGACCGGCCACACCGACGCTTCCGGCTACGGCATGGTGGTCACCGCGAAGCGCGACTTCCCCAACCTGGCCGCCGGCCGGCGCCTGCTGGCGATCGTGCTCGGCGCCGCCAGCGACAGCGCGCGCGCCAACGAGACCCAGAAGCTGCTCAACTGGGGCTACACCGCCTACGACGACGTGCGCCTGTTCGACGCCAACCAGGCCGTGGCGACGCCGCCGGTCTGGAAGGGCAGGGCCGGCTCGGTCAGGCTCGGCCGCACCGAGCCGATCGTGGTGGCGGTGCCGTCGGGCGCGGGCGCCAAGATCAGGACGCAGGTCGGCCGGCCCGATCCGCTGATCGCGCCCTTCGCCCGGCTGCAGCCGATCGGCACGCTCAAGGTCACGCTGGACGACCAGCCGGTGACCGAGGTGCCGTTGCTGGCGCTCGACGGCGTCGAGCAGTCCGGCGCCCTCGGCCGCGCGTGGGACGCGATGAGGCTCTGGATCAAGTAGCCGCCGGGTGCTATACTCGTGGGCTTTTCGGAAAAAACCGAAGGGTTTCACGTTTTTGTCGTCTTTCCGCCCCTTTGTGGTGCCTTGCCTCGCGGCAAGGACCGCGTCACGAAAAGGACCCGGCGAAAGACTTTTGGGATCAATTCACACATGCCAACCATCAATCAACTGGTGCGTCAGGGTCGAACGGTCGAGAAGATCAATTCGAAGAGCCCTGCCATGCAGAACTCGCCGCAGCGTCGCGGTGTCTGCACCCGGGTCTACACCACGACCCCGAAAAAGCCGAACTCGGCGCTGCGCAAGGTCGCCAAGGTGCGCCTCACGAACGGCTTCGAAGTCATTTCCTACATCGGCGGCGAAGGCCACAACCTGCAGGAACACAGCGTCGTGCTGGTTCGCGGCGGTCGTGTCAAGGACTTGCCCGGTGTCCGCTACCACATCGTGCGCGGTTCGCTCGACTTGCAAGGCGTGAAAGACCGCAAGCAGTCGCGTTCCAAGTACGGCGCGAAGCGTCCCAAGAAGGCTTAAGGCCTTCCGTATTTCATCAAGCGGTGTTCGAGCGCCCTGGCCGGTGCATCGAGCGAAGTGACCCGATATTGGGTCGAGTAAGTGAGAGTTCTTGTCGGCTCTCGCGGTGTCTCCCAAGAGGCGCCAACTGAAGCAAAGAGGTTAGAAAAATGCCACGTCGTCGCGAAGTCCCCAAACGTGAAATCCTGCCGGATCCGAAGTACGGCAATGTCGAGCTGTCGAAGTTCATGAACGTGATCATGGAAGGCGGCAAGAAGGCGATCGCCGAGCGCATCATTTATGGCGCGCTCGACCAGATCGAGAAGAAGAACCCGGGCAAGGACCCGGTCGAGGCCTTCACCATCGCCATCAACAACGTCAAGCCGATGGTCGAAGTGAAGTCGCGCCGCGTCGGTGGCGCGAACTACCAGGTGCCGGTCGAAGTGCGCCCGGTTCGCCGGCTGGCGCTGTCGATGCGCTGGATCAAGGAAGCCGCCCGCAAGCGCGGCGAGAAGTCGATGGCCCTGCGCCTGGCCAACGAACTCATGGAAGCCACGGAAGGCCGTGGCGGTGCCATGAAGAAGCGCGACGAAGTGCACCGCATGGCCGAGGCCAACAAGGCCTTCAGCCACTTCCGCTTCTAAACCCGCCGTCCCTTTTTTCAGACAGGCTGGAAGCCCGAACCACCGAGACCGGTGGGCGGGCTTTCATCCGTTATCGGAGTAAATTTTCATGGCACGCAAGACACCCATCGAGCGCTACCGCAATATCGGTATCTCGGCGCACATCGACGCCGGCAAGACCACCACCACCGAACGCATCCTGTTCTACACCGGCGTCAATCACAAGATCGGCGAAGTGCACGACGGCGCGGCCACGATGGACTGGATGGAGCAGGAGCAGGAGCGCGGCATCACGATCACCTCGGCTGCCACCACCTGCTTCTGGAAGGGCATGGCCGGCACCTTCGACGAACACCGCATCAACATCATCGACACCCCGGGCCACGTCGACTTCACCATCGAAGTCGAGCGCTCGATGCGCGTGCTCGACGGCGCGGTCATGGTCTACGACGCGGTCGGCGGCGTCCAGCCCCAGTCCGAAACCGTCTGGCGCCAGGCCAACAAGTACAAGGTTCCGCGCCTCGCGTTCGTCAACAAGATGGACCGCACCGGCGCCGACTTCCTGCGCGTGCGCCAGATGATGGTCGACCGTCTGAAGGCCAACCCGGTCGTGATCCAGATCCCGATCGGTGCCGAAGAGCACTTCCAGGGCATCGTCGACCTCGTCAAGATGAAGTCGATCATCTGGGACGAAGACAAGGGCGTGACCTTCAAGTACGGCGAAATCCCGGAAAACCTGGCCGCCGTCTGCGCCGAATACCGCGAGAAGCTGGTCGAGGCCGCCGCCGAATCCAGCGAAGAGCTGATGAACAAGTACCTCGAAGGCGAAGCGCTGACCGAGGCCGAGATCAAGGCGGCGATCCGCCAGCGCACCATCGCCGGCGAGATCCAGCCGATGCTGTGCGGCAGCGCGTTCAAGAACAAGGGCGTGCAGGCCATGCTCGACGCCGTGATCGAGTACATGCCGGCGCCGACGGACATTCCGCCGGTCAAGGGCATGGACGAGGACGAGCAGCCCGTGACCCGCAAGGCCGACGACAACGAGAAGTTCTCGGCCCTCGCGTTCAAGCTGATGACCGACCCGTTCGTGGGCCAGCTGACCTTCGTGCGCGTCTACTCCGGCGTGCTCTCCAAGGGCGACAGCGTCTACAACCCGGTGCGCGGCAAGAAGGAACGCATCGGCCGGATCGTGCAGATGCACGCCAACAACCGCGAAGAAGTCAGCGAAATCCGCGCCGGCGACATCGCTGCCTGCGTCGGCCTGAAGGAAGTGACCACCGGCGAGACGCTGTGCGATCCGGCTTCGATCCTGACGCTCGAGCGCATGGTCTTCCCGGAATCGGTGATCTCGCAGGCCGTCGAGCCCAAGACCAAGGCCGACCAGGAAAAGATGGGCATCGCGCTGCAACGCCTGGCCCAGGAAGACCCGTCGTTCCGCGTCAAGACCGACGAGGAATCGGGCCAGACCATCATCGCCGGCATGGGCGAGCTGCACCTGGAAATCATCGTCGACCGCATGAAGCGCGAGTTCGGTGTCGAGGCCAACGTCGGCAAGCCGCAGGTGGCCTACCGCGAAACCATCCGCAAGACGGTCGAGGATGCCGAAGGCAAGTTCGTTCGCCAGTCGGGCGGCAAGGGCCAGTACGGCCACGTGGTGCTCAAGCTCGAGCCGCAGGAAGCCGGCAAGGGTTTCGAGTTCGTCGACGCGATCAAGGGCGGCGTGGTGCCGCGCGAGTACATCCCGGCGGTCGAAAAGGGCGTGATCGAAGCGCTGACCCAAGGCGTGCTGGCCGGCTACCCGGTCGTCGACGTCAAGGTCACGCTGCACTTCGGTTCGTACCACGACGTGGACTCGAACGAAATGGCGTTCAAGATGGCCGCGATCTTCGGTTTCAAGGAAGGCGCCCGCAAGGCTTCGCCGGTGATCCTGGAACCGATGATGGCCGTCGAGGTCGAGACCCCCGAAGACTACGCCGGCAACGTGATGGGCGACCTGTCCTCGCGGCGCGGCATGGTGCAGGGCATGGAAGACATGATGGGTGGCGGCAAGGCCATCAAGGCCGAAGTGCCGCTGTCCGAAATGTTCGGCTACTCGACCACGCTGCGCTCGATGTCGCAGGGCCGCGCCACGTACACGATGGAGTTCAAGCACTACGCCGAAGCTCCGCGCAACGTGGCCGAGGCGATCGTCGCTTCCCGCGCGAAGTAAGCAAACAAGTTCTGTCTGCGACCGTGTGCCCTTCGCTGCCCGTGGCGAAGGAATCAGCAACGCGGTGCAGACGTTAAACCTCACACGGGCGATGCTCTTTCAAGGATAGAAAATGGCAAAAGGAAAATTCACCCGCACGAAGCCGCACGTGAACGTCGGCACGATCGGTCACGTCGACCACGGCAAGACCACGCTGACCGCGG
>NZ_LMUW01000093.1 GCF_009765735.1 Xenophilus sp. L33
TGTTCGGCGAAGGCCGCTCGGCGCTGATCGCCGCGCTGGCCCCGGCGACCGGCGCCGGCGACGTGCCGCGCGCGGCCGCCCACCGAAGGGTGCCGCGCAACGGGCGGCTCGGCCTCTACCTCGCGGCGATCGCGCTCGGCACCGCCTGGCTGCTCGTCTCGGCGGTGCACGGTCTGCAACGCAACGGCTGGCCGGCGCATGCCTGGCCGACCGTGGTGGCGCTGGTGCTGCTCGCCTTCCCGCTTTCGGAAGCGGTGATCGCGCTGGTGCACCGGATCGTCGCCGAGTCGACCCGGGTACAGGCGCTGCCGCGGCTCGACTTCGGCCAGGGCATTCCGGCGGCGCACCGCGTGCTGGTCGCGATGCCGACCCTGCTGGTGTCGCCCGAGGCCAACGCGCAGCTGGCGCACCGGCTCGAACTGCACTGGCTGGCCAACCGCGAGGCGCATGCGCAGTTCGCGCTGCTGACCGACTTCGCCGATGCGGCCGAAGCGTCGATGCCCGGCGATGCGGCCCTGCTCGACGACGCGCTGGCCCGCATCGCCACGCTCAACCGACGCTATCCGACCGACGCCGCGCAACCCCGCTTCCTGCTGCTGCACCGGCCGCGCAGCTGGTCCGACACCGAGCGGCGCTGGATGGGCTGGGAACGCAAGCGCGGCAAGCTCGAGATGCTGCTGCGCCTGCTGGCGGCTGGCGATGCCGGCGGCTTCGTGCCCGAAGCCAACGGCGCGACGCTCGCACCTTCCGTCGCCTACGTGATGACGCTCGACAGCGACACCGGCCTGCCGCCCGGCGCCTTGCGCGAGCTGGTGGCGGTGGCCGCGCATCCGATGAACGCGCCGCGCATCGACTCGGCCAGCCGCCGCGTGGTCGCCGGCTTCGGCATCTTCCAGCCGCGCATCGTCACGCCCTTCCCGGAACGCCGCGAGCGTTCGGCCTTCCACTGGATGTTCGCCGGCCAATGCGGGCTCGATCCGTACAGCAACAGCGCCTCCGACATCTACCAGGACGTCTTCGGCGCCGGCTCCTTCACCGGCAAGGGCCTCCTGAACGTGCAGGCGGTGCACGCCACGCTCGACCGCCGTCTGCCGGAAGGCGCGGTGCTCAGCCACGACCTGCTCGAAGGCACGATCGCCCGCTGCGCGGTGGTGAGCGACCTGGTGCTGGTGGAAGACCATCCGCACCATGCCGGCGTCGCCGCCTCGCGGGTGCACCGCTGGACCCGCGGCGACTGGCAGCTGCTGCCGCTGATGCTGCACCCGCGCCGCTTCGGCATCGACGCGCTCGGCTTCTGGAAGATGAGCGACAACCTGCGCCGCTCGCTGGTGGTGCCGGCCTCGGCCGCGCTGCTGGCCTGGGTGCTCTTCACCGACGCCCTGCCGCTGCACTGGGCGCTGGCCGCGGTGGTCGCCGCGCTGGTGCTGTCGCCGATGCTGGGCGCGCTGGCCGGCATGGTGCCGACCCGGCGCTCGATCGCGCTCGGCCACTTCTTCGACGTCGGCGCCACCGAGCTGCTGCGCTCGCTGGCCGGCGCAGCCTGGCAATTCGTCGAGCTGGCGGCCGAGGCGCGGCTGCTGCTCGACGCCACCGCGCGTGCCAAGTGGCGCATCTACTTCAGCCGCAAGCACCTGCTCGAATGGACTACCGCGGCACAGGCGCAGTCGCAGGCCCGCTACAGCCTCGGCAGCTTCGTGCGCAGCGGCGCGCTGACCAGCGCCATCTGCATCGCGCTGGCGCTGGCCGCGCTGCTGTGGAGCCCGCATCCCGCCCTCGGCGCCGGCCTCTTCGTGCTCTGGGCGCTGGCGCCGCTCCTGGCCTGGTGGAGCAGCCTGCCGCCGGCACGCGAACGGGACGCGCTCGACGACGATGATCGCGACTACCTCACGACCCTGGCGCGCGAGACCTGGACCTTCTTCGAGCGCGTGGTCGGCCCCGAAGACAACCACCTGCCGCCCGACAACCTGCAGCTCGACCCCGAGTTCACGGTCGCGCACCGCACCTCGCCGACCAACATCGGCATGTACCTGCTGACCTGCTGCTGCGCCCACCAGTTCGGCTGGATCGACCTGCAGGCATTGGCTTCACGCCTGGGCGCCACGCTCGACACCCTCGAGCGCATGGACAAGCACGACGGCCACCTCTACAACTGGTACGACACCCAGTCGCTGCGGATGCTGCCGCCGGCCTACGTGTCGAGCGTCGACAGCGGCAACCTCGCGGGCCACCTGATCGCGGTGGCCGAGGCCTGCCGCGGCTTCGTGCCCAAGGGCGGCGAAGGCGGCCTGGCCGCGGCGCTCGAGGCGCTGGCGCAGCGCTGCGAGACGCTCTGCGCGCAGATGGATTTCCGCGGCCTCTACGACACCAAGCGCCACCTCTTCCACATCGGCCTGCGGGTCGACGACAACCTGCTGGACGCCAGCTACTACGACCTGCTGGCCTCCGAGTCGCGCCTGCTGAGCTTCCTGGCGATCGCCAAGGGCGACGTGCCGCGGCGGCACTGGATGGCGCTCGGACGGCCCTTCCTGTCGGTGGGCGTGAAGTCCGGCCTCAAGTCCTGGTCGGGCTCGATGTTCGAGTACCTGATGCCGGCGCTGGTGATGGCCGAGCCCGACGGCGGCCTGCTGCAGGTGGCCAACCTGGCAGCCATCGGCGAGCAGCAGGCCTTCGGCGATGCGCAGCAGCTGCCCTGGGGCGTTTCCGAGTCGGCCTACTTCGCGCGCGACCATTCGCTGGCCTACCAATACTCGCCCTTCGGCGTGCCGCGGCTGGCGCTGCGCCGCACGCCGCCGACCGATCGCGTGGTCGCGCCCTACGCCACGGCGATGGCCGCGCTGCTGTCGCCGGTGGCCGCGGTGGCCAACCTGCGGCGGCTCGAGTCGCTGGGCGCGCGCGGCGAATTCGGCTTCTTCGACGCGGTCGACTTCACGGTCTCGCGCCAGCCCGAGGGCCAGCCCTTCACTGTCGTTCGCAACGTGATGGCGCATCACCAGGGCATGTCGCTGGTGGCGCTGTGCAATGCGGTCTGCGACGGCGCGCCGCGACGCTGGTTCGGCAGCGCGCCGCTGGTGGAGGCGCACGCCACGCTGCTGCACGAGCGCACGCCGCGCCAGATCATCGGCAGTGCCGATCCGCGCACGCCGCCCGAGCCCGCGACCGGCGAGCCGCCGCCGGTGTTCCAGCCGCGCGTGGTCGACCCGACCGAGCCGCGCTTCCAGCCGACCCACCTGCTGTCGAACGGCCGCTACACGGTGGCGCTGCGCGCCAACGGCGCTGGCGTCAGCCGCTGGCGCTCCTTCAACGTGAGCCGCTGGCGCGACGATCCGCTGCGCGACGGCTGGGGCACCTTCTTCTACGTGCGCGACGACGTGGGCGACCACGGCGACCACGGCGACCAGCCGCTGGTGTCGCTGACCGCGCTGCCGGCCCCGGGTCCGCAATGGCGCTACCGGGCGCGCTTCCTGGCCGACCAGGTGCAGTACGACGCCAGCGGCCCCGGCCTGCAGGCCCGCATCACGGTGCTGATCAGCCCAGAGGACGACACCGAGCTGCGCACCATCGCGCTGCACAACACCGGCGGCGCGGCGCGCACGCTGGAGCTGGTCTCGTACTTCGAGCCGGTGCTGTCGGACCCGAAGGCCGACGAGGCGCACCCGGCCTTCGCCAACATGTTCGTGGAGAACCGCTGGGAGCCCGGCTGGCGGGCGCTGCTGATGTCGCGCAAGCCGCGGCTGCACGGCGACCCGGTGGTGGCGGCGGCGCACTTCGTCGCGGCGGTCGATGCGCAGGTGCTGTCGATCGACTGCATGACCGACCGCCGCGCCTTCATCGGCCGCGACCGCACGCTGGCGGCGCCGGCGCTCGACCTGCAACCCGTCGCCGCCGACGGCACGCCGATCAACGGCCTCGACCCGATCGCCTGCCTCCGTGTGCGCCTGACCATCCCGGCCGGCGCCACCGCGCGGCTGACCTTCGCCACCGCCGCCGACGACAACCTCGAGGCGCTGATGCCCAGCATCGACCGCTACCTGCAGCCGATGCACGTGGAGCGCGCCACCCGCATGGCCGCGACGCTGGCGCAGGTGCGGCTGCGCGACCTCAGCATCGACCCGGCGAAGAACCTGGCGCTGCAGGACCTGACGACGATCCTCACCTACACCACGCCGCGCGTGATGCGCGACCGCGGCCTGATCGACCTGAAGCAGATCTGGCGCTTCGGCATCTCCGGCGACAAGCCGATCGTGCTCGTCACCATCCATTCGATGGCCGGCAAGGGCCTGGTCGACACCCTGCTGCGGGCGCAGCCCTGGTGGGGTTTCGGCGGCGTCGCCTGCGACCTGGTGGTGCTCAACAGCGAACCGCAGTCCTACCTGATGCCGCTGCAGCGCGAGATCGAGGCGCTGCGCAACCAGGTGGCGCAGCAGACGCAGAACAGCTTCCCGCGCAACGACAAGGCCGGCTTCTACCTGCTGCGCGACAACGAGGTGTCGGCGTCCGAGAAGGCGGCGCTGTCGAGCCTGGCGCGGGCGGTCTTCACCGCCGACGGCCGCGCGCTGGAAGTGCAGGTCGCGGCGCTGCGCGAGGCGGCCGCGGCCGTGCCGGCCGAGCCGCCGGGCC
>NZ_LMUW01000094.1 GCF_009765735.1 Xenophilus sp. L33
CGCCGGGGAGGCGGCCCGCCATGCCGATGATCGCGACCGCCTCGGGGCCGGCCGCGGCCGGCGCGGTGGCCGCCGGCGCGACGGTGGCCGCGACTTGCGCGGCCGGCTCGCCCATCGCACGCGCCAGTGCGCGCGGCGTGGCGTCCTGGAAGAAGTCGTTGGCGCTCAGGCGGCGCGAGCCGGCGCCGTCGAGCTGGCGCAGCACCTTGAGCACCGCCAGCGAGGTGCCGCCGAGTTCGAAGAAGTTGTCCAGCGCGCCGGCGCGGTCGATGCCGAGCACTTCGGCGAAGACCTGGCAGACGCGGCGCTCGAGCGCGCCCGAGGGTTCGAAGAAGGGCGCCGCCAGTTCCGGCCGCTGGCGCGGCGGTACCGGCAGGGCGCGGCGGTCGAGCTTGCCGTTCTCGGTGATCGGCAGCGCGGCCATCTCGACGAAGGCCGCAGGCAGCATGAAGGCCGGCAGATCCTTCGCCAGGTGGGCGCGCAGTTCGGAGGCGGCCACGTGGCCGGCGCTCGGCACCAGGTAGGCGACCAGCCGGGCCTCGTCCTCGCCCGGGTCCTGGCGCGCCACCACCGCGCATTCGCGCAGGCCCGGATGGCGCAGCAGCAGGGTCTCGATCTCGTCGGTCTCGATGCGGAAGCCGCGGATCTTGACCTGGTGGTCCATCCGGCCGAGGCATTCGATGTCGCCGTCCGGGGTGCGCCGGCCGAGGTCGCCGGAGCGGTAGGCGCGCAGCACCCGGCCGCTCGCCGGATCGGTCCAGTCGATGAACTTCTGGGCGGTCAGCTCGGGCCGGCGCAGGTAGCCGTTGCTGACACCGGCGCCGCTCACCACGATCTCGCCGGTCTCGCCGTCGGCGACCGGACGCAGCTGCTCGTCCAGCAGGTCGATGCGCAGGTCGGGGATCGGCACGCCGATCATGCTGCCGCGCCGCACCTCGAGGTCGGCCCAGGACACCGGCCGGTAGGTCACGTGGACCGTGGTCTCGGTGATGCCGTACATGTTGACCAGCCGCGGCGTCGCGTCGCCATGGCGCTCGAACCACGGGCGCAGCGATTCGAAGGAAAGCGCCTCGCCACCGAAGACCACGTAGCGCAGCG
The DNA here is from genome assembly GCF_009765735.1 of Xenophilus sp. L33. GTDB lineage: Bacteria > Pseudomonadota > Gammaproteobacteria > Burkholderiales > Burkholderiaceae_C > Variovorax. Next base: position 1,099 of record NZ_LMUW01000094.1, read on the forward strand.
CCAGCGCTTCGGGCGCCAGCCCGGCGCGGCGGTCGGCGTCGATCAGCGAGCGGAAGGCCGAGGGCGTCTGGTTCAGCACCGTCACCTTCTCGCGCACCAGCAGTTCGAGGAATTCCGAGGGCGAGCGGGTGACCGTGTAGGGCACCACCACGACCCGGCCACCGTAGGCCAGCGCGCCCCAGATCTCCCAGACCGAGAAATCGAAGGCGTGCGAATGGAAGAAGGTCCAGACGTCGCCGGGGCCGAAGCCGAACCAGTCGTCGGTGGCGTCGAAGAGCCGGGCCACGTTCGCATGGGTCACCAGGCAACCCTTGGGGCGGCCGGTCGAGCCGGAGGTGTAGATGCAGTACGCGGTCGCGTCGGGATCGGCGTCGCCGATGTCGCTGTCGTCCTCTTCGGCCAGGCTGGCGTCGTCGGCCAGCAGTACCGGCAGGCCGGTCGGCGGCAGCGAGGCGCGGCTCGCCGCGTTCGTCAGGAAGGCGACCGGCTGCGCGTCCTGCAGCGTGAATTCGACGCGCTCCGGCGGGTATTCGAGGTCGATCGGCAGATAGGCGGCGCCCGACTTCAGGATCGCCAGCAGGCCGACCACCATGTCGATCGAGCGCTCCATGCCGATGGCGATCAGCTGGTCGCGGGCGGCGCCGGCGGCTTGCAGGCGGCGGGCCAGGCGGTTCGCCCGGCGGTCCAGTTCACCGTAGCTCAGGGTCTCGCCGTTGCAGGAAATCGCGACCGCGTTCGGATTCGCCGCAGCGCGTCGCGAGACGCGTTGATGTACGGGAATGAATGTGGTCGCCATGAAACCCCCTAAGCTCGCCGGAGTTGGATGGACACAACATCAGTTGTGTCCGAATCAACTTAATGAAAAAGCAGTCAAATTGCCGCGATGCACCATATTGCCTAAGGTCCGCCGCGGTGGACACCCACCAAAAGTTGTATCAAAAGGCATACGTCCTGGACGGATCCGAAACATTGGACGCACTTCGTTGCGTTTGCCGCGTTGACAACTCGTAGCAGTGTCAGAAGATTGTGCCGACGTTTCTAACAAATGAATACAAAAAGCTGACCTGCTTGCGGGCAAAAGCCACAAAAAACGATAGAAAAGTTCTATCTGGTCAGGTTGCCCTGAGCGACCCGGGCGCAGGCGATCAGGTCGAGGATTCGTCCAGCGCGTCGCCGTCGAGGTGGGCGATGTCGGCCCAGCCGACCAGGGTGAAACCCTGGGGTGTCCAGAGCAGCCGGTTGATCGCGGCGTTGCCCAGGTGCCAGGTGCGCGGCGCCTGCAGTTCCTGGCGGGTGGCGGCGCGGTAGAGCACGTCCATCACGCCGCCGTGGGCGACCATGACCACCAGTTCGCCCGGATGCTTTGCCGCCAGCCGAGCGGCCACGCCGGTGATCCGATCGCGAAAAGTCAGCAAGGACTCACCACCGCCGTGTGGCGCGAATTCCGGGTCGCGGCTGCGCCAGAGGCGCGCCTCGGCCGGCAGCGTGGCGTCGATGTCGGCGAAGGTGCGGCCCTCGAAATGGCCGAAGGCGCGTTCGCGAAGGCCCGGTTCGGGCTGGACCGCGAGGTTGCGCGGTTTGGCGATGGCCTGGGCGGTCTGCCAGGCGCGCGACAGGTCGCTGGCATAGATGGCGGCGACCGGCTCGTCCTCCAGTGCCCGCCCGACCCGCTCGGCCTGCCACAGGCCGATGTCGTTGAGTCCGATGTCGAGCTGCCCCTGGATGCGGGTGTCCACGTTCCAGGCGGTTTCGCCGTGGCGAACGGCGATGACTCGGGTCGGATCCATCGCGCCGGATTCTAGTGAGCCGCCTGCGCGGACCTGCCGACCTCGAGATTGACCTGACGCTCGCCTTCCGGCGGATTCGGGAAGCCCTGCAAGGCGGCCTGGAACATCACCGGCAGGATGTCGGCGCTGGTGCTGTAGGGCCCGACGTTGCGGGCATGCGTCTCGTACACCACGCGGTTCGAGGGCAGCTCGCGCAGCACGATGCTCACCTCGCGGGCGAACCACGGGTTTTCCATCGCCGGGAACATCGGCCCGTACCAGCCGCCGCCGTACCAGCTGTTGCCGCGCCAGCCGCGGCCGTAGCCGACCGCGCCCCAGGCGTTGGCGCTGCCGAAGCCCGGTCCCCACCACGGGCTGCTGAGGTACCAGGGATCGACCCAGGGCGGCAGCTCGGTCGCGACCCGGGCGTGGATCAGAGCGCTGTAGTGGGGATCGGCATCGTCGTGCCGCAGCCCGGCGCCGTCCAGCGCGGGCGCCGCCATGGCTTCCAGCTGGCTCTGCGCCGGTTCGTCGGCCGCCTGCGAGGGCAGCCGCTCGAACCGGTAGCTGGCGTTCGGCGGCACCGCGGCGATCTCCGAGAAGCTGCGCACGTCGCTGTCGACCACCCAGTGGTTGGCGCAGCCGGCGAGGCTGGCGGTCAGGAGCAGGGCGGCGAAGGTGGCTTTCATGGCGATCCTCCGGACGTGGCCGTCAGAGCTGCACGATGCGCAGCGGGGACGACGATGAGGAGGCCGAGGGCGCCTGGAAGTCGGGCGGATCGAAGGCCTTGTCGCCTTCCGGATCGGCCACGCCGGTCGCCTTCAGGCCTTCGAAGTCGAAGGCCTCGCGGTCGAGCAGGTGCGAAGGCACGACGCTCTGCAGGGCGCCGAACATGTTCTCGATGCGACCCGGATGCTTCTTCTCCCACTCGCGCAGCATCTCGCCGACCTGCTTTCGCTGCAGGTTCTCCTGGCTGCCGCACAGCGTGCACGGGATGATCGGGAATTCGCGATGCTGCGCCCAGCGCACCAGGTCCTTCTCGGCCACGTAGGCCAGCGGCCGGATCACCACGTGCCGGCCGTCGTCGCTCACCAGCTTGGGCGGCATCGACTTCAGCTTGGCCGCGAAGAACATGTTGAGGAAGAAGGTCTGCAGCATGTCGTCGCGGTGATGCCCGAGCGCGACCTTGGTGGCGCCCAGTTCGTCGGCGACCCGGTAGAGGATGCCGCGGCGCAGCCGGCTGCACAGGCCGCAGGTGGTCTTGCCTTCGGGAATCACGCGCTTGACGATCGAGTAGGTGTCCTGCTCCTCGATGTGGAAGGGCACGCCCAGCGCCTTCAGGTAGGTCGGCAGCACTTCCTCGGGGAAGCCCGGCTGCTTCTGGTCGAGGTTGACCGCCACGATGTCGAAGTGGATCGGCGCGCGCGCCCGCAGCTTCAAGAGGATGTCGAGCAGCGCGTAGCTGTCCTTGCCGCCCGACACGCACACCATGACCTTGTCGCCCTCTTCGATCATGTTGTAGTCGACGATCGCGCGGCCGACCTCGCGGCACAGGCGCTTCTCGAGCTTGTGGGTCTCGCGCTCGATCTTCATTGCACCCGATGCGCTCGAGCCTTCGTCTTGTCCAGTCCACACGGCACTCATCTTTTTCCCTTCGGCGGTCGCTTCCTGCCGCATTTTCGTCTTTTTGCCCCGGCCTTCCCTTCATCGGGAAGCTGTCGCGTGTTTGCTTCAAGGCGCCTCCCGATGCGCACACACTGCCGGGCATGAAGCGGCAGATGCCCTCCCTCGACGCGATCGAAGCGTTCCTGAAGGCAGCGCGGACGGCCAGCTTCCGCGATGCCGCCGACGAACTGGCGATCAGCCCTTCCGCCTTCTCCCGCAAGATCCAGGCGCTCGAGCATTTCCTGGGCAAGCCCGTCTTCGAGCGCGGCGGATCGCGTCCGGTGCTCACGCCGCAGGGCCGCGACTACCTCGCCGCCGTGACGCCGGCGGTCGAGGCGCTTCGACGGGCTTCCGCGCCACCGGGTGCGACCCGGACGCTGCGCGTCATGGCCCCGCATTCCTTCACCATCGGCTGGCTCACCGAGCGGCTTCCGCGCTTCCTCTCGGCGGCGGGCGAGGCCGAGGTCGAGATCGTCATCGGGCGAGAACTGCTGCCCTTGCAGATGGGCAGCGCGGACGTCGCGATCATGTCCGGGCCGCGGGACTGGGCCGGCCTGCCCTGCGAGCCGCTGGCGCCGCTCGCCGGTTTTCCGGTGTCGGCGCCGCTGCTGCTCGACGGCCGGGCAGCGCCTGCGAGCCTCGGCGACCTCGGGGCATATCCGCTGCTCGCCACGACTTGGCCGCCCGACCTGTGGGAGCGGTGGTTCGCGGGCAGTGGCCACCCGGCAAGGACGCGCGGCAAGCCGGTGCTCTACGACACCGCCTCGCTGCTCTACGAGGCGGCCGCCGCGGGCTTCGGCATCGCCCTCGGCACCTCGTTCCTGGCCGACCGGCTGCTGGCCTCCGGGCGCCTGCAGCGCATCGGTTCAGGCTCCGTGCCGCTGGGCATCGGCTACTTCCTGGTCTTCGCCAGCGATCGGGTGCGCCGGCGCCCGCTCGTGCGCGACTTTTCGTCCTGGATGCGGGCCTCGGCCAGGGACGCCGTCGCGTCTGCGTAGACGGCTGCCGCCTGCGATCGTCGATGCAAATCGCGCAACGACGGTGCGCCGTTTGCGATGGATCGCCTTGGGGGTGCGGCGAAACAATGACCGCGCCGGAAGACAAGCGCTCAAGTCGAGCGCCTCGCCCGGGCGGAGAGCCTCATGAACGAATCGATCGACATCCTGGTCGAGCGGCCGTCCTTGCGACGCATCGCGCTTCGACCCGCGAGCGAACCGTCCTTGCGCGACGGGCAGCTGCTGCTTTCGGTGGACCAGTTCGCCTGGACCTCGAACAACCTCACCTATGCCAGGCAGCCGGGCGGCGAATTCTGGACGCTGTTCCCGGCGGAGGAGCCCTGGGGCCGCATTCCGGTCTGGGGCTTCGCGGACGTCGTCGCGTCGCGCGTGCCGGCGATCGCGCCCGGCGAACGCGTCTTCGGCTTCCTGCCGATGTCGACCCATTTGCGGGTCGAACCGGTGCGGATCTCGGAACGCGGCTTCTTCGACGCGGCGGCCCACCGGGCGGGCGTCTTTCCCCTCTACAACGCCTATGCGCGCGTGAAACGGATGCCGGCCCGACGCGAAGACGTCGAGGCCGTGCTGCGGCCCTTGTTCGCCACCAGCTTCGTGCTCGAGGACTTCCTTCGAAGCCATGCCTTCTTCGGCGCCGGCACGGTGCTGGTCTCGAGCGCTTCGAGCAAGACCGCGCTGGGCACGGCCTTTCGGCTGCGCGAAGGCGGCGGGCCTTTCGTCTGCGGGCTGACGGCCGAGCCGCATCGCGCCTTCGTCCGAGGCACCGGCTGCTTCGATGCGGTCCACGCCTATGCCGCGCTGGCCTCGCTCGACCTGCCGGGCCGCGTGCTCTTCGTCGACTTCGCGGGCGACGAGGCACTGTCCCGCGCGGTGCAGGAACGCCTGGGCAGCCGGCGCGTGCGGACGCTGCGCGTGGGCGCGACGCACGCCGTGTCGAAGGACGCACCGCTTCTCGATTTCTTCGGCCCCGCCCGGATGCGCGAGCTCCGCCGCGCCTGGGGCGCCGACGCGTTCCGCGAACGCCTGGAGGCGGCGGCCGTGCGCTTCGAGTCAGTGGCCGCCCGATGGCTGCAGGTCGAGCGCTGCGATGGCATGGCGCCTTTCCAGCGTGCCTACGCGTGCGTGCTGGAAGGTCGGCTCGAGCCTTCGCGCGCCTTCGTGGTCCGGCTAGCGGACGCGCAGGCGGCGTCGGCCGCCGAGGAGCATGCCGTGCAGTCGCTGCTCGGCCTGGGTGCTACTTGCTCCTGAAGACCTCGACGCCGACCGCCTCGCAATCCGGATAGACGTCGGGCTTGGCGGTCGACACGCGCGCGGCCTGCACCTTGGGATGGGCCAGCACCTGCGTCAGGATGTCGTCGCACAGCGTTTCCTGCAGGTGGATGTGGCCCTTGCTCAGGCGCGTGGCGACGGTGCGGCGGATGAAGTCGTAGTCGACCACCTCGTCGAGCTCGTCCGCCTTCGGCGTGGAAACGTCGAGCGGCACGTACAGGTCGACGTTGATGATCACGCGCTGTTCGGCGCGCTTCTCGAATTCGTGCACGCCGATGTTGATCCAGACCTCGTAGTCGCGCAGGAAGACGCGGCGGCACGAGAGCAGCAGGGGGTCGAGGGCGGCGAAGGTCATGGGGGAGAGGCTTTCAGGAGGTCGTCGACCACGAACATGATGTCGCGGGGCGAGGGCACCAGGTGCTGGCCGTTGTCGACCGAGAGCGTGGTGCCGGTGATGCTGGGCGTGCCGGCGAGGAAGACGCAGCTGCGCGCGACGTCGGCCGGGTCGATCGGGCGGCGCAGCAGGTTGGCCGCCGCGGCGCGGGCGAAGTTGGCCTCGGTCTGCGGGCCGCTGCGAAACAGGATGCCCGGCGCCACGCCGCAGACCCGCACCGCCGGTGCCAGCGCCTGCGCCTGCAGCGCCACCGCGCGTTCCAGCGCCAGCTTGGAGACGGTGTAGGAGAAGTAGTCGGGGTTCAGGTTGAAGACCTTCTGGTCGAGCACGTGGATCGCCGAGCGGTCGATGCCGTCGCCGGCCGTCGCGCGCTTCGCCAGCAGGCGGGCGAAGGACATCGGGGCGATCAGGTTGACGTCGAGCTGGCGCATCGCGGCGTCGGCGTCGAAGTCGAGGCCGCTGTCCGGCTCGAAGGCCGAGGCGTTGTTGACGACGCAGCCGAGCGGCCCGTCGGCCGCCAGCCGGTCGACCAGCGCCTGGCGGGCCGGCTCGCCGGTGATGTCGGCCTCGATCGCGTCCGCCGCCAGGCCCTCGCCGCGCAGGCGCGCGCACAATGCCTCGGCCTCTTCGCGCGACGCGCGGTATTGGCACCAGACCCGCCAGCCGGCGCGCGCGAAGGCTTCGCAGACCGCGGCACCGAGCCGCTGGCCGCCGCCGGTCACGAGCACGCCGGCGCATGGAGTCGATTCAGCCATCCTGCTAGATTTCCCCTACCTATGAACCTGGAGCCCGGCGCCCCGCGCGCCACCCCGTTGACCGGGATTATCGATGCCGAGCTGCGGCAATCCGGCGGCTGGCTGCCCTTCGACCGCTTCATGGCGCTGGCGCTCTACGCGCCGGGGCTCGGCTACTACGCCAACGACAGCCGCAAGTTCGGCCGCATGCCGGATTCCGGCAGCGACTTCGTGACCGCGCCCGAGATGACCCCGCTGTTCGGCCGCACCCTGGCGCTGCAGCTGGCCGAAGCGCTGGCGCGCACCGGCACCCGCGACGTCTTCGAGTTCGGCGCCGGCACCGGCGCGCTGGCGCTGCAGCTGCTCGACGCGCTCGGCGACCGCATCGACCGCTACCGCATCGTCGACCTGTCCGGCAGCCTGCGCGCGCGCCAGCAGGAAGCGCTCGCGGCCCATGCCGGCAAGGTCGAATGGCTCACCGAATGGCCGGCGGAGATGCGCGGCGTGGTGGTCGGCAACGAGGTGCTGGACGCGATGCCGGTGCAGCTGCTGGTGCGCAGCCGGGGCGAATGGCGCGAGCGCGGCGTGGTCGATGGCGGCGAGGGCTTCGGCTGGTCCGACCGGCCCACCGACCTGCGGCCGCCGGTCGCGGTCGAGGGCGATCACGACTACCTCACCGAGATCCATCCGCAGGCCGAGGCCTTCGTCGCCACGCTGGCCGAGCGGCTGAAGCAGGGCGCCGCCTTCTTCATCGACTACGGCTTTCCGGAGGCCGAGTATTACCACCCGCAACGCTTCATGGGCACCGTGATGTGCCACCGCGGCCACCGGGCCGATGCCGATCCGCTGGTCGAGGTCGGCCACAAGGACATCACCGCGCACGTCAACTTCACCTCGATCGCGCTCGCGGGTCAGGAAGCCGGGCTGGCGGTGCTCGGCTACTGCAGCCAGGCCAGGTTCCTGCTCAACACCGGCATCGTGCCGATGATGGCCGCCGCCTCCGTGGCCGAACGCGCCATGGCCGCGCGGCTGGTGCACGAGCACGAGATGGGCGAGCTGTTCAAGGTGATCGGCTTCGCGGTCGGCGAGCCTTGGGACGCGGTAGGATTTTCTGAAGGAGATCGGACGCACGCGCTGTGAGGCGTGGGTGGTGATTCAGACCAGCCGCATGTCCAGGCGCCGGCCGAGTGCGCGCAGCGCGGCGGCGATCGTGTCGGCCAGCCCGATGGGGCACAGCCCTCGTGTCTAATGACGATTTGCCCTCCCGACCCATGAGCCCGCCCCCCACGCCAGCCGACGACCTGAGCGTCGCCCGCGCCCTCGCCGACGCCGCCGCCGCGCACTCGCTGCGCCTCTTCCGCACCCCGCTCGACGTCATCGCCAAGGCCGACGAAAGCCCGGTCACGCAGGCCGACCGCGCGGCGGAGAGCGCGATGCGCGAGATCCTCGGCGCCGAGCGGGCCGGCGACGGCATCTACGGCGAGGAGCACGGCCAGGAGCGGCTCGATGCCGACCGGGTCTGGGTGCTCGACCCGATCGACGGCACGCGCAGCTTCATCACCGGCTCGCCGCTCTGGGGCACGCTCATTGGCCTGGTGCAGGGCGGCCGCGTGGTGCTGGGCATGGTCGACATGCCGGTGCTGGGCGAGCGCTGGGTCGGCCAGGCCGGCCTCGGCGCAGAGCGCAACGGCACGCCGGTGCGCGCCAGCGGCTGCACCTCGATCGCCCAGGCGCGCATCGTCACCACCTCGCCCGACATCTTCGGCGCCGCCGACTGGCAGGCCTTCGATGCGTTGAGCCGCCAGTGCGCGATGCGCCGTTTCGGCGGCGACTGCTACGGCTACGCGCAGCTGGCCGGCGGCACGATCGACCTGGTGGTCGAGACCGGCCTGCAGCCCTACGACTACCTCGGCCCGACCGGCCTGATCGAGGCCGCGGGCGGCGTTATCAGCGACTGGGAAGGCCGGCCGCTCGGCATCCGTTCGGACGGCCGGGTGGTCGCGGCGGCCACGCCCGCGCTGCACCGGCAGGCGCTGGCGGCGCTCGCGGCGGCCGCCCCGAAGCCCGCGAAGCCCCTATAGAAGCCCTAAACTGGGCCGATGATTCGCTGGCTGATCGTCGTCGTCCTCGCGCTGCTGCTGATGAGCGGGCTCACCGACTGGCTGCGGCGCATCGGCTTCGGGCGCCTGCCCGGCGACTTCCAGTTCCGTGCCTTCGGCCGCGAGTGGCAATTGCCGATCGCCAGCACGGTCGTCCTCAGCATGATCGCGGCCCTGGTCGCGCGATGGATTTGATCCCATGAGAGCTTGCGTCGACATCGGTGGCACCAAGGTGGCCGTGAGCCTCTCGACCGACAGCGCGTCGCCGCCGATCGGCCGGCGCAGCGAACCGACCGCCAAGACCGGCCCCAACGACGCGCTGGCGGTGCAGATCCTGCGGCTGATCGACGAAGCCTGCGACGCGCAGGGCATCGACCGCGGCGCGGTCGACCGGGTCGGCGTCTCGTCCTGCGGCCCCTTCGAGCTGCGCGACGGCATGGTCGAGCTGGCTTCGCCGAACATCTGCGGCGGCATCGCCGGCCCGGCGCGCGGGCTGCCCAACACCTGGCCCACGGCGCTGATGGAGGCGCCGCTGCGGCAGCGCTTCGCGCACGTGCGGGTCGAGAACGACGCGGTCGCGGCGCTGGAGGCCGAGCGCCGCTGGGGCGCGCTGCAGGGCAGCGACCACTGCGCCTACGTCACCTGGAGCACCGGCGTCGGCGTCGGCCTGTGCGTCGACGGCCACGTGCTGCGCGGCAAGAACGGCAACGCCGGCCATGCGGGCCACAGCTTCGTCTCCGACGACGACAACCACGCGCTGTGCGGCTGCGGCAACGTCGGCGACGTCGAGGCGCTGGCCGCCGGCAACGGCATCGCACGCCGCTTCGGCGCGCCCGCCGAGGACCTGTTCGCCGCCGCGGTGCGCGGCGAAGCGCAGGCGCTCGCCACCACCGACGCGCTCTGCCGCGTGATGGGCCGCATGCTCTACAACCTGGTCGCGACGTTGGACCTCGAGCGCATCAGCCTGGGCGGCAGCGTCTTCTGGAACAACCGCGACTTCCTGCTGCCGCGGCTGCAGGCGCAGATCGACGGCAAGCTGGTGGCGGTCACGCGCGGCACGCTGCTGGTGCCGGCGGGGCTCGGCCAGACCGTGGGCGACTACGGGGCGATGGCGCTGCTCGACTGAGCCCAGCGCGCCTCAAGCCGCCAGCCGCGGGCGATACGGTGCCTGCTCGCCGCAGGCCGCGACGATCTCGCCGAGCCGCCGCAGCCCGGCCTCGATCGCCTCGTCGAAAGGCCAGCCGCAGTTGATGCGCAGGTAGTGGTCGAAGCGCGACGAGTTCGAGAACAGCGTGCCCGGCGCGAACAGGATCCGCTCGCGCAGCGCCGCGTCGAAGACCGTGGCCGACGACAGCCGCTCCGGCAATTCCACCCACAGCTGCAGGCCGCCCGGCGGCAGGTTCAGGCGCGTGCCGGGCGGGAAGTGGGCCGCGATCGCATCGGCGGTGCAGGCGCGCTGGTGGGCCAGCTTCTCGCGCAGGCGCCGCAGGTGCCGGTCGTAGGCGCTGCTGGCCATGAATTCGCCGGCGGCCCACTGGCCGAGTTCCTCGGTGCTGCGCGTCTGGGCGTACTTGAGCATCTCGACCCGGCCCTGCCAGCGGCCGGCCGAGATCCAGCCCAGCCGCAGCCCCGGCGCCAGGATCTTGTGCAGCGAGGCGCAATGGATCACGTTGCCGCTGCGGTCCCAGGACTTGATGGCGCGCGGCGGCGTCTCGGCGCCGTCGAGCAGCTCGCTGTAGGTGTCGTCCTCGATCAGCGCGATCGCGTGGCGCTCGCACAGCGCGACCAGCCGCTGCTTGTGGGCGTCGGGCATCACGCTGCCCAGCGGGTTCTGCAGGTGCGGCACCACGACCACCGCCTTGATGCGGCCGTAGGCCTCGATCGCCATCTCCAGTGCCTCGATCGAAAGGCCGGTCTGCGGGCTGGTCGGGATCTCGAGCGCGCGCATGCCCAGGCTCTCGAGCACCTGCAGCAGGCCGTAGAAGGTCGGCGACTCGACCGCCACCGTGTCGCCGGGCTGCGCCACGGCGCGCAGGGCGAGGTTCAGCGCCTCGATGCAGCCGTGGGTGACCAGCACGTCCTCGGGCGCCAGCGCCATGCCGACGCGCAGGCCGCGGCGCGCGACCGCCTCGCGCATCGGGCTGCTGTCGCGCGACGGTGCGGCCCGGGTCAGCAGCATCGGCTGCTGGCGCAGCAGCCGGACCATCGCGCTGCGCAGCGCCGCCGCCGGATAGAGGTCGGGCGCGCCGCGCGCGGTCGAGAAATCGACCCGCGCCTCGCCCTGGCGGCGCCGGCTGACGAAGTCCGACACCTTGGCGTGGATGCCGACGAACTGCGCCGGGTCGGGCGCCACCGCGGCCGGCTCCTCCATCGACGCGATCACCAGCCGGCGCGGCCGCTGCACGAAGTAGCCGGAGCGGTCGCGGGCCTCGACCCAGCCGTCGCTCTCCAGCGTGCGGCACAGCTGCAGGGCGGTCGACAGGCTGATGCCGTGCAGCCGCATCAGGCTGCGCAGCGAGGGCAGCTTGTCGCCGGTGCGCAGCGTGCCGGCGCGGATCGCGTCGAGGTAGCGGTCGGCCAGTTGCCGATAGAGCGGCGCGGTTTCCATGGGTCGATGGTGCTCGGGTGGGACGCCGCGAAACAGATGCAGATCGGCGAAATCGCACCATAACAGCGGGCGCCGAAGCCGGTCTGTTGCGGCGCGAATGCGGCTCGCGTGTGCCTGTTTTCCGGGCGACCGGCTGCCTACGATGAAGCCATGACCGCTTTCTCCGAATTCCCCGCGCCAGCCACTTCCCTGCAGCCCGGCCAGGCGCTGCGCATCGCCGTCGACGCCGGCTTCGTGCTGCGCGTGGCGCGCGGGCAGGTCTGCGTCACGGCCGCGCCGGCCTGGCTCGGCGAGCGGATGTTCAGTGCCCAGACGCTGGTGCGGCAGGGCGAGGTCCACGTGGTGGCGGAGGGCGGCTGGATCGAGGTGCGGGCGCTCGGCGCGGTGCAGGTCGAGATGGCTGCGCCGGCGCCACCAGCGGCGGGCCGGGCCTACAGCGCATGGCGCCGGGTTTGGCGCCTGGCCGGCGGTGCCTGAGCCGGGCGGCGAAAATCGCCAGCTCGCCACTCAGGACGCCCCCCCGGATGACCGAATCGACGCTTGCGGATTCCGCGATCTACCTCCGACGCCTCGGCTTCGCCGCGCCGCCGCCGCCCACGCTCGACACGCTGCGCCAATTGCAGCCGCGGCACACGGCCGCCTTCGCCTTCGAGTCGCTGTCGACCCTGCTGCATCGGCCGGTGCCGATCGACCTGCCTTCGCTGGAACGCAAGATCCTGCACGACGGCCGCGGCGGCTACTGCTTCGAGCTGAACCGCCTCTACCTGGCGCTGCTGCGGCAGCTCGGCTTCGAGGCGCGCGGCATCACGGCCCGCGTGCTGCTGGGCCGGCCGGAGGACGCCTGGACCGCGCGCACCCACTTCCAGGCGCTGGTGACGATCGACGGCGTGCCCCTCATCTCCGACGTGGGCTTCGGCGGCATGACGCCGACCGGGCCGCTGCGGCTGGACACCGACGAGCCGCAGCCGACGCCGCACGAGCCCTTTCGCGTCTCGCCCCATCGCGACGGCTTCCTGCTGCGCGCCGAGGTCGCCGGCGAATGGCGCGCGCTCTACCACTTCGACCTGCAGCGCCAGGGCGAGATCGACCTGGAGGTCGGCAACTGGTACGTCTCGACGCATCCGCGCTCGCCTTTCGTCGGCGCGCTGATGGCCTCGCGCACCGGCGACGGCTTTCGGCTGGCGCTCGACGGCGCCAGCCTCGCGGTCCATCGGCCGGGCGTGCCGAGCGAGCGGCGGCGCATCGCGGACGTGGACGCGTTCCTGCGCGTGCTGCAGGACGATTTCGGCATCTGCCCGCCCGACGATCCCGCGCTGCGCACGGCGCTGGCGCGGCTGATCGACGAGCCGGCGCGCTGACCGGCGCTACCGGACGCTCGCCGCCTCGCGCAGCGCGTCCAGGAAGCGGCGGCGCCACCAGTGCACGTCCTGCTCGCGGATGCGCGCCAGCAGCTTCTGGTGGCGCTCGCGGCGCTCCTCCAGCGGCATCTGCAGCGCCTGCTGCACCGTCTCGGCGGTGCCGTGGGTGTCGTAGGGGTTGACCAGCAGCGCTTCCTTGAGCTGCTCGGCCGCGCCGGCGAAGCGCGACAGCACCAGCACGCCCGGGTCGGCCGGATCCTGCGCCGCGATGTATTCCTTGGCCACCAGGTTCATGCCGTCGCGCAGCGGCGTCACCAGGCCGACCGCGGCCGCGCGGCAGAGGCCGGGCACGCGCTTCCTCGCCACCATGCGGTGGATGTAGCGCACCGGCATCCAGTCCAGCTCGCCGTAGTCGCCGTTGATCGCGCCGCACAGCGACTCCAGCTCGCGCCGGATGTCGGCATAGGCGTCGACCGTCTCGCGGGTCGGCGAGGCGATCTGGATGAGGGTCGCGCTGCGGTGGTTCTCGGGGTAGTTGGCGAGCAGTTCGCGAAAGGACCGCACCCGCTGCGGGATGCCCTTCGAGTAGTCGAGCCGGTCGATGCCCAGCAGCAGGCGGCGGCTCGAATATTCGCGCTTCATGGTCTCGTACATGTCGCGCGAATCCTTGGCGTGGGTCAGCGCCAGGAACTCGTCGACGTCGATGCCGATCGGGAAGGCCTCGCAGCGCACCGTCTGGCCGTAGGCCTGGTACATGTGGTCGTCGAGGATCTCGCCGTGCGCCTCGTTGGTCACGTAGTGCTCGAAGTGCTGCACGTCCTGCTCGGCCTGGAAGCCGATCAGGTCGTACGCGAACAGCGAGCGCATGAGCCACTCGTGCTGCGGGATGGCCGCGATGATGATCTGCGGCGGCAGCGGGATGTGCAGGAAGAAGCCGATGCGCTGGCGGCAGCCCATCGCGCGCAGCTCGGCGGCCAGCGGGATCAGGTGGTAGTCGTGGACCCAGATGATGTCGTCTTCCTGCAGCAACGGCATCAGCTTGCGCGCGAACAGCTGGTTGACCCGCCGGTAGCCGCCGATGAAGCCGGCGTCGAAATGCGCCAGGTCCAGCCGGTTGTGGAAGACCGGCCACAGCACGTCGTTGCTGTAGCCGAGGTAGTAGCTGTCGTGGTCCTCGCGGCTGAGGTCGAGCGTCGCCAGCGTGACCTTGCCGGCATGCTGGCGGTGCATCTCGCCTTCGCCGGTCGGGCCGTTCTCGACGATGGTGCCGCTCCAGCCGAACCACAGGCCGCCGCTTTGCTGGAGGCTCTCGCCGAGGGCCACCGCGAGGCCGCCGGCGGCCGGCTTGCGCGGGTCGGCGACCCGGTTCGAAACCACGACGAGCCGGCTCATGAGGCGGCTTTCGGTGCCGCCAGCCGGTCGCGCGCCGCGACCAGCCACTCGAAGGTGGCGCGCGGCGATTCGAGCCGGTGCAGGGCCTGGCTCGGCCCCGAGCCGACCTTGATCGCGATGCCGCCGCGCGGCTGCACCACCGCGAAGCCGCTCTCGTCGGTGGTGTCGTCGCCGGCGAAGACCGGCACCCGGCCGGCGAAGGGCTCCTCGCGCAGGAAGGCCTCGATCGCGCCGCCCTTGTTGACGCCCGCGGGCTTGATCTCGAAGACGAACTTGCCGTGCATCAGCTCGAACTGCGGCTCGCCGTCGATCGCGCGGGTGAGCGCGTCGCGGCAGACGGCCTCCAGCTGCGGCGCGAGGCGGTAGTGCAGCGCGATGGCCGCGTGCTTGCGCTCGACCAGGAGGCCTTCATGGACCCGCGCCAGTTCGTTGGCGACATCGAGCACGCCGGTGAGGTCGAGCGCGCGCTGCTCGTGCATCTCGCCCTTGGCATTGCGCCGCTGCACGCCATGCTCGCCGGCGGCTGGCAATCGCAAGGGCGCCAGGAAGCGGTCGATCGAATCGATCTGCCGGCCGGAGACGACGGCCAGCGCGCCGCCCAGCAGGTCGTGCAGGTCGCCGAGCAGCGGCACCAGCGCGGGTGGCACGTGGATCGCCTCGGGGGTCTCGGCCAGCGCCACCAGCGTACCGTCGAAGTCGAGGAAGAGGGCCGCATTGGCGGCGAGTCGGGGAGGCGTCTGCATGGAGAGAAAACCATAGCAGGTTCGTTTCGGCCCCCGCGTCGGTCAAAGTCGCCAAATGTGACGGCCGGGTCCAATGGCTGGACCGGGCGCCTGGTTCAGCCGGCCGGGTCGAGCGCCAGGGCGGCCGCCACCGCCGCCGTCCGGGCCCGGGCGACGGCCTCGCCGATCTTCGGCCCGCTGGCGCCGGCTTCCTGCGCTGCCCGCGCGATCGGCTCGGTCGCCACCGAACGGGCCGCGGCCAGCGCGGCCATCAGGCGCTGGCGCTGCGGATAGGGCCGGTCCTGCAATCCCAAGCGGCCGCGGGAATCGCATTCGCAGGCCTGGAGCACCTGCTCGAAGCGCTCGGGCTTGCGGATGCCGTCGCAGCGCTCCAGGAGACGCATCACGGCCTGCGCGCCCAGCTCGCCGCTGCGATGGATGTTGCCGTGCTCGCGCGCCACCACCTCGGCCAGCTCGCGGATCTCGACCGGCACCCGCCAGCGCTCGCAGACCGCGCGCAGCAGTTGCGCGCTGCGCTGCTCGTGGCCGATGTGCCGCGGCAGCACCTCGGCCGGCGTGGTGCCCTTGCCGAGGTCGTGCACCAGGCAGGCGAAGCGCACCGGCAGCGCGGTGCGCAGCTGCGCGGCCATGTCGAGCACCATCATCAGGTGCACGCCGGTGTCGACCTCGGGATGGTGCGCCTCGGGCTGCGGCACGCCCCAGAGGCGGTCGACCTCGGGCAGCAGCACCGCCAGCGCCCCGCAGTCCCGCAGCAGCTCGAACATGCGCGAGGGCACGGCTTCCATCAGGCCGCGCGACAGCTCCTGCCAGACCCGTTCGGGCACCAGCGCGTCGACCTCGCCGGCGGCGACCATGCCGCGCATCAGCGCCAGCGTCTCGGGCGCCACCGCGAAGTCGGCGAAGCGGGCGGCGAAGCGGGCCACGCGCAGGATGCGCACCGGGTCTTCTCGGAAGGCCTCGGTCACGTGGCGCAGCCGCTTCTCGCGCAGGTCGCGCCGGCCGTCGAAGGGGTCGACCAGCTCGTCGGCTTGCCAGTCGGCGTCGGCGCGTTCGGCCGGCAGGGCGATCGCGTTGATCGTCAGGTCGCGCCGGGCCAGGTCTTCCTCCAGCGTGACATCGGGCGAGGCCTGCACCACGAAGCCGCGGTAGCCGGGGCCGCTCTTGCGTTCGGTGCGCGCCAGCGCGTATTCCTCGCGCGTCTTCGGGTGCAGGAAGACCGGGAAGTCGCGGCCCACCGGCAGGTAGCCGAGCGCGTTCATCTCGTCGGGCGTGGCGCCGACCACCACCCAGTCGCGGTCGCTGCCGCGCAGGCCCAGCAGGGCATCGCGGATCGCGCCGCCGACCAGGTAGGTCTTCATCGGCCGATACGGTAGGGCTCGTCCATGAGGACGAAGTCGTGTTCGGCCAGCCCGGCCTCGGTCCAGGCGCGCACGCTCGGCAGCGCGCGCACCCGCTCGACGTAGGCGGCGATCGCGGCCGGCACCGGCAGGCCATAGGTCTGCAGGCGGGTCGCGACCGGCGCGAAGTAGGCATCGGCAATGCTGAAGTCGCCGAACAGCATCGGCCCGCCGTGGGCTTCGAGCAGGCCGCCCCAGAGCTGCACCAGCCGCGCCACGTCGGCGCGCACGCCGGGCTGGTCGCGCCAGATCAGCGCGCCCTGCTGGCGCAGGTCGGCCTCCAGGTTCATGCCGCAGTGGCTGCGCAGCGCGCCGAAGCCGGCGTGCATCTCGGCGCAGACGCTGCGGGCTCGGGCGCGCTGCGCCCGGTCGGCGGGCCAGAGCGCCCTGCCGGGATGGGTCTCGGCCAGGTATTCGCAGATCGCCAGCGTGTCGTACACCACCACGTCGCCGTCCTTGAGCACCGGCACCGTGCCGGTCGGGTTCAGCGGCAGCACGGTGCGCTTGAAGGCGGAGTCCTCGCCGAAGGAGTCGAAGCGCACCATGACCTCCTCGAACGGGATGCCCGCCTCGGTCATGAGCACCCACGGCCGCATCGACCAGGACGAGTAGTTCTTGTTGCCGATGTAGAGCTGGGTGGCCATCGCGTTCACTCCGGTTGCTGCAAAGCCCGCCATGCTAGCCAGGCGCCGCGCGTCGATTGATGCCGATCGCGAGGCGGATTGATGCTCAGGGCAGGTCTTTCACCGCGTCCGGCTCCGGCATGTCGCGCGGGCCGACGTTGCCCAGCCGCTCCTTCAGCGACTGCGGCCGGCCGCTGATCAGGGCCGCGTAGTTGGTGGTGTTGGCCAGCACCTTCTTGACGTAGTCGCGGGTCTCGCTGAAGGGCACGTTCTCGGCCCAGATCGCGGCTTCCATGGTCGGGCCGTTGCGCCAGTTGCGCGGCCGGCCGGGACCGGCGTTGTAGGCGGCGGCCGCCAGCGGCATCGAGCCGTCGAAGTCGTCCAGCGCCAGCTTCAGGTAGTTGGTGCCGATGGTGATGTTGGTCTCGTGGTCGCCGAGCATCGCCGGGCTGAAGTCGGGCATGCCGATCTTGCGGGCGGTCCAGCGGGCGGTGGCCGGCATCACCTGCATCAGGCCGGAGGCGCCGACGCCGGAGCGGGCGTCCATGATGAAGCGGCTCTCCTGCCGGATGAGGCCGTAGACGTAGGCCGGGTCGAGGCCGATCTCCTGGCTCTTGCGCAGCACCGTGTCGTGGAAGGGCATGGGGTAGCGCTGGTCGACGTCGATCACGCCCTTGGTGCGCTCGCTGGTGTTGATGCAGCGGTCCCAGATCTCGCGCTGGCAGGCCAGGTCGGCCGCGGCCAGCAGCGCGCGGTCGTCCATGCCGCCCTTGTCGTGCAGGTTGGTGGCGTAGTTCCATTCGCGCGTGCCCTCGGGCCGGAGGCCGATCGAGATGGCGTAGAGCGCGCGCTGCAGCGAGGCGTTGCCGCGCGCCACCGCCTTCTCGTCGGCGGTGAGCGGCGCCGGCCGGGTCGGCACCGCGGCGCGCTGGCCGAGTTCTTCCAGCGCCAGCAGTTCGTAGAAGCCGCGGGTGCCGGCGATGCTCTCGTACAGCACGCGGGCCTGCGCCAGGCGTTCGGGGTTGCCGGAGGAGGCGAGGGCGCGCCCCTTCCAGTAGACCCAGGTCGGGTCCTGCTGCTGCACCGGGCTCATCGCGTCGATGGCGGCCTGGACGTCGCGCCAGCTGCCCACGCGCAGCGCGGCGCGGGCCTTCCAGCCCAGCATGTCGTCGCTCAGGTCGGTCAGCTTCGTCACCTTGGCGAAGGCGTCGTTGGCCTGCGGCGAGAGCCGGGTCGCGTACTGGCGGCCGATCGCGCCCCAGAGCCAGTTGCGTTCCTCGGTGGCGAGCATCGGTTCCCACTTGGTGCCCATCTGGCTGGCCGCCATGTCGGGGTCGGCCAGGGTGAGCTTGAGCAGCGCCAGCACCACGATCTCGCGCCGCGACTTGGCCACCGCGACCGCCCGGCCGTTCAGGAACTTGCCGACGTTGGCGTTCATTTCGTCGAACACCGGCAGCGCGTCGGGTGCCACCAGGTTGACCGCGGCGCGGGCCGCCTGCGGCCGGTTGGCCTCGATCGACAGCCGGGCCTTGCGCCAGGCGTCGTTGGGCGACATGAGGCCGGCGCCGATCATGCGGTCGGCGGCCGAGAGGCAGCCGTCGTCGAGGTCGCGCTGGGCCAGCCAGTTGCGCTTGACCTCGTCGGCCTGCGTCTGGCTCAGGTTGCCGTTGCGCAGCGAGTCGATCAGGATCGCGTAGCAGCGCACCTGCGGGTCGTCGTTCATGCGGAAGTCGGCGACGGCGGCGGTGAAGCTGTCCCAGTCGCGGCGCTGGCCGGACAGCAGCAGCCAGTCGTTGCGCATGCGGTCTTCCTGGTAGGTGCCGGCGTAGCGGGCCATGAAGGCCTGCACCTCCTGCGGCTGCGCGTCGGGCAGCCGGGCCTTCAGCTCCCAGTAGGCGGCCCAGGGCTCGAGCGGGTTGCCGATGGCCTGCGGCAGCAGCGCCGACAGGGCGGCCTTGTCGCCGCGCTGGGAGGCCTGCTTCATGAGCAGCATCACGTCGTCGCCGCCGACCTGGGCGGAGGCCGGTTGCAGCAGCGCCGCGGCACCGAGGAGAAACGAAATGACGAGGAGCGAAAAAGAGCGGGGCAGCCGAGCGTCACGGGGTGCCAAAATGCTTGCGAACTGCATCGGGGGATTATGGACAACTCAAAGGGCGCCGACACCTCGGCCACTGCGACTTTTCTCAAGCAACAGCTGCGTGCGGCATTGATCCAACAGCGCCTGGACATGCCCGACCGGCTGGCCCGCGCCGACCTGCTGCAGCGGGTGATGCGGATCTGGCTGGTCGGCCGGCCGGACACGGTCATCGGCGCCTACTGGCCGATCAAGGGCGAGTTCGACCCGCTGCCCGCGCTGCACCGCTGGAAGGAAGACGGCGAGCTGCAGGGCGAGGCCCAGCGCCGCCGCATCGGGCTGCCGGTGGTCGACCGGGTGCACAAGACGCTGACCTTCCATGCCTGGTACCCGGGCTGTCCGATGGAGAACGACGCCTACGACATCCCCAAGCCGAAGGACACCGAGCTGATCGTGCCGACCCTGCTCTTCGTGCCCTGCCTCGGCTACAGCGCCGGCGGCTACCGGCTGGGCTACGGCGGCGGCTTCTACGACCGCACCCTGGCGGCGCTGGAGCCGCGCCCCTTCACCGTCGGCCTCGGCTTCGGCAGCGGCTTCATCGACGACTTCGAGCCGGAGGCGCACGACGTGCCGCTGGATGCGATCCTGAATGACAACGGGGTGGTCTGGCCGATCAGCTGAACCCTCAATCGAGGTGATCGACCGTATCCAGGTCCGGCACCTCGCCGATCGTCTCGCGCGTGGTCGCGGCCTGGCCTTCGAGCCAGTCGCAGAAGGCCACGATCTCCGGGCGCAGCGCGCTGCGCGGGCCGGTGATGAGCCAGTAGGACATCGGTGAATCCATGCGGTGGCGCGGCAGCACCTCGACCAGGTCGCCGTTGGCCAGACTCTCGGCGATGAGCGAGCTGCGCGCCAGCACCAGGCCCTGGCCGGTGAGCGCGGCCTGCACCATCTGGTAGGCGTAGTTGAAGTAGAGCCAGCGCCGCGGCTGCGCCCGCGCCATGTCGTTGACCTCGAACCAGCGCCGCCAGGTCAGCCATTCGAGATGGCTGCGATGGGCGTCGCCGGCCTCGATCAGGGTGAAGCGGGCGATGTCGGCCGGCGACTTGATCGCCGGGTTGCTCTTGATGAGCCACGGGCTCGCGACCGGCGTGATGTTCTCGCCGAAGAGCCGCACCGCGCCGGGCGGCATGGTGGCGCGCGGGCCGTAGCGCAGCGCCAGGTCGACGTCGGCGACGTCCATGTCGAGCGCGGTGTCGCTGGCGTCGATGCGGATGTCGATCTCGGGGTTGTCGCGCTGGAAGGCCTCCAGCCGCGGGATCAGCCACATCGAGGCGAAGGAGGCGAAGGTGGTGAGCGAGACGCTCTTGCGCCCCGCGCTCTGGCGGATCTGGCGCACCGCGCCGTCGATCCGCGGCAGCGACTGCTGCACCGCCAGCAGCAGCTGCGCGCCGGCGCCGGTCAGCTCGACCGCGCGGGTGTGGCGCAGGAAGAGGCTGACGCCGACCTCTTCCTCGAGCGACTGGATCTGCCGGCTCACCGCCGACTGGGTCAGCGCCATTTCCTCGGCCGCGGCGCGGAAGTTGAGGTGCCGCGCCACCGCCTCGAAGGCCCGCAGATGGCCCGCGGAAATCGGCCGGGAGCGCAGGTGGGTTTGTGAATGCAGCATGACCATTGATGCGTAAACGGAATCAGTAGCCTAGTCCTATTTCATTGGACCGCCAAGGGCCGCGGATGGATCATTCATTCCCGAAGCGCGCTATTGCGCCCCGGCAACCACCAGGAGTCCATCATGTCCGCCGTCTACACCCCCTCGTCGCTTCCGTCCGTCGCTCCGGCCCGCACGGCTGCCGTGCCGCCGGCCGTGCGCCGCGGTGCGTGGCAGCTCGAAGCCGGCCATGCCATGACCCTCAAGGCCTCCGCCGCCAGCGTGCTGCGGGTCCGCCAGGGCCGCGTCTGGGTCACCCGCGATGCCACCGCCCATTGGGGCAGCGAGGACATCGTCCTGGCCCCGGGCGAATCGCTCACGGTCGCCGCCGGCGAACGCATCGTGATGGAGCCGTGGGACGGCTTCGGCGCGACCTACAGCTGGGACGACGCCGCGGCCTGAGGCCCAACCGAGGGCTCAGCCCGAGATGTCGAAGCCGGGGCGCAGTTGCAGAAAGCGATGCAGCGCCTCGGCGCCCCCCAGCCCATGGATCTCGGCCAGGTCGTCGCGGTCGTCCACCTCGGCCAGGCCGACCTCGAAGCGCGGGTAGCGGCGTTCGTTCAGCCGGCCCTCGAACAGCACCAGCAGGTCGGTGTGGCGCGGGTCCTGCTCCAGGCGCGCCATCAGCGCGCGCACCGCCTCGCGCGGTCCCTCGAAATGCTGGCAGAAGCGAAACCCGTCGAACACCAGCAGGCCGCTGATGCCGTTGGCCGCATTGCGGCTGCGGGCCTGGGAGACGATCCGGCCGACGATGTCGGCCGGCTGGCCCGGTGCCAATTGGCTGACGTAGAGGATTTCGCGCAGATCTGTCATGCAAGGTCGAGTGGAAGGCGCGGGCAGTCTAGGACCGCACGACCGTGCTGAAAATGTCAAAAGACACAGCAGCCTGCCCTATAGTCCCGCGGTGAGATTCGACGACTATCCCGCGATCGCCCAGCCGCCCCGATGCGCGCATCCGTGCGAGGAATGCGGGCTGCGCGGCAACCCGGCCTTCCTGCAGGTACCCGACGACGAGGTCCGCACGATCGAGTCCTTTCGCAGCGGCACCCGGGTGGTCGATGCCGGCACCTCGATCGTCGACGAGGAACGCACCGCGCCGCAGCTCTTCACGCTCTATTCGGGATGGGCCTTCCGCTTCAAGACGCTGAGCGACGGCCGCCGTCAGATCCTCGGCTTCCTGCTGCCGGGCGACTTCATCGGCCTGCAGGACGAATTCGCCGACGGCCACACGCACGGCGTCGAGGCGGTCACCGGCGTCACCTTGTGCACCTTCGAGCGCAGCCGGCTCTGGGAGCTGTTCCACACCCGCCCCAAGCTGGGCTACCACATCACCTGGCTGGCGGCCCGCGAAGAGAAGATGGTCGACGACAACCTCGTGACCGCCGGCCGCCGCAACGCCGCCGAGCGGGTCGCGATGCTGCTGATGCACCTCTACCGGCGCGCCGAGCGGGTCGGCATGGTGCGCGACGGCTGGGCCGAGTTTCCGTTCAACCAGCAGCACATCGCCGACGCGCTGGGCCTGTCGCTGGTGCACACCAACAAGACGCTGCGGCGGCTGCAGCACCTGGGCCTCTACAAGCTGGACAACGGCTGGTTGCGCATCATGGAACCGCGGGCGCTGGAGCGGCTGGGGGACTACTTCGAGCGGCCGCTTCAGCCCACGCCGCTGATATAGGATCGGACCCACCGCACGCGCGAAGCGCGGCATTTCGCGCGTATTTTCGGCGCGTTCACGGATCCAATGACCCTCCATCCCCGCCTGCGGCAAGTCTTCACGGT
This sequence comes from Xenophilus sp. L33, assembly GCF_009765735.1. GTDB lineage: Bacteria > Pseudomonadota > Gammaproteobacteria > Burkholderiales > Burkholderiaceae_C > Variovorax. Next base: position 23,721 of record NZ_LMUW01000094.1, read on the forward strand.
CGGTAGCGTCGAGTCGCTCGGCGTCATCATCGGCGGCCTTTCCGGACTGCTCATCGTCCACATGCTGCCGAAGGACCAGTACGCGGCCTACACCTTCCTCGTGGCCTGCATCACCCTGGTGCTGGGCGTCACCGACACCGGCCTGGCGCATTGCTGCCTGCCGGTGGTCGGCGAGCGTGCCGACAATTCCTCCTGGGTGATGGCCTCGTGCGCCCGGGTGTTCCAGAAGCGCTGGGCGCTGCTGGTGGTGGGCTTCTTCATCGTGGTGCCCTACTGGTTCTACACGACCCGCCAGCACGGCTGGGAGGGCGGCGGCTACTGGATGGCCTCGGCCGTCATCCTGATCTCGATCCTGCTGGCGCTGCGCGAGCACTACGCCGGTCAGGTGCTGGTCATCCTCGGGCAGATCCCGACCTTGAACCGGGTGGGCTACGTGACGACGGGCGTTCGCATCGTGATCATCTGCGCGGTGCTGGCGATACCGATCGGCGCCTATTCGCTGTCGGGCGTGCTGGCGGCCAGCGCGGCGTCCAGCATCGTGGCGGTGATGCTCTACCGCAAGGCCTTCGAGTCCGGCGGCTACGTCGAGATGCCGCTGAGCCCGGTGGAGGCCAAGGAGGTCGACAAGAAGATCTACAAGATCGCCAAGCCGCTGGTGCTGCCGGCGGTGTTCTACCAGTTCCAGGGCGTGATCACGGTGTTCATCGCCTCGATGTTCGGCAATCCGACGATGCTGGCCGAGGTCGGCGCCTTCGGCCGCCTGAGCATGGCGCTGGTCGTGTTCGACCGGATCGCCGCGACGGTGCTGTTCCCGATCATCGCGCGCTCGGCCGACGGCGGCCGGCTGATGTCGGTGGTGGTCAAGGGGCACCTCGCCTACCTCGGCGCCATGTTCCTGGTCTTCCTGACCTCGATCTGGCTGCCGCAATACTGGATCCTGCTGATCGGCAGCAAGTACGCCGACCGCGAGTCGCTGGTGTGGATGGTGTTCGCGGCCACGCTGCTGATGAACGGCGCCGGCTTCGCCTTCCGCACCGTCGCGGCGCGCGGCCACACCGAGCGGCAGACGCTGATCATCCCCTTCGTGCTGGCGTTCCAGATCGGCTACCTGTGGCTCTTCGGCATCTCCAGCCTGCGCGCGGTGCTCGGTTTCGGCATCTCGACCTGCCTGGCCAACTTCCTCTACCAGTACGCGATGCTCGCCACCTGGTACATGCGCCAGCGCAGGATGCTGCCGAGCGGCCTCGCGACCGACAGCCGCCGATAATCGGCGCCATGAATCAGAACTCGCGTTACGGCGACGGGCCGGTGGACGTCGTGATCATGGCGGCCGGCAAGGGCACGCGCATGAAGAGCAGCCTGCCCAAGGTGCTGCACCGCCTGGGCGGCCGCTCCCTGGTCGGCCACGTGATCGACACCGCGGCGCGCATCGGCGCACGCCACATCGTGGTGGTGACCGGCCATGGCGCCTCCGATGTCGAGAGCGCGATCGAGACGGCGATGCCCGGCTTCGCACCGGTCTTCGTGCGCCAGGTGCCGCAGCTCGGCACCGGCCACGCGATCCAGCAGGCCGCGCCGGTGCTGCCGGACGACGGCACGGTGGTGATCCTGTCGGGCGACGTGCCGCTGATCGGCGACACCACGCTGCGCGCGCTGGTCGCCGAGAGCGCCGGCCGGCGGCTGGCGCTCCTGACCATCCGGCTGGCCGACCCGACCGGCTACGGCCGCATCGTGCGGGTGCCGGGCCCGGACGACGACGAGGGCGAAGTGCAGTCGATCGTCGAGGAAAAGGACGCGACCGAGGCGCAGCGCGCGATCGACGAGATCTACAGCGGCGTCATGGCGGTGCCGGCGCGCATGCTCAAGACCTGGCTGGCGCGCCTGGACAACCGCAACGCCCAGGGCGAGTACTACCTCACCGACATCGTCGGCTTCGCGACGATCGACGGCGTGCCGGTTGTGGCGCACCGCACCGACGACCTGCTGCAGGTGTCCGGCGTCAACAGCGCGTCGCAGCTGGCCGCGCTCGAGCGGGCGCTGCAACTGCGCCAGGCCGAGGCGCTGATGGCGCAGGGCGTGCGGCTGGCCGATCCGGCCCGCTTCGACCTGCGCGGCACGCTGGCCTGCGAGTCGGATGTGGAAATCGACGTCAACTGCGTCTTCGAGGGCGCGGTGTCGCTCGGCGCCGGCGTGCGGGTCGGCGCGCACTGCGTGATCGCCAACGCCCGCATCGAGACCGGCTCGGTGATCCATCCCTTCACCCACATCGACGGCGACAAGGTCGGCGTGACCGTGGGCGCCGGCTCGCTGGTGGGGCCCTTCGCGCGGCTGCGGCCGGGCGCGCGGCTCGGGCCGGAGGTGCACATCGGCAATTTCGTCGAGGTCAAGAACTCCACCCTCGGCGCCGGCGCCAAGGCCAACCACCTGGCCTACCTGGGCGACGCCACGGTCGGCGAGCGGGTCAACTACGGCGCCGGCAGCATCACCGCCAACTACGACGGCGCCAACAAGCACCGCACCGTGATCGGCGACGACGTCCACGTCGGCAGCAACTGCGTGCTGGTGGCGCCGGTCACGCTGGGGCCGTGGAGCACCATCGGCGGCGGCTCGACCGTCACCAAGAGCACGCCGCCCGGCACGCTGACCATCTCGCGGGCGCGGCAGGTGAGCTTCAAGAACTGGGAACGGCCGAAGAAGGCGCCGAAGGACTGAGTCCGGCCAGCGGCAGGCGCGTCGAGAACTTGGCCCGCTGGAGGCTGAAGAAGGCCTTGACGTTGCGCACGTTGGCGTCGCTGGTGAAGAGGCGCTGCGCCAGCGCCTGGTAGGCCGGCATGTCGCGCACGGTGACGATCAGCACGAAGTCCGGCCCCGGAGAGACGCGGTAGCACTGCTGCACCGCCTCGTCGGCCGCCACCCGCGCCTCGAAGGCGTCGAGCGAGGCGGCGTCCTGGCGGTCGAGCGACACCTCCACCACCGCGGTCAGCAGCGGCCCGAGGCGGTCGTCGCGCAGGATCGCGACCTCGCCGGCGATCCAGCCGCCTTCGCGCAGGCGCCGGATTCTTCGGAGGCACGTGGCCGGCGAGAGGCCGAATTGCTCGGCGAGCGCCTGGTTGCTGCGGGAGGCGTCCTGTTGCAGGGCGTCGAGCAGCTGGAGGTCGATGTCGTCGAAATCGGATTTCATTTTTCGACAATTATTGCAAGAAACAAATTCACTTTGGCGGTGAAGAAATTTGCAACATTGATATCGGCGCTTATTGAATGAAAATTTCAACCCACAAGGCCTAGCATCGAGCCCTTCCAGTTCGAAGGAGACTCCTCATGTGTGGCATCGTTGGCGCCGTTTCCGGTCGCAACATCGTTCCGGTCCTCGTGCAGGGCCTGCAGCGGCTCGAATACCGCGGCTACGACTCCTGCGGCGTGGCGGTCCATGCCAACGGGCTGCAGCGGGCGCGCACCACTTCACGCGTGGCCGACCTGCTGGCGCAGGTGCGCGACGAGCACATCGAGGGCAGCACCGGCATCGCCCACACCCGCTGGGCGACGCACGGCGCGCCCGAGGTGCACAACGCCCACCCGCATTTCAGCCACGGCACCGGCGCCGACGCCGAGGCGGTCCGGCCGGGCCGGGTGGCGCTGGTGCACAACGGCATCATCGAGAACCACGATGCGCTGCGCGCGGCGCTGCAGGCGCGCGGCTACGTCTTCGCCAGCCAGACCGACACCGAGGTCATCGCCCACCTGATCGACAGCCACTACGACGGCGACCTGCTGGAAGCGGTGAAGGCCGCGGTGCTGCAGTTGAAGGGCGCCTACGCGATCGCCGTGATCTGCCGCGACGAGCCGCAGCGGGTCGTGGGTGCGCGGGCCGGCTCGCCGCTGATCCTGGGCGTCGGCAAGGACGGCGAGGAGAACTTCCTGGCCAGCGACGCGATGGCGCTGGCCGGCGTGACCGACCAGATCGTCTACCTTGAAGAGGGCGACGTGGTCGACATCCAGCCGGGCAAGTACTGGATCCTCGACCGCGACCACAAGCCGGTGCGGCGCACCGTGCGCACCGTGCAGGCCCACAGCGGCGCGGCGGAACTGGGGCCCTACCGGCACTACATGCAGAAGGAGATCTTCGAGCAGCCGCGCGCGATCGCCGACACGCTCGAAGGGGTCGAGGGCATCGTGCCGGAGCTCTTCGACGGCATCGGCCAGGACGGCCAGCCGGGCGCGGCCGCCTGGCGCGTCTTCAAGGAGATCGACCGGGTGCTGATCCTGGCCTGCGGCACCAGCTACTACGCCGGCTGCACCGCCAAGTACTGGCTGGAGAGCATCGCGAAGATCCCGACCCAGGTCGAGATCGCGAGCGAATACCGCTACCGCGATTCGGTGCCCGACCCGCGCACGCTGGTCGTCACCATCAGCCAGTCGGGCGAGACCGCCGACACGCTGGCCGCACTGCGGCACGCACGCTCGCTGGGCATGGCGCAGACCCTGACCATCTGCAACGTCGCCACCAGCGCGATGGTGCGCGAATGCAAGCTGGCCTACATCACCCGCGCCGGCGTCGAGATCGGCGTGGCGTCGACCAAGGCCTTCACGACCCAGCTGGCCGGCCTCTTCCTGCTGACCCTGGCACTGGCCCAGGCCAACGACCGCCTGAGCGAAGCCGACGAGACCCGCTACCTCGCCGAGATGCGGCACCTGCCGGTGGCGCTGCAATCGGTGCTGGCGCTGGAGCCGCAGATCATCAGCTGGTCGGAGGACTTCGCGCGCAAGGAGAACGCGCTCTTCCTCGGCCGCGGCCTGCACTACCCGATCGCGCTCGAAGGCGCGATCAAGCTCAAGGAAGTGACCTACATCCACGCCGAGGCCTATGCCGCCGGCGAGCTCAAGCACGGCCCGCTGGCGCTGGTGACCAGCGAGATGCCGGTGGTCGCCGTGGCGCCCAACGATTCGCTGCTGGAAAAGCTCAAGAGCAACCTGCAGGAAGTGCGCGCCCGCGGCGGCGTGCTCTACGTGCTGGCCGACGGCGACACCCGCATCGAGAACAGCGAAGGCATCCACGTGATCCGCATGCCCGAGCACTACGGCGCGCTGTCGCCGCTGCTGCACGTGGTGCCGCTGCAGCTGCTGGCCTATCACACGGCCTGTGCGCGCGGAACGGACGTGGACAAGCCGCGGAACCTGGCGAAGAGCGTGACGGTGGAGTGAGGCGGGCGGGGTCGCCACGCCCCATCGGTATTTCTCCCGAACGTCAAAAAGATGTCAGAGAATCACATATCGTATACGATATATCCTGACTTGCAGGATGACCATGCTCCCCTGGCTGACCCCGTCTTCGCCCGACCAGCTCTCCAACGTGCGCGACATTCCGTTGGCCAAGCTGGTTCGGGACGACATGCTCGCGATGATCCTGCGCGGCGAACTGCCGCCCGGCCAGCGCATCAACGAGCCCGATATCGCGGCACGGCTGGGTGTCTCGCGCGTGCCGGTGCGCGAGGCACTGCGCGAACTCGAGAGCACCGGCCTGGTGGTGGCGCGCAAGCACGCCGGTGTCTTCGTGCGCGAGCCCGGCGCGCAAGAGCTTCACGACCTCTACGAGATGCGCGGCCTGCTGGACGGCTTTGCGGGTCGCCGCGCCGCCCGGCTGGACAAGGCCGAACGCATTGCGTTGGCCGACCGGCTGGACACCTCGATCGCCGACATGAAGGCCGCGGCGGCCGTGCGCGACGTGCAGCGCTACTACCGCGAGAACCTCAACTTCCATTGGGCCATCGTCGAGGCCGCCGACAACCATGCCCTGGCGGACACCTACCGTGGGGTGGTGCAGAAGCTGCATCTGTCGCGGCTCAAGAACCTGTCGCAGGACACCGGCATGCGCGCCTCGATCGCCGAGCACGAGAAGATCGCGCGCGCCCTGCGCAAGGGCGACATCGCGCGCTGCGAGGAACTGATGGCGCGCCATGTCAGCGACGCCTACGACCGCCTGCAGAGCTGCCGCCCGGGAGCCATCGCGCCACCGCCCTGAGCCCGGCCCAACGAGAGGAGACGACCATGCAACGCCGAACCTTCGCGCTCGCCATTCCTTCGGTCCTGCTCGGGCTGCACGGGCTCGCCCGGGCCGCCGAGGGTTTTCCGAACAAGCCGATCCGCTACATCGTTCCGGTCGCGGCCGGCGGCGGCAGCGACATGGTCGGCCGTACCGTGACCGAGCGCTGGGGCAAGCTGCTCGGCGCCACCTTCGTGGTCGACAACCAGGGCGGTGGCGGCGGCATCATCGCCTCGCAGAACACGGCGCGTGCCCCAGCCGACGGCTACTGGCTGATGCAGGGCTATGTCGCCACGCACGGCACCAGTCCGGCCACGCGGCACGTGCCCTACGACCCGGTCAACGACTTCACGCCGATCGGGATGATCGGCGGAACGCCCAACGTGCTGGTGGTCAACGACGATGTACCGGCTGCGGATTTCCAGCAGTTCGTCGCCTATGCCAAGGGCAATCCCGGCAAGATCAGCTACGGCTCGGCCGGCGCCGGCTCGCTGACCCACCTGACGATGGAGCTGTTCAAGCAGCAGCTCGACCTGCAGATGACCCATGTGCCCTACCGCGGCATCGCACCGGCGTTCAACGACCTGATCGGTGGCCAGACCCAGGCGATGTTCCCCGGCCTGGCCGCGGCCATGCCGCACATCCTCGGCAAGCAGGTGCGGCCGCTCGCGGTGACCGGCAACGCGCGGCATCCGCAGATCAAGGACGTGCCGACCCTCGAGGAACTGGGCCTGCACGGCTTCGACGCGATGCAGTGGTACGGCGTCGTCGGCCCGGCCGGCATTCCCGTCGACGTGGTGAAGAAGCTCAACGACACCCTCAACGCCGTGCTCAGGGCACCGGACCTCAGCGAGAAGCTGTCGGTCGAGGCCATCGAGCCGATGCCGATGAGCGCGCAGGAATTCGGCGACTTCATCCGCACGGACTTCGCACGCTGGACCCAGCTGGCACGCGACCGGCACATCGAGCTCAGCACCTGAGCCTTTCCTGCGCTCCCATCCTCATTCCCTTCACCGAAGTCCGCCCATGGCCCGCAACACCCAGGTCGCCGCCGACCACGACGCCCCGCCCATCACCCGCATCCTGGCCGACTACGTGGCCGGACATCGGTCACGCGGCTGGAGCGACGCGGTCGACCACGAGGCCCACCGCACATTTCTCAACTGGCTGGGCTGCGGCGTGGGAGCGGCGCGCCACGAATCGGTGGAAGCCGCATTGGCCGCGGTTCGCATGCTCGAGCCGGCGCCGCAGGCGTCGATCCTGGGCCGGGCCGAGAAGGTCGACATGGCGAGTGCGGCGCTGCTCAACGGCATCGGTTCCCACACCTTCGACTTCGACGACACGCACCTCAAGACCATCATCCATCCGGCCGGCCCCGTCGCCTCGGCGCTGCTGGCGCTGGCCGAGCACAGCGGCGCCAGCGGACGCCAACTGCTCGACGCCCTGGTGCTCGGCATCGACGTGGCCTGCCGGCTCGGCAACACGGTCTATCCGGACCACTACGACCGCGGCTGGCACATCACCGGCACCACCGGCATGTTCGGCGCGGCGGCCGGCTGCGCCCGGCTGCTCGGCCTGGACGCGCAGCAGACTCAGATGGCGCTCGGCATCGCGGCCTCGCAGCCGGTGGGCCTGCGCGAGCAGTTCGGCACCATGACGAAGCCTTTTCACCCGGGTGGCGCCGCGCGCGCCGGCCTGATGGCCGCGCTCATGGCCAGGCACGGCTACACGGCCAGCCCGAAGGCGATCGAGGCGCCGCGCGGCTGGGCCCAGGTGGTGTCGACGAAGTACGCCTGGAACGAGGTCACGGACGAGCTCGGCGAGCGCTTCGAGATCTCGTTCAACAGCTACAAGCCCTTCGCCTGCGGCATCGTGATCCATCCGAGCATCGATGCCTGCGTCCAGTTGCGCGAACGCGGCATCGCGCCCGGGCAGATCGAGCGCATCGAGCTCAAGGTCCATTCGCTGGTGCTCGAGCTCACCGGCAAGAAGGAGCCGGCCGACGGGCTGCAGGGCAAGTTCAGCGTCTATCACGGCTGCGCCGCCGGCCTGCTGTTCGGCCGCGCGGCCGAGGCCGAGTTCGCCGATGAAATCGTCAATCGTCCCGACGTCGTGGCCTTGCGCCGCAAGGTGGTGGCCACGGTCGACGACAGCATCGACGAGGCCAGTGTCGACGTCACGGCGGTGCTCGCCGATGGCCGGCGCGAGCACGTCTTCGTGGAGCACGCCATCGGCTCGCTGCAGCGCCCGATGAGCGACGCCGACCTCGAGGCCAAGTTCCACGGCCTGTCGGACGACATCCTCGGCACGGCGCGCAGCGGCGAACTGCTGCGCGCCTGCTGGGCGCTCGGCGCCGCCCCCGACGTGCGGGGACTGACCGCGCTGGCGCGTCCCTGAGCCGCGAGGTCGGCAGCCGGCCGATCCGCTTCGATTTCCTCGACCCTACGAACCACCAACCAGGAGTGCTCATGAAACAATGGATCCCGTCAGCCGCGGCCTGCCTGCTGCTTGCAACATTCGCCCACGCCGCCCTCGCCCAGAACGTGAAGGTCACCCCGCTCGGCGGCTTCGACGGCGAGTTCTGCGCGCAGGACCGCGCCATGGTCTTCGAAGACCCTAACGGCACGCGCATCCTCTACGACCCGGGCCGCTCGGTGGCCGGCGCCGACGACCCGCGCCTCGGCAAGATCGACATCGTCCTGGTCAGCCACATGCACGGCGACCATCTCGGGGACGTGCACACCAAGGCGGTGAACGCCGGCACCTGCGGCAAGCCGGACATCTCGGTGTCCTCGCTGCCGACCTCGAGCGCCGTGGAGATCGCGCTGGCCAAGAAGTCGAAGATCGTCACCGGCAGCGAGATGCCCGCCTTCTTCGCCGCGAAGCTCAAGGCGAACGGCGGCGACGCGGCCAATTCGATCCTTGCGCGCTTCGGCGGCAGCGTGGTCGTCGGCGGCGTGCGCATCGCCACCGTCGCCGCGCTGCACAGCAACGGCGTCGACCCCGACTACATCGGCGGCGACCTGGGCAAGTCGATGAAGGCCGCTGGCATCGCCGGCGACGTCGGTCCGGCCACCGGCTACGTGCTGCGCTTCAGCAACGGACTCGTCGTCTGGTTGTCGGGCGACACCGGGATCCTCGCGGACCAGCAGACGGTCGTGCGCGACTACTACCACGCGAGCCTGGCGGTGATCAACATGGGCGACGGCTTCACCACCGGTCCGGCCGAGGCCGCCTACATCATCAATGACCTGGTGAAACCGGCTTCGGTGATCCCGTCGCATTCGAACGAGGCGTCGACCGAGGGTGGCAAGGTTCGCCCGGGCAGCAAGGCCGAAGCGTTCGTGAAGGCCTCCAAGGTGCCCGTGTACCTGCCGCTGTCGGGCGTCCCGATGTCCTTCGACAAGGACGGCAAGATGGTGACCGGCGGCTGACGCGACAACGGGTTCGGGCCGCATGACGACAATGCATGTCGAGCAGGCAGTTCACCGTCGGCCTCGTCACCCTTCTTCATCAGCCTCATGCATTTCGCAAGAATCCTTCTCCTCGTCGCCGCCCTGGCCTTCGCGAGCGCCGCGAGCTCTCAGGCCGTCCAGGACCCCCACGCTCCGAGAAGAACGGTGGACGTCTACGTGTTGCCGTACTACCAATCGGCCGACCGGCCCGGCGGGCGGCCGACGGTGATGGTCGCGAAGGCCTTCGATGCGCAGCTCTCGTCCGACGCGCAGGCAGACATCGTGGCGGTGCGCGACGCCATCCAGGCCGATCCGCGTTTCATCACGCCGATGACGCTCATGGTGCTGGCGATCCGCCTCTACGACGTCGGCCTGCGAGACGACGCCGTCTTCTGGTTCTACGTCGCCAAGGATCGCTACCTGGCGATGGCCGGCGTGCTGGACGTCAAGAATCCCGCGATGGGCGCGGCCGCGGACGCGATCCGGAACTTCGCGGTCCTCGCCGGTCCCTTCTTCAATACCTACGCCTTCTGCGACATCGCCCGGCAACGCGACACCGTCGACAGCGCGATCGCCTGGGTCGAGGCGAATCCGTACGAAACCATGTTCGTCGACAGCCTCCCCGCCCTGCCTGGGGATCGCCGGCAGAACCTGGACAAGGCCCTGGCCGAGCTGAAGTCGCGCGCGGCGGTCGATCGGCACCATTTCGACGATCCGGCGACGGTCGATTCCTTTCGTCGGAACCGCGAGGCCAACCACGCCGACGAACAGTTCTGCTGGAAGTCCTAGGGCGGGTCAGCCCACGAAGCTGCCATTGGCATTCAGCAGCGTCTGCGCCACGTAGCTGCTCGCCCGCCCGTCGTCGCCGAATTCGACCCGCCAGCCGTCGAGGTCGATCGCCGAGCGGCGCTTGAACTCGGCCAGCACGCGGGCGCGCGTCGGGTTAGGCCCGGCGGCGGCCAGCACCGCGGCGGCATAGCGGCCGCCCAGATAGCCGGCCAGGCTGGTCGGCGAGGGATCCTCGGAGAAATAGCGCTGCAGCGCGGCGCGATAGGACCGGACCACCGCGAAGGGGCTGGTCCGCGGGTCCGGCACCACCCGCGTGAAGATCACCGGCACCGACTTGCCGGGGGCGAGCTGCAGGAAGGTGGTGGGGTCGACGTCCGACAGGCAGATCACGTAGCGCTGCATGCCGCGCTGGCTGAGGCCGCGGGTGAACAGCGCCAGTTCGATGTCCGCGCCCATGAACAGCAGGAAGTAGGGCACCTTCGAATCGAAGCCGCGGCTGAAGGCTTCGGCGTCCTGGCCGGCCGGCACCGACATGACCCGCGCCTTGAGTTGCAGCTTCTCGATGATCTTCGCTGTGCCCGGCTGCAGCGCGGCCTGCTGCGCGGCGTTCGGATACACGATGCCGAGCTCGGAGACGCCCATGGCCGACAGGCCCTTGAGCACGAAGCGGATCTGGTCCTCGCGCGAGGCGAACAAGGCGAACAGGTGCGCGTCGCCGTCGAAGCGCGTGTCGGCCAGGTAGGGCGCGACGTGCGCGATCTCCAGGCCCTGCCGTTGCGACGCCTGCAGGCTCGCGAGCGCGAGGCCTTCGCCGACGGTGCCGATCAGCGCCATCTGGGCGCTGTCGGCCCGGACTTTCTGGATGGCGTCGTTCAACGCGGCCTCCGACCCGTCGACCTCGACGAAGCGGAGGTCCACGCGCTGGCCGGTCGTGGCCTTGAGTTCCTGGAACGCGAGCCGGAAGCCGGTGGCGTAGTCGCGCGACAGCTCCTGCTGGGTGGCCGACACGTCCATGAGCTGCGTCACCTGGACCGGCGCGCCTTCGCCCGCATGAACGGGTGGCGTCGTGGCGCGCGCGGCGGTCGCGCCCAGCGCCGCCGCGCCGGCCATGGCGCCGAGCAAACGGCGCCGCTGCGGGGAATGCGAAGTCATCGACGCATCATAGATACGTTTTGTGACATTTCGTCGCTCGCCACCGAGCGCCGGACCCGAATCGGCACCGACTTGTAGGCCGGCGTTCCGCTGCGCGCGTCGCGCCGCGACAGGTCGACCAGCACGTTGGCCTCCGGGTAGTAGGCGCCGGCGCAGCCGCGCGGGATCGCATACGCGACGGCGGTCACATTGCGCAGGACCGGGCTGTCGTCGTCCTTGGCCCGGCCGCCCGGTGGCACCGCCTCGAGGTCGACCCGGTCGCCGGCCGCGATGCCGCGTTCGGCGAGGTCCTCGGCATTGAGGAAGACCACGTCGCGTCGCCCGAAGACGCCGCGGTAGCGGTCGTCCAGGCTGTAGATGGTCGTGTTGTACTGGTCGTGGCTGCGCAGGGTCGCCAGCAGCAGCACCGACGGGTCGAGCGTCGGGTCGTCTTCCTTCACGCCCGCCATCACCAGGAACTCGGCCTTGCCGGACTTCGTGTGCCAGATGCGCTCGGTCGGCCCGAGCGGCAGCCGGAAGCCGCCCGGCTCCTTGATGCGGGTGTTGAAGTCGGCGAAGGCCGGCAGCACCGCGGCGATGGCGTCGCGGATGCGGTCGTAGTCGGCGACCATCGCGTCCCAGTCGATGCCGTGGCGGTCGCCCAGGACCGCCTTGGCGATCGAGGCCACGATGGCCGGCTCAGAACGCACGTGCGGCGACGGCGGCGGCAGGCGGCCGGTGGAGGCATGCACCATCGACATCGAATCCTCCACCGTCACCGATTGCGGGCCTTCGGCCTGCAGGTCGAGTTCGGTGCGGCCCAGGCAGGGCAGCAAGAGGCTCTCCTTGCCGACCAGCAGGTGCGAGCGGTTGGGCTTGGTGGCGATGTGCACCGCCAGGTCGAGCCGGCGCACCGCCGCGAAGGTGCGGCCGGGGTCGGACATCGCCACCGCCAGGTTGCCGCCCAGGCACACGAGCACTTTCGAGCGGCCGTCCTCGATCGCCTCGATCGCCTGCACCGCGTCGTGCCCGTGGGCCTCCGGCGGCGCGAAGCCGAAGACGCGCTCGATGCCCTCGCGCAGCGCGGCCGGCGCCTTCTCGTCGATGCCGACCGTGCGGTCGCCCTGCACGTTGGAGTGGCCGCGCAAGGGGCAGATGCCGGCGCCCGGGCGCCCGTAGTTGCCGCGCAGCAGCAGCAGGTTGGAGATCTGCTGGACGTTCTCGGTGCCGTGGCCATGCTGCGTGACGCCCATGCCGTAGCAGACGATGGCGGACTTCGCCTTGCAGTAGATTCCGGCGATGCGCTCGAGCGCCGCTCGCGGCACGCCGGCGATGCGCTCGATCTCCGGCCACGAGGTCGCCGCGAGGTCGGCCACCAGCTTCTCGAAGCCCAGCGTGTGCTCGGCGATGAAGGCGCGGTCGAGCAGGCCGGGGCCGCCGGCGGCCAGGTCCTCGGCGTCGAGCGCGAGCACGCCCTTCATCACGCCCTTGAGCGCCGCCGCGTCGCCGCCGACCTTGACCTGCAGGTAGTCGCTGGCGATGTCGGTCGAGCTGAACGTCGCCATCTCGATCGGGTTCTGCGGCTCCTGGAAGCGCTCCAGCGCACGCTCGCGCAGCGGATTGAGCACCACGATCGGCGTGCCGCGCCGGGCGGCCGCATGCAGCTGGGTCATCATCCGCGGGTGGTTGGTGCCGGGGTTGTGGCCCATCGAGATGATCAGCTCGGTGCACTCGAAGTCGTCGAGCGACACGGTGCCCTTGCCGATGCCGATCGACATCGGCAGGCCCACGCTGGTGGCCTCGTGGCACATGTTCGAGCAGTCGGGGAAGTTGTTGGTCCCGTAGGCGCGCACGAAGAGCTGGTAGAGGAAGGCGGCCTCGTTCGAGGCCCGGCCCGAGGTGTAGAACTCGGCCATGTTCGGATCCGGCAAGGCCCGCAGCGCCGCGCCGATGCGCGCGAAGGCCTCGTCCCAGGCGATCGGCAGGTAGCGGTCGGACACCGGGTCGTAGGCCATCGGATGCGTCAGCCGACCGAGGTCCTCGATGCGGTGGTCGTGCCAGCCGAGCAGCTCGGTCACGGTGTGCTGGGCGAAGACTTCGGGCGTGGCGCGCTTGCGGGTCGCCTCCCAGGTCACGGCCTTGGCGCCGTTCTCGCAGAACTCGAAGGTCGAGGTGTGCTTCGGGTCGGGCCAGGCGCAGCCGGGGCAGTCGAAGCCGTCCGGCTGGTTGTTGCGCAGCATGATCTGCGTGCCCGAGACGGTGTTCATCTGGCCGCGGATCGTGCGCGCGACCGCGGCGAGCGCATCCCAGCCGCCGGCGGGATGGTCGTACTTGCGGATTCCTTCGTCTTTCATGCCGGTGCCTTCACGAGATGGAGGGTTGCAGTATGGCGACGCCGTGCGGCGCCAGCCACTTGCTCGCGTAGCCACTCAAGGCCTGCACCTGCAGGTGGATCAGCCGGAGCTCCGTGTCCACCAGCCGCCGCGCCGGATCGGCTTCCTGCGGCGCCGGGCCGACGTCCGGTGCGGGCGGCAGGCTCGCCGCATCGGCGCTCGAAGAAGGCCCCGCGAACGTCCCGGCCAGATGGTCGAGGGCGCGCGCCGCGCTTTCCGAGGCGGCGCCGACTTCCCGCGCCTGGCGCTCGTCCAGCGCCACGCGATGGGCGCCGAGCGCCGACAGGTAGCTCAGCAGGGTGTGCGACTGGATCAGGAAGCGCAGCGCGATGCCGGCGCGCGGCCGGACGAAGCCGGGCTCGCGGAACATGTCCGAGACGGCGACCGCCAGCGCGGCGTCGGCGTTGTGCGCGTTGCGCCGGGCCAGCCGGTAGGGCAGGTCGTCGCGCGCGCCGGCCAGGTATTGACCGGCGATCGCGCGCAGGTAGCCCGCCTGGTTGCGCAGCGCCGCGGCCGCCAGTTCGTTGAAGCGCTGGGCCTGCCAGTGCGGCAGCACCAGCAGCATCGCGAGGCCGGCGATGACGCTGCCGATCGCGGTGTCGACCAGGCGCGGGACGATCAGCGCGTTGCTGTGGCCGACCTGGTTGAAGCACATCAGCACCAGCACCGTCATGCAGGTGGTGGCCAGCAGGTAGCGCCTGGCGCGGGTCGCGAAGAACAGCACGCCGGCGGCCACCGCCAGCAGCGCCTGCACCGCGTGCTGGGGAAAGAGGTCGACCAGCGCCCAGCCGGCCAGCACGCCGAGCGCGGTGCCGGCCATGCGCTGGCCCATGCGCGACACCGTGTCGCCCCAGGTCTGCTGGCAGACGAAGAGCGTGGTCAGCAGGATCCAGTAGCCCTGCGCCGGGTGGATCCAGCGCATCACGCCGAAGCCGGCCGCCAGCGCCACCGCCAGCCGCAGCGCGTGGCGGAACAGCGGCGAGCGCGGCGCAAGCTGCCGCCGCACCCGTTCGAGCGCGTCGCGCCAGGAGCGCGGCGAGCGATCGAAGAGGCCCATGTCGGCGCGGCCGGCCTCTGCCGACGCTTCGCTGGCGCCGGCCAGCTGGCCGTCGAGCTGCTCGAGGTTGTCCGCCAGCGCCTCGATCGAGGCCAGCAGCGCGACCCGCTCCGGCGAGCGCGCCTGGCCGCGTTCGTGCGCGATGGCGCTGCGCAGCTCGGCCAGCGCCTGCACTGTCTCGTGGCCGACCACGAAGGCCTCGCGTCGCTCGATCGACCGGGCCAACCGGCCGCAGGCGGCGCCTTGCAGGTGCAGCACGCGCTGGCAGCGATAGAGCAGGTCGCTGTGGAAGAAGGCGTCGGCCAGGGCGTTGTAGTCGTCGTGCGAGGAGCTGGCGCGCTCGTGCACGTCCTGGGCGATCAGGTAGAGGCCGCGCAGGCGGGCGATGCGGCTGTCCGGCGGCTGCGCGCCGATGCGCCGGAAGATGCTTTCCTTGGCGGCGTTGAGCTCGGTCACCACCTCGGCATTGACCTGCGACAGCGACAGCCGCTTGCGCTCGATGTCGATGCCGCGCAGCGGTTCGAACAGCGAGGCCTTGAAGCGCACGTAGCGGCCCAGCACCGTGAAGAGCCGCGCCAGCCGCACCCGCACCGGCTGCGCCGGCAGGACGACGCTCCAGGCCACCGAGAAGACGCCGTACCAGGCCGCGCCGGCCAGCAGCAGCAGCAGGTCGTGCCGGTGCTCGTCCGCGCTCGCATCGGGATGGCTCGCGATGCCGAGCGTCGCGTACATCGCCAGGATCAGGGTGGCGTAGCCGATCGCCTTGTAGCGCGCCTCGACCGCGCCGAGCATCGTGAGCCAGAAGGCCGACAGCGCCAGCATCGCGATGAAGAAGGGCGGCCGGTCGATCAGGCCGGCCACCGCGAGGGCCGCGGCCGCGAAGCAGGCCAGCGTGACCGCTTGCGCCCGCAGCCGGCCGCTGCCGCTGTCGTCGGTCTCGGCCAGCGCGCTGGCGATGGCGCCGAGGAAGAGCGGCGTGACGGCGTCCATGCGGCCGAGCCAGCCGCACAGCGCCATCAGGCTGCCGAGCGTGAGCATCACGCGCAGCGCCTGGGCCTGCTCGGCCGCGCGCGTGCGAAGCCGTTGCAGGAAGGACTCGTCGTCCGGCGTCAGCATGGCGCGCGCCCGGCGTGGCGGCTGCGCCCGCTCAGGTCCCGACGCTGGCCGTGCGGGCCGCGACCCGCGCACGCGCATCCGACACCGCCCAGGCGAAGATGCCCATGCCGGCCACCGCGAGCAGGGCGCCGACCCAGCCGGTCGAGGTCCAGCCCAGGCCGGCGTCGATCGCCACGCCGCCCAGCCAGGCGCCCAGCGCGTTGGCCGCGTTGAAGGCCGAATGGTTGAGCGCCGCCGCCAGCGTCTGGGCGTCGCCGGCGACGTCCATCAGGCGGATCTGCAGCGCCGGCGCGATGGCCACGATGGTGCCGAGCAGCAGCACGTTGATCGAGACCGTGAGCCAGTGGTGCGAGGTCCAGACGAAGGCCAGCAGCACCACCGCCGAATAGACGATGACGCCGCCGATGGTGCGCATCAGGTGCTTGTCGGCCAGGCGCGAGCCGACCAGGTTGCCTAGCACCATGCCGACGCCGAAGAGCGCCAGCACCAGCGGCACGTGCTCGATGCTCATGCCGGCGACCTCGGTGAGCGTCGGCTTGATGTAGCTGAAGACCGCGAACATGCCGCCGAAGCCGATGGCGCCGATGCCCAGCGTCAGCCACACCTGCTTGCGCTTGAGCGCGCCCAGTTCGCGCAGCGGGCTGGCGCCGTGCGTCGGCAGCAGGTTCGGCACGTCGCGCCAGATCATCCCGACCGCCGCCAGCGCGATCACCGCGACGAAGACGAAGGCCGCGCGCCAGCCGAAGACCTGGCCGAGCCAGGCGGCGATCGGCACGCCGGCGAGGGTCGCGCCGGTGAGGCCGAGCATCACCAGCCCGACCGCGCGGGCCCGCCGTCCGGGCGGCGCCAGCGTGGCCGCGACCAGGGCCGCGACGCCGAAGAAGGTGCCGTGCGGGAAGCCGCTGACGAAGCGAAGCAGCAGCAGCGACCCGTAGCCCGGCGCCGCGGCGCTGGCGAAGTTGCCGATCGCGAAGGCCAGCATCAGCGCCATGAGCAGGTTGCGCCGGCCCCAGCCGGCCGCCGCCACCGCCAGCACCGGCGCGCCGATGACCACGCCCATCGCATAGGCGCTGATCGCATGGCCGGCCTGCGGGATGCTGACGCCGATGTTGCGCGCGACCTCGGGCAGGAGGCCCATGATCACGAACTCGCCGGTGCCGATGGCGAAGCCGCCGACGCCGAGCGCGAGGATGGCGCGCAGCATGCGGCGTTCGCTGGTGGCGTCGTCGGTGTGGAGGGAAGGGGTGTCTGCGGCTACGGTGGGGGAGCTCATCGAGCGGGTCCTGGGGTTAACCCTGATTATCCCAGGATGCGTCTTGCAGTGCGCCGGCTGTTGCGCAAAACCGCCATCGTCAGCCGGGGATCGCACGCCCGAGCGCGCCAATCGAACGGATCGCCTCCCGGTCCGGCTTGCCCTGCGGCGTCAGCGGCACCGCATCGCCGAAGAGGAGCCGCACCGAGCGGGCCACCGATGCGCCGTGCGCGTCGGCGATGGCCGCGATGCAGTCGCCGGCCTCGACGCGCTGGCCCGGGCGGCTCAGCAGGAGCGCGACCCAGCCGTCGCCTTCGCGCACCAACGTGACGGAGCGCAGCGCCGGCAGCCGCTGCAGCAGGCCGTCCTCGATCAGCGTCGGGCTCACCATGCGGCCGTCGACGAAGTCGATGTCGACCGCGCGGCCGAAGATTTGCAGGCGGCCGTCTTCCATCAACCGGCCGAGGTCGCCCGAGCGGTACCAGCCGCCCTCGAAGGCGGCGGCCTCGAGGTCGGGACGGTGGCGGTAGCCCTGTGCCATCGCGGGCGAGCGCACCTCGATGCTGCCGATCTCCCCGTCGCTGGCCAGCGTGCCGTCCGGCCGCCGCAGGCGCAGCGCGACCGACGGCAGCAGGTGACCGGCGCTGACCGTGTCGTCTTCCGCTGCGGCCGACAGGCTCACCAGGCCCATCTCGCTGGCGCCATAGGTGTGGACCACGCGCGGTCCGAAGCGCTCGTGGGCGCGGCGGCGCAGGGTCGGCGGCGCGGAAGCGCCGATGTGGCTGACCGTCCGCAAGCTCGACAGGTCGGCCGACGCCAGCCGCGGATGGTCCATCAGCTCGAAGAGCTGCGGCTCGACCAGGAACAGGTCGGTGATGCCTTCGGCCTCGATCGTCGCGGCGGTGTCGACCGGGTCGCAGCGCTCGCGCAGCACCACGGTGCCGCCGCCGAGCAGCGTCATGTCGACCAGCACCTGCGAGAGGTAGGCGAGCGGCCCGTTGACGAGCTGCCTGCGGTCGGTCGGGCTCGGCACGCTCACCATCGCGCCGTAGGTCGCGAAGGTGCGCCAGCTGCCCTTGGGCACGCCGGTGCTGCCGCCGGAGGAGACGATGACCGCGAGGTCGTCGGGTCTTGCGCGGCAGGCGAAGGCGCCGTCGGGCTGCGCGGCGGCCGCCGCCTGCAGGTCGAGGCCGCCGGCCGGAGCGATGCCGAGGCCGGCGAGCGTCGCCGCGGTGTCGGGCGGCGCGAGATGCGCGGTCGCGGGCAGCACGACCAGCAGCTTCGGCTCCAGCGTGCGGACCAGTTGGGCGCGCGTGTCGGGCGTGCCGGCGTCCGAGAGGAAGGTCGCGGCGGCGCCGACGAGGTTGGCCGCGTAGCGCAGCGCGAGCGCGTCCGGGTGGTTCGACGCGAAGATCGCGACCAGGTCGCCGCGGCCGACGTGCAGCGCATCGAGCGCGCGGGCGAGGCGATGGATCCGCGAGAGCAGCGCGCTGGCCTGCACGTCGCGGTCTTCGTGCCTCAGGCACGGCCGGTCGCCCATACCGGCCAGTATGGCGACGAGGCGTTCGATGTAGGTGGGCATTGAGATGCAACGTTTCGACTTATCGCGGCGACTTTCCCGCATCGCCGCAGGGCGTGCAAGCCGCGAAACTTTGTGAGGGATTGCGGTCGTAGTGCCTGGAATCGCGGCATCTTCGCCGGCTGCGTTGTCCCGCAGCGTCACGGAGCGACCGGATCGAGTTACATCAATTTACGATTCCGGCTTCCCTGAACAGACCGTGAGGCACCCGGCGTCATTTGTTCAGCCGTCCCACTCGAGGAACGACACGACAAATGAGCGCAAGCCTGAAGTCCACCCTGGCGCGTTGCGCGATCGCGGGCGCAGTGGCGCTGGGCGCCGCCGCCGCGGCCGCAGCCGATGAGGTCCGCTTCGACATCGCGCGCTTCCAGGTCGACGGCAACACGCTGCTGGGCACTTCGGACATCGACCGCCGTCTGGCGCCGCTCGCCGGCCACGACCGTGCCTACGCCGACATCCAGCGCGCCGTCGAAGCCCTGCAGGACGCCTATCGCCAGGCCGGCTACACGGCCGTCGCCGTCTCGCTGCCCGAGCAGGAGCTGAGCGGCGGCGTGGTGCGCATCCGGGTCGTCGAAAGCGTGATCGGGTCGGTGCGCGTCACCGGCAACCAGCACTTCGGCACCGACAACATCCGCGCCAGCCTGCTGCCGCTGCAGGAAGGCCGCCCGCCCAACCTGCGCGCGATCTCGGAGGCGATCCAGCTGGCCAACGACAACCCGGCCAAGCAGGTCGGCGTCAGCCTTTCCGAAGGCGCCACGCCCGGCAGCATCGATGCCGATGTCGCCGTCACCGACCACAACCCGCTGCGCCTGATCGCCACGATCGACAACAGCGGCACGCCGGCCACCGGCGACTGGCGCACCGGCATCGCGCTGCAGCACGCCGACCTCTTCGGCCGCGACCAGGTCGGCACCGTCGCCTACACCACCTCGCCCGACAAGCCGCAGGGCGCGCGCATGGACCTCTATTCGATCGGCTATCGCATCCCGTTCTACGGCATCGGCGACAGCATGGACTTCGTCTACGGCAAGTCGAACGTCGACTCGGCCGCCAGCTCGCCCACGCTCGGCGGCGTGCTCGGCTTCACCGGCAAGGGCGACATCTACGGCGTGCGCTGGAACCACTTCCTCGGCCGCGACGGCGAGGGCTCCTCGAAGCTGGTGCTGGGGCTCGACCGCATCGACATCGACTCGTCGTGCAACGTCGGCGGCGAAGCGGTGAGCATCGCCGGACCGACGCCGCCGATCGCCGCCTGCGTGCCCTACCGGACCACGCCGCTGAGCCTCACCTACGCCGGCCAGCGCGACGGGGTCGAGCGCAGCCTGCTCTACAGCCTCGGCATCTCGCGCAACATCCCGGGCGGCAACAGCTACACCAACGTCGACGGCCGCGTCGACCGCTACTCCTACCTGAGCGCGGGCAACCGCGACAGCTCGGACGACTTTGTGATCGTGAACGGCGCCGGCTCGATCGTGCAGGCGCTGCCCGGCGGCTGGCAGGCGCGCCTGGCCGGCGTCGGGCAGTACACGCACTCGGCGCTGGTCGCCAGCGCGCAGTTCTCGCTGACCGGCGCGCTGCTGGTGCGCGGCTTCGAGGAGCGCGCGGTGGTGGCGGACAGCGGCGTGGTGGTCAACGCCGAGATCTACACGCCGGAGCTGGGAGCGCGGCTCGGCCTGCCGGGGCAGCTGCGGCTGCTGGCCTTCGTCGACGGCGGCCACGGCAGCAACAACGGCACCGACGGCCTCTCGACCCCTTTCACGGTGAACGTGTCGAGCACCGGGCTGGGCGCGCGCTACGCCTGGACGCGCGACCTGAGCCTGCGGCTGGACGTGGCTCGCGTCCTCGACGCGGGCAACGCGACCAACGAGAAGCGCGGCGACTGGCGCGCCCAGTTCAGCGCCGTGCTGGCGTATTGAAGAGCGGAAGAAGGAACGACATGCGCCTCATCACCCATCGCCTCTCTCCGCTGGTCGCCGCCCTCTGCATGGCGTCGAGCCCCGCGCTGCATGCCCAGTTGGCGCCCGGCGCGCTACCGAGCGGCTGGAACGTCAGCTCCGGCGCTGCCGCGATCACGCGCAACGGCAACACGCTCGACATCACCCAGGGCACGCAGCAGGCGCTGGTGAACTTCGCCAGCTTCAACGTGGGCTCGGGCGCGCTGGTCAACATCAGCCAGCCGAACGCATCGGCCGCGCTGCTGGCCCGCGTCAACGGCGGGAGCGCGTCGCAGATCGAAGGGCAGGTCAAGGCCAACGGCGCGCTGTGGCTCATCAATCCGGCCGGCATCATGATCGGCGCGGGCGCCCGCATCGATGTCGGCAGCTTCGTGGCCAGCACCTTGAACGTGAGCGACGGCGACTTCCTCGCCGGCAGGCTGACCTTCCGCAGCGGCGCGTCGCCGGCCGGCGAAGTCCGCAACGCCGGCACGATCAACGCGGCGAGCGGCGGCAGCATCTACCTGGTGGCGCCGAGCGTGACCAACAGCGGCCTCCTCAATGCGCCGAACGGCGAAGTGCTGCTGGCCGCCGGCCAGAACGTGCAGCTGCTCGACACCGGCACGCCGGGCGTGTCGGTGTCGATCACCGGCGCCGCCGGCGACGCGACCAACCTCGGCCGCATCGTGGCCGAGGCGGGCCGCATCGGCATCGCCGCCGGGCTGGTGAGCAACAGCGGCAGCCTCAGCGCCGACAGCGCGGTGAGCGAAGGCGGCCGGATCTTCCTGCGCGCCTCGGGCGACCTCCGGACCGCGGCGACCTCGGACATCAGCGCCAGCGGCACCACCGGCGGCCGGGTCGAGCTGATCGCCGACGGCGCCGCCTCGGTCGACGGCCGCGTGGCGGCCGCCGGCAGCGCGGGGCAGGGCGGCTATGTCGACACCTCGGGCCAGCGCTCGCTCGACGTGGTGAACGTGCCGGTGCTCGGCCGCGGCGGCGAATGGCACATCGACCCGAACGACATCGAGATCGTGGCCAACGGGCCCGACGCGGGCGTGAGCAGCGGCAGCGCCATCGTGTCGACCGAAAGCGGTGCGCGCATCAGCGCCGGCACCATCACCACGCAGCTCGACGCGGGCACCGACGTGAGCATCACCACCGGCACCGGCAATCCGGCGACCGACGCGCAGCACGGCGACATCACGGTGTCGGCGGCGATCGCCAAGACCGGCGCCGCGGCCTCGGCGCTGACGCTCAACGCCAACAACAACATCGTCATCAACGCGCCGATCACCAGCACCCACGGCGCGCTCGCGCTGAACCTCGACAGCAACTACCAGGGCGACTACCCGGGCGTCGACCACGCGGTGCAGCTCAACGCCGGCCTGGACCTGCACGGCGGCATGCTGAGCGTGGCCGAGGGCCTGGGCGGCGCCGGCAACGGCACGCTGAACATCGCCTCGGGCACCACGCTGCTGGGGCTGCCGACCTCGGCGATCAACGCCGCCACGGTGCATGTGGCGCCGGGCGCGACGCTGGCGCTGGACCGCGCCGGCTCGGCCATCTCCGGCACGGTGAACAACGACGGCACGGTCTCGGTGGGCGGCACCGGCGTCGCGCTGCTCGACCATGGCGGCACGCACACGGGCATCTTCGACGTCGCCGCGACCGCGGGGCTGTCGATGTCGGGCGGCCACACCTTCGACGCCGGCACCAGCTTCATCGGCGCCGGCACGGTCGAATGGGCCGGCAGCATCCAGCTGGGTGCCGACCTGGTCTTCGGGCCGGGCAGCAACCCGCTGGTGCTGCACGACACCGACCTCTCGACGCCGGGCAACAGCACGCTCTTCACGCAAGGTTCACCGGTCGCGGTCGACGGCCTGGTCACGATGTACGGCAGCGTCGGCTGGACCCACGGCGCGAGCATGGCGGTGACCGGCAGCGGCGCGATCTCGGCGGCCAACGAAGGCACGCGCTTCGAGAACGACGGCACGATCACCACGACCGGCACGGTGGCCGACGTGCTGCGCGGCGACGGCGCGGGCAACAGCAACTTCGTCAACAACGGCACGCTGACCAAGGCCGGCGCGAGCGACCAGAACTACGTCGGCATCGCCAGCACCGCCGGCAGCACCATCCGCACGGATGCGGGCTCGCTGACCGTGACGGGCAGCCACCTGGGCGGCCAGCTGCAGGCGGCCACTGGCGCCAACCTCACGATCGACAGCGCCACGTTGGATGCCGGCGCCGGCTTCTCGGGCGCCGGTTCGATCACCTGGCAGAATTTCGTCACGCTGCTGGGCTCGGTGGACGTCGGCGCCGATGCTCCGGCGATCACGCTGGGCGGCAACACCGTGATCCAGGGTCTCGGCAACACGTTGACCACGCGCAACGTGGTCCATGCGGACGGCGCGCAGGTCACCCTGCTCGACCAGACGACCTGGAACAACCTGGGCACGCTGAGCGTGGGTCCGGGCATCACCTCGCTGGTGCTGGGCACCGGCGCCGCCTTCCACAACCAGGCGGGCGGCACGGTGCAGGTCGACCAGGGCACGCTGGTCGCCGCCTTCGGCGCGGCAAGCCCGAACAACGGCGCGATCGTGCTGAAGGCGGGCGGCACGGTGAACGGCAACGGCGGCGACCTCTACAACAACGGCAGCATCGGCGGCACCGGCAACCTGCTGCTCGGCGAAGGCGGCAGCGGCACCCTGTTCAACAACGGCATCGTGGCGCCAGGCGACAGCACCTCGACCGGGACGCTGTCGGTACATGGCAACTACACGCAGGGCCCTGGCGGCCTGCTGGCGATCAAGCTGGGCGGTGCGCTGGATGCCGGCGCCTTCGACCTGCTCGACATCGACGGCTCGGCCCACCTGGCCGGCACCTTGCGGGTCGACACGCTGCCCGGCTTCGCGCCGGCCGATGCGGCGCATGCCGATGTCGTCGTGGCCCGCGGCAGCAACAACGGCGGCAGCTTCGACACGGTGATCGCGCCGCCGGCGACCTCGACCGCGACGGTGACGAGCCTCTCGGCCAGCTATCCGGCCGCGGGCACCGGCGTGGCGCGGGTGACGGCCGCGGTGATGCCGACGCTGGGCGCGTGCGTCGCGGCACCCGGCACGGCGGGCTGCCTGAACGTGCTGCCGTCGCTGAGCGCCTGCATCGCGAACGCCGCGCTGCCGGGTTGTTCGGCGGTGCTGCCGGCGCCGGCCGTGTGCGCGGTGAGCCCCGGCATGCCGGGTTGCCCGGCGGTCGCCGTGGCGACGGGGACGACGACCTCGGATTCAACGCCGGCGTCCACACCGACGCCGCCGCCCAGCGCGGACATCTGCACCATCGCCCCCAACTCGGCGCTGTGCCAGGTGCTGTCGCCGCCGACGGCGTCGGAGCCGGTCAAGCCGGTGCAGCAGGCCAGCAACCAGGTGGTCGCCACGCTCGTGTCGCTGGCGCCGCTGGCGTCGACCGCGAGCACCGTCGATGCCGATGCCACGACGGGCGCGACCCCCGCGGCCAACGGCGCGACCGGCGCCGGCACCGGCGCAGGCACCAGCATCAAGAAGATGTACTGCAACTGATGCAACTGAAAAGAGGCAACGCAAGGCCATGAAAACGCTTCGACCTTCCGCCGTGCTGGCGCCGCTCGCGGCACTGCTCTTCGCGGCGACCGCCGCGCACGCGCAGGCCCAGGCCCCGTCCGTGGGCACCGTCGCCACGCTCTCCGGCATGCTGGTCTCGCGCGGTGCCGACGGCACCAGCCGCGTGCTGGCCGTCGACTCGCAGGTGCGCGAGGGCGACACGCTGAGCACGCAGGCGCACAGCTTCGCGCGCATCGTCTTCAAGGACGATGCCGAGGTGGTGCTGCAGCCCGACTCGATGCTGGTGCTGACCCGCTATGCCTACGACGCCGACAAGCCGCAGCAGGACCGGGTCGAGCTGGGCCTGGCCCAGGGCGGCATGCGCAGCACCGCCGGCAAGCTGGCCCTGCGCAACGCCGACGCCACCGTGATCCGCACGCCGATGGGATCGCTCCAGGGCCGCGCGACCGTGGTCGTCTCGCTGGCGCCGCCGCAATGAAAGCCCGCATGCACCCCCGCATGAACCCCCGACTCGTGACCGTGTTCCTGGCCCTGGCCGCGTCGTCCGCGCTGGCCCAGAACGTGCCGCCCTCGCCCGGCGGCACGCTGCAGCCCGGGCTCTACGTGCAGGTGCTGGACGGCATGATCAACGTCAGCAACCAGGGCGGGTCGTCGAGCTTCGCGGCCGGGCAGTTCGGCTACACGCCGAACGTCCAGCAGCCCCCGGTCGTCCTGCCGGTGAACCCCGGCATGCAGTTCACGCCGCCGCCGGTGTTCAATGCGCCTTCGTCGTCGTCGACGGCCTCGGCGAAGTCGAACACGGTCGACTGCGTGGTCCGATAGCGCGAGCGGGCGACGCCACCGGCACTACCGCCGCTTCGCGCTCGCCAGCACGACCAGGTTCCGGTCCGGGTCGCGCAGGCGGACGATGAAGAAGTCGTCGGCTTCCTCGATCGGGCCGGGCTGCAGGCCGAGCGCCTCGAGGCGCTCGTGCTCGGGCTCCAGCGGCAGCACGCCGAGCGTCAGCGTCCCGTGGCCGGCGTTGGTGCTGTCTTCGTAGAGCTGCATCTCGGCGCTTTCGGTGAAGTGCCATTCGGCCAGGCCGGCCATCGGATGGCGCGTGGCCGGCTTGCCGAAGAGGTGGGCGTACCAGGCTTCGCTGCGCCCGAGGTCGGCGCAGCTGATGTGGGCGAAGATCGTCTGGATGCTCATGGCGGGCCTTTCGATGCGTATCGGGTGACCCACGTTGCGGCGCGGTGCGCCGCCGGGCAAGTGCGAACGGCGCGCTTCGGTTGTCAGCGGCCGCCGACGCCCGCCGCGGCCGTAGCTTACGTTTCGAGCGCCAGCTCCCTTGCGATGATCAAGCGCTGGATATCACCCGTGCCTTCGTAGATCTGGCAGACGCGCACGTCGCGATAGATGCGCTCGACGTCGCCCTGCACGTAGCCGTAGCCCCCCAGCGTGGCCACCGCGTCGGAGCAGACGCGCTCGGCCATCTCCGAGGCGAAGCACTTGGCGATCGCCGCAGCGCGCATCGCCGGCCGCTGCGCATCCAGCAGGCCGGCTGCGTGGTGGGTGTACTGGCGCGCGACCTCGATCTTCATCAGCATGTCCGCCAGCCGGAAGGCGACCGCCTGGTGCTGGATGATTTCCCGGCCGTAGGCTCTTCGTTGGCCGGCATGGGCCAGCGCGAGGGCATAGGCGGAGCGCGCGATGCCGACCGCTTGCGCCGCCACGGCGACCCGTCCGTTCGCCAACGTGTTCATGGCGTAGGCGTAGCCGCCGCCCACCGTGCCGAGCACCGCGTCTTCCGGGACGACACAGCGGTCGAGGAAGATCTCGGTGGTGTCTGCGCACTTCTGGCCCATCTTCTTCTCGACCCGGCCGACGCGGAAGCCCGGCGTGTCGGCAGGCACCGCGAAAAGGCTGAAGCCGCGCTTGCCCGCCGCCGGATCGGTGCTCGCGACCACGATCGCCAGCCCGGCCCGGGCGCCGTTGGAAATGAACTGTTTCGTGCCGTCGATCTGCCAGCCCCCGTTCACCCTGACGGCACGCGTGCGCAGCATCGACGTGTCGGATCCGGCGCCGGGTTCGGTGATGCAGAAGGCACCGATGCAATCCGCGGCGAGCATTCGCGGCAGATAGCGCGCGATCTGCGCCGGCGTGCCGAGGTCGACCAGGGCGGCAGCCACGCTGTCGTGCACGTGCACGATCGTGGAGACGCCTGCGCACCCCGCCGCCAGCTCTTCCATCACGATCGCCTTTGTCAGGTGGCCGCAGCCGGCCCCTCCGCTCTCGGACGGCACCAGCAGGCCCATGAAGCCGCTGGCGGCCAAGGATGCAAGGACCGAGACGGGACATGCGGCAGCCTCGTCCCAGGCCTGGGCGTGCGGCGCCAGTTCGCTGCGTGCGAAGCGTCGGGCGGCATCGCGGATCGCCAGCTGGTCTTCGTTCAACGTCACGATCGGGTCCGCCTTCAGAACGTGGCGGCCAGCCGGCTGGCCTGGTCGATCGCGCGCCGTGCGTCCAGTTCGCCGGCCTCGAAGGCCCCGCCGATGCAGGTCGCGGCGATGCCTTCCTTGCGCAGCGCCTCGTAGAGGCCGCGCGCTGGCAGCTGCCCGGCGCAGACGATGACGGTGTCGACCTCGAACAACTTCGGCTCTCCCTGGACCGTCGCATGCAGTCCGGCGTCGTCGATGCGCCGGTAGTCGACGCCGTTGAGCATGCGCACGCCGCGCTTGTGCAGGGTCGCGCGATGGGTCCATCCGGTGGTGCGCCCGAGGCCCTTGCCGACCGGCTCGGTCTTGCGCTGCAGCAGCACCACCGAGCGCGCCGCGGGCCGCACCTGCGGCCGCACGCCGCTGACGCCGCCGCGCGGATGGCGCTCGAAGTCGATGCCCCATTCGCGCGCGAATTCGTCGACGTGCAGCGCACTCGAAGGCCCGCTGTGGGTGATGAACTCGGCGACGTCGAATCCGATGCCGCCGGCGCCGATGATCGCCACCCGCTCGCCGATCGGCCGGCGGCCCGTGAGGGCATCGATGTAGCCGACCACCTTGGCATGCCCGATGCCTTCGATCTCCGGCCGGCGCGGCACGATGCCGGTCGCGACCACCACTTCGTCGAAGCCTTGCGAGCGCAGCGACGCCGCATCGACGTGGGTGTCCAGGCGAAGCTCGATGCGATGCAGCTCGATCATCCGGCGGTAGTAGCGCAGCGTCTCGTGGAACTCCTCCTTGCCCGGAATGCGCTTGGCCAGGTTGAACTGGCCGCCGATCTCCGACGCCGCGTCGAACAGCGTCACGCGATGGCCGCGTTCCGCCGCGACCGTCGCGCAGGCCAGGCCGGCAGGGCCGGCGCCGACCACCGCGATGCGCCGCGGGCGGGTCGTCGGCGGGTAGTGCAGCGTGGTTTCGTTGCAGGCCCGCGGATTGACCAGGCAGCTCACCTCCTGGCCCTTGAACGACTGGTCGAGGCAGGCCTGGTTGCAGGCGATGCAGGTGTTGATCTCGTCCTCGCGGCCCTCGCGCGCCTTGCGCGCGAATTCCGGGTCGGCGAGCATCGGCCGCGCCAGCGAGACGATGTCGGCATCGCCCCGCGCCAGCACCGCTTCGGCCACGTCGGGCATGTTGATGCGGTTGCTGGTGATCACGGGGATGCGCAGCACGCTGCGCAGCCGGCCGCTGACCGAGGTGAAGGCCGCCCGCGGCACCATGGTGGCGATGGTCGGCACCGGCGACTCGTGCCAGCAGAAATGGGTGCTCAGGATGTTCACGCCTTCCTCCTGGGCCGCCAGCGCCAGCGCGACGACTTCCTCGCGCGACATGCCGCCTTCCAGCATGTCCATGGCCGGGATGCGGAACACCACCAGGAAGTCCGGCCCGACCGCCCGCCTCACGCGGCGGATCAGCTCGACCGGGAAGCGCATCCGGTTCTCGAAGGAGCCGCCCCAGCGGTCGGTGCGCAGGTTGGTCTTCGCGACCAGGAAGGAAGACACCAGGTAGCCGCCGGAACCGATCAGCTCGACGCCGTCGTAGCCGGCCTCGCGCGCCAGCGCGGCGCAGCGTGCGTGGTCGTCGAGCTGCTTCTGGATGCCGGCCTCGTCGAGCGCCTGCGGCGTGTGCAGGCCGACCCGCGACTTGACCGCCGACGGCGCGACGCAATCCGGCTGCCGTGCCAGCGCACCCATGTGCAGGATCTGCATGCAGATCTTCACCCCGGGGTCGGCCCGGTGCACCGCGTCGGTCACGACGCGGTGGCGCGCCGCCTCCTCGGGTGTCGACAGCCGGGCGCCGAAGCCGCCTTCGGCGTTGGGCGGAATGCCGCCGGTCATGATCATGCCGACGCCGCCATGCACCCGCTCGGTGAAGTAGGCGGCCAGGCGCTCGAAGCCGCCCTCGGTGTCTTCGAGGCCGGTGTGCATCGAGCCCATCAGGATGCGGTTCTTCAGGCGGGTGAAGCCGAGGTCGAGCGGCGCGAAGAGCAGGGGATAGCGCGGATGCGGCGAGGGTGCGGACATGGCGTTCTCAGGCATGGATCACGGTGAAGGAGGCGGCCGGCTCGCGCGAGGTGCGGACCCGGTTGACCGGTGCGTCGGTGTCGGCATGCCCGAGCGACATGCCGCAGACGACCGCCTGCTGCGCGTCGAGCGCGACCCTTCGCGCGATGCGCTGGTGGAAGGGCGCGAAGGCGGCCTGCGGGCAGCTGTCCAGGCCGCGCGCCCGGGCCGCCAGCATCACGCTCTGCATGAACATGCCGAGGTCCAGCACGCTGCCGGGCAGCATCACCCGCTGCAACGTGAAGATGAGGCCGACCGGCGCGCCGAAGAAGGCGTAGTTGCGCGCCAGCTGCGCCTGCATGCCGGCGCTGTCGCCGCGCGGGATGCCGAGCAGGGTGTACATGTCCTTGCCGACCTGGCGCCG
Source organism: Xenophilus sp. L33 (assembly GCF_009765735.1). Taxonomy (GTDB): domain Bacteria; phylum Pseudomonadota; class Gammaproteobacteria; order Burkholderiales; family Burkholderiaceae_C; genus Variovorax. The sequence continues at coordinate 52,961 of NZ_LMUW01000094.1, forward strand.
GCGATCGATGTAGGGCGAGACCCATTGCGCGGGATAGGAGTCGAACTCCGGGCGCAGCCGGCTCATCGCTTCGGCGTCCTGTGCCGCCGCCACCAGTTCTGCGCACAGGTCGCGCAGGGTCTCGCCGGTGAGCACGTGGACCTGCCAGGCCTGCGTGTTGTGGCCCGACGGCGCGCGCGCCGCGACGTCGAGGATCTCCATGACGGTCGCGATCGGCACCGGCGTTGCAAGGAACTGCCGCACCGAGCGGCGCGAGCGGATGGTCTCGTCGACGGCCTCGATCGTCCTGCTCGAATCAGCCATGGCTTGCCGGTCCTTCGAAGATGCCCACGTGGACTGCCGCTTCCTCGACGCCCCAGAGGCCGCCGCCGTTTTCCTGGATGGCGATGCGCGCGCCGCGCACCTGCCGCTCGCCGCATTCGCCGCGCAGCTGGCCCACCAGTTCGAAGATCTGCCCGAGGCCGGTGGCGCCGATCGGGTGCCCCTTGCTCTCCAGGCCGCCCGACGGATTGATGGGGATGCGGCCGCCGAGGCTGGTGCCGCCGGCCTCGGCCAGCGTGCCGCTCTCGCCGGGTTCGCACAGGCGCAGGTTCTCGGCCTGGATCAGCTCGCCGACCGCGGTGGCGTCGTGCACCTCGGCGACGTCGACGTCGGCCGGCGCGACGCCGGCCTGCGCGTAGGCCTGGTCGGCGGCCAGTCGCGTCGCGTGGCGCGCCAGGTCGTCGCCGCCGCGCCGGCTGGCCGAGCGCATCACG
>NZ_LMUW01000095.1 GCF_009765735.1 Xenophilus sp. L33
TGGCCGGCCCCGGCTGCAGGTCGAGGCACTCGACCCGGCGGCCGCGACCGTCGGCAGCCTCAAGTCGACCCCTGAGCTCACCCTGCCGGACGCACCCGATCCGGCGCGCCGCGCTGCCGCGGCAGCGCTCTGGAACGCGTTGGATCCGTCCGCCGCCGAGGCCCAGCGCGAAGCCCAGCGCACCAAGGAACTCGAAGCGACCCTGGCGTCGCTGCGCGCCCAGGCCGACCAGAACCAGCGCACCTTGCTCGAGATGCGCACCGAACTGGCCGAGGCGCGCGAGAGCCGCTATCACAACCCGCTCGTCTACGCGCTCTTCCTCTTGCTGCTGCTCGCCTTGATCGGTCTGCTGCTGCTCTGGCGTATGGCTCGCCGGGCCGCGGCACCGGCCTGGTGGGGCGAAGCGGTGCCGGTCGCGGCGACGGCGGCGGTCGGCCCCAGGCGCACCCGCTCCGGCCAGCTCGAAGGCGCGACCGACCTCGATGCCGACGACGAGCCCGTGCCCCGGCGCGGCGACCCGCCGCGGGTCTTCCAGCCGACCCCGTTCGCGCCCCTCGAGCCCGACCACCTCGACAGCGGCATGGGCGAGCCGGTCGACCTGCCCGCGCTGCATCCGGACCGCGCGCCGGGCCGGCCGGTCAACACCGAGGAACTGTTCGACGTGCAGCAGCAGTCGGACTTCTTCCTCTCGCTCGGCCAGCACGACCAGGCGATCGCGGTGCTGCGCGAACACATCGCGGCCAATCCGGGCACCAGCGCGCTGGCCTACCTCGACCTGCTGCGGATCTTCCATTCGCTGGAACGCAAGGACGACTACGACCGGCTGGCGGCGGAATTCGAACGCGCCTTCAATGCCGACGTGCCGACCTTCGAACACTTCACCGAGACCGGTCGCGGCCTGGAGCACTACCGCGCCGCGCTGGCGCGCATCGAGGCCCTCTGGCCGGCGCCGGGCACGCTGGCGCTGATCGAGGAACTGGTGTTCCGGCGTCCGGGCGGCCAGGAAGAGGGTGGCTTCGACCTCGCGGCCTATCAGGAACTGCTGCTGCTGTATTCGGTGGCCAAGGAAGTGATCGAGCCCGACCACGTCCATCCGGTGACGCCGAACGCCTTCGCCGACACCGTGTCGCGCGAAGGCCCGGCCACCGCGACCGCGCCGATGGAAGCCGAGACGCCGCCGCCGAAGGTCGAGAACGGGCCGATCCTGCCACCGTCGCTCTATGGCGAGATCGAGCGCGACCTGGGCGACGAGACGGTGCTGAGCCCGGATTCGCCGCTGCAGACCGCACCGGCCGCCCTCGAGCCGCAACCGACGCCACCTGGCGCCGAGCTCGACCTGGCGCAGTTCGATCGCACCGCCTACGAGACCTTGCCGGCGCCGATCGAGCCGGCCAAGCCGGCCGAGCCCGCGGCCGACCCGCACCTGATCGATTTCGAGCTGTTCGATCCCAGCACCGAGGCGGAGATCGCGCCTCGGCCGGTGATCAAGAAGTCGCCGGGCTGAGCGGCCCGCGCGCGGCGGCGGCCGGTGACGGGTTCGCGGCCTAGCGCCGCACCTGCAGCGCGCCCGGATTGACGATGTTGGTCGGGCTGCCCTTGATGAAGCTGACGACGTTGTCGAAAGCCTGCCCGAAATACAGCTCGTAGCTGTCCTGCTCGACGTAGCCGATGTGCGGCGTGCAGATGCAGTTCTCCAGGCGCAGCAGGGCATGCCCCTGCAACGGCGGCTCGCTCTCGAAGACATCGATCGCGGCCAGCCCGGGGCGCCCGCGATTGAGCGCCGCCAGCAATGCGTCCTGCTCGACCAGCTCGGCCCGCGAGGTGTTGACGAAGAGTGCGGTCGGCTTCATGCGCGACAGGTCTTCCAGCGTCACCAGGCCGCGGGTCTCGTCGGTGAGCCGCAGGTGCACCGACAGCACGTCGGCCGCGGCGAAAAAGGTCTCGCGGTTGGGTGCGACCTGGAAGCCGTCGGAGCGCGCCTTGGCACAGCTTTGCTCGCGCCCCCAGATGACGACCTGCATGCCGAAGGCCTGGCCGTAGCGGGCGACCAGTTGCCCGATGCGGCCATAGCCCCAGATGCACAGCGTCTTGCCCTTGAGCACCGATCCGAGCCCGAAGTTGGGCGGCATCGACGCGGACTTCAGGCCGGCTTGCTGCCAGGCGCCGTGCTTCAGGTTGCTGATGTACTGCGGCAGCCGCCGCATCGCGGCCATGATCAGCGCCCAGGTCAGTTCGGCCGGCGCCAGCGGCGAGCCCGAGCCTTCGGCCACCGCGATGCCCTGCTCGGTGCAGGCATTGACGTCGACGTGGCCGCCGACCTTGCCGGTCTGCGAGATGAGCTTGAGCTTGGGCAGCTTCTCGATCAGCTGCCTGGAAATGTGGGTGCGCTCGCGGATCAGGACGATGACGTCGGCGTCTTTCAGTCGCACCGACAGCTGCCCGATGCCCTTGACCGTGTTGGTGTAGACCTTGGCGGCGTAGGCGTCGAGCTTGGCTGCGCAGTTGAGCTTGCGGACCGCGTCCTGGTAGTCGTCGAGAATCACGATATTCATGGCGTGTGATTGTGCCTCGCAACAACGCCCGGCCGCAGCGAGCCGGGCACGGCCTTGTACGAAGTCGTGACGGCCTAAGCGGCCTATGCCGCCCATGCGGCCTGAGCAGTCGGCACGGCCGCGACGCCTGGATGCCGGACGCTCAGTGCAGCCGGCCGCTCGGGGAAGCCATCGACAACGCCTCCGCGTTCTCCAATGCGACCAGCCGGTCGAGCTCGGCGCAGACGTCGGCCATGCGACCCGAGATCACCATGCGGCTCGGATGCCGACCCGGTTGCTGCGCATCGACCCGGCGCACCACGCGCAAGGGGCGCGCCGGTGCGTGGACCGCGGTGGTGGCCGCCGCGGGCTTGCCCTGGCGCGGCGTGCAGCTGGGCCGCACGCCGACGTAGCGCAGCCCTGCGCCACCGCCGATACCGGCGCGACGCCCCGGCATCAAGCGTTCGGCCAGCGTATGCAAAGGGCTGAAAAGATCGACGATGCCGAATAAAGCGATTCCCATGTGAACTCCAGAAAGTCAGAGGTTGAACACAGGCAGGATTGCGATGATCGGCCTCGACAGGGTGATGGCTCTTTGCCATACGCCCGCCACCTGTCGGGGTCGGATGTTCAGGATGTAGCGGCGACGCCGCGCCGTGCGTGCAGGCGCAACACAACGCCGCGTGTCAGCCGTCGTATGACGGGCTGGTGGCTACATCAGCATGGTGTTGCGGATCAGGCCGACAGCGAGGCCCTCGATTTCGAAGGGCTCGCCGGGCTGAACCACGATGGTCGGGTAGTCGGGGTTTTCGGCATGCAGCTCGATGACCTGCTTGTTGCGCTTGAGCCGCTTGACCGTGACCTCGTCTCCCAGGCGCGCCACGACGATCTGGCCGTTGCGGGCTTCCTTGGTGGCCTGCACCGCAAGCAGGTCGCCGTCCATGATGCCGGCGTCGCGCATGGACATGCCGCGCACCTTGAGCAGGTAGTCGGGCTGGCGCTGGAACAGCGTGTTCTCGACGTAGTAGGTCTGGTCGACATGCTCGAGCGCGAGGATCGGCGAGCCGGCGGCGACCCGACCGATGAGCGGCAGGGCCAGCTGCGCCATGCCGGGCAGCGAGAGCGAGAACTGGTTGTTGCGCGACTCGTTGAGCGCACGCAGCGCATCGCCCTTGAGGCGAATGCCGCGCGAGGTGCCGCTGACCAGTTCGATGACGCCCTTGCGGGCGAGCGCCTGCAGATGCTCTTCGGCCGCATTGGCGGACTTGAAGCCCAGCTCGTTGGCGATCTCGGCGCGCGTCGGCGGCGCACCGGTGCGTGCGATGGCGCTCTGGATCAGATCCAGGATCTGCTGCTGGCGGGCTGTAAGCTTGACGGCGAACTGCATGGTGGCTCCTGACGGGACTGGTTGCATATCCAGTACCTGTATTTTTAACCAGTTTCAAGAAGTTCGCAAGCCATGAGCACTTTTTCTCGCGTCGTCGTCCTCGGCACCGGCGGCACCATCGCCGGCCGCGCCGCCAGCGCCGGCGACAACATCGGCTACACCGCGGCCGAGGTCGGAGTCGCGCAACTGCTTGCGGGTGTCGACGCGCCGGCCGGCGTGACGCTGGCGGCGGAACAGGTGAGCCAGGTCGACAGCAAGGACATGAGCTTCGACATCTGGAGGCGGCTGGCCGACCGCTGCGCCGCCTGGCTGGCCGAGCCGGACGTGGCGGGCGTGGTGATCACGCACGGCACCGACACGTTGGAGGAGACCGCCTATTTCCTGCAATCGGTGCTGGCGCCGGACAAGCCCGTGGTCCTCACCTGTGCGATGCGCCCGGCGACCGCGCTGGCGCCCGACGGTCCGCAGAACCTGCGCGACGCGATCGTTGTCGCGGCGACGGCAGGTGCGCGCGGCGTGGTCGCGGTCTGCGCCGGCACCGTGCATGCCGCGGCCGACGTGCAGAAGGTTCACACCTACCGGCTCGACGCCTTCGATTCGGGCGACGCCGGTCCGCTGGGCTATGTCGAGGAAGGCGAGGTGCGGCGCCTGCGCGAGTGGCCGGCGGTCGACGCATCGGCCCGCCAGCGCTTCGAAACGATGCTGGCGGCGCCCGCATGGCCGCGGGTCGAGATCCTCGTGAGCCACGCCGATGCCCGCGGCACGATCGTCGATGCGCTGCTGCTGGCGCGGCGCCAGGGCGAGGTCGAGGCGGTCGAGGGGCTGGTGCTGGCGGCCACCGGCAATGGCACCTTGCACAGGTCGCTGGAAGAGGCGGCGCTGCGTGCGCAGGCCGACGGCGTGGCCGTGCTGCGGGCGACGCGCTGCATGCAGGGACGCATCCTGCCGCGCCCGAACGAGAAGCTGCGCGACGCGGGCGCGCTGACGCCGGTCAAGGCGCGCATCGCGCTGATGCTGGAACTGCTGAAGTCGCCGGCCTGAGACCGACCGCGGCGATCAGCCGCCGAGGGCGGCGAGCGCGCGCTGCGTGATCTCGTCGACCGTGCCGACGCCGCTGATCGCGCGGTACTTCGGCGCCTTCGACGGATCGGTCTTGGCCCACTGCGAGTAGTAGTCGACCAGCGGGCGGGTCTGCTGGCTGTAGACCTCGAGCCGCTTGCGCACGGTTTCTTCCTTGTCGTCCTCGCGCTGGATCAGGTCTTCGCCGGTGAGGTCGTCCTTGCCCTCGACCTTCGGCGGATTGAACTTCACGTGGTAGATGCGGCCCGACGCCGGATGCGAGCGGCGGCCGCTCATGCGTTCGATGATGTCGGAGAAGGGCACGTCGATCTCGAGCACGTAGTCGAGGTTGACGCCGGCCGAGCGCATCGCTTCGGCCTGCGGGATGGTGCGCGGGAAGCCGTCGAACAGGAAGCCCTTGTCGCAGTCGGCCTGGGCGATGCGCTCCTTCACGAGATTGATGATGAGGTCGTCGCTGACCAGAGCGCCCGATGCCATGACCGCCTTGGCTTCGAGGCCGAGCGGCGTGCCGGCCTTGACGGCGGCGCGCAGCATGTCGCCGGTGGAGATTTGCGGGATGCCGTACTTCGTGCAGAGGAAGGCCGCTTGGGTGCCCTTGCCGGCCCCGGGGGCGCCCAACAATATCAGTCTCATGGTGTCCTCGAAGGGTTCTTAGATTTTCTGTCGCACAGGCAGTGTCCGCGAGGGCACCGCAGGCGGAGTTGGGTCGAGGATAGCATGCGCCCGAGGGCTCCAAGCGGTGCGCGCAGGCCTGCCGCGCGTCCGCGAAGCCGCCTTTTTTCAGGCCGCCGTGGCGAGCAGCGCGCGCACCCGCGCCAGGTCCTCGGGCGTGTCGACGCCGGGCCCGGGCGCATGGTGGCTGACGTGGACTGCGATCCGGTGGCCGTGCCAGAGCGCGCGCAGTTGCTCGAGCGCCTCGGTCGACTCGACCGGTGCGGGCGGCAACGCCGGAAAGCCGCGCACGAAGCCCGCGCGATAGCCGTAGATGCCGATGTGCCGCAAGGCCGGCGGCGCTGTCGGCAGCGCCGCCGCGCCGCCAACGGCCGAGCCGTCGCGCCACCAGGGAATCGGCGCGCGGCTGAAGTAGAGCGCATGGCCGCGGCCGTCGAGCACGGCCTTCACCACGTTCGGGTTGAGGAAGTCTTCGAGCCGGTCGATCGCATGGGCGGCGGTGCTCATCGCCGCATCGGGATCGTCGGCCAGGGTGCGGGCGACGGCGTCGATCAGGTCCGGCGCGATCAGCGGTTCGTCGCCCTGGACGTTGACCACGATGGCCTCGTCGGCCAGGCCGAGTTGGGCGCAGGCCTCGGCCAGCCGGTCGCTGCCGCTCGCATGGTCGACGCGGGTCAGCAGCGCGTGCACGCCGTGGGCATTGCAGGCGTCGACGATGCGGGCGTCGTCGGCCGCGACCACCACCTTCGTTGCTTTCGAGAGCGCGGCCTGGCGAGCCACCCGCACCACCATCGGCAGGCCTGCGATGTCGGCCAGCGGCTTGTCGGGCAAGCGGGTCGAGGCCAGCCGCGCCGGGATCAGGACGGTGAATTCGAGGCTCATCGGACGGCGCGCGCCGGCGCGTTCACAGGCCCAGTTCTTCGTCGGACAAGGTGCGCGCCTCGTTCTCGAGCAGCACCGGGATGCCGTCGCGCACCGGGTAGGCCAGGCGCGCACTGCGCGAGGACAACTCCTGCTTGTCGGCGTTCCAGGTGAGCGGCCCCTTGGTCACGGGGCAGACGAGCAGTTCAAGCAGCTTGGTGTCCATCGGGGAATGATAGCTTCGCGTCGAGCGCGGAAAAGAAGGCCGCTTCGGGTTCGAAATCCAGCGGCACCGCCAGCGCGGCGACGCCCTGGTGCCAGAGCTTGACCGCGTCCTTCTCGGTGCACAGCAGCGTGTGGTCCTCGCCCGGCGAAGGCCGCCAGTGCGCGAAGTCGTCGTGGTCGTCGAGCGCGATGCACTGGGCCAGCACCAGGCCCTTGTCGCGCAGCATCTGGAAGAAGGCCTCGGGCCGGGCGATCGCCGCCACCGCGGTGAGCTTGCGGCCGCCGAGAGCGCCGAGCGGCACCCGCGTGCCGTCGCGCCGCAGCGCGTGGTCGGCCAGCGAGCGGCGCGCGGTGAAGCCGGCGAAGGCCGGCCGGCCGCCGGTGTGCAGCACGAGGTCGCAATGGCGCGGCCAGGGCTCGCGCAGCGGTCCGGCCGGCAGCAGCCAGCCGTTGCCGATGCCGCGGTCGTCGAAGACGCACAGCTCGACGTCGCGGGCCAGCGCCAGGTGCTGCAGACCGTCGTCGCTGACGATCAGCCGGACCGCGGGATGGCGCGCGAGCAGCGCCCGCGCCGCCTCGACCCGAGGCCGGGCGACGAACACCGGCACCCCGGTGGCGCGCCGGATCAGCGCCGGCTCGTCGCCGACCAGTGCCGGGTCGCTGTCGTCGCTCACCTCGCGGCAGTCGTCGGTCTTGCGGCCATGGCCGCGCGACACCACGCCGACCTCGAGGCCGCGCGCGCGCAGGTGGCGCACGATCGCGATCACGGTCGGGGTCTTGCCGGCACCGCCGGCGATCACGTTGCCGACCACCAGCACCGGCACGCCGACCCGCTCGGTCTTCAGCCAGCCGACCCGGTAGAGGCCGCGGCGAAGGGCGGTGAGCGCGCCGTAGAGCAGCGACAGCGGCCACAGCAGGCGGGCCAGTCCGCCGCGCTGCAGCCAGGCACGCTGCAGGGCCGGCGCGTCTGTCAAGGCTAGCGCCCGGCCTGCGCGGCCGATTGGGTGGCGAAGGTGATCTGCATCAGCCCGGCGCGGCGCGCCGCCTCCATGACCGTGATCACCGCCTGGTGGGTCGAGTTGGCGTCGGCGCTGATGATCACCACGTTGTCGGTGGCGCCGCCCGAGGCCGCGGCCAGCGCCGAGGCGACCGTGTCGACGCTGCGGTCGGGCAGCATCGTCTTGTTGATCGCGTAGCGGCCGTCGGCGGAGATCGAGACGATCACTTCCTTCGGGTAGTCGCGCTGCTTGTCGGCGTCGGCCACCGGCAGGCGCAGTTGCATCTCGGTGAACTTGCTGTAGGTGGTCGACAGCATCAGGAAGATGAGCACCACCAGCAGCACGTCGATGAACGGGATCAGGTTGATCTCCGGCTCGTCGCGCGAGCCGTGGCGAAAGTGCATCCTCATCGGCGCAGGGTGTTCAGGTGGCGGGCGAAGCGCTCGCCGGCCAGTTCGAGGTTGAGCAGGTATTCGTCGACCCGGCTGCGGAAGTAACGCCAGAAGATGAGCGTCGGAATCGCCACGATCAGGCCGAAGGCGGTGTTGTAGAGCGCGATCGAGATGCCGTGCGCCAGCTGCGCCGGATTGCCCGAGCCGACCGCGCCGCTGGCCGAGGACTGCGAGCCGAATATCTCGATCATGCCGATCACGGTGCCCAGCAAGCCCAGCAGCGGCGCCGCCGAGGCGATCGTGGCGAGCGCGGGCAGGTAGCGCTCCAGGCGATGCGCGACCACGCGGCCGGCCGATTCCATCGACACGCGCAGATCGTCCTCGCTCACCAGCGGATTGGCGTTCAGCGAACGGAAGCCGGCGGCCAGCACTTCGCCGAGGCCGGAATTCTTCTCCAGCTGGGTCACCACGTCGGGGCCGGGAATGCCGTTGCGCGACACGGTGATCGCCTCGTCGAGCAGCTTGGGCGGCAACACCCGTGACGTCTTGAGGCTGGTGAAGCGCTCGATGATGAGGGCCACGCCGATCACCGAACAAGCGAGCAGCGGCCAGATCGGCCAGCCCGCGGCAACTATGATGGAAAACAAAGAATTCCTCCGGCCCATGGAATGCAAATGCGCGGCGATTATCCACCGAGCGGCGCTCTCGTTACGACATGTTCGCGCTGTAGGCGCTGACGCACAGAATCTGTGGATAACTTTGTGACTAACACCCAGGGCAACTGGCCTCGACCCGCACCGGCCGGTGCTTTGACTGGATCGACTGAATTTTGGGCAACGCTTTCTTCAATCAAATCAACGGGTTGCACGACAACCCGCGCATATCGTGGGGACTCCCAACCTGCTTTCACCGGACGGTCCCGCTTGTGGACGAATCATTAGCGGAAAGTTAGCCGAGCATGCTTGAACGTGAGCAACTGCCCACCGGCGGAAGCAGGGTCTGGGCCGTCGGCGCGCTGTGCCGGGCGGTCGCCGACGCGCTGGAGGCGCGCTTCAACCCGGTGTCGGTGCGCGGCGAGATTTCCAGCTTTTCGCGCGCTGCCAGCGGCCACTGCTACTTCTCGCTGAAGGACGCGAACGGCCAGCTTCGCTGCGCCATGTTCCGGCGGGCCGCGAGCCTGCTCGACTTCACGCCACGTGAAGGCGATCAGGTCGAGGTGCGTGGCCGGCTGGCGGTCTACGAGCCGCGCGGCGACCTGCAGCTGGTCGTCGAGAGCCTGCAGCGGGCGGGGCAGGGCGCGCTCTTCGAGCAGTTCATGCAGCGCAAGGCCCGGCTGGAGGCCGAGGGCCTCTTCGACAGTGCGCGCAAGCGGCCGCTGCCGACCCTGCCGCGTTCGATCGGGCTGGTCACCTCGCTCGGCGCCGCTGCGCTGCACGACGTGGTGACCGCGCTGCGCCGCCGGGTGCCGCACATCCCGGTGCGGCTGGCGCCGGCGGCGGTGCAGGGCGCCGGCGCGCCGGCCGAGCTGG
>NZ_LMUW01000009.1 GCF_009765735.1 Xenophilus sp. L33
CCAGTTTCCCAGACCTGTCCGGGTGAACAACCTATTGAAACATCACATCTAGACGGGGGCCCGCTGCAGGAAATGCCGCCGAAGCCTATGCTCCTCGGCTTGTCTTCGAAGGAGCATTCCATGCGTCATCACGCACTCGGCCGCACCGGCCTTTTCGTATCCGAGCTCTGCCTCGGCACCATGACCTTCGGCGGCGGCACCGAAGGCATCTGGAGCAAGATCGGCGCGCTGCAGCAGGCCGAGGCCGACGCGCTGGTCGGCCAGTCGATCGATGCCGGCATCAACTTCATCGACACCGCCGACGTCTACGCCAGCGGCCTGTCGGAAGAGATCACCGGCCAGGCGCTGCGCAACCTCAAGGTGCCGCGCGAGAGCGTGGTGATCGCCACCAAGGTCTTCGGCGAGACCGGCCCCGGGGCGAACGCGCGCGGCGCCTCGCGCGGCCACATCATGGACGGCGTGAAGGCCAGCCTGAAGCGGCTGCAGCTCGACCACATCGACCTCTACCAGATCCACGGCTTCGACCCGGCGACGCCGATCGAGGAAACGGTGCGCGCGCTCGACCAGCTGGTGCGTCATGGCCACGTGCGCTACGTCGGCGTCTCCAACTGGGCGGCCTGGCAGATCGTCAAGGCGCTGGGCATCGCCGAGCGGCTCGGCCTCTCGCGCTTCGAATCGTTGCAGGCCTACTACACCGTGGCCGGCCGCGACCTGGAGCGCGAGCTGGTCCCGATGCTGCGCAGCGAAGGCTTGGGCCTGATGGTCTGGAGCCCGCTGGCGGGCGGCCTCCTGAGCGGCAAGTACGGCCGCGACCAGCAGGGCGAGGCCGGCAGCCGCCGCATCGCCTTCGATTTCCCGCCGGTCGACAAGGACCGCGCCTACGACGCGATCGACGCGATGCGGCCGATCGCCGAGGCGCACAAGGTGTCGGTGGCGCAGGTGGCGCTGGCGTGGCTGCTGGCCCAGCCGCAGGTGACCAGCGTGATCGTCGGCGCCAAGCGGCCGGAGCAACTCGCCGACAACCTGGGCGCCACCAAGTTGACGCTGAGCGCCGACGAACTGGCGAAGATCGACGCGGTCAGCAAGCTGCCGCCGGAATATCCGGGCTGGATGTTCGAGCGCCAGGGCGAGGCGCGGCGCAAGCAACTGGGCGAATCAGGGCGCTAGCCAGAAACGCCCCCCGGCCGGGGACTCGAAGAGCCGGCCGCGGGCCGGCTTTTTCATGGGCGCGGGGCTGTCGCGCAGGCGCCCCGCTACGGGTTGTCACTGTCGCCAAATGCGAACGATTTCGCTATCTTTACGTAGCGTCAATTTACAACCGAAATACTTGGAAACAACGCCCATGAAGTTCCGCATTCACCTGCTGGCCGCCGCCAGCGTCCTGGCCTTGTCCGCCACCGCCTTTGCCGCCGATCCGATCGTGATCGGCGTCGACGGTCCGTTCACCGGCGGCTCGTCGTCCATGGGCGTCAGCATGCGCGACGGCGTGCGCCTGGCGACGGCGGAGATCAACAAGAACGGCGGCCTGCTCGGCCGCCAGATCCAGCTGGTCGAGCGCGACGACGAGGCCAAGAACGAGCGCGGCGTGCAGATCGCGCAGGAGTTCATCAACAAGGAACACGTCGTGGCCGTGGTCGGCTACGCCAACACCGGCGTCGCGCTGGCTTCGCAGCGCTTCTTCCAGGACGCCAAGATCCCGGTGCTGAACAACGTCGCGACCGGCGCGATCATCACCCACCAGTTCGACAAGGACCCGGACAACTACGTCTTCCGCAACGCGGCGCACGACAGCATCCAGGCGCCGATGATCGTCGAGGAAGCCGTCACCCGCCGCGGCTACAAGAAGGTCGCGATCCTGGCCGACTCGACCAACTACGGCCAGCTCGGCCGCGAGGACCTGGAGCGCGCGCTCAAGGCCAAGGGCATCACGCCGGTGGCCGAGGAGAAGTTCAACATCAAGGACGTCGACATGACGGCCCAGCTGCTCAAGGCCAAGGAAGCCGGCGCCGAGGTCATCCTCACCTACGGCATCGGCCCCGAGCTGGCGCAGATCGCCAACGGCATGACCAAGCTGGGCTGGAAGGTGCCGATCGTCGGCAGCTGGACGCTCGCGATGTCCAGCTTCATCGACAACGCCGGCGCGGCCGGCGAGGGCGCGGTGATGCCGCAGACCTTCATCCAGGAGCCGACCACGCCGGCGCGCAAGTCGTTCATCACCAACTACCTGGGCGCCTACAAGCCGAAGAACGACCGCATCGAGTCGCCGGTGTCGGCCGCGCAGGGCTACGACTCGATCTACCTGCTCGCCGCGGCGATCAAGCAGGCCAACAGCACCGACGGCCCGAAGATCCTGGCCGCGCTGGAAGACCTGAAGACGCCGGTCGAAGGCGTCGTGACCACGTACAACAAGCCCTTCGCCAAGGGCGACCACGACGCGATCACCGCCAACATCCCGGTGTTCGGCGTGGTCAAGGGCGGCCGCGTGGTGTTCGCCAACGCCGACGACCAGAAGAACGCGTCCAAGGTGCAGATGAAGGACAAGGCCGCCGACGCGGCGCTGATGCCCAAGAACTGAGAACGCCAGCCAGCAGGCGCCGCCCCGGATCGATCCGCGGGCGGCGCGCCTTTTTTGTGTCCATGCCCTCGCACGAGCCGCCATGCAAATCCTGACCCAACTCATCTTCAGCGGCATCGCGCTGGGCATGATCTACGCCGTCATCGCCTTCGGCTACCAGCTGACCTTCGCCACTTCCGACACGCTGAACTTCGGCCAGGGCGCGGCCCTGATGCTGGGCGCGCTGGTCGGGCTCACGCTGGTCAACCTGGGCGTCAACTACTGGCTGATGATCCCGCTGGTCTGCGTCTTCGGCGCGCTGCAGGGCGCGGTGGTGGAACGCATCGCGGTGCGCCCGGCGATCAAGATCAAGTCGGAGTTCGGCTGGATCATGTCGACCATCGCGCTGGGCATCATCTTCGTCAACGTGGCCGAGAACGTCTGGGGCCGCGACGACCTGAAGTTCCCGTCGCCGCTGCCGGAGGCGCCGCTGCACTTCCTCGGCGGCAACGTGCTGCCGATGGAGATCCTGGTGGTGGTCGGCGCGATCGCGATGATGCTGGCGGTGGAGCTGTTCAACCGCCGCTCGATCTACGGCAAGGCGGTGGTCGCGACCTTCAACGACCGCGACGCGGCCAAGCTGATGGGCATCAACACCGGGCTGGTGATCACCTTCTCCTACGCGATGTCGTCGCTGACCGCGGCCTTCGCCGGCGTGCTGATCGCGCCGCTGACGCTGACCGGCGCCAGCATGGGCTCGGTGCTGGGCCTCAAGGCCTTCGCCGTGGCGATCATCGGCGGGTTGACCAGCGGCCTGGGCATCGTGGTCGGCGGCATCATCCTCGGCATCGCCGAGACCACCACCGGCTTCTACCTGAGCACCGGCTACAAGGACGTGCCGGGGCTGGTGCTGCTGCTGATCGTGCTGGCGGTGCGGCCGGCGGGCCTGTTCGGCAAGACCGCGATCAAGAAGGTCTGAAATTCCCATGAAAGTCGGACGTCTTGTTCTGGCCCTGGTGGCCTTCGCCGCGCTGCTGCTGTTTCCGATCGGCATCGCCAACAACTACTACATCCACCTGCTCGAGACCATCATGATCTACGCGATCCTGCTGTTCGGGCTCGACATCGTGGTCGGCTACACGGGTCAGGTGTCGCTCGGTCACGCGGGGCTGTTCGGCCTCGGCGCCTACACCGCCGGCGTGCTGGTGACCAAGCTCGGCGCGCCGCTGCTGGTCGCGCTGATCGCATCGATCGGCGTCACGGCGCTGTTCGGCGCGGTGCTGGCGCTGCCGGCGCTCAGGGTGACGGGGCCCTACCTGGCGATGGTGACGCTGGCCTTCGGCACCATCATCCAGATCCTGATCAACGAGATGAGCTTCGTCACCGAAGGGCCGATGGGCATCAAGCTGCAGAAGCCGCCGCTCCTGGGCCACCAGCTCGACGAGCGCGAGTTCTACTGGCTGGTGGCGGTGCTGCTGGTGCTGTCGCTGATCGTGGTGCATCGCATCCTGCGCTCGCACCTCGGACGCGCCTTCGAGGCGCTGCGCGGCAGCCCGGTGGCCTCGGACTGCATGGGCGTCTCGGTCTACCGCTACAAGGTCTACGCCTTCGTCATCAGCGCCGGCTTCGCGGGGCTCTCGGGCAGCCTCTACGCCTACTCCGAGCAGTACATCTCGCCCAACACCTACAACTTCGAGCTCACCGTGCTGTTCCTGCTGGCGGTGATCATGGGCGGGCGCAAGAGCCGGGTCGGTGCGATGGTGGGCGCCACGATCATCGTGCTCCTGCCCAAGCTGCTGGACGACGTCGAGATGTTCCGCTACGTCTCGGTCGGGCTGGCGGTGCTGGTGCTGATCAGCGCCGTGATCGCGGTGCGGCGCGAACGGGCCACGCCGGCGCAGATGGCCATTCCGGTGGTGGGCAGCATCGCGCTGGCCGGCCTCGCTTTCTGGCTCGACGCGATGACCGACTGGCGGCTGTCGATCTTCGGCGTGATCATGCTGTTCGTCGTCTATTACCTGCAGGACGGCATCGTCGGCTTCGTGCGCGACGCGCTGAACCTGCGGCGCTCGAAGGTGGTGTCGGACGTGTCGCTCGACGGCGCTTCGACGCCGGCCGACGCGGTGTCGGTCGCCGCGGCCGGCAGCGATGGCGAACTGCTGCAGGCGTCCGGCGTGCTGATGCAGTTCGGCGGCCTGAAGGCGCTCAACAACGTCGACCTGAAGGTGCGACGCGGCAGCATCCACGGCCTGATCGGTCCCAACGGCTCGGGCAAGAGCACGATGATGAACGTGCTGACCGGCATCTACGTGCCGACCGCGGGCTCGATCAGCTTCGGCGGGCGTTCGCTGGTCGGTCGCACCTCGTCGGACATCGCGCTGTCGGGCATCGCGCGCACCTTCCAGAACGTGCAGCTCTTCGGCGAGATGACCGCGCAGCAGAACGTGCAGGTCGGCCTGCACCACAGCTTCGCCAGCAACCTCGTCGACGTCGCGCTGCACACGCCGCGCTACCGGCGCGAGAGCGCGGCCGCGGCGACGCGGGCGCTGGGCCTGCTGAAGTTCGTCGGCCTGGAATCGCTGGCGCTGGAGGAGGCGCGCAACCTGCCCTACGGCAAGCAGCGCCTCCTGGAGATCGCCCGCGCGCTGGCGCTCGATCCGCAACTGCTTCTGCTCGACGAGCCGGCGGCCGGCCTGACCGCGCCCGACATCAAGGAGCTGATCGCGATCATCCGCAAGGTGCGCGAGCACGGCGTGACCGTGATCCTGATCGAGCACCACATGGACGTGGTGATGAGCATGTGCGACACGGTCACCGTGCTCGACTTCGGCCAGAAGATCGCCGAGGGCGAGCCGGCCAGCGTGCAGTCCGACGAGAAGGTGATCGCCGCCTACCTCGGCGGTCAGGACATCGAAGCCCAACCCGCCTGAGGACCGTTCACATGCTCACCATCAAGGATCTTTCGGCCGGCTACGGCAAGGTGCAGGTGCTGCACGGCATCTCGATCGAGGTGCCGCGCGGCCAGGTCGTGACCCTGATCGGCTCCAACGGCGCCGGCAAGACCACCACGATGCGCGCGGTTTCCGGAATGATCCGGCCGAGCGCCGGCGAGATCTCGCTCAACGGCAAGCGCATCGACGGCCTCGAGAGCTACCACATCGCCAAGCTCGGCCTGGCCCATTCGCCCGAAGGCCGGCGCGTCTTCGCGACCATGACGGTCACCGACAACCTGACGCTCGGCGCCTTCCCGCGCTTGACCGGCAGCCGCCCGCGTGGCGACGTCGCCGCCGACCTGGAACGCGCGCTGGAGCTGTTCCCGCGCCTGAAGGAGCGCCGCACGCAGCTGGCCGGCACCCTGTCGGGCGGCGAGCAGCAGATGCTCGCGATGGCCCGCGCGGTGATGCTGAACCCGGAGGTGGTGCTGCTCGACGAACCCTCGATGGGCCTCGCGCCGATCCTGGTGGCGGAGGTGTTCCGCATCATCGAGCGGCTCAAGGCCGAAGGCGTGACCATGCTGCTGGTCGAGCAGTTCGCCGCCGCCGCGCTTGGCGTGGCCGACTACGGCTACGTGCTGGAGAACGGCCGCATCTCGCTGCACGGGCCGGCGCACAAGCTGCGCAACGATCCGGGGGTGAAGGCGGCTTATCTGGGGAGCGGGCACTGAGCGCTTTGCGGCTCGCCGCGTGAGGAGCAAACTGGTTGCCGCAGCCAACTTCCTCATCCAGATGACCCCCACACCCACCCTCGAAGTCCTCCCCCGCGACATCAGCGCCTACCGCCAGGGCAACACCGGCATCGACTACGTCCACCGGTTCGAATCGGGCAAGCCCGGCCCGCACGTGCTCGTCAATGCGCTCACGCACGGCAACGAGATCTGCGGCATGGTCGCCGCCACGCACCTGCTCGACACCGGCGTGCGTCCGAAGATCGGCACCCTGACCGTGAGCTTCGCGCACGTCGAGGCCTACGAGGCCTTCGATGCGGCCAAGCCCTTCGACAACCGGCAGATCGTCCACAACCTGAACCGCATCTGGTCCGACGAACTGCTCGACGGCAGCGAGGACAGCCCCGAGCTGCGCCGGGCGCGCGCGTTGCGACCGGTGGTGAGCGCGGCCGACCACATCCTCGACATCCACTCCACCAGCCAGGACGTGGTGCCTTTCTGGGTGTATCCGGACTTCGAGCGCAACGCCCGGGTCGCGCTGGCGATCGGCCTGCCTTCGGTGCACCTGGTGATGCCCAACGGCCTGGGCAACGGCACGCCGCTGATCCAGCATGGCCGGCATGCGGGCGAGGACGCGCCGGGCGCTGCGCTGGTGGCCGAATGCGGGCAGCATTTCAAGCAGTCGGCGGCCGACCTGGCGACCGAGGTCGCGCTGCGCTTCCTGGCGCACTTCGGCTTGATCGAGCGCGATGCGCCGACGCCGGCGCCCGGCGCGCAGCGGCGCTTCGAACTGCTGCAGACGCACGTCATCAAGTCGACCGACTTCCACTTCGTGCGGCCGCTGATCGGCTTCGAGACCTTCGCCAAGGGCGAGCTGATCGCGGTCAACGGGCCGGACGAGATCCGCGCGCCCTGCGACGACTGCACCGTCTTCATGCCGGCGCAGCGGGCGATCGTCGGGCGCGAGGCGGTGTACCTGACGCGGCCGATGGTCTAGCAGCCCGCTAGAAGAAAAGCGCCGGGTCCACCATCGCCCGGTTCAGCAGCACCGACCAGTGCAGGTGCGGCCCGGTGACCCGCCCGGTCGCGCCGGAGGCGGCCAGCGCCTTGCCGGTCTCCAGCGCGTCGCCGACCTTCACGTCGATGCGGCTCAGGTGGCAGACCATCGTCAGCAGGCCGCCGCCATGGTCGAGCCAGACGGTGCCGCCGTTGAAGAAGTAGTCGCCGGTGTCGATCACCCGGCCCGGCAGCGGCGCGCGCACCGGCGTGCCGGTCGGCGCGGCGATGTCCATCCCGCTGTGCGGATTGCGGGACTGGCCGTTGAAGACCCGGCGCGAACCGAAGGAGCTGGAGCGGCGTCCGGGCACCGGCACCAGCATCCGCAAGCTCGGCGGCAGCGGTTCGCTGAAGGCGGCCATCACCGTGTCCATGTGGGCCCGCTCGCGCTCGTAGCGCGCCAGGTCCTGCGGCGACAGGTCGACGGTGCCCGGCGCGACCGTCAGGCGCTGCTCGGTGTAGCGCTTGGACGCGATGTCGTAGGCGAGCGGCCGAGCGCTGCCGTCGCTGCCACGCACGTCGATGTGCGCGGGGCCCACTTGGGCGGCCAGCGGAATGCCGACCAGCGCGGTCCATTCGCGCGCATCGCCCAGCACCAGCAGCGGGACGCCTTCCGGCGTGCGCGCATCCGGCAGGGAAGGGGCTGGTCCGAGCGACAGGCGCGCCACGCCGCCGGGGACGCGCGAGTCGCGGGGAAAAACGTCGTCGGGGACAGCGCGTGACGCGACCGTCGCGGACGGCGCCGCGCCGGCAGCGGACGCCGCGAGCCAGCCGGCCGCACCCGCCAGGACTGCCCGTCGCTGCATGCCGCGCCTCACTTGCCCCAACTGTCGCGCAGGCTCGACGCCCGGTTGAAGCGCTTCGGGCCGTCGGCGACGAAGTAGCCGTGCCGCTCGAACTGCACCGCGCTGCCCGTGGCCGCGTTCGCCAGCGCCGGCTCGACGTAGCCGGTCGTGACCAGCAGGCTGTCGCGGTTCAGCTCTTCCATCAGGTCGGCCGAACCCGGTTGCGGCGCCGAGAAGAGGCGCTCGTAGAGCCGGATCTCGGTCTCGACGCCGTCGGCCACCGCGACCCAGGTCATCACGCCCTTGACCTTGATCGCATCGGCGCCCGGCGTGCCGCTCTTGGTGTCGGGCACCAGCCTGGCCTGCACCTCGGTCACGCGGCCGCCGGCGTCCTTGGTCGCGCCGGTGCATTCGATGACGTGGCCGTACTTCAGGCGCACCTTGTTGCCCGGGTAGAGGCGGTGGTAGCCCTTGGGCGGCGTCTCTTCGTAGTCGGTGCGCTCGATCCACAGCTCGCGGCCGAACTTGAATTCGCGCCGGCCCATCTCGGGGTGGTGCGGATGCACGGGCGCCGAGCAGTCGTCGAGGAAGCCGGCGCCCATCAGCTCGTCCCAGTTGGTGATGACCAGCTTGACCGGATCGAGCACCGCCATCGCGCGCGGCGCGATCGGATCGAGCGTATCGCGCAGCGCCGCCTCGAGGCTGGCGTAGTCGATCCAGCCGCCCGACTTGGTCACGCCCGAGCGTTCGCAGAAGAGCTTCAGCGCCGCCGGTGTGTAGCCGCGGCGGCGCAGGCCGGCCAGGGTCGGCATGCGCGGGTCGTCCCAGCCGTCGACGTGGCCTTCTTCCACCAGCTGGCGCAGGCGCCGCTTGCTGGTGATGACGTGGGTCACGTTGAGGCGCGCGAATTCGTATTGGCGCGGATGCGGCGAGGCGATCAGGCCGCCTTCGGCCAGCCGGTCGAGCAACCAGTCGTAGAAGGGACGCTGGTCCTCGAACTCGAGCGTGCAGATGCTGTGGGTGATTTCTTCCAGCGCGTCCTCGATCGGATGCGCGAAGGTGTACATCGGGTAGATGCACCACTTGTCGCCGGTGTTGTGGTGGGTCGCGCGGCGGATCCGGTAGAGCGCCGGGTCGCGCATGTTGATGTTCGGGCTCGCCATGTCGATGCGGGCGCGCAGCACCGCGGCGCCGTCGTCGAGCTGGCCGTCGCGCATCGCGCGAAAGCGCGCCAGGTTCTCTTCGACCGAGCGGTTGCGGAAGGGGCTGTCGGTGCCGGGCGTGTTGAAGTCGCCGCGGGTGTTGCGGATCTGGTCGGCGCTCTGCTCGTCGACATAGGCCAGGCCGGCGCCGATCAGGTATTCGGCCGCGCGGTACATGAAGTCGAAGTAGTTGCTGGCGAAGTAGACGTGTTCGTTCGGCGCGCCCGGCGCGGCCGGGTTGTCGGCCAGCAAGGTGTCGTATCCGAGCCACGCCACGGCGTCGCGGATCGAGTCGACGTATTCCTGCTCTTCCTTCTCGGGATTGGTGTCGTCGTAGCGCAGGTGGCAGACGCCACCGTATTCGCGCGCCAGCTCGAAGTTCAGCCAGATGCTCTTGGCATGGCCGATGTGCAGGTAGCCGTTGGGTTCGGGCGGAAAGCGCATGCGCACCCGCGCCGGATCGGGCATGCCGGCGGCATGGTGGGCGGCGTCGCCCGGCGTGCCGCCCCACTGGCGTGCGGAATAGGTGCCCTGGTCGAGGTCGCTTTCGATCACATGGCGCAGGAAATTGCTCGGCTTCGCGGTGTCGCTGTCTACGGGGGAATTCATCGGGTTATTCTAGGTGGCGCACCATTCCTGTTACTTTTGGAAACTTTCTTCACACAGGGCCGTGCACCGCCTTCACACCTGAGGCGTTCAATGGATGCAAGGACGTTTCACCGTCCCAACAGGAGCTTCACCATGATCACCCGTACCTCTTTCTTCAAATGGGCCGCCGCTGCCGCGGTGGCCGCAGGCGCCTTGTTCGCCGGTGCCTCGGCCAATGCGGCCGTCGGCGTGTCGGTCGGCGTCGCGCTGCCAGGCGTCGCGATCGGCGTCGGTGCCCCGGCCTACTACGCACCGGCACCCGCCTATTACGCCCCGCCGCCCCCCGCCTACTACCCGCCGGTGGCCGCGGGCTACTATCCGGCACCCGCCGTGGTGGTGCGTCCGGCGCCGGTCTACTACCATCCGGCTCCTGGCTACTATCGGCCCGGCTATTACGGCCACCCCGGCTACTACGGCCGGCCGGTCGGCTACTACGGCCATCCGGGCTACCGCTACTGAGCCCTTCCTGCTGTCACCCATGAAAACCGGCCCTCCTGGGCCGGTTTTTCTTTGGGCGCTCACATCGCGCGGAAGAGGTGGGCGTAAAGGCGGCTGACCGGGATCCTCTCGGCCCGGCCGCGCAGGCTCAGGTGCTGCTTGCCGGCCTCGTCGCGGTGCACCGACTCGATCGCGGCGCTGCGCACCACCACCGCGCGATGCACCTGCCAGAAGACGTTGGCATCGAGCTGCGGCAGCAGCTGCTTCAGCGGCGTGCGTATCAGGTATTCGTGGTCGGCGGTCAGCACGCGCACGTACTTGTCGGCGGCCTCGAAATACTGCACCTCGTCGATCGGCACCATCCGCACGGTGGCGCCGCCGGCATCGCTGGCGGCGATGAACTGGAGCGGCCCGGCCGTGGCACCGGGCGCGGCGCCGGCGGGCGTCGGCAGCCCGGCCGCGCCCGCGGCGCTCAGCAGCTGGCGCCATTGGGCCAGCGTCTGCTCCAGGGCGGCG